>JAJTEW010000014.1 GCA_021299875.1 Comamonadaceae bacterium | reverse complement strand
CTGGCCCGAGCGTGAATTCAACATCGAGGGCAATCCCTTCCACAACCTGATGGACCATGTGCGCGCAGTGCGTCCGCACCAGGTGACCTTTGTGCCCGACAGCGAAGGCCAGTTCACCAGCGACCACGGCTGGACCTTCCCGCAAGACACCGAGCGCCTGAAGCCATTGATCGACGAATGCAAGGCGCTGGGCGTGCGCGTGAGCCTGTTCATGGATCCGATTTCCGAGCAAATGGCCGCAGCCCGTGCTGTGGGCGCTGACCGCGTGGAGCTTTACACCGAGCCCTATGCGGCCACCTGGGGCACGCCAGAGAATGCCGCGCAGCTGCAGCGTTATGCCGATGCTGCGCAAATCGCACTGGCTGTGGGCTTGGGTGTGAACGCCGGGCACGACCTCAACCGCGACAACCTGCCGGCCTTTGTGGCGGCTGTCAAAGGCTTGCAAGAAGTCTCGATCGGCCACGCCTTCATGGCCGATGCGCTGGAGCAGGGTTACAGCGCCACGGTCCAGGCCTATTTGGCTTGCTTGAACAAATGATCTACGGCATCGGCACCGACATCTGCGACATCCGCCGCATCCGGGCCAGCTTGGACAAGCATGGCGAGCGCTTTGCCGCCAAGGTCTTGAGCGAGGCCGAAATGGCCACCTGGAAGGCGCGCAGCGCCCGCTGGCCCGAACGCGGCGTGCGTTATCTGGCCACGCGCTTTTCGGCCAAAGAAGCGTTCAGCAAAGCCATTGGCCTGGGCATGCGCATGCCCATGACCTGGCGGTTGTGTGAGGTGGGCAAGCTGCCCAGTGGTCAACCGGTCATCGTGCTGCATGGGGTGCTTAAAACATGGTTTGAAGCCAAAAACCTCAACGCCCACATCACCGTCACCGACGAATCCGAATACGCCGCGAGTTTTTGCGTGGTGGAGACCGCGGCAACGGCAACGGCACCAACAACTTTGCCGGTTTCAGACAGTGCAGCCCCTTGATATGGGGTGGTTCACCCCGAACTGACTTTGAACTTGATCTACCCATGACCCTCCACGCCCCCCTGATCATCGACATCGAAGGCCACCACCTGAGCGACGTGGACCGCCGCCGTTTGGCGCATCCGCTGGTGGGCGGCATGATTTTGTTTGGCCGCAATTGGCAAAGCAGAGCGCAGCTGAGTGACTTGTGCGCCGAGATCAAAAGCATCCGGGCCGACCTCTTGATCGCGGTGGACCACGAAGGCGGGCGCGTACAGCGCTTTCGCACCGACGGTTTCACCCATTTGCCACCCATGCGCGCTTTGGGCCAGCTTTGGGGGCATAACGACCAGGGCCAGCCAGGCTCCGGCGTGCTCAAGGCCTGCGAAGCGGCCACCTCGACTGGCTTTGTGTTGGCCAGCGAGCTGCGCGCTTGTGGTGTGGACTTCAGCTTCACACCCGTCCTTGATTTGGACCACGGAGAAAGCGGCGTGATTGGTGACCGTGCATTGGCGCGCGACCCGCGCGTGGTCAACCTGCTGGCCCGCAGCCTGATGCACGGTCTGTTGCAGGCCGGCATGGGCAATTGCGGCAAGCACTTTCCAGGGCACGGTGCCGTCAAGGCCGACTCGCATGTGGCGCTGCCGGTGGACAAGCGCAGTCTAAAGGCCATCTTGGCCGACGATGCGCAGCCCTACCGCTGGCTCACCAGCGTGCTCACGGCCGTGATGCCTGCCCATGTGATCTACAGCAAGGTCGACAGCCGCCCGGCGGGCTTTTCGCCGCGCTGGTTGCAAGACATTTTGCGAGGTCAGTTGGGTTTTCAGGGCGTGGTCTGCACCGACGACCTGTCGATGGCCGCCGCCCGCCAGTTGGAAGGGCGTACGCTCAGCTACACCGAAGCCGTGGTGACTGCATTGCAGGCTGGGTGCGACTTGGCCTTGCTGTGCAACCGCTCTGCCGTGAACGGTGGGGCTGAACTGGACGAGGTGCTGGACCAGTTGGCCGAAGCCCAGCTCAAAGGCCGCTGGGTGCCCAATGAAACCAGCGAAGAGCGGCGCCTGAACCTGTTGCCTCGATCTCCTGCCCGCCCTTGGGACGAGTTGGTGCGCTCTGCCGACTACATGCAGGCGCTCGACCGATTGCCTTGACCTGACTGGACACTTGAATGAACTGGATCGTGCGCATCTTCATGGGTTTGCTCGGCCTGCTCATCCTGGCCGCCTTGCTCTTTGGTTTGCTCTGTTACATCGTGTATGCGACGGTTCGTTGGTTGTTGACGGGCCGCAAGCCGCAGGTGGTGATGGTCTGGCAGCAGTTCAACGCCATGCGCCAAAATTTCAGGCAGGGTGGCTTTCGTGCTTCAACCCGCCAAGGCTTTGAGCACCCCAGAGGACACGCTGCGCCGTTTGCCCGTGACGACCAGGTGGTCGACGTGGAGGTTCGAGAGGTGGTGGAGGATGCACCACGCTTGCCGGCCGACCGGCGTCCCTGAACGGCTTGTCCAAAAAGAAACCCGGCCATGGCCGGGTTTCTTTTTGGACGTGTGTCCCGCTTAGTCCTGCACGTGCCGCAGCGCCGGGAATAAGATCACATCGCGGATGCTGGCGCTGTCGGTCAGCAGCATCATCAGGCGGTCGATGCCGATGCCGCAGCCGCCTGCAGGGGGCATGCCGTATTCGAGGGCACGCACAAAATCGTGGTCGTAGTACATGGCTTCGTCGTCACCCTCGTCTTTGGCGGCGACTTGGGCTTGGAAACGTGCGGCCTGGTCTTCGGCGTCGTTCAACTCGCTGAAGCCGTTGCCGAACTCGCGGCCGGTGATGTAGAGCTCAAAGCGCTCGGTCACTTCGGGGCGGCTGTCGTTGGCGCGGGCCAGGGGTGAGATTTCGGTCGGGTGCTCCATGATGAAGGTCGGCTCCCAGAGCTTGTCTTCCACGGTTTCCTCAAAATAAAACACCTGCAGGCTGGCCAGGCTGCGGGTGGACAGCTTGTCCTTGGCTTCGCTCATGCCCAGCTTTTTCAGGGCGTGGGTCAGCCACTCGGGGTTGTCCACGTTCTCGCCCGCCTCGGTGTGCTTGACGATGGCTTCGCGGATGGTCATGCGGGCGAAAGGCTTGGCCAAGTCGACCGGTTTGCCGTTGTAGCTCAGAGCCAGTGTGCCTGCGGCGGTCATGGCCGCGTCGCGGATCAGGCTTTCGGTGAAGCCCATCAGGTCCTGGTAGTTCCAGTACGCTGCGTAGAACTCCATCATGGTGAACTCGGGGTTGTGGCGCACCGAGATGCCTTCGTTGCGGAAGTTGCGGTTGATCTCGAACACGCGCTCAAAGCCGCCCACCAGCAGGCGCTTGAGGTACAGCTCGGGCGCAATGCGCAAGAACATCTCTTGGTCCAGCGCATTGTGGTGCGTCACAAACGGCTTGGCATTGGCACCGCCGGGAATGGGGTGCAGCATGGGCGTTTCGACTTCCAAAAAGCCGTGCTGCACCATGAACTCGCGGATGCCGCTGACGGCCTTGCTGCGGGCCGCGAAGCGCTTGCGGGCGCTTTCGTCGGTCATCAGGTCCACATAGCGCTGGCGGTACTTCACTTCCTGGTCGGCCACGCCGTGGAACTTGTCAGGCATGGGGCGCAGGCTCTTGGTGAGCATGCGGATGCCGGTGGCGTGGATCGACAACTCGCCCGTGCGGGTCTTGAACAGATGGCCTTCTACGCCCACGATGTCGCCCAGGTCCCAGTGTTTGAACAGCGCGTACAGGTCTTCGCCCACGTCGTCGCGCGTCACATACACCTGGATGCGGCCAGTGGCGTCTTGCAGGGTGGCAAAGCTGGCCTTGCCCATCACCCGCTTGAGCATCATGCGGCCCGCCACTTTGGCAGGGGTCTTGGCCACGCCTTCGCCGTTCAGGGTTTCGGCGTCTTTGTCGCCATGCGCCTGGTGCAGGTTGGCGGCGTGGTGCGCGGGCTTGAAGTCGTTGGGAAAAGCCACACCTTTGCCGTCGGCCTGCGCCTGGCGCATGGCCTTGAGTTTTTCGCGGCGCTCGGCGATCAGCTGGTTTTCATCTTGTGGGGCTGGTGCGGTTGCGGCGGTGGCGTTCGTATCGGACATGGCGGGCGGTGGTTGGGCTCAGGGCGGGTGTGAGCCTGTATTGCGAAAAATAAACAGAAAGTGAAGCTGCGCCAGAGCGCAAAACCCGCTATTTTAAGAGTTTGCTGGGGGCTTGGGGTCGGAGCCGTCGGGCTGCGCGGCCGAAGGCTGCGGTCATCGCTGAGAGGGTGGCGTTGAGGGGGCCACCATGTCGCCGATCAACTCCAAGCGCATCAGGGGCTCTTGCAGCGCAAACAGGCGGTACTTCATCTGCAAAGGCAAGGGCAGCAACTCGCCCCAGCGGTGGGACAACCAACTGCAGTCTTGCAGACGCCAGGCTTCGGCCCAATGGGGCACCACGCTGGGCTGAGCGCTCAGCAGGGTCAGGGCCTCGTGCATCTGTGCCGACAGGTGTTGCAGGTCTTCGGGCACTTGGACAGCCGGCTCAGGGGGGAGGGCTTGCACTTGGCCCGACCACAAACCATCGCTGCGTTGCTGCGTGTTCTGAATGCTGATTTTTTCTTCACCTCGGCACCAAACCTTGACCAGTCCGGCTTGGGGCCGTTCAATGCGCTCGATGTGCACCCGGGTGCCCAGGGCTTCAAACTGCTCGGCGCTGGCCCCTGGGCGGTGCACTTCTCGGCCTTGGGTGAGTGTGACCACCGCAAAGCCGCTGCCTTGCCGCTCACATTCGCCGATCATTTGCAGGTAGCGCAATTCAAACAATTGCAAGGGCAACAAAGCACCGGGAAACAGCACCGTGCCCAATGGGAAAAGGGGCAGTTCCGTCGGGGTCATGTGGTTGGGGGGAGGGCTTGGAGGCATCTGGGTATCATCGCACGAGCAGGAGAACAATCGATGTGGTTTCAAATGGTCAGTCTGGTCTTGGACGTGGTGGCGGGCTTGTTGGCGGGCACTTGCTTGCTGCGATTACTCATGCAGCGCCAACGCATTTCGTTTCACCAACCCGTGGGCCGATTCGTCTTTGCACTGAGCGATTGGCTGGTGCTGCCTTTGCGCAAAGTGATGCCGTCTGGGTCGGCTTGGGACTTGTCCAGCTTGGCAGGCGCTTGGTTGATCAAGTTGGCGCAAGTGTCCTTGTTGTGGCTGATGTCGGGCGGGCATGCGCCAGGGCTTTTGCTGCCATGGTTCAGCGTGTTGAGCTTGCTTCAGTTGGGGGTGTCGGGGCTGAGTGCGTTGGTGCTGGTGTATGCGGTCATGTCGTGGGTCAGCCCTCAATCGCCCTTGAACGATCTGGTGTCCAAGTTGGTTGAGCCCGTTTTGCGCCCGTTTCGGCGTGTGGTGCCGTTGGTGGGCGGCATTGATTTGTCGCCTTTGGTCTTGCTCTTGGCCCTGCAAATGGTGGGCATTGTTTTGATGGGCCTGCAAATGGACGGTTTGCGCTGAGACCTTGAGTTGAAGCCAGCCCATGACAAAGGCCCTCTTTCGAGGGCCTTTCTTTTGAGAGCGCAGGGTGCTGCTCAGCTGACGGCGTCTGCCGGCTGGCGCTGCAGCATGGCCAAGGTGGTGGCGATGGTCTTGCGCAGTTCGCGGCGGTCGCAGATGAAGTCCACCGCGCCCTTGCTTTGTAAAAACTCGGCGCGCTGAAAGCCTTCAGGCAAGGTCACGCGCACGGTGCTTTCGATCACACGGGGGCCGGCAAAGCCGATCAGGGCTTTGGGCTCGGCAATGACCACATCGCCCAAGAAGGCAAAACCAGCCGACACGCCGCCCATGGTGGGGTCGGTCAACACGCTGATGTAGGGCAGGCCTTTTTTGGCCAATCGGGTCAAGGCGGCGTTGGTCTTGGCCATTTGCATGAGCGAGAGCAGGCCTTCTTGCATGCGTGCACCGCCCGTGGCGGTGAAGCATACGAAAGGCACTTTTTGCGCGATGGCGGTTTCCACGCCGCGCACAAAACGCTCGCCCACCACAGATCCCATGGAGCCGCCCATGAAGTCGAACTCGAAGCAGGCCACCACCAGATTGATGCTGTGCACCGAGCCCCCCATGACCACAAGGGCATCGGTCTCGCCCGTGTTGTCCATGGCTTCTTTCAGGCGCTCGGGGTACTTGCGGCTGTCCTTGAATTTGAGGGGGTCCACCGGCACGACTTCCTGACCAATTTCGTAGCGGCCTTCACCGTCCAAAAAGGCGTTCAGGCGGGCGCGGGCGCCAATGCGCAGGTGGTGTGCGCAACCCGGGCAGACGTTCTGGTTTTCTTCCAGGTCGGTCTTGTAGAGCACTGTCTCGCAGCTGGGGCACTTGACCCACAAGCCCTCTGGCACCGTGCGGCGATCGGCCGGGTCGGTGTGCTGGATCTTGGGAGGGAGCAGTTTTTCGAGCCAACTCATGAGGGGTTCTCCTTGTGCGGCAAATTATCGTTGAAACGGGCAGGGGCTCATTTCACATGGCGAAGATGGCAAGGGCCTGATTCCGTCCGCCGGGTCAGGCCCCTGCGCTCAGGCGTCCAGCGCTTGCCGAATGCCCAAGAGGAACTCACCCGCCACATCGTTGATGCGGTCCGCAGGCGCAGCATCGATCAGCTGGATCAGGCGCGAACCGATCACCACCGCATCGGCCACGCGGCTGATGGCTTTGGCCGTTTGGGCGTCGCGGATGCCAAAACCCACACCCACCGGCACGCTGACGTGCTGACGGATGCGCGGCAGCATGGCTTCTACCGCATCGGTGTCCAGCGTGCCCGACCCCGTCACGCCTTTGAGCGACACGTAATACACATAACCGCTGGCCACTTGGGCCACTTGCTGCATCCGCTCGTCCGTGCTGGTGGGGGCCAACAAGAAGATCAGGTCCATGCTGTGTGCGCGGAGTTTGGCGGCAAATTCCACGCATTCCTCGGGCGGGTAGTCCACGATCAGCACGCCGTCCACACCGGCAGCGGATGCGTCGCGGATGAAGCGGTCAGTGCCATGCTTTTGGTCGTAGCGCTCTACCGGGTTGGCATAACCCATCAGCACCACGGGGGTCGTGCTGTTGGTCTGTCGGAACTCGCGCACCATGGCCAGCACCTGCACGGTGCCGATGCCCAGCGCCAAAGCTTTGTCACCGGCTTTTTGGATCACGGGGCCGTCGGCCGATGGGTCAGAAAACGGGACCCCCAACTCGATGATGTCGGCCCCAGCCTGGGCCATGGCGTGCATCAGGGGTACGGTGGTGCCCGCTTGCGGAAAACCGGCGGTGACATAAGGAATCAGGGCTTTGCGGCTCTGGGTTTTGAGGGCGGAGAGGGTGGCGTCGATGCGGCTCATGTCTGCTCTCAGTTCACAAAATTCACGGTCTGCTCGCCACCTTTGACCGACTGGCCCTGGCAGCTGGGGCGGCAGAAAAAGTCGGCGTTCGACAAGTCGGCCACGGTGCCGATGTCCTTGTCGCCACGGCCTGACAGGTTGACCAAGATCGACTGATCGGGACGCATGGTTTTGGCCAGTTGCATGGCGTAGGCGATGGCATGGCTCGACTCCAGCGCGGGGATGATGCCTTCGGTGCGGCACAGGTAGTGAAAGGCCTCGAGCGCTTGCTTGTCGGTGATGCCCACGTACTCGGCACGGCCGATGTCTTTGAGGAAGGCGTGCTCGGGCCCAACGCCAGGGTAGTCCAGACCGGCGCTCACACTGTGGGTTTCGGTGATCTGACCGTTCTCGTCTTGCAAAATGTAAGTGCGGTTGCCGTGCAGCACGCCGGGGCTGCCCAATTGCAGCGAGCACGAGTGCTTGCCCGAATCCATGCCTTCGCCAGCGGCTTCCACACCGATCAGGCGGGTTTTCTCGTGGGAAATATAGGGGTAGAAGATGCCCATGGCGTTGCTGCCACCGCCCACGCAGGCGAGCACGGCATCGGGTTGCTGTTCGGCCATCTTCAATGTCTTGAACATCTCGGGCATTTGGGTGAGGCACTCTTCGCCGATCACGCTTTGGAAATCCCGCACCATCATGGGGTAGGGGTGCGGGCCGGCCACCGTGCCGATGATGTAGAAGGTGTTGTCCACGTGAGCGACCCAGTCGCGCATGGCTTCATTGAGGGCGTCTTTGAGTGTGCGGCTACCCGATTCCACGGGAACCACGGTCGCGCCCAAGAGCTTCATGCGGTAGACGTTGGGGCTTTGGCGCTTGACGTCTTCTGAGCCCATGTAGACCACGCATTCCAGGCCGTAACGGGCGCAGATGGTGGCGGTGGCCACGCCGTGCTGGCCTGCGCCGGTTTCGGCAATGATGCGCGGCTTGCCCATGCGCTTGGCCAGCATGGCCTGGCCGATGGTGTTGTTGATCTTGTGGGCGCCGGTGTGGTTCAGGTCTTCGCGCTTCAAGAAGATTTGCGCGCCGCCCATCTCACGGCTCATGCGGGCCGCGTGGTAAATGGGGGAGGGGCGACCCACGAAGTGCGCCAGCTCGGACTTGAATTCGGCGATGAAGGCCGGGTCGTGCTGGTACTTCGCGTAGGCGGCTTTGAGTTCGTTGATGGCGTGGGTCAAGGTTTCGCTGACGAAACTGCCGCCGTAGATGCCGAAATGGCCTTTGACATCGGGTTGTTGGTATTCAAACATGGTGTGGTGCTCAGTGTGGGTGGGGCCGCTGGTTGGTTGCAGTCGGGGCCTGCGCTGCAAAAGCGAGCGGAATGAACCCGTGGAATGCTTTAAAGGAGGAGATCGTTGTCTGCGGCGCGCACCGCCTGGACAAACTGCCGCATTTTGTCGGCATCTTTCAGGCCCTTGCCTGCTTCGATGCCCGTGCTGATGTCAACGGCCAGAGACAGGCCATGCGTGCGCAGCGCCCGCATGCCATCGCCCACGTTTGCAGGTGTGAGTCCACCAGACAAAACGAGGTGAGCATTGACGTTTGGTGGCAGGAGTGACCAATTGAATGTTTGTCCGCCGCCGCCGTATCCGTCGACGTGGGCGTCGAGCAAGAGGGCTTGGGCTGCTTGGTGAGTGATGGCAAATTCTAGCAAGTTGAAGTCTTGCACCGCGGACAGGGGGATTCGGGCCGCTTTCAGGTGCGGGCGGCCGGTGCGCTGGGTCATGGCGGCGCAAAACGCAGCCGACTCGTCGCCATGAAACTGCAGCAAAGCGCCGGGCACGGCCGCGCAAGCGGCTGAAATGCGCTCGGGCGTCTCGTTGACGAACAGCAGCACGGGCGTCACAAAAGAGGGCAGGAGGCGGGCTAACTCGGCTGCGCGTTCGATGCTCACGCTGCGTGGGCTGGGGGGGTACAGCACAAAACCGATGGCGTCGGCACCCAAGGCGCAGGCCGCCAGCACGTCGGCTTCGCGGGTGAAACCGCACATCTTGATGCGGGTGCGCTGCTGTGGGGCGATGTTTGTCGGTGTGTTGGCTAGGCTCATGGCAACCAATCAAAAGCAGGGGTGGTGTCAGGCAAGCCCCATTCAGGGCTGTAAATCGGCCCAGCAAAGTAAAGGCCGTCGGGGGAAAACGTGGGGGCTGCGGCATCGCGGCTTTGGGCCAACAAGACTTCACGCATCCAGTCGGGCGGTTGTTGGCCTTGGCCAATCGTGACCAAACAACCCATGATGTTGCGGATCATGTGGTGCAAGAAAGCGTTGCCTTCAAACTCAAACCGCCAATACGCGCCGTGCCTTGTGATCCGGATTTGCCGCAGGGTTTTGATGGGTGACAAGGCCTGGCAGCTGCTGGCCCTGAAGGAAGAAAAGTCGTGTTCCCCCAGCAAGTGCAGGCTGGCTTGGCGCATCGCGTCTTCGCTCAGTGGTCGGTACACCCAGCCCACACGGCCGCTTTCCAGGCTGGGCCGCACAGCCGAGTCGAGCACCACATAGAGGTAGCGCCTGCCCGTTGCGCTGGCTCGGCAGTGGAAGCTGTCTGGCATGACCTGCGCCCATTGCACGGCGATGTCGGAGGGCAAGTAACGGTTGGTGCCGCGCACCCAAGAATGGGCGTCACGGTCCAGCTCGGTGTCAAAGTGCACCACCTGCATCAGGCCATGCACCCCCGCATCGGTGCGGCCAGCGCACAAGGTGCTGATGCGGGGCACATCGGCAAATTTGGACAAAGCTTTTTCAAGCTTGTCCTGAACCGTCAGCCCCGTGGCCTGGCTCTGCCAGCCTTGGTAAGCCGAGCCTGAGTAGCAAATGCCCAGCGCGAGTCTCATCGCGCGGGCCTTTGGGGTGTCCAGCGCATGAACAGCCCAAGCCAGGTGTTCATTGCACAGGACACGCAGATCATGGCGCGGTCAAGCGCCCAGCAAGATGCGCAACATGCGGCGCAGCGGCTCGGCCGCGCCCCACAGCAGTTGGTCACCGATGGTGAACGCCCCCACGTACTCGGGCCCCATGGCCAGTTTGCGCACACGGCCCACAGGGATCGTCATGGTGCCGGTCACGGCCACCGGGGTCAGGTCGCGGATGGTGGCTTCGCGGGTGTTGGGCACCAGTTTGACCCACGCGTTGTCGGCGGCGATCATGGCTTCAATGTCGGCCACGGGCACGTCTTTTTTCAGCTTGAAGGTCAGGGCCTGGCTGTGGCAGCGCATGGCGCCCACGCGCACGCAGAAACCGTCCACGGGAATGGCCGCAGAGTTGAACGCCTCGCCGAGCCCCAAAATCTTGTTGGTCTCAGCCATGCCTTTCCACTCTTCTTTGGAGGTGCCCCAACCGGCTTCGTCCCGGTTTTTGCCGATGCCCAAATCTTTGTCGATCCAGGGGATCAGCGAGCCACCCAGTGGCACGCCAAAGTTGGCGGTCTCAGACGCCGTGAGGGCACGCTGCTTGGCCACCACCAGGCGGTCGATTTCGAGGATGGCGCTCTTGGGGTCGTCCAACAAGGCTTTGACTTCGGCGTTCAGGGTGCCGTATTGGGTCAGCAGCTCGCGCATGTGTTGTGCGCCGCCACCCGAAGCGGCTTGGTAAGTCTGGGTGCTCATCCACTCGACCAGACCGGCTTTGTAGAGGGCGCCCACGCCCATCAACATGCACGAGACCGTGCAGTTGCCACCCACCCAGTTTTTGCCGCCGTGGGCCAGCGCGTTATTGATGACCGGCATGTTGACCGGATCAAGAATGATCACGGCGTCTTTTTCCATGCGCAGGGTCGAGGCCGCATCGATCCAGTGGCCGTTCCAGCCGGCTGCGCGCAGTTTGGGGAAAACTTCAGAGGTGTAGTCGCCGCCTTGGGCGGTGATGACGATCTCGCAGCGCTTGAGTTGCTCGAGATTGAAAGCGTCTTGCAGGGTGGTTTCGTTTTTGGCCATCGCGGGTGCTTTGCCACCTGCGTTGGATGTGGAGAAGAACAAGGGCTCGATCAGGTCAAAGTCTTTTTCCTGAATCATGCGGTCCATCAACACCGAGCCGACCATGCCGCGCCAGCCCACCAAACCTACTAACTTGCTCATTTCAACGCCCTTTCAGTTTTTAAAACAGTGTCAGACCAGACTGTTTGCCCGGCTCGTCTGGCCGGGGGGCGCACGACGAACCAGACTGGATCAGCCCTTAATGGTCGTGGTTTTTGTGGAGATAACACCCACAGCAGCACCCACCTGGACGGTGTTGGCGCGGTTCAAAGAGAACAAACTGGGGTAGAACATAGCCCCTGATTATAGCGGTTGGGCTGGTGTGCCCCTGACGGCACGGCGGCGGTGTCGGCGATTGACCTGCGCGTATACCCTTTGTGTTCAGGGTGCTGGGGCTGTCTATACTTTTCGCAAGGAAATAGCATGACTTCACAGCAATTGATCTTGAGTTTGGTGCTGGCCACCATGGTGTTTTCGGTGTCGCTGGAATTGCGCATCGAGGACTTTCGACGGGTCGCTCAAGCGCCGCGTGCGGTGCTGTGCGGCTTGATCCCTCAGTTCATCTTGTTGCCGGTGGGCACCTGGTTGGCCACGCTGGCGCTGGATTTGCCCGCCAACATCGAGGCGGCCATGATTTTGGTCGCGGCCTGCCCGGGTGGTAGCCTGAGCAACGTGATCACCCACATGGGGCGGGGCAACACGGCGTTGTCGGTCAGCATCTCTGCCGTGGCCAGTTTGATTGCGCTGTTTGCCACCCCCTTCAACTTCAGCTGGATGATCGCGGCCAACCCCGAAACCGCTTCCTGGCTGCGCGAGTTGTCGATCGACCCGTCTGGCATTTGGCTGAGTTTGTTGATGGTCCTGGGTATTCCGCTGGCGCTGGGGCTGCTGTTTTCGCACCAGTTGCCCACTCTCACGCAGCGCATCCGCAAGCCGCTGGGCAACTTTGCTGTGGGCGCTTTGATTTTGTTCATCGTGGCCGGTCTCATCAAGGAGCGGCAGCTGCTGACGTTGGGCCTTTTGCCCACCTTTTTGATTGTGGTGTTGCACAACGCCAGTGGCCTGTTTTTGGGCTGGGCCACCGCCAAGGCCATGCGCATGAGCGAGCGTGACCGCAGGGCCATCATGATCGAAGGCGGGATGCAGAACTCGGGCCTGGCGCTGGGCATCATTGCCTTGCAGTTTGGCAGCGATCTGGGCATGGTCACCTTGGCCAGCCTGTGGGGCATTTGGCACATCGTCAGCGGCCTGGGATTGGCTTTTTATTGGAAGAGAAAAGATGCTCGATGGCTTGATTAAGAACGGCACCGTGGTGGACGGTACAGGTGCGCCGCCCTTTGTGGCCGATGTGGGTGTGCGCGGCGGCCGCATTGTGGCCGTGGGCCACGTGGATGAACCCGCCCTGCAAACCGTGGACGCCACCGGCCTGTGGGTTACCCCCGGCTTTGTCGACATCCACACCCACTACGACGGGCAAGTGACTTGGGACGAGTGCTTCACCCCCAGCATTTACCACGGCGTGACCACGCTGCTCATGGGCAACTGCGGCGTGGGCTTTGCGCCCAAACGACCGGGCCACGAGGGCGACCTGATCAAGCTCATGGAGGGCGTCGAAGACATCCCAGGTGCGGCGCTGCACGAAGGCATCCGCTGGAACTGGGAAAGCTTTCCGCAGTACATGGACGCGCTGGCCGCCACACCGCGCAGCTTGGACTATTTGGTGCAGGTGCCGCACGATCCCTTGCGCATGTATGTCATGAAGGAACGCGCCCTGGCCCACGAGAAGGCCACGGCGCAAGACATCGAGGCCATGCGCTTGCTTTTGCGCGAAGCCCTGCGGGCCGGTGCCGCCGGGTTCAGCACTGGACGCAGCGACAACCACCGCACCTCCGAGGGCAAGGACACACCTGCCGCGAATGCGGGCAACGACGAATTGACGGGTCTGGCCCAGGCCTTTGAGGGCTTAAGCCACGGCGTGGTGCAGGTTGTGAGTGACTTCAACCTGCTGAACGGCCCCGATCAGTTCGACGCCGAGTTCGAGAGCGTGGAGGCGCTGGCGCGGGCCAGCGGCAAGCCGGTGTCCATGACCTGGCTGCAACGCGACCCGGGTGGCGAGCAGTACCTCAAAATCCAGCAGCGGGTTGAAGCAGCAGTGCAGGCAGGCCTGCCGCTGTTCATGCAGACGGCAGTTCGGGGCATTGGCGTGCTCAATGGGCTGGATGCCAGCTTTCACCCTTTCATGGGTTTCCCCTCTTACAAAGAGGTGGCGCATTGGCCTTTGGCTGAGCGCGCCCAGGCGATGCGCGATCCGGCGCGCAAGGCCCGCATCCTGTCGGAAAAGTCCGAGCGCCTGGCTGGAGACGGCAGCGCCATTCCGCCGCTGGTGGACATTTTGCTGGCCAAGATTGACCTCATCAGTGGGCGCATGTTCGCGCTGGAGGACACGCTCAATTACGAACCCTCGGTCATGCAGAGCTTTCTGGTGCGGGCCAAGCAGGCGGGCATCACCCCGCTGGAGGCGATGTACGACCACCTGAGTGCGGGCCAAGGCGATGGCCTGATTTATTTCCCAATCTTCAATTACAACGAGGGCTCGCTCGACGCGGTGCGCCGCATGCTGGCGCACCCCAGAGCGCTCAGCAGCCTGAGCGACGCGGGTGCCCATGTGGGCACCGTGTGCGATGCCAGCTTTCCGACCTTCATGCTCACGCATTGGGTGCGAGACCGAGGTCGTGACAGTATCCCGCTTGAAACAGCGGTGGAGATGCTCACGAGCCGCAATGCCCGGTATCTGGGCTTGTCCGACCGGGGCGTGATCGCGCCGGGCATGCGTGCCGACCTGAACGCCATCGACCCCAAGCGCCTGAGCGTGGGCCTGCCCCGGCTGGTGCGCGACTTGCCTGCGGGCGGCAAGCGCTTTGTGCAAAAGGCCGAGGGCTATGTGGCCACCTGGGTGGCAGGCGAGCAGGTGCAATGCGAAGGCGAGATCACCGCAGCCCGCCCGGGGCGCTTGGTGCGCATGGGCCAGGCCTGAGACGGCTTTAAAAAACAAAGCCCGGCCACCTTCGCAGGTGCCGGGCTTTGTGGTTGATGGTGTTGGATCAGCCGAGGGCCTTGACCACCGCGTCGCCCATTTCGCGGGTGCCGACTTTGGTGCCACCTTCGCTCCAGATGTCGCCGGTGCGCAGGCCTTGGGCCAACACTTTTTGCACCGCGGCTTCGATGCGCTGGGCGGCTTCGGGCTGGTTCAGGCTGAAGCGCAGCATCATGGCGGCTGACAAGATGGTGGCCAGCGGGTTGGCCACGCCTTTGCCTGCGATGTCCGGCGCGCTGCCGTGGCTGGGCTCGTACAGGCCTTGGTTTTTGGTGTTCAGGCTGGCCGAAGGCAGCATGCCGATGGAGCCCGTGAGCATGGACGCTTCGTCGGACAAGATGTCGCCGAACATGTTGCCCGTGACCACCACGTCAAACCGCTTGGGCTCTTTGACCAGTTGCATGGCGGCGTTGTCCACGTACATGTGGTCGAGGGCAATGTCGGGATACTCTTGGCCGACTTCCGTGACCACGTCTTTCCAGAACTGGAAGGTCTCGAGCACGTTGGCTTTGTCGACGCTGGTCACGCGGCCCGCAAAACCTGCGGCCTTGCGTTTGCGCGCGGCCTGGAAAGCCACGTGCGCGATGCGCTCGATCTCGGGCTTGGAATAGCGCATGGTGTCAAAAGCTTCTTCGGCACCGGGAAAGTGGCCATCGGTGGCCACACGTCGGCCGCGCGGTTGGCCAAAGTAAATATCGCCCGTCAACTCACGGATGATCAGAATGTCCAGACCGGAGATGAGCTCTGGTTTGAGGCTGGACGCGCCCACCAACTGCTCGTAGCAAATCGCAGGACGGAAGTTGGCGAACAGGCCCATGTTCTTGCGCAGGCCCAAAATGGCTTGCTCGGGGCGCAGGGGACGGTCGAGCTTGTCGTATTTCCAGTCGCCCACCGCGCCAAACAGCACGGCGTCGGACGCCATGGCCAGCTTGAGCGTGGCTTCGGGCAGGGGATGGCCAAAGGCGTCATAGGCCGCGCCGCCGACCAAGGCGGTTTCCATTTCAAACTTCAAGTCGAGCGTGTTCAGAACTTTGACGGCTTCGGCGACGATTTCGGTGCCGATGCCATCACCGGGGAGGACTGCGATTTTCATGATGTGAGGCGAGCAAGCTCGAGAAAGAAAAAAATGTTGGAGGTCAGCCAGCATTTTAAGTGGGCTTCCAAGGCCAATGCGTGGACCGAGGCTATCCGTTCTTTGTCAGCAAAAAACACGATGACAGGATTCATAACAAACAGCCTGGCCCAAACCTTTGCCTTGTTTTTTTCGGTTGCAGGGCTGGGAAGGGCCACCAGTCAAAACGCACGAAGGACGAACCTTGCCGGTGGTTGTCAATTCGTTTGCCTTGAAGTCGTTAAATATGCTAAAATCTTTAAAAAGATAATGTCTCTAAACTTGTTGGTGCATTAAATAATTTGACAGTTTTTACTAATTTCATTAGTAAAAAATAAAATTGAGGCCTTTCGTATGAAGTTAAATCGCAAAAAGATAAGCTCAAAACTCAACCTTCCGTTGCTTGGCATCGGCGCTTTGCTGGTTGAGCAAGCGGTTGCCAGCTACCGTACGACGGTTGAAAACCCTTTGTTGCAACTGAGCGAAACTGGCGCAGCTTTGGGTCTCATGGGCTCTGATCAATCTGCGGTCTCTGGCGAGGAAATTTCTGAGCAACTGTCCGCTTTGAACGCCTTGGTCCAATCCGAATTGGCCTTGGTATCGGGTGGTTTGGAAGATGTATCGATTGGTTTAATGGAGGGTCTGGATTTTTTCTCAGATGAAAACCCAGCCTCAGAAACACTCGCCCTGGACGGGTCTGACGACCAAGGCATGGGCCAGCCCATTTTGCTCGCACAAACGGACGCCTTCCGTGAAACTCTGACGGATCAACCCCATCCTGTTTTGGCGCAGTTGTCTCAGGGCGCACCCCAAGCGCCAACTCCGCCATCCGCTGGCAGTCAACTTGCAGATCAAGCATTCAGCCTGGGTGGTGTGGAAGGATTAAGTTGGCCCGTGGTGGGTGGCGCTATTGCAGGTGTCGCTCTTGTGGCCGCCAGTGGGAGTTCTTCAGCAGGCCAAGGTGCCGTTGGTGGCGGAGACCAAGGTGCCGTTGGTGGCGGAGACCAAGGTGTCGTTGGTGACGGCTACATCTCGGGTGCGATCGTCTTTCGAGACCTCAACGGAAATGACGAACTTGACGCTGATGAGTTCTCGGTTGTTACTGATGCACTTGGCAATTATTCAGGACTGGGCGGCGTCGGCGGCACCATCGTTGCATACGGTGGCACCGATATTTCCACGGGTTTAAAGTTTCAAGGCATTTTAAAAGCGCCATCAGGCTCAGCGGTCATCAACCCTCTCACCACCTTGGTGGAGGCGCTCGTTGGTGATACAACAGGCATGTCGCCCAGCGAAATTGCTGCCTTGGTTACAGCAGCAGAACTCAGGGTGGCTAAACTTTTAGGCCTCGACGAAAACACCTCCATCACTCAAACAGACCCCATTGCATTGGCCCAAGCCGGTGGCGCCGGTGCGCTAGCGATGCAGCTTGCGGCCCTTCAAGTCGCCAATATTTTGGTGACGTTGTCCCAATCCATTGGGGGTTCGGCTGCCGATGCGTCTTTGTTGATGTCCAAAGCATTCGCCGACTTGATCAACAGCCTGGCAGCAGATGGAACACTGGACCTGGCTGACTTGGGCTTCATCTCCGGCTTGTTCTCATCGTTGGTGTCGCCAGAAGCGGCAGCACAAGCAGCGGCTGCCTTGGCTGCGGTTAACGCATATATCGCTGCGATTGATCCGAACGCGGGTCTAGATGGCCTGAAACAGGCTGTTGCTGCCCAGTTGGTCATTGTGGGTGAAGGCGGACTGTTGACTGCCGTCGCTGGCGGGGTTGGTGTTGTTTTCGACGTGGGCGACTTGGATGAGCGGATCACTGACAATTTAGAAAAAGTCAAAGATGTGAGCGGTGGCGGCAGCAGCGTTACTTGGAACATATCAAAAGACATTGATGCATATTCTTCGGATGCGGGCTCAGTTGTTACGGATGCAGGCACTGTCAATCTGGACACCAGCCTGAGCGCTCTGGCCGGCATGGGCATTGACATCATCACCGGAAACAACGGCACTTCCGTTGTTATTCAGGGTGGCATCGGTGATATCGATCTCAATGATCCGGGCTTGCGTTTTGCCGATGGTAAAAATGGCGAAAGAAATTTGAGTGTCACGGTGGATGTCACCGATGACGCAGAAAATGGCACGGTCAATCTGAACACCAGCTTGAGCGCTTTGGACGCAATGGGCATTGACACCATCACAGGTAATGCTGGCACGTCCGTCCTTATCCAGGGCGGTATTGGTGGGTTGGATCTCGGTGCCACGGACTTGAGCTTTACTGACAGTGGTGAGAATGATTTGGACGTCACGCTGCAGTTGACAGATGCAGATCAAAACGCAGATACAGGCACGGTCAATCTGAACACCAGCTTGAGCGCTTTGGACGCAATGGGCATTGACACCATCTCAGGTGAGGCCGGCACGTCCGTCCTTATCCAGGGTGGTATTGGCGAGTTGGATCTTGCCGCGACGGACATGAGCTTTGCTGACAGTGGTGAGAGTGATTTGGACGTCACGCTTCAGACTGACTTGAACGACTTAGGCACCGTCAATCTGAACACCAACCTAAGTGCTCTGGCAGGCATGGGCATTGACACGATCAATCTGAACAACAGCTTGAGTCAATTGGCTGCCCTCAGCACAGACCGCATTACCGGTGAAGATGGAACTTCACTCGTCATCCAGGGCGGTATGGATGGGTTTGATCTCGATGCCACAGACTTGAGCTTTGCTGACGGTGGGACGAATGATTTGAACGTCACGCTGGATGTGACCGATGACATAGAAAATGGCACGGTCAATCTGAGCACCAGCTTGAGTGCATTGTCAGCCATGGGCATTGACACCATCACAGGTGAGGCCGGCACATCCGTCCTTATCCAGGGCGGCAGTGAAATGACCTTGAGTGACATCATGGGTCTTGGCATGAGCTTCGACAATGATCTTGATGTCACTTTGAGTATTGGTGATGCTGATGCTCTTGCTGACTTTGGGTTGACTGATGCAGACCTTCAAGCTGACTCTTCGTTTATGTTGGGTAACAGTGAGGCTGCAACAGCACTCAAAGACATGGGCATCGACTTCATCAATGGAGATGGTGTTTCGGGCGTATGGACCGAGCAAGATGATGATTGATAAAGTACCGTTTGATTGAATTTGGAATTCTTGGGTAATAAAATCAGCCGACTCGTAAGATCGGCTGATTTCTTTTGGAATGTATGTTCGGCTTTATCGATAAATTTCTCAATACCAACACCAAACCCGGACCGAATGCAAATCCGGTGTCTGAATTGATTGGGCAGTGCAAGCGCTCGTTCATGTTTGTGGCACTTTTGACGATGGTGATCGAAGTGCTGTCGATCACACCCATCGTCTTCATGTGGAACTTGTTTGACCGTGTGATCTCAAGCCGAAGCCTTGTGACTTTGGTCTCTCTGGGCGTGCTGGTCTTACTGGCTTATGGCTTCTGGTCGGCGTTGGACTGGATACGAACACGCATGATGATTCGCATCTCGCTGCGCATGGATTGGGACATTGCAGCAAAAGTGTTTGACACTTCATTCAGACGCTATGTGGCACGCAAGGATGTCGATGTGCACCAAGTGATGGAAGATGTCGTCAAGCTGCGTCAGTTCATGACCGGTCAATCGATATTGGCTTTGATGAGCGCACCATTTGCCATCATTTTTATACTGATTGGATGGGCATTTCATCCTTACTTGGCCGTCTTCATCTTTGTCGCGACCGCGTTGCAATTCATCGCTTTCTATTCAACCAGCCGCATCACCACACCGGCCTTGCGCGAGGCCAATACGGCGGCTTCCGTAGCCGCAAGGTTGGCAGCGCAGACCTTGAACAAATCCAACACCGCTTTGGCTTTGGGCATGTTGGGCTCTATTCGCAAAAAATGGTTCTTGAAGCACCAGTATTTTCTGGGCATGCAAGTCAACGCCAGCGAATCAGCAGGACTGGTAGGTGGCTTCACCAGCTATTTGGGCCATGCCATGCCCTCTATGCAACTGGCGCTGGGCGCCTACTTGGTGATCATTGGAGAGATCACCGGCGGCATGATGATTGCCGCTTCATTTTTGCTGACCCGTTCCATAAAACCGATCAAGCAAGTGATGGGCAGTTGGCCTCATATTCAGGCTGCACGCCAGTCATTAGAGCGGCTGAATTTGATTGTTTCCGAAGACGATGAACAATCGGCTCGAATGACATTGCCAGCACCCACTGGGCATTTGGTGGTCGAAAATTTGGTCGTGAAGCCCCAAGGCGGCAAAGCCATTTTGGACCAGATCAATTTCAAGCTTCAACCGGGACAAGTGCTGGGCGTGATTGGCGCCACTGCAGCGGGTAAAACTTCTCTGACCCGGGCCCTGGTGGGGCTCTGGTATCCCAGCAGTGGTCATGTGCGGTTGGATGGCGCGGATGTCGCCCCTTGGATCCGTGACGATTTGGGTGCGTACATTGGCTATGCGCCACTCGAGACAGATTTGTTTGAAGGCACATTGGCTGAAAACATCGCCAGGCTTGGACCGGTTGACCCAGAAAAAGTCGTTGCCGCCACCAAGGCTGTGGGCATTCACGAGACCATTCTTTCATTCCCCAAGGGCTATGAAACCTTGGTGGGCGAGACGGGGCAAGCGCTCACGGGTGGACAAAGGCAAAGAATCGCCATTGCCAGGGCAATCTATGGCGACCCTGTTTACTTGGTGATGGATGAACCCAACGCCAGCATGGATGACGCTGGTGAAGCGGATTTGATTCGCTTGATCAAGAATTTGAAGCTGAAGAAAACCACCGTCATTTTCACCACGCATCGACCGAAGTTGTTGGCTGTCGCAGACATGATGCTGGTCCTGAAAAATGGGCAGCAAATGCTGTTGGGTCCAACCCAAGAAGTACTGAATCAACTGAATGAAAAAAAGGCCACTTTGATCAAGCAGCAAAAACCAGCTGCGGCTCCTGCCCCGCAAGGAGAAGGGGCATGAAACACCAACAAAAAAGACCAACGGGTCTCAATTGGTTATTTGACCGCTTGACCCAATGGGCCAAATCGTTCAACCCCTACATTCCTGAAGACCTTAAAAAAGAAGGCATGGAGCCAGTTCGGATCGAAGAGTCCCAGGTCAAACGCCAATCAGGCAAAGTGGTCATGGTGGCTTTTGGAATTTTTTTGGTTTGGGCTGTCACAGCCCCTCTCGATCAAGGCGTCGTCATCCAAGGAAAAGTGGTCGTCCAAGGCAGTCGCAAGGCCGTGCAGCACCCATCAGGGGGAGTGGTGTCACAAATCTTGGTGCGTGAGGGTGATGAGGTCCTTGAAGGCGATGTGGTGCTGAAAATCAACCCGCTCAATGTAGATGCCAATTTTCTTCAAGCTGAAAATGAATTCATCAACGCGCTCGCATCTTACTCCCGCCTTTTGGCTGAAAGACTGGATGAAAAAAGCATCAAGTGGGATACCGAGTTATTGGGAATGGGAAAGAACACCCAAGTCGCGGAAGCGATGATTCTTCAGTCTGCTCTTTTTTCATCGAGGCGTTCGGAATACACAGGGCAAAGAGACATCTTGATCAGGCAAGCACAAGGTCTGCGCGAGCAACTTCAAGACAAACAAAAAATATTGAAGCTGCGAGAGTCTCAAATTGGTGCGATCAACGAAGATGCCGAGAGCATGCGCAAATTGGCAGTGGATGGGTTTGTACCCAGAACCAACGCCAACAATGCGGAACGATCCAGCGTAGAAGCACAAATTGGCCTGACCAGTCTGCAAGCTGAAATGTCAACGATCAAGACTTCATTGGCTTCCAATGAGTTAGAACTGAGCAAAATCAAATCCGCCTTCAACCGCCAAGTCGACACCGAGCTCAATGAGGCTCAAAAGTCCAAAGAAGGTTTGCGTGCCAAGGTGCTGTCATTGCGCTTTGATCAAAGCTTGAGTAACGTCAAAGCGCCCACCAGCGGTGTGGTGGTGGCCTTGAAGGCGCACACAGTCGGTGGCGTGATCAGTGGAGGGCAAATTCTGATGGAAATTGTGCCCAAGGAACAAAAGCTCATTGTTGAAGCGGCAGTACCGCCAGAAATGATCGATAAAGTTTCGGTCGGCATGGTCACTGATCTCCGTTTTACAGCCTTCAACCAAATAACGACCCCCGTCATTCCAGGGTTGGTCAAATTGGTTGGGGCTGACCGTTTACCCCCTTTGCCTCCCCTGTTTCCACAAGAGTATTTTTTGGCCCAAATTGAAACGACGCCAGAAGGGCAACAGCAGCTTCGTGAAAAATCAATCGTTGCCGGTATGCCCGTCGAAGTGGTGATCAAAAGTGGCGAGCGGACCTTCATGACGTACCTCGTCAAACCATTGACCGACAGATTTACAGCCTCTTTCAAGGACTGAAGTCATGAGGTTTTTGTTCACCAACCTGCCATTTGCCTTGAGAAAATCTGCGTTATCAGCAGTGGTTTTTTTGATTTTTCCAGCTGTTTCAAATGCTCAAAGCTTGCTGATGGATTTTCAAAAGGCACGTGATTTTGATCCCACGTTTGCCGCAGCGCGCATTGAAAACCAGTCTGGAAAATTAGATGCAAAGATTGCCAGCATGGCCTATTACCCTGAGGCCAGAACGCGCATATCGCAGCTCGATAACGAAAACAGCGACCGGACAACGGTTTCACTGACCCAACCCATATTGAGTTATGAAAAATGGCTGACCTTAAAAGAGGTCGATCCCAAACTGGCTTTGGCAGGGGCCAAATTAGAACAGAGTCAATACGACCTGGCACAACGCCTGTTCAAGGCTGTTTCAGGACTGGTTGATGCCAAAGAAAAACTGTCGCTCAACCTCAAAAGTTTGAATGCACTCGAGGCTCAAGCCACATCGGCCCGGCGAGCTTTCGAGTTGGGCATGGGGACCATCACGGACGTCCGTGACACAGAAGTTCGGCTGGCTCAAGTTAAGTCGCAAAGCTTTGTTTTGAAAGCGGCGAATGCTGCAGCTGAGCGTCAGTACATGGCCTTGGTAGGTCACGTACCCACCAAGGGCGCGTACACATTGAAGACAAAACCAGAGGGTCTTCGCTTGCCACCGCTGGACGATTTCATGCTGCGTGCTGAACAACGCAGTCCTGCACTCAGATCCAATGCGGTGAGCATTACTTTGGCTGAAATTTCCAAACTCAAAATTCGTGCCGCATTTTTTCCATCACTGAATGCATTTGTCCAACGCTCACAAAGTGGCAGCAATTCTGCACTGAGTAACTCAGGCATTGCCCTCAGGATGGACGTACCGATTCAGGCGGGTAGTTTTTTCAAAGGGGCCGCGGCCGATTTGGAGCTGAACAAAGCACAAGAGAACGAACGCAACACCCGCCAACAGATCAGGTTGGATGTGGAGCGCTTTTACAACCAACTGGAGGCAGTGCAGTCCGAATTATGGGTCCGAGATGAAGCGATCAAGGCCTCCGAGCTCAGCCTGGAAGCCAATGAACAAAGCTTCAAAGGGGGTGTTCGAACCAAGCTCGATGTGCTCAATGCGTTGCAGGCCGTGTTTCAAGCGCGCGCTGACTATGCTTCAGCCCAATTGCGTTTGGGAGAAACTTTTCTGTCACTGCTGACTGTGAGCGCGACTGACGCAGATGCGGCCTTGACGCAGATCAACGACATGTTGTTCACCGAGTAAACCGAAAACTTATCGGTATCCCACATGACTCCAGAACTACGTCAGCACCTGCTCCAAACGGACGCACATCGGCGCGCAGGAAACTGGTCTAGTGCCCTGCAAGGTTACCTGAGCGTTGCGGACAGGTTATCGAACGAACCGGTCATTGAGCACAATTTGGGGCTGTGCTATTTGGCTTTGGGCAACAGTGCGCTGGCTGAAAAGCACAGTTTGCGCGCCATGCAGCTCAAGCCCGAGCAGTGGCAGTCTGCCTTGATACAGGCCAAGGCTTTGACCGCCAATGGCAAAAAAAAACAAGCCCTCGAGCTGCTTGAAAAACTGGTCGTTCAGCAACCCCACAGTGCAGAAATCATCATTGAGCTCGCCAAATTGTTGATGCAACACGGTGGCGACGCTGCACGTGCTTGCTCTTTGGTTGAACCGTTTTTAAACACCCCATACCAGAGGGAAGCGCAAGCGGTGTTGCTGATTTCGCAACTCTACGACCGTCCTGAGCGTGTGGATGCAGAGGCCATCAGTGCGGCCTTGTGCCAATTTTCGCAGACGCATTTGCAATTGCCAGAGGCTGTTGAAACTTCGGCTGATCGGCAGCAAGCACCCAAACCACCCAAAGGCGTCAGCCTGAAAGCAAGCCAACGCCTGAAAGTGGGTTTGTTGTCGCCACAGTTTTCCGTGTCGCCGGTGTATTTTTTCACCTACGGTGCGCTTCAATCTTTGGCCAATGAGGTGGATTTGGTTTTTTTTAGCCGTGGCAAAAAAAACGACTGGGCCACCCAGTCTTTTCAAGCCTTGGCCCAAGATTGGGTGGACGTCAATTTGTGCACGGCAGAAGAGCTGGCCGGTGTTTTGAAATCGCACCACTTGGATGTGCTGCTTGATTTGGGCGGTTGGATGGACCCTGTGGGCCTTCATGCGCTCTCCGTCAAGCCTGCCCAAAAAATGTTCAAGTGGGTGGGGGGGCAATCGGCCACCACTGGCCTGCGCTGCTTTGACGGTTATCTGAGTGACGCCTACCAAACACCGCCTGGCGTGGACCATTTGTACAGTGAACCTTTGATTCGATTGGCATCAGGCTATGTCACTTACACGCCCCCTCCCTACATGCCCAAGCGTGAACTCAAAAAAAAGAGCTACTCAGATTTTGGCGTGATCGCCAACCCGGCCAAGGTGTCCCGAGGGTTTTTGGCTGAACTGCGGGCATCGGTGCCGGCATGGCAGTTGGCACAAGCTGAACAAGGCAAAGAACTGCGATTGAAATTCATCGACCAACGTTACGAGCAAAAAAACATTCGCGATCGCATACGGACTGATTTGCCAGGTATACACGTTGAATTTGTCACACCCGCCAACCACTTTGCATATTTGCAGGCGGTAGCTCAATTGGATCTGACCTTGGACACCTGGCCCTACAGCGGTGGCTTGACCACCATAGAAGCCTTGGCCATGGGGGTGCCAAGCTTGACACGGTCTGGGCGGCTGTTTTGCGAACGACATACCGAGTCTCATTGTTTTTACGCTGGGATGGACCTCCAAGACTGCGCCACTGAGCACTTTACCGGCATCCCATGCCACGCACCCGCTGGGCGAAGCTTGTTGACCAAAAACAGCCCACGCCTCGACCACGAATCACTCGCCAACGAGTTGTTGTTTAACTTTCATGTTTTGTGATTAAAAGAGGAGACTCACACATGCCTTCACAGAAAAAAAACACCCCCACCGCCGCTCCAAAAAAGGCAGCCCCGGTGGTGGCCAAAAAAGCAGCGAAATCGCCAATCCCCAAAAACGCCCCTGTGAAACAGGTGGTGCGCGCGCCCAAAAAAGTGGCTGCAAAAGCCACTTCTGCGCAGCCTGTGCAGGAGCAGAAAAAAAATGCGGTCAAAAAAACCGTCGTCAAGACGCCCGTTGACACCAAAGCCAAACCCAATGCCAAAGCGCCAGCCACTGGCAACGGCATTCAATTGTTGCAACTGACGGTCAAGGGGCAAAAAAGCAACGACCCCTCCTTCAAGGCCTATCAACCCAGCCCTGGGGACATGGGTTTTTCCGAGATCCTCGATGCCTTGTGCGTGGCCCAACGCGACCCTGCTCTTCAACAATGCACGGCGTGGGGACTGCTGACGCCAGACTTCACCAAAAGAACGGGCTTGTCAGGGCAGGGTTTGCGGACGGTCATTGAGTCGAACCCAGGATTTGATTTGTACTATGCCTCCGCGCATCCAGAGTTGGAAGCCATCTACCACAACCCCTGGCGGTCTCCACAGGTCACACACCCAGAATTCGTCGCCTTGAGTCGCCAATTCTTGAAGGCTTCTGGCTTGAGCGATGCGCCTGTGGATTCCATCAGCCACTCCAGCTTGTTTGCGACAGGGCACTTGATGGTGGCCTCCCCAGAATTTTGGGCAAAGTATGTTAGCTTTGTAGAGAAGGTTTTCAGCCAAGCCCAAAATAACTTGAGCCAGACGGACAAAGACAAACTCTTCAAGGAGCCCCCCGTGCCAGGACGCATGAGCCATTTGGCATTGATCGTCGCCAGGCTGTTGAGCGTGTTCCTGATGCTCAAGAACTCGAAGTTTCGTGCTTTCAAGGTTCCATTGCCCGAGCAAGAAAAAACATTGAACACGCATTTGCGTTATTTGCGTGAGTTGAAAGACCTGGGCCTTGCACAAAAGTCCAAATGGCATTTAGCCGCTTGGGTCAATTACAGAGGCTTGTATCTGGCCCATGTCATGGGCAAGGCTTGGATCATGCAACACATCGAGCCCATTACCCCGACCGATTTGCACGCTGCAGTACCGATCGCCGAAGTGCAAAACCCCTACAACACATCGCTGGCGGCTGTTCGCACTTGATCCGTCGTTGTTGAATATGACCATTCTTTGTATCACCGGCTTTTCGAATGCATCGACCAAGTTGGCGGAGCGTGCCCTGTTGGCTTGCGGCATGGCGCCGCACCTGCCACTGGAGCGCGATCCGACGCTTGACCTTGTCCGCTGGCATGAGCGGGTGTCCAGCGCGCTGCCACCGAGCGGGCAGTCAACACATTCACAATCTGCAGACCGGATAAAACAACCAAGCCGCATTTGGCAACAACTGGCCATTGATCTGATGGTGGCCAACATGGACTCGGCCCACTGGGGGTGGGCGCACCCTGGCGCTGTGCAATGGCTCGAATTTTGGGCCCAGTTGGACTCTAATATCCGATTTGTTTTGATCTGCGAAGACCGCCAATCATTGATCTGCCGATTGGTTGAACAAGGCGAAGCCCCGGCCAACATGTCTGGGCATTTGGCACTTTGGGCCCAAAACCACCAAGACATGTTGAAATTTCATTTGCGCAACCCCGACAGAAGCCTGTTGGTGTGGGATGCAGAAGTTCAGTCTCAACCCAGCACGCTGATACAAAGAATTGAACGAGATTGGCAGATCCCACTCGACCCTGCGCTTGCCCATGCGCAAACTCTGGGGCACCCCACGGCCTTGCTGCAACACATTGCGTTGCGGATATTGAGTGGACACCCCCAAACAGCACACATAGACCATGAGCTTCAATCGCTCATTGGCCCCTCGCACTGGCCCGCGGCGTCAGATCAAATCGAAACGACAGACCTCATCGAGATGTATGGGCACCTGCAAGAACGCACTGAGTTGCAAGGGCAACTGGAACGGGCTCAGAAAAAAATTGACGACATCAATGCATTGCGAACTCAAGATTTAGAAAAAGCCAAAGCAGAAATTGCCGCCACGCAAGACGCCTTGGCTAAAAACAAAGATTTACAAGAAGAGTCTGACCTGCTTTTGACACAACTGCACCAGGTGCAAGAAGAGCTGGAAAAATACTTTTTGATGAACCAAGAAGCTCAAGAAAAAGTCAAAGTTGAAACAGCCGATAAAGAAGGAGCGTTGAACAAATTGGCGGCTGAGAAAAAAATCAACGTGAGCCTCAAAAAACAAAAAGATGAGCATCTCGCTGCCAAGCGCAGAGCGCTGGCCAAGAATAACGAATTGCAAAAAGAGTCTGACCTGGTTTCTGTGCAACTGCAGCAAGTGAAAGAAAAGCTGGAAAAACTCATCTGGGACAATCAAGAAGCTCAAGAAAAGATCAATAAAGAAACCGCTGCAAAACAAGACGTACTGAACCAATTGGCCACAGAACAACAGATCAGTGCCACCCTCAAAAAGCAAAAAGATGAACTTGACGCCGCCAAGCAAGAAGCTTTGTCAAAGAACAAAGACTTGAAAAAGGCGTCTGAAATGGTTTCTGCGCAACTAGAGCAAGTGAAAGAAGAGCTGGAAAAGTTGTCGTTGGCTAACCAAGAAGCGCAAGAAAAAATCAAAGCACTACAAGACAAATCGAAACTGCTTTTGGAGCAAATGCACCACGCGCAAGAAGAGCAGGAAAAATATTACCTCCAACACAAAGAGCGACAAATCGAGGTTCAAAAACTGCAAGGCCGTTGGCTGCGTGCGGTGCAAAGTCATCCCGAACTGCAGGACTTTGAAGTTCTGGAAATTTTGTCTGAATCCAAGGCCGATCTCACCGCCCAATGGCGCATCAACCAGCTGCAGGTCGGTAATGTGATGAAAGGCCCGTTTGAGTTCAAAACCTTTATCGAAAACGGCGTGACTGGCTTGGTATTTACCAAAGAGGCCAAGGGCCTTTCGCCCATCCACCGCTGGCCACTCATTGCCGCCAAAGAACCCCAACTGTCCATCATTCCGGTCAAAGGGAAAGAAGACCCGAAAAAACGATCGGTAACCTTATTGCAACTGGGTACCACCGACTGGCACCTGGTTCGGCAATTGACCGACAAGTTGATAAAGGCTGTTTCAACGGCAGCCATGGCCAAGCAAATCAGCCACGGCCCAGCACTTTTAGAGGGGCTCAAAACGCAGCAACAAATTTTGGACAAAGTGCCCACTCTGCTTCGCTTTGACGACATCCAACTTTTTGGCCAACAAAATACCGATCAAAAAAGTGTGATCGGCTTGCGGCTGACCCATGCAGACCTGCAAGGCCTGAAGGCCAATCCATTCGAATTTCAAATCCAACTCAATCTCGCCGCCGGATCGGCCATGACCAGCGCGCACCTCATCTTTGATGAAAAAACGGTCGGCAACCCATTTGAAAACTGGAAGTACAACGTCAAAAGTTCTGCTGGCCAAGCTGTGATGGCTTTGCAATTGGGGCCTAAAGGCTGGAACCCCCAAACCTGGCATGCGCTGAGTCCGCTAGACCAACAGTGGCTGCAAAATACCGTTCGCCTCTTGCCCTTTATGCTGGCCACCTTGCAAAACCAAGGGGTGAAGTTAGCGAAAGGCTGGACCACATGGGTTCAAGCGGCCACTGAAATGAATAATTGGTCCAAACTTTCAGTGGATTTGCCCAAGGCCCCCATCACGGCCATGGATGTAGCACCCAGCATGTTGCAGCCGCCTCATGCAGCGCCTGTGCCATCCAGAGCGCCGCGCAAGCCCAAGCCCAAGCCCAAGCCCAAGCCCAAGCCAGTCAAGGTCAAACCTGCTAAGCCTGTTGTTACTGCCAAAGTGGTGACCAAGGTCCCGCAAAAACCCATGGCTGCCAAATCAAAGTCGGTTAAGCCAGCTGTCAAAGTCAAGGCTGCGACCAAAGTTGCGACCAAAGCCAAAAGGCGGACAGCATGACGGAGCGCAAAGACATGCTTGTACCGATTGCCACACAAGCCGTTGCTCAAATTTTGCGGGCCATTTTCCCGCCCACCATGCTGGTGCATGTGGGCTGGGGCAACGGCATGGGTGATCTCACGCAATGGACCCAATGGCAAGTGCCCAATGCTGTGGTGATCGAAGCCGAAGAAAGCAAAGCCGCAGCTTGCCGGGCTCAAGCGCTGGCACTGGCTCAGACATTGGAGCCACCCAACAAGCCTTGGCAAACCATACATGCCACACTTTCAGCCCAAAACGCTGAACAGACTTATCACCTGGCCAGCAACCCCAGCGAAAGCGGTTTGCTGCCCCCTGACTCTCTGCAGCACGCATGGCCCCACCTGCAAACAACGGCCACCCAAACCATAGCAACCCGCTCGTTGGATGAACTTTGGCCAGACATTTCTTCGCATTGGCCTCTGACTCAAAGTGAAGGGCATACTTGGCTCCTCATTGACTGCCTGCCAGCAGCTGATGTCTTGTCTGGTGGCGGCACGGTCCTTCAATCTGCGCATGTGGTGTGTGCACGCAGTCTCATGGCAAATCGCGTTTCGCTCTCTGACCAAATGCGCACATCAGGTTGGATAGAAGTTGGCTGGGTCGAAAGTCAACACCCTGCATTTGGTCACGCCTGGTTTACGCGCGATACCGCTTTGGAATTGGGAAAGGCGGCCAAGCGCCACGCACAACTGGAAGCCGAGCGCGATGCACTGGCACAGGCCAAAGAACTAGAAACCGCTGCCAAGACCCAAGCTCTGGCAGAACGCGATGCTTTGGCTCAGGCTAAATCACAATTGCAGTCCCAGCTTAAGGCATTAGAAGATGCCATCGCCGAATCACAAGCCCAACTGGGCATCAACAGCCAAGCGCAAACGGACCTGAAAGGCCAGCTCAGTGCCATCACCCAGGCGCAAGCGGGCCTACAAAGCGCGCTTGAAAGTGCGGCCCAGCAGCAAGCACAACTGACGGCTGAGCGCGATGACTTGGCCAAAGCCAAAGAAGTAGAAACCACTGCCAAGACCCAAGCGCTTGCAGAACGCGATGCATTGGCTCAGGCCAAAGCGAAATTGCAGTTGCTGCTAGAAGCATTAGAAAATGCAATCGCCGAATCACAAGCCCAACTGGGCATCAACAGCCAAGCGCAAACGGACCTGAAAGGCCAGCTCAGTGCCATAACCCAGGCGCAAGCGGGCTTGCAAAGCGCACTGGAACAGGCCAGCAAGCGCTATGCGCATTTGGAAACCGAGCGCGACGCCCTCGCCAAAGCCAAAGAAGCCGAAACTGCATCTGCAAACAAGGCCAAAACCGACAGAGATGCATTGGCCAAAGAAAAACAAACTCTAGAAGCCAAGCACAAAGAAAGCCAAGAGCGGCTGCAGCAACTTGAAAGTGCCAACCAAGACTTGCAAAACCGCCAACACCTGCAACACGAAGAGCTGGTGAAAGCTGAGGCCCAGATCGAATTGATCAAAGACCTGCTCTTGCGTGAGCAAGGCATTTGAGAGCGATTGCGATGTTCAAAGCATTGGGTCACTGGTTAAAGAAAGCATTCGGTTCGTCACAACCTGACCAACCGGGAACGGCATCGCTGCCCCAAGCGGAATCAAACAGCCAAATGGCAGAACAGTTTGATTCCATCGACGCAGCAAGCCATCTGGTCCCCTACGACGAAAACTTGCTGGAGCGTGCCCGCACACAATGGCAGTTTGGCGACTGGCACAGCTTGGCCAAGCTAGACCGCGATACCCTGCAACACCACCCCGACCGCGCCAAACTGGCCCTGCTAGCTGCAGCGGGTCGGCTCCAGATCGGACAAGACTCAGAAG
>JAJTEW010000006.1 GCA_021299875.1 Comamonadaceae bacterium | reverse complement strand
GCAGCTTTGTCATCAAAAGTGGGTCCGCCACGATTGGCACCATTGCCGCCACAGATTCCAGCCAAGTCACATTCAACGGCTCTACCGTCACCATCAACCCGGCCAATGATCTTGCCTTCGACACCAGCTACACAGTCACGGCCACCTCTGACGTGATCAAAGACAGTGCCGGAAACAACTGGGCTGGCACAGGCTCAAACCCCTACGACTTCACGACCGTTGCCAAGACGATCAATGGCACATCAGGTCATGATAATCTTGTTGGCACCTCCGGAAACGATGACATCTATGGGCTAGAGGGCGATGACACCCTGAATGGTGGCGCAGGAACTGACAAACTGGTCGGCGGCGCAGGCAACGACACATATGTGGTGGACTCCACGACCGACACCATCCTCGAGTCCACCAGTGCGGGTAAAGACGTAGTTCAGTCTTCAGTGAACTACGCATTAGGCGCAAACTTAGAGAACCTCACTCTGACCGGCACATCAGCCATCAATGGCACGGGCAACACTCTGGACAACACCCTGACTGGCAACTCTGGAGCAAACAGTCTGAGTGGCGGTAATGGCAACGATACCTTGATTGGTGGTTCAGGTAACGATACCTTGGACGGTGGCGCTGGCTCTTTTGCTGACACCATGGATGGTGGGACTGGCATCGATACCCTTTCCTATGCGTCTCTCACATCTACGCTCTCGGCGGGTGTGACCCTCAATCTTGGCCGCACAAAGGATTCAGGCGGTTACGTGTCCGCAAGTGGCCTCGGGGGTGTGGACAAGGTCAAAGGAATGGAGAACATCCTCGGCTCGGCCTACGCAGATGTCTTTACGGGTGACTCCACCGCTAACACCCTCAACGGTGGTGCAGGCAACGATACCTTGGACGGCGGCGCTGGCTCTTTTGCTGACACCATGGATGGTGGGACTGGCATCGATACCGTTTCCTATGCGTGGGTGTGACCCTCAATCTTGGCGGCGCAAAGGATTCAGGCGGTTACGTGTCCGCAAGTGGCCTCGGGGGCGTGGACAAGGTCAAAGGGGTGGAGAACATTCTTGGCTCGGCCTATGCAGATGTCCTTACGGGTGACTCCGCCGCTAACACCCTCAACGGTGGTGCAGGTCACGACAGCCTGATCGGAGGCGCTGGCAACGACAGCCTGATAGGCGGCCTGGGCAACGACACCCTCAATGGCGGTACTGGTGCAGACACGATGACGGGCGGCTCGGGTAATGATGCCTACTTTGTCGATGCAGCAACCGATGTGATCATCGAATCCGTCAGTGACAACACGTTGGATCAAGAAAAATTCAGCATGGGCAACAACAATGACGTTGTCATTGCCTCAGTCTCCTACACATTGGCTGCCAACGTCGCCGTCGAGGACATGTTGGCCGCCAGCTTTCTCACCGGCGCCAATACCAACGATGTTATCAACCTGACTGGCAACGACCTGGGCCAAGGCCTGATTGGCAACGATGCAGTCAATACCCTCACTGGCAATGGCGGTGATGATGGGCTATTCGGCATGGGGGGTAACGACACATTGATTGGCGGCGCTGGGGATGACTTCCTCTTTGGTGGTGATGGCGACGACATCATGAACGGCGGCCTTGGTAAAGATTCCTTCTTCTTCAACTTTGGCGCTTCTTCAGGTACGAATTTTGTGGGCCAACAAGGTTCGGCCTTTATGACAGGCGGTAAAGACACCATTGACGGTGGAGATGGGAGCGAAGACACCCTCATCCTCACTGGTTCTTTGAGCGACTACACGCTCACCAAAGTCACTGCAACTGAATACAAGATTTCGGCCAAGGCCTTGCTGGTTGGCGCAACCGTCTTAGAAACCGCCACCTTCACAAACGTTGAACGGCTCGGCTTCATCAGTAGTCTTGATGACTTGGATAACGGCATCGGCACTGTTACTCTCATTTCTACACTGCCCATTGGCTCAGCCTCTAACGACACGCTCAACGGGGGCACCGGCAATGGGGTGTGACCCTCAATCTTGGCGGCGCAAAGGATTCAGGCGGTTACGTGTCCGCAAGTGGCCTCGGGGGCGTGGACAAGGTCAAAGGGGTGGAGAACATTCTTGGCTCGGCCTACGCAGATGTCTTAACGGGTGACTCCGCCGCTAACACCCTCAACGGTGGTGCAGGTCACGACAGCCTCATCGGAGGGTCTGGCAACGACAGCCTCATCGGAGGCGCTGGCAACGACACCCTGGTAGGCGGTCTGGGCAATGACACCCTTTCGGGTGGCACTGGCAGGGATGTCTTCGTCTTCAACTCAGCAACCGCCAAAAACGTAGACACGATATTGGACTTTGTGTCGGGTACAGACAAGATTCATTTGAGCCAGTCGGTATTTGCCATTTCAGGAGCAACTGGCAACCTGAGCAACAATGCTTTCTGGGCAGCCGCAGGTGCAGTCAAAGGCAATGATGCGAATGATCGAGTCGTCTTCAACACCACCACAGGTGCGCTGTACTACGACGCTGACGGGTCAGGTTCGGTTGCGGCTGTGCAGATCGCACTCCTTGGTTCGTCTGCAAGTACGGCGTTTTCGGACTTTGTTTTGATTGCTTGATGTCAAGGTCAAACCACCAGCTTCAATATGCGGCAATCTTGTCGTCTAAATATTTCCCCTTCTTCGCGCGTAACTTGGTCACGCTGGTGGTGATGTGGGCGTTTCCGGGTGAAGTCATTTGGGCGAAAACCATACGGCGGCAAGCCAGCGCCCTGATCATCACGGCCCGCCTGCGACCACGGCAGGCTTGCTGATTTCAAGCCCTCGCCCTGTTTTGTCTTGAAGTTTTTTGCACATCTGGCATTCTTGACAATTCAATAGGAGACAACATATGGGAACCTGGAAATCAGGCGTAGACCGATTTCGGCCGCTACGTAAGGGCAAATTTACCGCCATCGTGTCTGGCGTTTCAATGATTTTTCTGGCCGCTTGTGGTGGTGACTCAAGCGGACTCGGCACCACGAATCCCCTCCCAGAGCTGGGAACCGTTTTTGCGGTGGGGAGCGAGCCTGTTGATTTGGCCATCAGTCCATCGGGGACGCAAATCGTGACGGCAAACTCTGGCTCGAACGATGCGAGCGTGATCGACCTGAGCAGCGGCATGGTGAGCAACATTGCCGCCGGCCAAACTGCCATTGGAGTGGTCATATCACCCAACGGCGCAAGAGCGTATGTCACCAATAGGAAAACCACCTCGGGGACTGTGACCGAAATTGATCTTCAATCCAAGTCACCCGTCAGAACCATCACCGTGGCAGCAGGGGCCGGCAAAGGGGTTATGAGTGGTGATGGGGCCTTTTTATTCATACCCAACGGCGGCAACCCGCCGCCGGGTGGCTTGGCCCCCAATGCCATCTCGAAAATTGACACGGCAACAGGCTCAGTTGTCAGTTCCGTGACCGCCACTCTGCCGGGTGGCTTGGTCGCCAATGGAACGGGTACGGTTTTCTTTTCGGTCCTTAATTTGACGACCAGCATCGGTCTTTTTGAGAGCAACGACAGTTCTGTCGACAATGTATTGACTGATGGGCCGAATTGCTCTTACGGGGTCTTCTCACCCAATTCAAGCACGGTTTATACCTCATGTGGATTGACGGATTATGTGGCTCAAATTGATGTGGCCAGTCGAACTTTGAGTCAGACCATTGCGGTTGGCAACGGCCCAGCAGCGCTGGCTTTGAATCCCGATGGCAGCAAACTCTTTGTGCTGCGACCATCGGCGGGTAAGTTAATGGTCATCTCGACCGACACGCTAAAGATTCAGGAGATTTCAATCGCAGGAAGCCCCAGTTACTTGGCCGTTTCACCCAGCGGGCTTTATGTGTTGGTAGCGACCAACGAGGGTCAACTCATCGTCCTCGATCGCAGTGGCACCTCGATTTTGAAGACCCTGGAACTGGGCGGTATGCCCACCGGTCTGCGGGTGTCTCCATCATGCTCTTGCGCGGCATTGCCCATGTTCAATTTGAATCGGGTGGTGACGATTCTGAATGTTTATTGAACATTTTTTCGGTTTTAAAAATCAAAAGTCCCTTCCAATTGATGAGGCCATTACCCCGCTTTTTTTAAGTCGATGTCCCCCACGTTCGCATGGTCGTGGCATTTCAATCGTCTGGATTAAATGCAGCCTTCAGGAGTAATGCATGCGTCGAATTTAGGCATTGGGGCTGCTTTTTTTGAGCGCTTTGGTGTTGGCTTTTTTTGTGGCGGTCCTGGTGCTGATGGCAACCAAGCCCCAAAAAGTGAAATTCAGCTCGATGGTAGGTTTTGGCGATAGCCTGAGCGATGCAGGTTCTGACAAGGTGGGCCTGATCGCCAACTTGGGAGGGGGCATGTACAACGTCAACCCGGACAGTTCGAAGAACTGGACCACATGGCTGTCAGCGCAATTGGGCTTTGCGCTATGAACTTGTATCCGAGCGTTGAGATCGCTGCAGTCATCACACCCATTGATGGAGATGTCCACGCTCATTTGAAGTGCTATTCTGTGATATTTGCCTATTTTTTAAGCAATTAACCCACTAAAAAACCAAATTTTTTGGCATATATTTTCTAACAATAAAAAGAAAAAGCCCTAAGTAAATCAATTACTTAGGGCTTATCTTGGCGGAAACGGAGGGATTCGAACCCTCGATGAGGCTCTACACCCCATACTCCCTTAGCAGGGGAGCACCTTCGGCCACTCGGTCACGTTTCCAGTGGGCAAATTATAACTTAGGCTTGATCGAGATCGAAGGCTTTGTGCAGGGCGCGCACAGCCAATTCCATGTATTTTTCATCGATCACAACCGATGTCTTGATTTCGGAAGTCGAGATCATCTGGATGTTGATGCCCTCCTCGCTCAGACTGCGGAACATCTTGCTGGCCACACCCACATGGCTGCGCATGCCAATGCCGACGATGGAGACCTTGCAAATCTTGGCATCGCCCAACACTTCGGCCGCACCCAAGGCGGGCAGGACTTTTTCCTTGAGCAGGTCAAGGGTCTTGGCGAAGTCGTTGCGGTGCACCGTGAAGCTGAAGTCGGTCTTGCCGTCTTTGCTCAGGTTTTGGATGATCACGTCGACTTCGATGTTGGCATCGGCCACAGCCCCCAGGATTTGGTAGGCGATGCCCGGCTTGTCGGGTACGCCCACCACAGAAATTTTGGCTTCGTCGCGGTTGAATGCGATGCCGGAAACGACGGCTTGTTCCATTTGTTCGTCTTCCTCAAAAGTGATCAGGGTGCCGGATGTGGCTTCTTCGTGGATGTCGATGTCCCAGGGCGTAAAGCTCGACAGTACGCGCATGGGCACTTTGTATTTACCGGCAAATTCGACCGAGCGGATTTGCAAGACCTTGGAGCCGAGCGACGCCATCTCCAGCATCTCTTCAAAGCTCACGGTGTTCAGTCGGCGCGCTTCGGGTACGACGCGGGGGTCGGTGGTGTAGACGCCGTCCACATCGGTGTAGATCAGGCATTCATCGGCCTTGAGGGCCGCAGCAACGGCCACGGCGGAGGTGTCTGAGCCGCCTCGGCCGAGCGTGGTGATGTTGCCGTTGTCGTCCACGCCTTGAAAGCCGGTGATGATGACCACCTTGCCGGCATTCAGATCGGCCATGACCTTTTCGTCATCGATCGACTGGATGCGCGCTTTGGTAAAAGCATCGTTGGTTTTGATGGCGACTTGCCAACCGGCATAACTGACCGAGGGCTGACCTTCGGATTGGAGTGCAATGGCCAGCAGGGCTGACGAGGCCTGTTCGCCAGTCGAGGCCAACATGTCGAGTTCGCGGCTGTAAGTGGCGTCGGGCTTGGCGGGGGCCAGCTCCTTGGCCAGGCCCAGCAGGCGGTTGGTCTCGCCGCTCATGGCGCTGGGCACCACCACGATCTGGTGACCAGCACGCGCCCATTTGGCTACGCGCTTGGCGACGTTGCGGATGCGCTCGGTTGAGCCCATCGAAGTGCCGCCGTATTTGTGAACGATCAAAGCCATGTGAAGTGCAGAAGAAAAAATAAAGCCAAGTGATCAAGCCCAAAGCACCTGACCCCTGGACCGGGAAAAACCCTAGATTGTACCCACCGGCCTGACAGTTTCTTGACCCAAGCCCCAGCCCGATTTTTCACCCTCGGTGGTGTTTTTGAGCGGTTCGCAGCGCTTATGCGCTGTGCCAGGTCAGGTACTCACCGGCTCGCTCGATAAAGCCCAGTCCCACTTTCAGTTGCAGCCGATGACCTCGGGTGGTGCAGGCCTCGATTTGACCCAGCAACTCGTTCATCTGCGCGGTGCTGGGCGTGGTGACATGGTTTTGTCGCAACCAATGGCGCAGCACCAAGGCTTGGCGGGCACGGCTGAGCTGTTGCAGCGCCTGAATGCGCGGGGGTACGCCGACCACGGCCAAGTCTTGCGCAGCCACTTCGTTCAGCACCTCTTGGGCCTGGGCGGCGTGGGCTGCGCTGCGGGCAAAGGTGTCCCGAAAAGCAGGTAAGGCCTCGGCCAGGGCGGGTAAAACTTGGAACCGAATGCGGTTGCGGGTGAACTTTTGATCGCTGTTGCTGGGGTCTTCGATCCAAGCTTGTCCTTGACTCTGCAGCCATTCGCGCAATGCGGCTCCGGGCACGCTGAGCCAAGGGCGATGCCAGATCAGGCCCTGCCGATGCCAGTGGGCAGGCATGCTGGCCAAACCGGGCAAGCCAGCCCCACGCGACAAAGCAATGAGCAGGGTTTCAACTTGGTCGTCGGCGTGCTGTGCCAACACCACATCCCGCACCTCGGGCCATTCGGTGTGCACGGCCTCCGAGAGCGCTTTGTAGCGGGCTTGACGAGCGGCGTCTTCGGGGCTTTGGCCCGAGGCGTTGTTCGCTTGCACACGGCGAACGGCCAGCGGCACACCCAGCTGAGCGCAGACCGACTGGCAGTGCGACTCGAAATCCTCAGCGGCCGATTGCAAACCGTGGTGAATGTGTACCGCCCTCACCTGCCCAGGCCAGCGCTTTGTACAAGCCAAAACCATCGCCACAGAGTCGGCCCCACCACTCAGGGCCACGGCAAAAGGTAGGCCCGGACTGAAGTCAGCCAGGGCCTGCTCGGGGGAAGGTGGGGAGTGAGCCGTCATGGCTGAGGCCACTGGGCTGAACCGCGCGCTTATTTCACCGCTTTGGTGTCGGTGAAGCGGCCGTAGCTGTTCAGGCGCTCGTAACGGCGCTCAAGCAGCTCTTTGGGCTTGAGGTCGGCCAGTTGACGCCATGCATCACCCAAGGCCCGCTTGAGAAAGGACACCATTTGGTCGGTATCGCGGTGGGCACCGCCCACGGGTTCATTGACAATTTTGTCGACCAAACCCAAAGCCTTGAGTCGGTGCGCTGTGATGCCCAAAGCATCGGCAGCGACTTCGGCCTTTTCGCTGGTCTTCCACAAGATGGAGGCGCAGCCTTCTGGGCTGATGACCGAATAGACCGAATACTGCAGCATCAAGACCTGGTCGGCCACCGAAATGGCCAAAGCGCCGCCCGAGCCGCCTTCACCAATGATGGTGGTGATGATGGGGACTTCGAGCTGGGCCATCTCAAAAATATTGCGGCCAATGGCTTCGGACTGGCCGCGCTCTTCGGCGTCAATGCCAGGGTAGGCGCCGGGCGTGTCCACAAAAGTGAACACGGGCAGCTTGAATTTTTCGGCCGTTTTCATGAGGCGCAGGGCCTTGCGGTAGCCCTCGGGCTTGCTCATGCCAAAGTTGCGCAGCGTGCGCTCTTTGGTGTCGCGCCCTTTTTGCTGGCCCAGTACCATGCAGGCTTGGCCATTGAAGCGCGCCAAGCCGCCCACGATGGACAAATCGTCGGCAAAGTGGCGGTCGCCATGCATCTCGACAAAGTCGGTGAAGATGCCGTGGATGTAGTCCAGCGTGTAGGGCCGCTCGGGGTGACGCGAGATTTTGGTGACCTGCCAAGGGGTCAAGTCGCTGTAGATGTCTTTGGTCAGTTGCTGGCTTTTTTTACTCAGCTGCTCGATCTCGAGGGTGATGTCCACCGCCGACTCGGTCTGCACATAACGCAATTCTTCGATCTTGGCTTCGAGTTCGGCAACGGGTTGCTCAAAGTCGAGAAATGATTTTTTGGCCAAGTTGGGCTCCTCTGTTCTAAACCGGGTGGACGCTTTGCCCAGCCCTCAATACGCCACCGGAACCGGATCCAGCGAGCGCCAAATATACCAAGTCGCCACGGTGGCATAAGGGCTCCAAGCTTGGGCCACCTCGCGGGCGTCGCTGCGGCTGACGGGCTCGCCCGAAAAATAGTTTCGGCTGATGCCGTTGATCAGGCCTACATCGTCGAGCGGCAGCACGTTGGGGCGCAGCAAATGAAAGATCAGGAACATCTCGGCCGTCCAGCGGCCAATGCCCCGGATGGCCACCAATTCATCGATGATGGCCTCGTCGTCCATGTCTTGCCAAGCCTTGACGTGCACCGTGCCAGAACTGAAGTGCACCGCCAGATCGACCAGGTACTCCACCTTGCGCACCGATAAACCAGCCGCCCGCATGTCGTCCACTTTGAGTTTGAGCACCGCTGAAGGCGTCAGGCGTTTGCTCAGCAAGGAAAAACGGTCCCAGACGGTTTGGGCAGCCTTGACTGAAATTTGTTGGCCTACGATGGAGCGGGCCAAGGTCACAAACGCATCGCCGCGCGTCTCCAAGATGGCATTGCCAAACTGGGGGATCAGTTTTTTCATGACCCGGTCTTTTTTGGCCAAGTGCGCACAGGCCTCGGCCCAGTAAGCGGGCGTGACGGGCGTCACCGCAGTCGTGGCTGAGCTCATGGAGCTGCCTCCCAGGTGGTGCCAGCGGCCGCGTCTTTGAGCACGATGCCTTGGGCCAGCAAATTCTTGCGGATGCGGTCGGCCTCGGCGAAGTTTTTGCTTTTTTTGGCATCGGCCCGGGCCAGAATTTGCGCCTGAATGGCCGCCTCATCCAAACCGGCCCCAGCTTGAAGGTAGGCCGTGGGGTCGGTCTGCAGCAAACCCAGCAAGCCCCCCAAAACCTTGAGCAAGCCTGCGCGCTCGGCCGAGCCACTGCGGTTGACTTCGCTGGCCAGTTCAAAGAGCACCGACACCGCTTCGGGGGTGCCAAAGTCTTCGTCCATGGCGGATTTGAAACGGGCTGCCAAAGGGTCCGTCCAGTCGATCTTCACATTGGCGGGTGGCACGGCTTGAAGTGCGGTGTACAGGCGCTTCAAGGCACCCTTGGCATCGTTCAAGTGCACATCGCTGTAATTGAGCGAGCTGCGGTAGTGGCTGCGCACGATGAAAAAGCGCACCGTCTCGGCGTCAAATTCTTTCAACACATCACGGATGGTGAAGAAGTTGCCCAAGCTCTTGGACATCTTTTCGTTGTCCACATTGATGAAGCCGTTGTGCATCCAAAAGCGGGCCAGAGGCTGGCCGTTGGCACCTTCGCTTTGGGCAATTTCGTTTTCGTGGTGTGGGAACTGCAGGTCGGCCCCGCCGCCGTGGATGTCAAAAGTTTGGCCCAGCAGCTCACAGGCCATGGCCGAGCACTCGATGTGCCAGCCAGGACGGCCTGTGCCAAAGGGGCTGGCCCATTGAACGTCATCGGGTTCGGTGGGTTTGGCACGCTTCCAAAGCACAAAGTCCAGTGGGTCGTGCTTGTCCGTCTCCACGGCCACACGTTCACCGGCATTCAATTCGTCCAATGACTTGCCGGACAACTTGCCGTAACCTGCAAACTTGCGCACTGAATAGTTCACATCGCCATTGGCCGCGCGGTAAGCCAAGCCTTTTTGCTCCAGGGTGCCGATCATGCTGAGCATCTGGGGCACATAATCGGTGGCGCGGGGCTCGTGCTGGGGGCGCTCAATGCCCAGGGCGTCGGCGTCCTGATGCAAGGCATCGATCATGCGGTCGGTCAGGTGGCGGATGGTTTCACCACGCTCAAGGGCACGCTTGATGATCTTGTCATCGATGTCGGTCACGTTACGCACATAGGTCACCCGGTAGCCACTGGCTTTGAGCCAGCGCTGCACCACGTCAAAGGCGATCATCGAGCGGGCATGACCCAAATGGCACAGGTCATAGACCGTCATGCCACAGACGTACATGCGCACATGACCTGGATCAACCGGTGAAAAATCGGATACAGCACGGCTGAGCGTGTTGAAAATGCGCAAACTCATGAATGAAAATTGAAATGGCGGTTAAAAATCCGCGAAAGTCGAAGACAGTCCAAACTGGCGACTGTGGCATGAGCGCCAAGAGCCTCGATCAAACCCACCCATTGGGGACTGACAAGGGCCTAGGGCACCCTAAAAAGAGCAGGTGCTCCGCTACAATGGCCGCTCAGTATATCCCCGTACCTTGGCGTTTGAAGGTCTATTTGGGTCAGGTTTTGCCACCTTGACATCGGGGCACACACCCACCACTTTTTCGGGCTCGCATGCGAAATTGGCTGACCTTGATGGCTTGTTGCACCCTCTTGATTTTGAGCAGCGGTGCCCGAGCGGACATTTACACCGAAGTCAATGACTTGGTTCAAAGCGGTCAGTGGCAGCCCGCGCAAGCCTTGGCAGAGTCCCGACTCAAAACCACCCCCACCGACCCTCAAATGCGGCTTTTGCTCAGCCACATTCAAACGGGCCAGGGGCAAACCCAGGCCGCCATGGACACCTTGCGGGCCTTGACTTTGTCTTTTCCCGAACTGCCCGAGCCCCACAACAACCTCGCGGCCTTGTTGGCACGCGCCAACCGGCATGAAGAGGCCTTGTTGTCATTGCAAGCGGCGATTCAGGCCCGTCCGGATTACGCCTTGGCCCTTGAAAACATGGGCGATCTTTATTTGGCCTTGGCCGCTCGCGCCTATGGGCAGGCCTTGAACCTGAGCCCTCAGCTCAAACGCCTGCAAACCAAACAAGCGAACACCGTTCAGGTCCTGAAGGCCCCTTGATCGGGCCTTCCAAGCTTTTGTATGACATCAACCAGCCTATGACCACATTTTTCAACCTGCCCCGACGTTTGACTTGCCTGGTGTTGTCCTTGGGTGTGTTGGCGCCGGCAGCCCTCTGGGCGCAAAACCCAACACCCGCGAGCAAAGTGCGCATCAGCACCAGCCTGGGCGACATCGAGGCCGAGCTGTACGCCGACAAGGCCCCCAAAACTGTGGCCAATTTTGTGCAGTATGTGAACGACAAACACTACGATGGGACGATTTTTCACCGCGTGATTCCTGGCTTCATGGTCCAAGGGGGGGGCTACGACAGCCAATACCGAGAAAAGAAAACACGCGCTGCGGTAGCGCACGAGGGCCGACAAGCCCTGGCCGCTGGCCTGAAAAACACCACGGGCACATTGGCCATGGCCCGCACCAACGATCCGCAATCGGCCACGGCACAATTTTTCATCAACGTGGTGGACAACGCGTTTTTGGATCCCAGCTTTCAAAGCTTCGGCTACACCGTTTTTGGCAAAGTCACGTCCGGCATGGAGGTGCTCCAAAAAATCCGCAACACGCCCACAGGCGCTGGCGGCCCCTTCCCAACCGATGTGCCCCGCACGCCGGTTGTCATCCAATCCATCACTTTGTTGAAATAACACCATGAGCAACCCACAAGTCGAACTGCACATCACCGGCTACGGCGTCATCACCCTCGAGCTGGATGCTGAAAAAGCCCCCAAGTCGACCGAAAATTTCTTGGCCTATGTGAACAAGGGCCACTACAACAACACGATTTTTCACCGCGTGATCCCCGGCTTCATGGTCCAAGGCGGCGGTTTCGAACCCGGCATGAACCAAAAGCCCACCGATGCCACCATCGAAAACGAAGCCAACAACGGCCTGAAAAACGACGAGTACACCGTGGCCATGGCACGCACCTCGGCGCCTCACTCGGCCTCGTCGCAGTTCTTCATCAACGTGGCCAAAAACGACTTCTTGAACCACACCGCACCCTCCATGCAAGGCTGGGGCTACGCTGTGTTTGGCAAAGTGGTCAAGGGCACCGAAGTCGTCGACCAGATCAAGGACGTGAAAACCGGCAACCGCGGCGGCCACGGTGACGTGCCCAAAGAAGACGTGGTGATCGAAAAAGCCATCGCCCTTTGAGGGTTGGGGCCATGTTTGAACCGCGCACCACCGCGCCGATCTTCGGCAAGCTGACCGCGCCTGAGGCATGGCAAACCGTGGACTTGATCTCGGATCTGCATTTGCAGGCCTCCGAAACTGCCACTTTTGAGGCCTGGCGGGCCTACATGGCCCAAACTCCGGCAGATGCGGTGCTGATTCTGGGTGACTTGTTTGAAGTTTGGGTGGGCGACGATGCCGCGGCACAAGACCCGTTTTTGCAAAGTTGCGCCGATGTTTTGAGCCAAACCGCGCAACGCACCCATGTCGCCTTCATGCCTGGCAACCGAGATTTTTTGGTGGGTCCGGATTACCTGGGTCGCTGTGGTGTGGCGTCCCTGACCGACCCCACTTTGCTCGAACTGGGCGAACAGCGCATCTTGCTCACCCACGGCGACGCCCTGTGCTTGGACGACCAGCCTTACCAGGCCTTCAGGCAGCAGGCACGCAGTCCACAATGGCAGCAGGCTTTTTTGGCCAAGCCTTTGACCGAACGCCAAGCGTTTGCCCGCAGCTTGCGCGCTCTGAGCGAGTCAAAAAAGCAGGTGGGCATGGGCTTTGCCGACGCGGACCCGGAGATGAGCCAGTTCTGGTTGTCGCTGGCGCAGGCCGATCGCATGGTCCATGGCCACACCCACCGGCCCGCCGACCACCCCCTGGGCACAGGGCAGCGGCACGTGCTGAGCGATTGGTCACTGGACCATGAACCTCGCCGGGCACAGGTCTTTCGGCTTGAAAAATCAGGCGGCTTGCGCCGCCTGAACATCATGAACGCAACAGGTTCTTGAGCGCGTTTTGCAAGCGACGCGCAGTCGCCTCTTCGTGCGGCCCTGACAACACCTGCGCCACATCCTGTGCCCATGTTTCAGAGGGTCCGGGTTGGTTGCGCTGGGTCAGCAACTGCAGCTGCAGTGCACGGCGCGCATTCAATTGATCGGCAGGTGTGGGCACTTCGGCGGCCATCTCGAGGCGCAACAAGGCCGTCTCAGCAGGCGCCTTGGCTTGGCCACCAACGGCTTGCACCCATGCCTGTCGGGTGGGTGCAGCGACCGCTTTGCCCAACTCTTGCGAGGTCGGCAAAGCATCGGCTTGACGCGATTGCCATGCTGACATCAAACGGGTCAGGGTTTCGCCGTGTGCTTGCGCAGCCAATTTGCGCAGCGACATTTCAGCACGCTCCATCGCTTCGCGTTGGGCGCGGAAGGCAGCGTCACCCAAGCGTGGACCACGGTCTTCGCGGAAATCGCCCCGTGGCGCACGGTCGGCAAAACGGTCACCGCCTCGGCCTGGGCCTCGGTCAGCACCCGGGCGCGCACCGCGCTCACTGGGACGCGCGTCGCGTCGACCGTCACGGCCAGCGGGCGCTTCTGTGCGCTTTTGACCGGGCCGATCGTCTCCACGAACAGCGACCACGGGTTTAGATGGCTTGGCTACAACGGTGGGCGATGGCGATGATGTCTGCATCTGCGGTGGATGGGGCAGCGCCCTCTTGTACTTCATCGGTAGGCACCGGCTCTGAAGCCGCCGCTTTGGCCGTGTCTGCAGACGACTCTGCGGCAGCGGCCTGCATCCTGGGCGCAGAAACCGAGGCAGGCTGAACGGTTTTGGCCTGCTGGGCCTGTCCGCGCAAGGCCGCATCCAAAGCGGCCATGGCCGAGCGAATTTGGACCACATCGCAACTGGCATTGGCCGCATCGAGGGCTTTAGAGGCCTCAATGACCGCACGGTCATGGTCGTTGAGGGGCCCTGCAACTGGGGGGCGGTCGGCGCCTTTGCGTTGAAAGGCCTCGTCCAGAGGGGCGCGAAAGACCTCCCAGAGCTTTTGTTCTGTTTTGCGGTCCAGCGGCACGGATTGCGCCTCCACTTGCCAGCGCTGCTGCAAGGCTTTGACGGCGTCCATGCGCAAAGCCGGGGCAGCACCCACCTCTTGGGCCTCTTGAATCAAAGCTTGGCGCCGATCGATGCTGGACTTTTGGGCGGCTTCAAGGCGCGCGGCTGCGGCTTTGAAAATACCTTTCCATTGGCCCTGCATTTCCCCAAAGGCTTTCTCGCTCAGATGGCCCGCATTGCGCCAACGGTCAGCGAACTGGTGCAGTGCACGCAACTGGGCACGCCAATCCTCAGACTCGGTTTGGGCCGCCGTCCATGCCTTGACCTCTTCTATCAGGGCGACGCGTTGCGCACGTTGGTCGGCCGAGTCCTTTTCATCTGCTCCAGCCAAGCCAGCACCGCTTTGTAAGCCTCGTTGCATGCGGCATCGAACCGCTTCCACAAGGCATGGTTGGGCAAACCGCCTTGGTCAATTTGCTTCCAACCTTCACGCAACTGGCGCAACTTGTCTTGCAGCTTGCGACCGCCCACGGTGGGGGCTTTGTTTTCGTCCAGCAAAGCTTCGGCTTGCGTGACCAAGTCAAGGCGCACCTGATCGGCCAACCATCGTTGCCAACCCTCAGCGTCGCCAGCGGCCGTGAGGGCCTGATGCAGACGCTCGTCCAAACTGGTGTCCAGATTTTTCCCGTGCGTTTTGAGCGCAGTGCGCAAAGTGGCGCAAGTTTCGGCCAAGTTCGCACCCTCGCCTTGCGTGATTTGCTTTTCCAGGATTTCCAAAGCCGACGTGACCGTTTGCATCGCCTGCTCGCGCAGGGCTTGACGCTGGGCGGGGTCAATTTTGGGTTTGGCGGGCTTGTCGGATTTGTCCGACTTTTCCGCTCCCGGCACACCAGCGCTGGCCACCGGGCCGGTGGGCGCGTGCACCACTTCGCCGCGCTGACGACGAAGCTCGTCGGCCCACACCGGCACGGGTGGCAAAGCCGCGCTGGCGTCGGCCAAAGCCACATTGGCCAAGGCCAGGGCGGCAGAAAAACCATCCCAAACCGCTTGCATTTGTTTGCCCGCTGCATCCAGTTGGTGGGGATATTTGAGGTCAACACTCGGCCAAACGGCGTTGGCCATCAGCGATTGCGCCTGGGTTTGCCACTGGGCGACATCGTTTTGCAAACCGGCATGCCCGTGTTGGGCCTCCGCGATCGGCTTGGTCGACAACACTTCAATGCGCTGGGCCAACAAGACCGCCGATTCGCGTTGCACCATGACTTGGTGTTGCAGATCCTCAACGCCTTTGACCACATCGACCAACTTGACCTTCAGGCTGGCCAAAGGCTCGCGAGAAAGGGGTGCACCCGCCTTGGCGGCGTCGCGTTGCCAAGCCAATGCGTCGGCCATGTTGAGGCGTGGCGCTGACAAAATCAACACCGCTTTTTGGGCCCAATCGCTGGCCAACGCCTCTTGCCCGTGGCTGCGCTTGATCTCATCGATCTTTTCTTTGAGCTGTTTGGCCACCCCTTTGTCCTTGGAGGACAACTCGCGATAAACCTCGTGCATCTCGGCTTCACTGGGCCCGGCCTGAAGCCACTCGCGCAAGCGAGCGCTGCGATCACCCGAGGTGGCGGCTTGAAAGATCCCGGCGGTCAGCGGGTCCAGGTTGACGGGGTCAAGGGGCTTGGAGGGAGTGGTCACGGTAGAAGCTTTAAAACACAGGGTATGCCGGGCTGGCATCACGCTCGGCCAGAACGGGCACGGGTACACCCACATCCAGCCAAGACACAAAGCGCGTATTTTCGCTGGAATTTCGACCCTGCTGTGGGTTGAACCACTTTCCGTTGCAATCTCTGGTGTTTATCGGCGGCTTGTGCTCTTTATATGCACAAATCAATCTCAAAATCTTATTTTATATAAAGAATTTGGCATTTTTATCCCCTAAAATCGCGCATCCCTCAAAGCCAGGGACCAGCCGATACCGCCGCCGACCAGGCGGCCTGGACCCAAGTGATCAGCACTTGTGGCCACTGGACCCATCCACCCACTTGGACTGACCATGCCCAGCGCGTTGCCAGTCCTTGGCATGACAGAAACACCGTGACCGACAAACTGAAAAGCCACTGGCTGAACAAGCGCTTCCACTGGGGCCTCTTGAAACTCACCCGACACAGCTTGGCACTGCTGGGCTTGGTGAGCTTGGCAAGCGTGCTGTTTTTTGCCAGCCAACCTGCATGGCGGCTCAGCGCCAGCCTCAGCCTGCTCAGCTGGCTGGACGCCCGACAAGACGGCGCTTCGGACATCTCCGCCACCGGGCCTGCTGACGTTCTTGTGCACGCCAAGGAAGCCGCAGGCCCATGGGCGTTGAGTGAACAACAAGAGGCCGTCACACGAGGCTTGAGTCGCAGGTTCAAACTGTCACCAGAGCCATTGGGCAGCCTGGTCTCAGAAGCTTGGCTTTTGGGCGATCGCATCCAGGTGTCGCCCACCTTGTTGCTGGCCGTCATGGCCATTGAGTCGCGGTTCAACCCGTTTGCCTCTGGCGCCCAAGGCGGTATGGGCCTGATGCAAATCGAACCCCAAGCCCAACACCTGGCCTTGTTGCCTTTTGGGGGGCCTTTGGTGGCGTTCGACCCGTTGACCAACCTGCGCGTGGGGGCGCAGCACCTGCAAACACTCATCGAGCAAAGTGCCTCGGTCGAAGCGGCCTTGCTCTTGTATGCAACGGCCACAGGCCAACGCAACAGCGCCGATTACACCCATCGGGTGTTGGCGGAGCAAAAACTGCTCGACAACATGGTGCGCGCTTCTAAAAGAATGGAAGTCGCACAAAACAGCCGCCTGCAGACGCGGCCCGCCCTCAACTGAGGGGTCTGTCTGGGCTACACTCCTCGGGTGCGCGACTGGCGATAGGAGCCTGTTTTGAACCCAAAACAGACCACTCTGACGTGGAGCGAGGCGGCCAATTTGGACCGCCTCAGAACCACTGGGAAGCGCACAGCCTGCCTGGATTGCACGTTTCCCGGCACGGTGTCTAGCCGTTCGCCTGGGCAGCCCTTGTCGGTCACCCTCCCAAGTCACCTGTCAAGGTTCCATCATTCGAAGGACTGCCATGTACAACCGCAACACACTCATTGAACAAACCGATCCCGAGCTTTACGCCGCCATCCAAGCTGAAAACGCCCGCCAAGAGCACCACATCGAGCTGATCGCGAGCGAAAACTACGCCTCCCCCGCCGTCATGGCCGCCCAAGGCAGTCAGCTGACCAACAAATACGCCGAAGGCTACCCGGGCAAGCGCTACTACGGCGGCTGCGAACACGTGGACGTGGCCGAGCAGTTGGCCATCGACCGGATCAAACAAATTTATGGTGCTGAAGCGGCCAACGTACAACCCCACTGCGGCGCGTCGGCCAACGAGGCCGTGTTTTTGGCCTTCTTGAAGCCGGGCGATACGATTTTGGGCATGAGCTTGGCCGAAGGGGGTCACCTGACCCACGGCATGCCGCTGAACATGTCGGGCAAATGGTTCAATGCCTTGTCGTACGGCTTGGATGCCAACGAAGCCATCGACTACGAGGCCATGGAAGCCAAGGCCCGTGAGCACAAACCCAAGCTCATCATTGCGGGTGCTTCGGCTTACTCGCTGCACATCGACTGGGCCCGCTTTGCCAAAGTGGCCAAAGAGGTCGGCGCCATTTTTTTGGTCGACATGGCCCACTACTCGGGCTTGATCGCTGCGGGCGTTTACCCCAACCCCGTGCCCCACGCTGACGTGGTCACCTCGACCACCCACAAGAGCCTGCGCGGTCCACGCGGCGGCATCATCTTGATGAAGGCCGAACACGAAAAAGCCATCAACAGCGCCATCTTCCCCGGCCTGCAAGGCGGCCCGCTGATGCACGTGATTGCTGCCAAAGCCGTGGCTTTCAAAGAGGCCATGGCGCCTGACTTCAAGGCTTACCAAGCCCAAGTCATCAAAAATGCGCAGATCGTGGCCGAGACCTTGACCCAGCGCGGCCTGCGCATTGTCAGCGGCGGCACCCAAAGCCACGTCATGCTGGTGGACTTGCGCGCCAAGGGCATCACCGGCAAAGTGGCCGAAGCTGCCTTGGGCAACGCCCACATGACGATCAACAAGAACGCCATCCCCAACGACCCGGAAAAACCATTTGTGACCAGCGGCGTTCGCATCGGCACTCCCGCCATGACGACCCGTGGTTTCAAGGACGAAGAGGCCCGCGCCACCGCCCACCTGATTGCCGACGTGTTGGACAACCCGCACGACGAAGCCAACATCGCGGCCGTGCGTGCCAAGGTGCACGCCTTGACCAGCCGCTTCCCGGTTTACGGCTGATCGGCCCGAACGATGAAATGCCCCTTCTGCGGTCACCTCGAAACCCAAGTGGTCGAGACCCGTCTGGCCGAGGATGGGGATTTCATCCGTCGGCGTCGCCAATGTGGCGCATGTGAAAAGCGCTTCACCACGTATGAAAAGCCGGAGGTCAGCTTTCCGGCCATCGTCAAAAAAGATGGCCGCCGCATCGACTACCAACGCGACAAGTTGTTGGCCAGCTTGCGCTTGGCCTTGCGCAAGCGGCCAGTGAGCATCGAACAAGTGGACGGGGCGATTGAACGCATCGAAGAAAAGCTGCTCAATCTGGGCATCCGCGAGGTGGCGTCGCACCGCATTGGCGAGTTGGTCATGCGCGAACTGAAGAAACTGGACAAAGTGGCCTATGTGCGCTTTGCCAGCGTGTACCGCAACTTTGAAGACATCGACGCATTCAAGACGCTGGTCGATGAGGTGCAACGCTGAACTGCCCTGCCCTTTTTCTTCCAACACCACGGAACACCACCGGCCTTCAACAGTTCGCATGTTCCAGGCGATCGGCTTTTTCCAATCGTGGCTTGCCCACAGCGTTGATCACCACCCGCCAAACGTGTGCTTGCCCTGTGCCGCACAGGGTCAGTGTCCCCGCCTGAAAGGCACCAGTGACGCTTTGGCTGCGGCCTTGCGGGCCGTAAGAGATGTAGCGGTCCACCGTGGCATTGCCTTGCAGCGTCATCCCTGCGGGCAAGGCCTCTTGCAACTGCAACACGGTCTCAGTCGCCTCGCGACGCGCGTTGTCATTGCCATCGACAAACGCCACCCAGCCTTGTGCCCAAGTGCCCGCGGTGGCACAGTCCGGCCCCGCCCCGGCCGCTGATGCACGCACACACAGGGTCACGCGCTGCTGGCGGCGCAAGGCCTCGGTGCGCGCCAGCAACAAGCTGGACTGCAATTGCTCGGCATGGCTTTGCATTTGGTGTTTTTGCCGCAAGCCTTGAAGGCTGGGGGCCGCCAAAGACAGCAACAGCGCCAGCAGGGCCAAAACCACCAGTGCTTCGAGCAGCGTGAAACCCCGGTTGCGCATGTTGTGTCCTCTCCCTTTGCTGACAAGCTGTGTGCGACACCGCCTGCGCTGGCCAGCGCAGCATCGGCTGTACAAATGATTATTAAGTACTCAAAATGTCCATCCAGCAAGGAGCGTGGCATGCGGTATCTCAAAGTCAAGACGATGGTGTGCACACCGGTTGTCCAAACCGGCTGGACCCTGAGCGAGTTGCTGGTCAGCCTGGCCTTGATGGCCGTCTTGGTGGCAGTGGCCATGCCCGCATTTCAAGCGCAGCAGAGCCAAGCCCGCCGAAGCGATGCACAAAGCGCCTTGCAGCAACTGCAGCTGGCGCAAGCCCGATGGCGTGGCACCCAAAGCAGCCATGCGGCTGATTTGGCCAGCCTGGGCTGGGCGGGCGATTTGTCATCCGGGGGGCATTACAGACTCACGATTGAAGACGCCAGCCGTGATGGCTACGTTTTGATCGCCACCCCCATTGGGGCCCAAGCGCGCGACAGCGCCTGCGCGCCCATGCGCCTGCAACTGCGGCACATGGCCACCGTGGTGCTCAGCAGTGGGTCCAACCTTGTTGGCGATCCAGCTCGCTGCTGGCGGCATTGAGACGCAGATGTCAGCGCCTCGACTACCCAACCCCAGCAGGCTCATGGCGTATCGCCAGGCTGCTGATTTCGGTGCAGGTCGGACTTGTAACGGCTCAGCCCAAACGCAGCAGGGTGAAACCCTGGTGGGCTTGCTGGTGGGCTTGGGCATGAGCATGGTGGTGCTGGCCGCAGGCAGCCAAATGCTGGCTCAGCTCCTGCAGGGACATCGGCTGGCCTTGCAAGACAGTCACATGCACCATGACCTGCGTTCGGCGCTGGACACCATCGCCAAAGAGTTGCGCCAGGCGCAAGCGATTGGGCAAGCTTATCGCAGGCGTGCCACAGCCCAATGCGCTGACGCCTTTTGCGCAGGCCAGGCCGACTTGGTGGTGCAGGGCCAACGCATCAGCTTTGGCCAGGATCGCAACCAAAACGGTCTGATGGACAACAACGAGTGCTTGGGCTTCCGTTTGAGGGACCATGAGTTGCAGATCCGCACCGCCTGCACACCCGAGGTCTGGACCGATTTGACCGATGCTGGCAGCCTGAAAATGACCGGCTTGAATTGGCAGGTGCACTGCGAAAAACGCGGGCGCTGGGTGGCGCGTTGGGTCACGGTGCAGATGAGTGCGCAGTGGCCGAGTGACGCGACACGCGCCTTGAGTCTGTCGCAAACCGTGTCGCTGCGCAACGACGTGCCCGACTCGCCCTGGCCTGTGGTTTGTGGAGCCGCCCCATGATCCAGCTGTGCAAGCTGCACCGTCCATGCGGCCCCTCGGGTCACCTAGAACAATGTGGGGTCATCAGTTTGGTGGTGGCGATCGGCCTGGGGCTGTTGGCCAGTCTGGCCAGTTTTTACAGCGCCCGCAGCGTGCTGGTGGACCGCCTGGCCAGTCACAACCAAAGCCAAGCGGCGCAAGCCCGTCTGGCCGCTGAGGCTGCTTTGGCCTGGGCACGGACCGACTTGCAGAGGCAATACACGGTCCAGCAGACGCCGCCCGCTTGGAGCGCTGGCCCCAGCAACATGCCCTGCCCTGCAGCCCTCAGCGGCCCACGCTGGCAGTGCGTGGCCTTGCAACCTCCGGCCCACCCGGGCTTGCCTGACGCGGTGGTCCAGGTGATGGTCGTGCGAGACCTGATCAGCTCGCCCCATGTGGTCCAATTTCTGGCCAGTGCCAGTCTTCAAGATGGCACCAGCCGAGCGCAGCTTCAGGCCCATGTGTTCATCCCCGCTGTGGCTCCGGCTCCAAGCCAACCCCATACGGCGCCCGTGGTGCTCAATGGCTGCGCTTTGGCGACCACCCATGCAGCAAACCAGGCATACTCCAGCGGAACCACGGGCACGGCGACCCCTGTTTGCCCCACCAGCAATCCCCCCGGCACCTGCACGCCCTCTGCCTGGACCAGCGTGTTGGGCAGCATCACCCCCGAACAGATCCGTGCCTGGTCTGAGGCGCAAGCGCGCAACGGCCTGAGCGCCCTGAGCCAACCCGCACGCAACGTCTACTGGGTGGACAGCTCCGCCACCTGGAGCCAAAGCCTGGGCACCCCGGAAGCCCCGGTGCTGCTGGTGTTTTCGGACCAGGCTTGCTCCCAGCGCTGCCCGCCCATCGCACCCGGTGTGCGCGTGGTGGGCACGGTGGTTCTGCAAACACAATGCCAGGACGACAAAGCCCGCGCCTGGCAGGCTGGACACATCGAAGGTCAACTGGTGGTGGAGTCGGGCTTGCCCGAGTTGCTCAGCGGCAGCCGAATCGAGGGTCGCGACCTGACCTCAAGCCCTCACCGACTGGCCTGGCCCCCGGGCATCGACGCACAGCAGGTTCAACGCGTGCCTGGCAGCTGGCGCGAGGCGGGACCATGAAAGTCCCTGCCTCCAAACGTGGCGCACCTGGCCTACCAAGCCACACCAACTCTGTGCGCAAGGCCCAAGGCATGGCACTGATCGAAGCCCTGGTGGCCTCTTGGGTGCTGGCCCTGAGTGTGACGGCAGCCACGCGGCTGACCCTGCACACCTTGTACACCGCCAGCGACACGCGGCAGCGCACCGTGGCCCTGGCCCTCGCTTTGGATGCCATGGACTGCCACCAGTCGGGGCGCGCAGGCTGTGCCTTACAAGCCTCCACCACGGTACAAGGCACCACCTATCACCTTCAAAGCCAGATGCAAATGCGCCCAGGTCTGGCCCTGGAGGACCTGCAGGTGCGCGTGCAGTGGCCTACCGTGAGTCCCGCATGGGGAGCGGTAGGTGTCGGTTTTGTCGCAGGTCTGGGCGTGAGCTCGCCCAAGGAGACTGAGCCTCGCATGGGAGAACTCGTCCTGCACAGCAGCCGCGATGCGGTGCCCGGCTGGCATGGCGTATCCTCGCCCTCATGAGCCTGCGCTGAAGCGCTATTCCTGTTTTTTGAGCCCAACGACCGTGCCCCCAACCCCAAGTCCCAACCCAACCACCCCGCCCCTTCAGCAGGCGCTGGCTTTGGCCGCCCAAGCCTTGTGGCTGACCTCGCCCAATCCGCGTGTCGGCTGCGTGATCACCGCCCCAGATGGCACTGTGCTGGGCCAAGGCCACACGCAGCGCGCTGGCGGTCCCCACGCCGAAATCATGGCCCTGCGAGATGCAGCAGAGCACGGTCACAGCGTGCAAGGCGCCACCGCTTGGGTCACGCTGGAGCCCTGTGCCCACCAAGGACGTACAGGGCCCTGTTGCGACGCCCTGGCCGCCGCCGGCATCGCCCGCGTGGTCATGGCCGTGCGTGACCCCAACCCCCTGGTGGCAGGTCAGGGCATGGCACGACTGGCTGCAGCAGGGGTACAGACCGAACTGCTCGATGCGCACAGCCAGGCTGCTGAGCAAGCACGCGAGTTGAACATCGGCTTTTTCAGCCGCATGGAACGGCAATTGCCTTGGGTGCGCATGAAAGTGGCCACCTCGCTGGATGGCCAAACCGCTTTGCCAAACGGGCAAAGCCAGTGGATCACCGGTGCCGAAGCCCGCGCCGATGGCCACGCTTGGCGTGCGCGAGCTTGTGCTGTGCTGACAGGCATTGGCACCGTGCGCGAAGACGACCCGCTGCTCAATGTGCGCGGTCTGGATGTACCTCGCCAACCCCATCTGGTGGTGGTCGACAGCCAACTGGACATGCCCCTGAACGCCAAGCTGCTGGACACCCAAGGCTCGGGCGATCAGGCACGCCAGATCTGGATTTACACCGCCATCGACCCCAACAATCCCCTGCAAGCCGAAAAACGCGTGGCCCTGAGCGCACGTGGCGTCACCGTGATCGACCAGCCTGGCCCCACAGGCAAGGTCGATTTGCGCGCCATGCTGGGCGACTTGGCCCGGCGAGAAATCAACGAGCTGCATGTCGAAGCGGGGCACAAGCTCAACGGCTCCTTCATCCGCGAGGGTCTGGTGGACGAGTACCTGCTCTACATGGCCCCCCAGTTGATCGGTCCCGGCCAAGGCCTGGCCCATCTGCCCGCCCTTTCATCGCTCAACGACTCGGTGAAACTGGCGTTCCACGCCGTCGACCGGATCGGCCCCGATCTGCGCTTGCTGCTGCGCAATGCCCGAAAGACCTGAGCGAGACAGCCTGCCATTCGCGCTTCCGGCCACAATGCCAGCTCTTTGATGCCGGAGCCCGAATTGAACCTCGCCCATCTGCTGCAACGCCAGGCCCGCTTGGCCCCCGAGTGCCCCGCCATTTTTCTGGGCACGCAGGGGGTGGCCACACACGGACAATGGGCGCAACGCTGCCAACGCTTGGCGGCTCAGTTTCAGGCCGCGGGTTTGCAACCCGGTGACAGAGTGGCGCTCTTCATGCGCAACCATGTGCGCTATCTGGAAGTGATGTTTGGGGCCTGGTGGGCCGGGCTGGCGGTGGTGCCGATCAACGCCAAACTGCATGTGCGCGAAGCACAATGGATCATCGACAACGCCCAAGCACGCTGGACTTTTGTGACGGCAGACATCACCAGCGACACCGGAGAACACCTCACAGGGTCAGAACGCATCGTTGACGTGGACGGCCCCGAAGCCGATGTGCTGTGGCAAGGACCCAGACTCAACCCCACACTCAACCCGGCATTTGGCGCAACGCACCCCAACGAAACACCCTTCGACACCCCCATCACCGAACGTCGGCGCGACGACTTGGCCTGGCTGTTCTACACCAGTGGCACCACCGGCCGGCCCAAGGGCGTGATGATCACCCACCACAACCTCATGACCATGGGGCTGGCGTACTTCACCGATGTGGATGCCATCAGCCCGCAAGACTGCATCGCCTACGCTGCGCCCATGTCGCACGGTGCGGGCATTTATGCCATTCCCCACCTGATGGCCGGAGCGCGGCACATGGTCCCGCCCTCAGGCGGGTTCGATCCGGCCGAGCTGTTTGCGCTGGGCCAGCAGCTCGGGCCGCTGTCCCTGTTTGCTGCGCCGACCATTGTCAAGCGACTGGTGGACCATGCCGAGCAAACTGCTTTGTCTGCGTCAGCGTGCGGACAATCTTTCAAAACCGTGGTCTATGGCGGTGCCCCTATGTACGCCGCCGACATTCAGCGGGCGCTGCGCGTCATGGGTCCGCGCTTTGTGCAGATTTATGGCCAGGGCGAAAGCCCCATGGTGGGCACCGCCCTGTCGCGGCACCACCTGCAAGACACGGCGCACCCTCGCCACGCGGAACGCTTGGCGTCTGTGGGGGTGGCACAAACGCCAGTGCGCATCCGCGTGACCGATGCGCAAGGGCAAGACTTGCCACTGGGCGAGGTGGGCGAGGTGTTGATCCAGGGTGACAGCGTGATGGCGGGCTACTGGCGCAACCCCGAGGCCACGGCCCATGCCATCCAGAACGACTGGCTGTTCACGGGCGACATGGGCTGCCTGGACGCCGACGGCTTTTTGACTCTGAAAGACCGCAGCAAAGACCTGATCATCAGTGGCGGCTCCAACATCTACCCCCGCGAAATCGAAGAAGTGCTGCTGCACGCCCCAGGCGTGGCCGAAGTGGCCGTGGTGGGCGCGCCCGATGCCGAATGGGGCGAGGTGGTGGTGGCCTTTGTGGTGCCACAGGCCGGGCACACCATCGAGACAGCGGTGCTCGATGCACTGTGTCTGCAAGAAATCGCCCGATTCAAACGCCCCAAACGCTACGAAATCGTGACCAGCTTGCCGAAAAACAACTACGGCAAGGTGCTCAAAACCGAGTTGCGACAACGGCTGGGCTGAGCTTCCTTCAAAAATTCAGCGTCTTCACGCCTCCTGAGGTGCCGAGCAAGCACACCTGGGCTTTTTGATGGGCAAACACCCCCACGGTGACCACGCCGGGCCATTGACTGACTTCGGTTTCAAATGCCACCGGGTCGGTGATTTTGAGGCCCTTCACATCGACGATGTGCTGGCCGTTGTCGGTCAACAGTGGCTGGCCGTCTTTCAGGCGCACGACAGCGCTACCGCCCATGGCCGCAAACTGGCGCATCACGCGGGCCGTGGCCATGGGGATCACTTCCACGGGCAAAGGGAAAGCACCCAAAGCAGCGACCCACTTGCTCTCGTCGGCGATGCAGACAAACTGCTTGCTCTGCGCCGCCACGATTTTTTCGCGGGTCAGGGCCGCACCGCCGCCCTTGACCATGTGGCCTTGGTGGTCGATCTCGTCCGCCCCGTCGATGTAGACGGACAGGCTCTCAACGTCGTTGCTGTCAAACACCGGAATGCCCAAGGCCTTCAGGCGCACAGTGGAGGCTTCGGAGCTGGACACGGCGCCCTTGATTTGGTCTCTCATGGTGGCTAAGGCGTCGATGAATTTGTTCACCGTGGAGCCGGTGCCCACGCCCACAATCTCGCCTGGCACAACGTATTTCAAGGCAGCTTGGCCCACCAGGGTTTTGAGTTCGTCTTGGGTCATGAAAGGGGCTCGATGGGTCAGTCAAAAAGGCGGGTCAGGGTTTGAGACAATCTGGGCCTCTGAGCCCAACGTCGCAGCACGCTGCACAAGACCGGAATTATCCAATGTCCTTGATCCCTTACGCCTTGACCCGGCCTTTTTTGTTCAAGATGGACCCTGAGGCGGCCCACGACTTGACCATCGAAGGCCTGGCCCGCACCCAAAACACCCCTCTTGACTGCGCTTACCGCCAGCCCTTTGTGGCGCAACCCATCACGTTGGCGGGTCTGCACTTTCCCAACCGCGTCGGCATGGCTGCAGGACTCGACAAAAACGCCCGCTGCATCGATGGACTGGGTGCCATGGGTTTTGGCTTTGTCGAAGTCGGCACCGTGACGCCCAAGGCGCAACCGGGCAACCCCAAGCCCCGCATGTTCCGTCTGCCCGAGGCCAACGCCCTGATCAACCGCCTGGGCTTCAACAACGACGGGCTGGACGCCTTTATTTCCAACGTGAAGCGTTCCAAATTCCGTCAACAAGGCCACGGCCCTCGAAGACTTTTGGGCTTGAACATCGGCAAAAACGCCGCCACGCCGATTGAAAACGCCACCGAAGACTATCTCATCACGCTGACCGGCGTTTACCCCCATGCCGACTACGTGACGGTGAACATCTCGAGCCCCAACACCAAGAACTTGCGCGCCCTGCAAAGCGATGAAGCGCTCGATGGCCTGCTGGGTGCATTGGCAGCGCGGCGCGAAGAACTGGCTGCCGAACATGGCCGCCGCGTGCCCATGTTCCTCAAAATTGCCCCCGATCTGGACGAGGCCCAGGTGGGCGTGATCGCCGCCACCTTGCAAAAACACGGCATGGAGGGCGTGATCGCCACCAACACCACCCTGGCCCGCGACACTGTGAGCGGCCTGCCGCATGCCGAAGAAATGGGCGGCCTGTCCGGCTCACCCGTGCTCGAAGGCAGCAACCGCGTGATCCGCGGCCTGCGCGCCGCGTTGGGCAAAGACTTCCCCATCATCCGCGTGGGCGGCATCCTGAGCGGACACGACGCGATTTCAAAAATCGAAGCGGGCGCGGACCTGGTGCAGATCTACACCGGCCTCATCTACAAAGGCCCAGCGCTGGTGACGGAAGTGGCGAGCGCGCTGCAGCAGATGAAGCGCTGAAGCCTAAAGATCCCTTCGCGCGTTGTCACGACTGGACAGGGTGCTCTGCTCAATAGCGCCTCAATGCCTGGTGGATGCGCGTTTGCCAGCCCTGCCCTTGCGCGCGAAAAGCCTCCAGGATGTCCTTGTCCAACCGGATCGCCACTTGCTCCTTCACGCCACTGCCCGCTGGCCTGCGCCGTTTGCACGACAGTCAATACAGCCAAAACTCCCATGGCATACAACATGGACAAGGTTCGCGGCTCTGCGCCGCGATGACCAGCCGGTAGCGGGAATCCAGAACAACCCCTGCCAATGCCAAGTCCAGCCCATGCTTGCGCAAGTTGATTTGCCTTTTGGCTTCGTCCCAACTCAGCTTGGCAACCATTGATTTAACGTAGATGCGTTTAATGGAAACGTCAAGGCTTTTAAAGCCTGCGGTGCACTGACCCTCGCGATCAATCCTTGAAATACACCAGCTGGTGCGTGCTCGCCAGCAACTGGCCTTCGGGGCTCCACAGCTCGCCGGTCTGGTCAAAGTAGCCGTTTTGGTAGTTGAGCGCTTTGGCCACGCCCAGCACATGGCGCGTGCCGACTTGCGCCAACAAAGCGCTGTCGGCGTGGAAATAGGTGGTGAGGGACACCGTGCCGATCATGGCGCGGCGCCGGCGGCGGATGTAGATGCGCGGGAAAAAGCTGTCGCTCAAGGCGGCCAATGAGGCAAAGTCCAGCGCCCGCTCGGGTTCGTCGCGCACCCACAGGGTGGAGCGCGAATGGGTTTGTTCTTGTTCATCAAAAGCCGAGGGGAAAGCGCCTTCGACAAAACGCATGTCGTAGCGCTGCGGCCAGGCGGGCATGCCTTTGACGGGCATGCGGGCCACGGCGTCGGGCACAGGCACGTTGGCGGGCATCACGGCCTCCACATCCGACCAGGTCTCGCGCCGCACGGCAAACACCGCCGTGGCAGTGGCCACCACGCCTGGCGCTTGATGGGCTTCGATGATCCAGTGTTGGGTGGAGCGGTTGGTGCGCACGGGCCGCGCCACAAAGCGGATCTCGCCATCGGCCACCGGGGCCGCAAAGTTGACCGTCAGAGCGACCGGCTCGCCGATCCGTTCAGGATGCAGCATGGCGCACTGCAACAACTGCGCCGCCGCGGTGCCCCCAAAGGGCCCGACCATGTTGGCGTAGGCCGGGTGGGTCGCGCCCGTGAATTCTTGGGACAAGTCCTGACGCTCTGAGGCGCGCAGGGCGATGGCTTGGTCGAGAGGGTGCATTCGGTCGTTGGCTGTGAAGTGGGTATGCCCGATCATAAAAGCGCGGCCCGCACCCGACTGTCCCGTATGAACAGCCCCACCATCCCCAAAGACCGTGTCCAATGCTGTGGACAAGTGCAGGAACAAGCCGCCAAAAGCACGCCAGACATGGGCTGGCAGCGCATGCTTAAAAAAGCATCACTCCACCCTGATCACTCCACCCGCGACACCCGGTTCGGCTTGAAGCCCAGATCCGCCACTTTGCCTTTTTTGGCACGGGCGGTTTTGGCGTTGTTCAGGCTGCGGATTTCCAGCGTTTCTTCGCGTTCTTTGCCGCCCCGGCCAATGCCTTCGATCTTGATGCTGCGGGTGTAGGCCGCCGCACCAGCCAAGCTGTCTTTGGCTTCCAAGTCGATCAGCATCAGGCCCCGGCCGCCTTTTTCCATGGTTTTGAGTTCGCTGATCTCAAAGGTGAGCACACGGCCGCCCGTGCTGGCGCAACAGACGCTGGTCGCCGCAGGCATAGGCTGCTTGTCGGCAGGGAGCGTGGCGCTGGAGCCGCTCACATGGCTCGGAGCGCAAACGGTTTCGCCCTCGCCCAGGCTGATGAAGGCCTTGCCCGCTTTATTGCGCGAAATCATGTTGTCGACCGCAGCCATGAAGCCGTAGCCGCCGGAGCCGCTGAGCAGCAGCGTGGCGTGGGCCGGGCCTGCGAAGTAGTGGGCGATTTGCGTGGTGGGTTCCAGCTCAATCAGCGTGGTCACCGGCTGGCCGTCGCCGCGTGCGCCAGGCAGTGTGGCCACGGGCACGCTGTAGATTCTTCCGTTGCTGCCGAAGATCAGCAGCGTGTCCACCGTGCGGCACTCAAAGGTGCCGTAAAGGCCGTCGCCCGCCTTGAAGGCAAAGCTCGTGTCATCGTGGCCATGGCCCGTGCGGGCGCGCACCCAGCCTTTTTCCGACACGACCACCGTCACCGGTTCGTCCACCACCTTGACTTCGGCCACGGCTTTTTTCTCTTCCTGAATCAGCGTGCGGCGCGGGTCGGCAAATGTTTTCGCGTCGGCCTCGATCTCTTTGATCATCAAGCGGCGCAGCGCGGCGGGGCTGCCCAAAATTTCTTCCAACTTGCCTTGTTCACCGCGCAGCTCACTCAGCTCTTGCTCGATCTTGATGGCCTCCAGGCGGGCCAGTTGACGCAGGCGAATCTCAAGAATGTCTTCGGCTTGGCGGTCGCTGAGTTGGAAGGCCTCGATCAGCGCGGGCTTGGGCTCGTCGCTGTGGCGGATGATGCGGATCACCTCATCGATATTCAGCAACACCAGCTGACGGCCTTCCAGAATGTGGATGCGGTCCAGCACTTTGTTCAAGCGGTGCTGGCTGCGGCGGGTGATGGTGGTTTGGCGGAAACTGATCCACTCCACCAGCATCTGACGCAGCGACTTTTGAATCGGCTTGCCGTCAATGCCCACCGAAGTCATGTTGATGGGCGCAGACGTTTCCAGGCTGGTGTGGGCCAGCAAGGCGGTGATGAGTTCGCTCTGTTCAATGCGGCTGGTCTTGGGCTCGAACACCAGGCGCACGGCGGCATCTTTGCTCGATTCATCGCGCACCACGTCCAGCACATTCAAGATGCTGGCTTTGAGCAGAACCTGATCGGCGCTGAGCGCTTTTTTCCCAGCTTTGACCTTGGGGTTGGTCAGTTCTTCGATTTCTTCGAGCACGCGTTGCGAGCTGACTCCTTGTGGCAACTCGGTCACCACCAGCTGCCATTGGCCACGGGCGAGGTCTTCGATCTTCCAGCGGGCACGCACTTTGAGGCTGCCGCGTCCGGTGCGGTAGGCATCGGCAATGTCGCTGGCCGGGCTGATGATCTGGCCGCCACCGGGGTAGTCGGGGCCGGGGATGATGGCCATCAAATCGCTGTCGCTCAGCTTGTCGTTGCGGATCAAAGCCACGCAGGCGTCGGCCACCTCACGCAAGTTGTGGCTGGGAATTTCGGTGGCCAAGCCCACGGCGATGCCACTGGCGCCGTTGAGCAGGCTGAAGGGCAAGCGGGCGGGCAACTGGCGCGGCTCTTCGGTTGAGCCGTCGTAGTTGGGAATAAAGTCCACCGTGCCCATGTCGATCTCGTCGAGCAGCAAGCTCGTGATGCGCGACAAACGCGCTTCGGTGTAGCGCATGGCGGCCGCGCCGTCGCCATCACGGCTGCCAAAGTTGCCCTGGCCATCAATCAGCGGGTAGCGCTGCGAAAAATCTTGCGCCATGCGCACCAGTGCGTCATACGCCGCCGTGTCACCGTGCGGGTGGTAGCGACCCAACACATCGCCCACCACGCGGGCACTTTTCACCGGCTTGGCGGCGGTGTTGTTGCCCGGGCCGCTGTACGACAGGCCCATGCGGTCCATCGAAAACAAAATGCGCCGTTGCACAGGCTTTTGGCCGTCGCACACGTCGGGCAAGGCGCGGCCTTTGACGACGGACAGCGCATATTCGAGGTAAGCACGTTGGGCGTAAGCGCCCAGGTGGTCGCCTTCGGGCGCGGCGGTGGGTTCGGGGGTTAAGAGGTCAGTGGTCATCCATGTCTTTCTTTGTTGGAGCCTGCTGGCTGGCCATGAGCCGGGTCAGCGCATTCGCCCGCAGAGGCGGGCTCCCACAGGGGATTCATCACACGTCGATTTCGATGCTGTCGCCGTGCAACTCCATCAGCTCGCGGCGGGCGGCGGCTTCGCCTTTGCCCATGAGCTGGGTCATCAGGTTTTCGGTGCCGGCGTTGTCCAAGGGGCCCAACGCAATGGGCAGCAAGCGGCGCGTGTCCGGGTTGAGCGTGGTGTCCCAGAGCTGTTCGGCGCTCATCTCGCCCAAGCCCTTGAAGCGGCTGATGCTCCAGCCGCCTTCTTTCACGCCGTCTTTGCGCAGCTTGTCGATGATGGCGGTGAGCTCACCCTCGTCCAGCGCATAGGCTTTGGACGCCGGTTTTTTGCCGCGTGCAGGCGCATCCACCCGGAACAGCGGTGGTCGCGCCACATACAAGTGCCCCGCCTCGATCAGCTTGGGGAAATGGCGGAAGAACAAAGTGAGCAGCAGCACCTGGATGTGTGAGCCGTCCACGTCCGCATCGCTCAAAATACAGACCTTGCCGTAGCGCAGGTTGCTCATGTCTGGCGAGTCGTTGGGGCCGTGCGGATCCACGCCAATGGCCACCGAGATGTCGTGGATTTCGTTGTTGGCAAACAAGCGGTCGCGGTCCACTTCCCAGGTGTTGAGCACCTTGCCGCGCAGGGGCAAGATGGCCTGGCTCTCTTTGTTACGACCCATCTTGGCGCTGCCCCCGGCCGAGTCACCCTCGACCAAGAAAACCTCGTTGTGCAAGATGTCTTTGCTCTCGCAATCGGTCAGCTTGCCAGGCAGCACGGCCACACCGGAGCTCTTGCGTTTTTCCACCTTCTGGCCCGCTTTTTGACGGGTTTGCGCGGCCTTGATGGCGAGTTCGGCCAGCTTTTTGCCGTAGTCCACATGCTCGTTGAGCCACAACTCCAGCGCCGGGCGCACGAAGCTGGAGACCAGACGCACCGCATCGCGCGAGTTCAGGCGCTCCTTGATCTGGCCCTGAAACTGCGGGTCCAGCACTTTGGCGCTCAACACAAAACTGGCTCGGGCAAACACGTCTTCGGGCATGAGCTTGACGCCCTTGGGCAGCAGGCCATGCAGCTCGATGAAGCTTTTGACGGCGGTGAACAGACCGTCGCGCAAACCACTGTCGTGCGTACCGCCTGCACTGGTGGGGATCAAATTCACATAGCTCTCGCGCACCGGCGCGCCGTCTTCGGTGAAGGCCACGGCCCATGAAGCGCCCTCGCCTTCGGCGAAGCTGTCGTGGTTGGCGTCGGCAAATCCTTCGCCCTCAAACAGCGGAATGACCGGGTCGCCATTGAGCGTTTGCGTCAGGTAGTCGCGCAGACCGGCTTTGTATTGCCACTGCTGGGTTTCCTTGGTTTTCTCGTTGACCAAGGTCACCGTCACGCCCGGCATGAGCACGGCTTTGCTGCGCAGCAGGTGCGTCAGCTCGTTCATGGGCAGGGCGCTGGACTCGAAATATTTGGCGTCGGGCCAGGCACGAACGGTGGTGCCCTGCTTGCGGTCCCCCTCGCCTGTGGCGCGTTGGACCAAGGGCTCGGTCACGTCGCCGCCCGAAAACACCAAGGTGGCCACTTGGCCTTCCCGGTAGCTGGTGGCCTCCAAGCGCTTGGACAGCGCATTGGTCACGCTCACGCCCACGCCGTGCAGGCCGCCCGAAAAGCTGTAGGCCCCACCCTTGCCCTTGTCGAACTTGCCGCCCGCGTGCAAGCGGGTGAACACCAGCTCGATCACCGGGGCGTTTTCGTCGGGGTGCAGGCCAAAGGGGATGCCCCGGCCATCGTCTTCGATGCTGACCGAGCCGTCGACGTGGAGAGTGACCTTGATTTTTTTGCCGTAACCCGCCAGCGCCTCGTCGGCGGCGTTGTCCAGCACCTCTTGGATGATGTGCAGGGGGTTGTCGGTGCGGGTGTACATGCCCGGGCGCTGCTTGACGGGCTCCAGGCCCTTCAAGACGCGGATCGAGCCTTCGGAGTACTCACTAGATGTTTTGACAGTTGATTGGGTGGCCATGGTGGCGGATTGTAGAGGGATTTTGGGTGAATTACTGGATATAAATACAGTTCACGACACCCCGTCAGTTCAGGAATTTCCGGTCTGGGCGCTGCTGGGTCGCAACCGCCAGCCCCATTGCGATCCCCAGCCCACCACCGATCCCACCACCCAGAACACAGGACCCACCCCCGCCACGGCCCCGGCAGCACCAAAAAGCATGGGCATGAGCACGCTGGAGGCGTTGATGCTCATCAGCCGCAAGGCCAGTGCCTCACCGTGGCGGTGCGGCGGGGTGATCTGGTGCAAGGTGCTCATGATCATGGGCTGGGCCGTGCCCAAGACCAGTCCCAACATGACCGAACACAGCCCCATGGCCCAGGCGGTCGGCATGAAGGGGTAGAGGCCAAACAACACCGCAGTGCAGGCCATCGAGCCGGTGATGATCTGGTACTCCTTGACGTGCCGCGAGATGAACGGCAAACACACACGAATGAAGGTGGCCGCGATGGCAAAAGCACCCAAAATCGTGCCCACCACCGAAGCGCTGTAGCCACGCTCATGGCCCAACACCGGGACCACAAAGGTGTGCACATCCCAACAGGACGACAACACCCAATTGACCCCCAGCAAACGGCGCATCATGGGCTCGGCCAGTAAATCCATGGCCCGGCGGGTCTGCACCTCGTCGGGCGCTTTCGGGGCATGCAACTCGGGCACCGCACGCACCCAGAACCAAGTGCTCAAGGGCAACATGGCCAACAACAAAAAAGCCCATTGGAAGCCTGAAACATGGTCCGGATGCGGTCCGGCATAGTCAATCAGCAAACCGGCCATCACGGGGCCCAAAAAGTTGGAGATGGCCGGGCCAATCGACAACCAACTGAAGGCCACACGCAACTCAGCGGGGTTTTGCGCCATGCGGCCCACATGGCGTTGCAGGGCGATCACGGCCATGCCCGTGGCGCCGCCCGTGGCCAAGGCGCTCAGGCACAAGACCGGAAAAATCGGCCAAATGGCCGACAAACTGGCCCCCACAGAGGAGATCGCCACACTGATGAGCAGCGGTTTTTTGAGGCCGGTGCGGTCAATGTACCGGCCTGCTGGCAAGGCCAAAAGCACCTGTGTCAGGGCAAACAGCGCCAACAAGGCGCCCACAGCCAGTGGGCTGTAACCTTGCTTCAAGGCCAGCAATGGCGTGGCCATGCGCATCCCCGCCATGCAAGCGTGCAGAAAAATTTGGCCTGCGATCAGCTGAGGGAGTGTCTTCATGTCAGGTGACCCCCGGCGCTCACGGGGCGGATCAGTGCTCGCTGCCAGGCAACAAGGCCTGGGCCTCGGGTTCGGGCAAAGCATCCACCTGGCGCAAAGCGCGGTTCATCACGTTGCTGCGGGTCTGGGCTTGGTCGAGCGTATTGAGCACGGTTTGCGTCTGGTTGCGCACCTTGTCCAAGACATCGCCAAACTTGCCAAACTCGGTCTTGACCGCACCCAGCACCTGCCAGACTTCGCTGGAGCGCTTTTCGAGAGCCAGGGTTCGGAAGCCCATTTGCAAAGCGTTGAGCATGGCCATCAGGTTGGTGGGGCCCGCCAGCGTCACGCGGTGCTCGCGCTGCAGAGTCTCCATCAGGCCCGGACGGCGCAACACCTCGGCGTACAGCCCTTCGGTGGGCAAGAACATCACCGCAAAGTCGGTGGTGTGCGGGGGCTCCAGGTATTTCTCGGCAATCGATTTGGCCTCAAGCTTGATGCGGGTCTCCAACGCTTTGGCGCACAGCTCGGCTTGAAGCGGGTCGGCGCGGCCTTGGGCTTCGAGCAAGCGTTCGTAATCTTCATTGGGAAATTTCGCGTCGATCGGGAGCCAGACCGGCTGACCGCTGTCGGAGCGTCCCGGCAAGCGGATCGCAAAGTCCACACGGTTTTTGTCGCCGGGTCGCGTGGCCACTTGCACAGCATATTGTTCAGGCGTCAGCACCTGCTCGAGCAATGAAGCCAGCTGCGCCTCACCGAACATGCCACGGGTTTTGACGTTGGTGAGCAGGTGCTTGAGATCGCCCACCCCTTGCGCCAAGGTGTTCATTTCGCCCAGGCCCTTGTGCACCTGCTCCAATCGCTCGGCCACTTGCTTGAAGCTCTCGCCCAAGCGGGCTTGCAGGGTGGCTTGCAACTTTTCGTCCACAGTCTGGCGCATTTCATCCAGTTTGGCGGCGTTGCTTTGCTGCAGCTGGGCCAGCTGGGTTTCCATGGTGCCGCGCATCTCGGTCAGGCGGCGGGCGTTGGCCTCAGACAAGGCATTGACCTGCTGGGCCAGGCTGTCGGTCAGGCTTTTCTGCAAGAGGGCCAATTGCTGAGCCAGGGCATCGATCTGCTGATTTTGGGTGCGGGTGGCCTCGGCGCTTTGCTGCAGCAAGGACTGCTGGAACAAGGTGAGGTTGTGCATGGCCTCTTGCCGCCCCTGCACACTGGATTGGCTGATCTCAGAACGAAGTTCGCGTTCAAGCCGTTCCGACTGGGCTTGCAGTTGGCCAAACTGCTGTTGTAACCAAGCGGTTTGCTCGGCCAAGCGCTGAGCGGTTTGCACTGCAGTCTGCTCGGCCACAAGGGCAGCGGTTTGCTGGGCTTGCGCTTGCAGCGAAACACCTCGACGCAGCAACACAAGCAGCAACAACAGGTTCAGCCCCCCCAGGGCCAGCAGGGCCCATTCGCTCATGCAGCAGCGCCGGGCAAGGTGTTCAAAGGCGTCAACGCTTGGCCGCGGGTCAGGTAGGCCACCAGGTTGTCGGCTGCCAGCTGGGCCATGGCTTTGCGGGTCTGGATGGTCGAACTGGCAATGTGCGGGGTCAGCACCACATTGGGCACCTTGAGCAAAGCGGGGTGCACCGAGGGCTCCCCCTCGAACACATCGATGCCAGCTGCAGCGATTTGGCGCGCGGCCAAGGCCTGGGCCAAGGCGGCGTCGTCCACAATGCCGCCGCGTGCAATATTGACCAGCGTGGCCGTGGGCTTCATCTGTGCCAGCTCGGCCGCGCCAATGGTGTGGTGCGATTCGGCGCTGTAGGGCACCACCAGCATCACATGGTCAGCCGTTTTGAGCAGTTCTTGCTTGGAGACATAGGTGGCTTTGCACGCAGCTTCCAACTCGGCGCTCAAGCGGCTGCGGTTGTGATAAATCACCTTCATGCCAAAGCCATGTGCTGCCCGTCGGGCAATGCCCTGACCGATGCGGCCCATGCCGATGATGCCGAGGGTCGAGCCGTGCACCTCGGCCCCGGCAAACATGTCGTAGCTCCACTTTTTCCACAAACCGGCGCGCAAGTAGTGCTCGCTCTCGGTCACACGGCGGGCCGTGGCCATGAGCAAGGCAAAACCAAAGTCGGCCGTGGTTTCGGTCAACACATCGGGTGTATTACTGGCCACAACCCCGGCCGCCGTCATGGCGGGCACGTCAAAGTTGTTGTAACCCACAGCCATGTTGGCCACGATGCGCAGCTGCGGATTGGCCTGCAAGAGCGCCGCATCAATGCGCTCGCTGCCGGTGGTCAATGCGCCGACTTTGCCCTGTATCCGGCGCGTGAGTTCGGCCGCAGACCAAACCTCATCGGCTTGGTTGCTCTCGACTTCAAACACCTTTTCAAGGGATTGCAGGACCTCGGGGAAGATGGCGCGGGCCACCAAAATGGAAGGTTTCGACATCATTTGAACCAGATAAAACTCATCACCACAAACAAGGGCACCAAAATGCCCCCTGACCACATCATGTAGCCAAAGAAGCTGGGCATTTTCACGCCACGGTCTTCGGCGATGGCTTTGACCATCAAATTGGGCGCATTGCCAATGTAGGTGTTGGCGCCCATGAACACAGCACCGGCCGAGATGGCCGCCAAGGTCGGCGCCAAGGTCGTCATCAAGACCTGCGGATCACCGCCCGCCGTGTTGAAAAACACCAAGTAAGTCGGCGCGTTGTCGAGGAACGAGCTCAAAGCACCCGTGATCCAAAAATACATCAAGACATCTGGGCTGCCATCGGGCTGGGTGACGGCCCGGACCACTGCTCCAAAGGGCCCATCCGCTCCGGCCTTGAGCATGGCGATCACCGGGATGATGGTCAGGAAAATGCCCGCAAAGAGCTTGGCCACCTCGGCCATCGGCGCCCAACCGAACTGGTTATCGGCGTGCACCTGACTGGGCGTGATTTTGAGCGAAACAAGTGCAACCACCACCAAGCCGATGTCACGCAAAATGCCGGGCAATCCGACCTCGGTGCCATAAATATTGAAAGAAACAGGCGACTTCCAAAAGCCGCTCATCAACACCAAAGCCACCACGGCCCCAAGCAGGACAAAGTTGATGCCGCCATCAAAGCCAATGGCCTTGGAGTCTGGCGTGGGGTCTTTCGGCAACAACTCTTCACGTCGGTGGTAGTACCAAGAGTCGATCAGGTAAAAAATGGCCAACAGGCTGCCCACCATGAACAAGGTTTCGGGCAACAGGGTTTTCACAGTCCAGAAAAAGTCCACCCCTTTGAGGAAGCCCAAAAACAAGGGTGGGTCACCCAAGGGGGTCAGTGCGCCTCCGGCGTTGGACACGATGAAGATGAAGAAAACCACCACATGGGCCACATGTTTTCGGTCGTCGTTGGCACGAATCAGGGGGCGGATCAGCAGCATGGAAGCCCCCGTGGTGCCCATGAAACTGGCCAAAAAAGCACCGATGGCCAAGATGGCGGTGTTCAATCCCGGACTGCCGTGCAAGTTGCCGCGGATGAAAATACCACCGGACACGGTGAACAGGGCGGTCAGCAAAATGATGAAAGGGATGTATTCGGCAAACAGCGCATGCACCACGTTGACGCCCGCTGCTGACGGCCCAAACACGATTGCAAAGGGCAGCAAAAATGCCAAACCCCAGGCTGCTGCCACTTTGCCGTAATGGTGGTGCCAAAATTGCGGCACCAACAAAGGCATCAAGGCAATCGACAACAAGATGCCCGCAAAAGGCACGCCCCAAATGCCGGACAACTGCGCCCCGTCAAAATCGGCGGCAAAAGCCCCAGGGGACAAGGCCAGCAAAATTGACAAAGCCGGCCAAGCGTTCCATCTCTTACCCAATAGTGTCATCAGTGCAACTCCTGCAAAAAGGTGCCGTATGTTAACGGGCACCCTCATCCCTTTCAGACCGCTGTAGAAATTTCAAACACTTGGCTCAAATAAGCCAAATACTTTTCATCCTCACACATGCCCTTGCCGGGGGAATCAGACAGTTTGGCCACAGGCTGGCCATTGCACCGGGTCATCTTGATCACAATTTGCAATGCTTCATAACCCAGGTCATTGGTCAAGTTGGTGCCCACGCCAAAAGCCAACTGGCAACGCCCCCTGAACTGCTGGAAGAGTTCAATGGTGCGCGGCACGGTCAGGCTGTCACTGAAAATCAGTGTCTTGGTCTTGGGATCCACGCGGTTGTTTTGGTAATGCGCAATCATGCGCTCGCCCCAAGAGAAAGGGTCGCCGCTGTCGTGCCGTGCGCCGTCAAACAACTTGCAAAAGTACAGGTCGAAGTCACGCAAAAAAGCATTGAAGCCGTACACATCGCTCAGTGCTATGCCCAAATCACCCCGGTACTCTTTGGCCCAAGACTCAAAGGCAAAGACCTGGCTGTCGCGCAAACGGGGCCCCAATGCCTGGGCGGCCTGCAGGTACTCGTGCGCCATGGTACCCAAGGGCGTCAGGCCCAACAGGTAGGCGTAATAAACGTTGCTGGTTCCAGCAAACTGGCCCTCGGGCCCTGTGCCCAAGCGGGCCGACAAGACACGCAAGACTTCTTCATGCCAGGCGCGCGAAAAGCGCCTGCGCGTGCCGTAGTCGGCAATTTTCAGGGTTTCAAGGCCAGTGGCCTGCAACTGCGCAATCTTGGTGTCCAAACGGCGCCGACCCTCCATCAGGTCGGGCACCTTTTGGGTGTTGCGAAAGAACACCTCGTTGACGATGGCCAGCACCGGGATTTCAAACAAGATGGTGTGCAACCAAGGGCCGCGGATGGTGATGTCGATCTCACCTGTGGGCAGTGGCCAGACTTCAATGCATTTTTCATTGAGCTTGAAAAGGCCCAAAAAATCCACAAAGTCACTTTTGATGAAGCGCAGCGAACGCAGGTAATGCAGTTCGGTCTCCTTAAAGTTCAGGCTGCACAAGGAGCGGATCTCACGGCGAATTTCTTCGGCAAAAGGCGCCAGGGGCACCCCCGGGTTGCGGCACTTGAACTTGTATTCGACCTGCGCTCCCGGAAACTGGTGCAGCACGACCTGCATCATGGTGAACTTATACAGGTCGGTGTCGAGCAGGCTGGTGATGATCATGGTGTGTTGTCTCTGATGGCTTGGGCCACTCGTGCTTGTCGGGCAGTGTAAGGGATGCCCACGCCACTCAAGCGAGCTTCATGCCGCCGAGTCCATGCGCCCACTGGTCAGCACCAGCACCCGCTGCGCATGCAGGGCCAAGATGTTGTTTTGCTCCGCCACCAACATGGCCACGCCTTCGCGGGCCAGTTGCAGCAGCGCGTCGCGCATGGCCGCCACCAGCACAGGGGCGATGCCTTCGCAAGGCTCGTCCAGCAGCAACAGGCGCGGGGCGGTCATGAGGGTGCGCGCCAGCGCCAGCATTTGCTGCTCGCCCCCGCTCATTTGACTGGCTGGACGGTGCAGCATGGTTTGCAGCTGCGGGAACAAGGCCATCACGCGGTCAAAGCGCAGCGCGGGTGTGGCCTGATCGCTGGGCCATGCGCGGGGTGGCGCGGCAATCCACAGGTTTTCCTTGACCGACAAGCCGGTGAACAAACGCCGGTCCTCGGCGACAAAACCCAAGCCCGCCCGGGCGCGTCGGTGTGCAGGCCAGTCCTGAATCGGTGCGCCTCGCCAGCTGATCTGGCCTTGCGCCCGGGGGCCAATGCCGATCAGGCTTTGCAGCAAGGTGGACTTGCCCGCGCCATTCAAACCCTGGATGACGACCAGTTCGCCCTCGCCCACCGACAAACTCACCTCGAACAAAGCCTGGGCTTGGCCATACCAGGCATTCAGACCTTCAACCTTGAGCATGGTGCAGGCCTTTCGCATCGGTATTCACGCTGGCGTTCAGATCGAAATCCAGCCCCAGGTAGCGTTCGCGCACCTTGGGGTCTTGCGCCACCGCTTCGGGCAGGCCGTCGGCCACCAAACGGCCATGCATCAGCACCAACACCCGGTCGGCCACGCCAAACACCGCATCCATGTTGTGCTCGGTGTAAAGCACCGTCACACCTTGAGCGGCCACTTGCCGCACCAGGGCCATCATGTCGGCCCGCTCGGCCAGGGCCAGTCCTGCAGCGGGCTCGTCCAGCAGCAGCAAAGACGGGCTTTTGCGCGGCCCTCCATCGGAGACCGAATCAGCAGCTGAGTCGGGAAGGCCCGATAGTGCCATGGCCAGCTCCAAGCGCTTTTTCGCACCATAGGGCAAATCGGCCACGGTGGCGTTGGCTTGGTCTTTCAAGCCCGCTTGCGCCGCCAGTCTCAGCGCCCGCTCGGGCTGGCGGCGGTCCAGCCGGTCCCACCAGGCCAGCGGCGCAGCACCCCGCAGCACCAGCTGGATGTTTTGCAGCACCGTCAAAGCTTCAAAGGTTTGTGCCACCTGAAAGGTGCGCGCCACGCCCAGGCGTTGGCGCTCGGCGGGCGGTTTGCCCAACAGCGATTGGCCTTGCCACAGCACCTCGCCCGCCGTGGGCACTTGCTGGCCCGCCAAGCAGGCAAAACAGGTCGACTTGCCCGCGCCGTTGGGACCGATCAGGGCCACGCACTGGCCTGCTGACACCACAAAGTCCACGCCATCGAGCGCCCGCACGCCGCCAAAGTGCTTGACCAGGCCCTGGACCTGCAATGCCTGCTCGGCGCTCATGTGCGGCCACCCTGAGGGGGCATCCAGCGGACCCTCAGCATTTGCAAACCACCCAGAACGCCACTGGGCGCCAGCACCATGACCAACATGATCACCAGCCCCAAAACGCCGCGCCAATACTCGAGGCCCCGACCCAGCTCGGCCCCACCCCACACCAACAGCGCACTGCCCACGGCCGAGCCCCACAGTTGGTGTACACCGCCGAGCAAGATGACCAGCAAGGCATCCACCGACATGGCCACCGAAGCCACCGACGGAAACACCGCCCCTTTGAAGGCGGCCCATAGCCCGCCAGCCAACCCTGCCAGCGTGGCGCTGCCCACAAACACCTGGTAGCGCAAGGCCTGCACCGGTAAGCCACTGGCTGCGGCCCTCAAGGGCGCATCGCGCAGCGCCTGCAAAGCCGCGCCCCGACTGGAGCGAACCACGCGGGCCATGCCCACGATGGCCAAAAGCATGAAGGCGCACAACACCGCATCCGCCAAAGCGCGCGATTCGGCCGCGATCAAGCGCAAGCCAATCAAACCGTTGTCACCGCCCGTCAGGCCCACCCATTGCGTGGCCCCGGCCCAAATCATTTGCGCCAGCGCCAGCGAGAGCATGGCCAAGTACACCCCACTGCTGCGCACCACCAAAGCCCCAAAAGCCAAAGCCACGGCCAACGCCAACGCCATGCCCGCGGCCAAAGCGGTCAGCAAACCCGCGCCCCAGTGCAGGTGTGCCAGCGCCGCGCCATAAGCACCCAGCGCAAAAAAAGCCGCATGGCCAAAACTGACCAAACCGCCCAAAGCCATCATCCACTGCAGGCTCAGGCCAAACAGCATCATCACCATCACATCTTCGGCCAGGCTGCGGCCGTAATCGCCCTGGCCCCAAGCCAGCAGCGTCAAGCCCACAAAGGCCAGGGCAAACATCGCCCGCCCCCATCCGGCCGCGGGCCACAGTGCAAACACCGGCACGCTCTCACGTTGCTCGGCATGGCCAGCCGACCCGGCCAGGCCCTGCGGCCGCCAGACCAGCACCACGGCCATGGTCAAAAACACCAGCACCAAAGTCGCTTGCGGAAAAAAACTCAAACCCAAGGCATGGATCACCCCAATCAGCACCGCCGCTGCAAACGCCCCGCCAATGCTGCCCAGGCCCCCGGTGACCACCACCACAAAGGTCTCGACCACCACGTTCACGTCCATTTGCAAATGCGCCGGCTCGCGCGGCAACTGCAGCGCCCCGGCCAGGCCCGCCAGTGCGCAGCCCAACATCACCACGCCCAACATCAGGGGCGCTGGATTCACACCCAGGGCGCCCAACATCTCGCGGTCTTGCGTGGCGGCCTTCACGCGTTGCCCCCACAGCGTGCGCGTGAGCAAGAGGTGCAGGCCCAGCCAGACCAAGGGGCCCAGCGCCAAGGTGAAAAGTTGCCAGGTCGGAAAATACGATTCCCCCAGCTGGATCGCACCCTTGAGGCCCGGAAAGCGCGGCGCAAAAACCTCTTCCGGCCCAAAATACCAGCGCATGGCGTCGTGCAACGCCAGCGTCAGCCCAAAGGTGGCCACCAGTTGGTACAGCTGCGGGGCGTGGCGCATGCGCTTCAAAAGCAACACTTCGGTCATGGCCCCCAGTAAAGCGGCCACGCAGGCCCCCATCAAAATGACCGCACCATAAGCCCAAGCCGAGTTGGCCATCGCGGGCCACCAATCGGTCAACGCATGCGCCGACCACAACGCACCGAGCATGAAAAAACTGCCGTGGGCAAAATTGACGATCCGGGTCACGCCAAAAATCAGCGTCAGGCCGGAAGCCATCAAGAACAAGGTGGTGGCGTGGCTCAGCCCATTGAGCAGTTGCAACGCCAGTGCTTCGAATCCCAAATCAGACCCTCGTCTTGGATGGCAAGGCCTCAGTCGACCCAGTGGGTGAAATCATGCGCTGGCACCCGTGTGGTCTGAAAGGTGTTGACCAAAGCCGACTCGTCGGCATAGCCCAGCGACATGCCGCAGACCACCATTTCGTTGTCACCCGCACCCACCAGCGGCAAGATGATTTTGGAAAACCCGTTCCAGGCCGCTTGCGGGCAGGTGTGCAGGCCCCGCGAACGCGCGGCCACCATGATGCTTTGCAAGAACATGCCGTAGTCGAGCAAACTGCCCCGGCCCATGACCTTGTCGATGGTGAAGATCAGGCCCACAGGCGCGTCGAAAAAGCGGAAGTTTTTCTGATGTTGCGCATGCATCATGGCTTTGTCGCCTTTGCCAATGCCCAGCACGCCATAGAGGCCAAAACCGCACTCGCGGCGGCGGTCGATGTAGGGGCTGACCCATTTTTCGGGGTAATAGTCGTAGGCCTCGGCGAAGTCAGCAGCCAGCGCGGGGTTGGCGCTGATGGCGTTGTGCGCAGCGCAGGTCTTGGCCACCAGCTCATCGCGCTTAGCGCCTTGAAGCACATAGACCTTCCAGGGCTGGGTGTTGGTGCCGCTGGGTGAGCGGGCCGCAACACCCAGCACCTCTTGCAGCACAGCGCGGTCTACCGGCTTTGGCAAATACGCGCGGGCCGAAAAACGGCTCAGGATGGCCGCATCCACGCTGGTCGGGTCGTTCACGCGGGTGCTGACCTGGGGTCCGATGTCCAAAATGCTCATGTCAATGTCTCCAGAAATGCTTTGAGTGCGGCGGGCAGGGGCACGGGACGGCGGGTCTCGCGGTCCACGTACACGTGCACAAAGTGGCCCCGGGCGGCCGTCAAATCTTCGCCTTGCGCGAACAGGCCCACCTCGTAGCGCACGCTGGAGGTGCCCAGTTTGGCCACGCGGATGCCTGCGTCGATGGTCTGTGGAAAGGCCAGCGGCGCGAAGTAAAAACACTGGGTTTCCACAACCAGCCCGATGGTGCTGCCCGTGTGGATGTCCAGCACACCCTGCTCGATCAGGGTGGCGTTCACTGCCGTGTCGAACCAGCTGTAATACACCACGTTGTTCACATGGCCATACACATCGTTGTCCATCCAGCGGGTGCTGATGGCGCGAAAGGCTTTGTAGCGGCTGCGCGCGTCAGGCTGCGCTTTGGCGGGGACTGTTGCAGGGGCGTTTGCAGGGGTGTTCATCGCCCGCGATTGTGCCAGTCTTGCCACAGGCGCCAGTAGCCCAAAGCCACATCCCAGGTCTGCATTTGGACTTGAACCGTGGTTTCGATGTCGTGTCCGTAACCGCCACCCATGCACATGACCACCGGCAGTTTGCGTTGCCAAGCCCAATCCATCACCACCCTGTCGCGGGCCTGCATGCCGTCCATCGTCAATTTTAGGCGACCCAGACGGTCACCCTCGTGCGGGTCGGCTCCGGCCAGGTAAATCACCAACTGCGGATCGAACCGGTCTAGCAGCGTTTGCAGCGATTGATGGAGGGCCGCCAGATAAGGCTCGTCGGTACAGCCATCCGGCAGGCCCACATCCAGATCGCTCGGTTCCTTGCGAAAGGGGAAGTTTTTTTCGCCATGCATCGACAAGGTGAACACGCTGGGGTCGTTGGCAAACACATGGGCGGTGCCATTGCCTTGGTGCACATCCAAGTCAATCACCGCGACTTTCAAAGGCTGACGTCGGTGCCGCCAGGCCTCGGCCTGCATCAGGCGGGCGGTTACCGCGATGTCGTTGAACACACAAAATCCCCCGCCCTTGTGCGCATAAGCGTGGTGCGTGCCACCAGCCAAGTTGCCCGCCACACCTTGGGTCAGGGCATCACGGGCAGCGGCCACGGTCGCGCCCACCGAGCGCCTGGCCCGCTCGGCCATGGCCGGACTCCAGGGAAAACCGATCTCGCGCTGCACCGCTGGCTCCAAGTTGCCCGAGGCCACGCCTTGGATGTAAGCGGGCGTGTGCACCAGCGCCAGCTCGCCGTCACTGGCGGCCGGGGCCTCACGCATGACAACGGCCGGCAACTCTTGCGTCAAGCGATCCCGCAGTCGGCTGTACTTGCGCATCGGAAAACGATGGCCCTCGGGCAAAGGCAGGACAAAGTGGTCGGCGTAATAAGCGTGCATGGATTGATTCAAAACAAGGCGATTCTAGAAAACACTCTCTAAACTGAGCCACGTGTGGGCCCATCCCCTTGTCATAACCAGTAGAAACCCTAGAATTCACCCTATGCTGCACTGCAACAAATTTGTATGGCCTCGGCCAGTTTCGGCGCAGTCTTCTTGAAACCAAACCTGATCTGGAGCCCCTCATGATGACACCCGAACAAATCGTCGCCTCACACAAAGCCAACGTGGAAACGCTGTTTGGCCTGACCGCCAAAGCCTTCGAAGGCATGGAAAAACTGGTCGAACTCAACCTGAGCGCAGCCAAAGCCGCCTTGGACGAGTCGGCCCACAGCACACAAGCTGTTTTGAGCGTGAAAGACGCCCAAGAATTGATGGCCATGCAAGCCAACCTGTTCCAGCCTTTGGCCGAAAAAACCGCCGCCTACAGCCGTCACCTCTATGACATCGCTTCGGGCACTGGCAACGAATTCACCAAAGCCATGGAAGCGCAATCGGCTGCTGCCCAAAAGCAGTTCGCCACCCTGGTGGAGACCGCCGCCCAAAATGCACCGGCCGGCTCCGAGCAAGCCGTGGCCATGATGAAGGGTGCCGTGACCGCAGCCAACACCGCTTACGAGTCGGTGCAAAAAGCGGTCAAGCAAGCCACCGACATGGCCGAGTCCAACATCGCCGCAGTGACCCAGTCTGTCACCGCCGCCCCCAAAGCGACCAAGAAGAAGTAATTCAAGGGCTGTTCAAGTCCACGTGACTTGACCCTTTCTTTGCAAGTTGTCTCCTCGGGTCCTTTTGAATTTCGACTAGGAAACAGGGATCCCTTCCAGGGCTGATCGTCAGATCAGCCCTTTTTTTGTGCTTCAACGAACCACTTCAGCGCCCCGCTTCAAAGGCGGCCAAGCGCGCTTTCAGGCCCGGCAAGGCTTCACGCATGGCCGCCCTGCCCGCCTCGATGGAGCGCATTCGGGCGCTGAAGTCGGCGCTTTTCACGCCCGACAAAGCGGGCCGCACCACCCAATCGGCTTCTTTCAGCGCCAGTTGGTTGATGCTTTTACCCATGATGGCAAAGGTTTGCATGAGGATCTGAAACGTGTCGCCAGACGGGTTGCCCTCCGGATCGCTGGAAATGTCGACCGCGATCACAAAGTTGGCCCCCATCTCGCGGGTCTGACGGACCGGCACAGGGGCCACCAGACCGCCATCCACGTATTCACGATCGGCCACGCGCACCGGCTGAAAAACCCCCGGAACTGCGCTTGAAGCACGCACCGCAGCGCCCGTGTTGCCGCGCCTGAATGTGATGGCATCGCCATTGCCCAAGTCGGTGGCCACAATGCCTACGGGGATCCTCATTTGCTCCAGCGTTCGTCCGCCAACTTGGGTGTTCACATAGCGCGCCAAGGCTTCGCCGCGCAAAGCGCCTCGGTTCAAAATGGGCAGCATCCAGTCGGTGATCTCGGCCTCTTGCATGCTCTCGGCCACGCGCACCAACTCAGCGGGAGTCTTGCCACTGGCATACAAAGCGGCCACCAAACTGCCTGCAGAAGTCCCCACCACATAAGCCGGCCGCAGACCGGCCTCTTCGAGCACCTGGATCACGCCCACGTGCGCGAAACCCCGGGCGGCCCCACCGCCCAAGGCCAAACCCAGACGCACCTCTTTGCGCTCCACACTGGGAAGCGGGGTGACCGGGGCTGTGGGCGGCGTGCTGGGCACACTGCTGCAAGCGGCCAGCACCATCACCAGCGACAGCAGACTCCAACGCCCCAGCCCCCTCAGAGCGGCCACGCCAGAACCAGGCCAGCCTCGATTTTTTTCATGGATTGTTTGCACTGACAACATTTATTCCTCAAATCTTATTGATAACGATTCGCATTTGATTTACAATCCCAACATCCCCCCACTCACCCATGACGTCCCCCATGAACGTATCGAGAACGATTTTGAGCTTGGCTTGCCTGATGACTGCGGCGTCAGCCATGGCCCAAGACAAAGTCCTGAACATCTATTCGGCCCGCCACTACCCCAGCGACGAGGCGATGTACAGCGAATTCACCAAAGCCACCGGCATCAAAATCAACCGGGTGGATGCCGACGATGCCGGTATTCTCGCCCGCCTCAAGGCCGAAGGTGCCGCCTCCCCTGCTGACGTGATCTTGTTGGTCGATGCGGCGCGTTTGTGGCGTGCCGAGGTCGATGGTCTTTTCTTGCCCATCAAATCCAAAGTCCTGCAAGACGCCATCCCTGCCAACTTGCGCGCGAAACCCGCTGACAACGGCGGCACGGCCTGGTTTGGACTGTCCACCCGAGCACGCGTGATCGTGTACGACAAACTCAAGTTCAGCAAACCCGATGTGGACAGCTATGAAAAGCTGGCCGATCCGAAATTCAAAGGCAGCTTGTGCATCCGCAGCGGCTCACACCCCTACAACCTGAGCCTGTTTGGTGCCATGACCGAGCACCTGGGCCCGCAAAAAACCGAAGTCTGGCTCAAAGGGCTGGTGGACAACATGGCCCGCAGCCCTAAAGGGGGCGACACTGACCAGATCCGTGGCGTGGCTTCTGGCGAATGCGGTGTGGCTCTTACCAACACCTACTATTTGGCTCGCCTGATGCGCTCAACCGTACCGGCTGACAAAGCCTTGACCGAAAAAATCGCTGTCGTTTTCCCCAATCAAGCCAGTTGGGGAACCCACATGAACGTGGCCGGCGGCGCAGTGGCACGCCACGCCAAAAACAGTGGCAACGCGGTGCAGTTTTTGGAGTACTTGGCCAGCCCCGCCGCCCAAAACCACTTTGCCAATGGCAACAACGAATGGCCTGCAGCCAAAGGCGTGAGCTTTGACAACCCGGCCCTGAAAGCCATGACCGGCGGCAGCTTCAAAAGCGAATTGCTCCCGATCAGCGCCGTGGGCATGAACCAGATCAAGGTGCAGCAGATGCTGGACCGGGTGGGCTTCAAGTAAGCCCCCAGCGGTCAGACGGGCCAGATTACAAAAACTTGACCCGCCCTTGCAAGGCCTGCAGCGTCACTTGCGGGGCGGATGCCCCAGCCCCCACCACCAAGCCCATGCCCGCCACCGGGGCCAGGCTGTCGAGCTGAAAACGCCCCACCCCAGGTGTTTGGCGGATGAAGCATTTCTCGTCGAAATACAAATGGTCACCATGCGCATCGATCTCGTCGCTGTCGATGGTTTCAAAACCGATCAGCTGACGGATCGCGTCAACCCCGCCGTCCCAAGGAACAGCGGTGATGGATTTGGCGGTGGGGTCGATCAAAAAACACGTCATCACAGCGCTCCTTGGGGTTGAAAAACCGCCGACTTAAACGGCTTCTGCGTGCGCCGGTGTTGCGGTGACACTCAGCGGCAAAGCAGGCAAACGGATCAGGTGGTCAAAAGCGCTCAAGGCGGCTTTGGCACCCTCGCCAGCAGCAATGACGATCTGCTTGTACGGCACGGTGGTGCAGTCACCGGCTGCGAACACCCCGGGCAAATTGGTGTGGCCCTTGGCGTCCACCACGATCTCGCCAAACGGGCTCAGCGCCAAAGCGCCTTTGAGGAATTCGGTGTTGGGCACCAAACCGATCTGAACAAACACGCCTTCCAGTTCCACCCAATGGTCGTCTCCCGTGGTGCGGTCTTTGTAGCGGATGCCATTGACCTTGCCTTCGGCGCCCGTGATTTCGGTCGTTTGGGCGTGGGTGTGGATGCTCACGTTGGGCAAGCTCTTGAGCTTGCTCACCAACACCGCATCGGCCTTGAGTTGGTCGGCAAATTCAAACACCGTGACATGCGCCACGATGCCTGCCAAGTCAATCGCCGCTTCGATGCCAGAGTTGCCCCCGCCAATGACGGCCGTGCGTTTGCCCTTGAACAAGGGGCCGTCGCAGTGCGGGCAATACGCCACGCCTTTGTTCTTGTACTCGGCTTCACCGGGCACGTTCACATTGCGCCACCGGGCCCCGGTGGAGAGGATGACCGAGCGGGCTTTCAAAGCGCCACCGTTGGCCATTTGCACCTCGATCAGGCCACCGGGCTCGGTCGCCGGGATGATTTTTTCGGCGCGCTGCAAGTTCATGATGTCCACCTCGTAGTGGCGCACTTGCGCTTCCAGAGCCGCCGCAAACTTGGGGCCGTCGGTCTCCAGCACCGAGATGTAGTTTTCAATGGCCATGGTGTCGTTGGTCTGGCCGCCAAAACGCTCAGCCACCACGCCCACGCGAATGCCTTTGCGCGCAGCATAGACAGCCGCAGCAGCACCCGCAGGACCGCCGCCCACGATCAAGACGTCAAAGGGGTCTTTGGCGCTGAGCTTGGCCGCGTTGCGTTCACCCGCGTGGGTGTCGAGTTTGGCCACGATTTCTTCCACCGACATGCGGCCTGAGCCGAACACTTGGCCGTTGAGGAAGACCATGGGCACCGCCATGATCTGGCGCTCTTCCACCTCTTTCTGGAAGGCACCGCCTTCGATCACCACGGTTTTGACATTCGGGTTCACGATGGCCATCAGAGACAAGGCCTGCACCACGTCGGGGCAGTTGTGGCAGCTCAGCGACATGTAGACCTCAAAGTTGAAGTGGCCTTCCAGCGCCTTGATGCTGTCGATGACATCCGCCTCGACCTTGGGTGGGTGACCGCCCGTCCACAACAGGGCCAACACCAGCGAGGTGAATTCGTGGCCGAGCGGCAAGCCTGCAAATCGCACCCCAGTGGTCTGGCCTTCGCGGGCCACCACAAAAGACGGCTGGCGGGCATCGTGGCCCGTGGTGTCCAAAGTGACTTGGTCCGACAGGCCCACGATGGTTTCCAACAGGTTTTTCATGTCAACGCCCGTCTCGCTGTCGTCCAGCGAAGCGATCAAACGAATCGGCTGACGCAGCAAGGCCAGGTATTGCTGAAGTTGGTCTTTGAGGGTGTCGTCGAGCATGGTGATCTCCGGTTTTCTGGGGGCAGTGAACTTGGACCCGCACTTGTGGCGCAGGCCAGGGAACAGGGGGATTTTTTTGGGGGGAATACGTTGAGCGCAAGGCACGCAGGCTTGTGGCCCGCATGCGTTGAACTCAGCGCCCTGACCAGCAGGGCACCCGAGATTCAGATCTTGCCGACCAGGTCGATGGAAGGCGCCAAGGTCTTGGCGCCTTCTTTCCACTTGGCTGGGCACACTTGGCCTGGGTTGGCGGCGGTGTACTGAGCGGCTTTGAGCTTGCGCAGAGTCTCAGACACGTCGCGTGCGATCTCGTTGGAGTGCACTTCGGCGGTCTTGATCTTGCCTTCGGGGTTGATGATGAAGGTGCCGCGCAAAGCCAGACCTTCTTCTTCAATGTGCACGCCAAAAGCGCGAGTCAGGGTGTGTGCCGGGTCGCCAACCAAGGGGAACTTGGCCTTGCCCACCGCTGGCGATGTCTCGTGCCAGACTTTGTGCGAGAAGTGGGTGTCGGTGGTGACGATGTAGACCTCGGCACCGGCTTTCTGAAACTCTGCATAGTTGTCAGCCGCGTCTTCGATTTCGGTGGGGCAGTTGAAGGTGAAGGCGGCCGGCATGAAAATCAACACGGACCACTCGCCCTTGAGGGTTTCGTTGGACACTTGCACGAACTTGCCGTTGTGGAAAGCCTGGGTTTTGAAAGGCTGGACTTGGGTATTGATCAAAGAGGACATGGTGTTTCCTGTGGTTGGTTTAAAAAAACTATCGAATGAGCTAACTCATTGGTCGCAATCATAATACAACCTAGGGTTTCTACTCATGAGTAGTTTTTATGGCCCCGATAGGCAAAACCTTTAGACCCAACCATTCCTGCTTGGGGCGGACCGTTTTGATGGGGCAAATCAAGCCCGTGGGGGCTGTGACCTCTTTAAAAAACCCAGCGCCAAGCTCAGCCAAGCCAGAATCCAAGCCAGGCCACCCCAAGGCACCCAAGCACGCAAGGCATCCCATCCGAACACATGTCGGGCATACAGGTTCAAGCTGAACAAGAGCAAACCGACCAGCATGAGCCAGCCCGCCGCCTGCAGCCAGCGCGATGACCCGCAGACCCGCAACGCCAACCCCGTGAGCACCAAACCCAGCGCATGAAATTGTTGCTGGCTCAAAGCGGTTTGCACCGCCGTGGGCACGCCCCCGGCAAACACCGGCAGATGCGCAAACGCAGCGCTGAACACCACACTGGCGCAAGCGCTGATGGCCCCCACCGCCAAAAACCACCTGGCCGACAGGGGCCAGACTTCGGACGGGGAAACAGAGGCAAGAGCAGAAGACGGGCTGGACATGGGGGGACTGGGCGCAAGGCCAAAAAAGGGACCCGCGCATTGGAGCACGTTTGTAAACCCCGTGAACATTCAGCAAAGAACGCTTACATCAGCGGTCTGCGGTAACCCCCTGCCCGCCCACTGGGCGACAGCACCACCTGCCACAACTGGTTGTCGCGGGCCCTAAAGGTGCCCGCGCAGCACAGCAGGTAATAGCGCCACATGCGGTAAAAGCGCTCGCCATAGCGGTCCTTGAGTGAAGGCCAAGCCGCTTCAAAGCGCGCATGCCAAGCCATCAGCGTCTTGTCGTAGTCCACGCCCAAGTTGTGCCAGTCCTCCATGACGAAGTCGGCTTCGCTGTGATCAGCGATCTCAGAGGCCGAGGGCAGCGTGCCGTTGGGAAAAATGTATTTTTCAATCCACGGGTCAATGCTCGCACCGGCCCGGTTTTTGCCGATGGTGTGCAGCAAAAACAAACCATCGCCCCGCAGGCTGCGACGGGCCATGTCGAAGAACGCACGGTAGTTTTTGTGGCCCACGTGCTCAAACATGCCGATCGAGGCCACACGGTCAAAGCGCTGCTGACCCTCGAGATTGAACTGGCGGTAATCGGCCAACTGAAAACGCACCGGCCAACCCTGCGCTTTTTCTGTGCCCAGCCGGACTTGCTCTTTGGAGATGGTCAGTCCCACACACTGCACCCGGTAATGCCGGGCCGCGTGCAGCATCAAGCTGCCCCAGCCGCAGCCAATGTCGAGCAGCGTCATGCCCGGCTCGAGTTGCAACTTTTGGCAAACCAAATCCAACTTGGCCTCTTGCGCCTGCGCCAGGGTTGGGGCAGCGGGCCAATAGCCACAGCTGTAGGCCATGGACGGGTCGAGCATGGCTTCGTACAAATCGTTGCCCAGGTCGTAATGCAGCTCGCCCACTTGCCAGGCGCGGTGCTGCGACTGTAAGTTGGTCAATCTCGCCTTGAGCGACGCCCACAGCCACCCGGCCCGGCCTACCTGCTCGTCCAAGCGCGCCCGCAAAATCCGGGTGATGAACTCGTCCACTTGGTCGCAGTCCCACCAGCCATCCATGTAACTTTCGCCCAAGCCCAAACTGCCGCACGTCAAGATGCGGTCAAAGGTGCCAGGGTGGTGCACCCGCATGTCCCAAGGCCTGCTGCCTCCGACCCGAATGTCGGCCGTGGCCAGCAACTCGCAGGCGCGCCGCCAGTTGTCGTCCGTACGCACCAAAACGGTTTCATTCTTGTCCCCATTGAGCTCTGAAACCATCGGGTTCTCCTGTTGATGCACACGCCCGGACCGGTGGCCGTGGTCTTGTCCATGCTAGGCACCACCTCGGCCTGGGTCCATCCAGCAAAGCCGGTAGACCTGTACCGTGTTCTTGGTAAGGCTTGGTGCCATGGCCCGATTGAATGGGGTCTGGTTGGCCAGTCCATCTGTGCATAATTGACGTTGACGTAACGTCAATCAAATTCAGGAGTTGAACATGGACATTCAAGGCAAAGTTTTCATCGTCACCGGCGGCGCATCGGGCTTGGGCGAAGGCACGGCGCGTATGCTGGCGGCCCACGGCGGCAAAGTGGTGATCGCCGACATGCAGGCTGAAAAAGGCGAAGCCATCGCCAAAGAACTGGGCGGCGCATTCGTCAAATGCGATGTGAGCAACGAAGCCGATGGCCAGGCCGTGGTGGCCCAAGCTGTGTCGATGGGCAAGCTGGTGGGCTTGGTCAACTGCGCGGGCATCGCCCCTGCCGAAAAAACCGTGGGTAAAAACGGCGCACACAGCTTGGCCGTCTACACCAAGACCATCATGGTCAACCTGGTGGGCACCTTCAACATGATCCGCCTGGCGTCTGAGGCCATGTGCAAGAACGAACCCGAAGCCACCGGCGAGCGCGGCGTGCTGATCAGCACCGCCAGCGTGGCCGCCTATGACGGCCAAATCGGTCAGGCCGCTTATGCCGCATCCAAAGGCGGCGTGGTCGGCATGACCTTGCCCATTGCCCGCGACCTCTCGCGCAACGGCATCCGCAACATGACCATTGCCCCCGGCATCTTCGGCACCCCCATGCTGTTTGGCATGCCACAAGAAGTGCAAGACGCCCTGGCTGCCGGCGTGCCCTTCCCCAGCCGCTTGGGTACCCCGCAAGACTACGCCAAACTGGCCAAACACATCATCGAAAACGACATGCTCAACGGCGAGGTGATTCGCTTGGATGGGGCGATTCGCTTGGCACCGAAGTGAGCGCCCAGCAGGCCCGCTAACTCAAGCTGCCATGCCCATCCAGCTCAAGGTGAACCAAGCTGCGATGTAAACACTCGTGAAAGCCAGCACAGCGGGCATGGCAGCCTGACCGGCCACCCGCTCAGCAAAGATGCCCACACATGGGAGGAATTGCTGAGCGTGAACGGCCAGAAAATGCGCGGGGCGCAAGTCTTGCCAGGTGTGCCAGCCCACCACCGGCCAACCCACCCCAGCAGGCGGTTGCCTGCCGCCCAACATGAAGCCACTGACTGTGGACAACACAAAGGTCAGGACCAAGCCCAAAAGTAACGCCAAGAGGGTCGGCGTGAGGACAGTTGTCCCCAAAGCTTTCCAAATGACCCATGCCAGCCAGGCTTGCGATGCCACCAAGCCCACCGCGGCAACAGCCATCAGACCAAACAGGATCGCCCGCACAGGGTCGGCCGTGTTGTAGTGCGAGCCCTCCCCGAGCGAGGCTTGGTATGTGATGTACACCACTTCGAACAAAGAGGTCACGATGATCAAAGCAGCGATCCACCGAAAGCTGGGGTCGTGGCCCACCTGACCGGGCACCAGCGTGGTCAACCAAACGGTGGTCAAGGCAAACAGCGCCGTGCCAGCCATGAACTTCATGGGCTTGGCCCAAATGCCCACCTCGCGCAGTGTGCGCGCATCGACCCAAGACAGCGCATAAGTGGGCAACAGCACCGCCGCCATCAGCACGCCATAAAGGCACAAGGTTTTTTGCGTTGCACTCAGTCCGTGCCAGCCCAAGGCCGAATCGGCCCATCCCTGCACCGTATTGAAAAACGACACGATCACCCCAAAAAGTTGACACTGTCTACAAGTGTTATATAAACTGTTGACACTGTCAACATTAGCCGAAATCAAAAGCCAAATGGTCAAAACCATTCACGAACTGGACCTGAAAGAAGCCTGCATCCACGCGGCCCGCGAGGTGATTGCCGAGCAAGGCGTGGAAGGCCTGAGCCTGCGCGATGTGGCGCGCAAACTCGGTGTGTCGCACCAAGCGCCCTACCGGCACTACCCCAGCAGGGACCACTTGCTGGCGGCCATCATGCAGAGGTGCTTTGAAGATTTCGCCGCTTTTTTGGACCAAGCCTCCAAAGCCCATGCCAGCGATGCACTGCTGGGCATGGGCCAGGCCTACATGCGTTTCGCCGCAGAGCACCCGCTGGAATACCGACTGATGTTCGGTACACCCTGGCCCAAGCCTGCAGCCCATCCTGAATTGGTGCGCCATGCGGTGCATGCTTTTGACCTGTTGCGTCACCATTTGCAGCAGCAATTGCAACAGCGCCCAAGCGCGACACAGATGGACATGCTGGCCTTGTTGGCTCAAGCGGAGTTGCAAGCTCTTTTTATTTGGTCGGCCCTTCACGGCATGGCCAGCATCCAGCAGGCCAATGTCATGCAGCACCTGGCACTCTCGCCGGGTGTTTCAGCCATGGCCGAGACCCATTTGATGGGCATGGTGCATACCGCCTTGACCCACGGTCCGGCCCAGGCCTCCCCAGTCAGGCCGGCATCGGCCAAGGACACCCATGAAGGCTGAATCACAGCGCCGCTGGGGCTTGAATTTCAACTACAGTCCCAAAAACCTTTCAGGCAACATCGGCTCCAACCCACCCTCCCCAAGGATTTCTGCGTCTGGCTGAAATTGGCTATGTCAACCTTTCCCTTTTTTTTTCATCTCCCACTTGTTCTCACGAGCCTGTGTCTTTTGAGCGCCTGCACCACACAGCCCCCCGCGAACGCCTTGCGCTACAGCGTGCCAGATTTTGCCGTCCAACCGGAGGCGGCCAGCGGCCGCAGCGCCAAGCCCGGCTGGGCCTTCTCACGCCAGGCCGTGGCCGCCGCCAACCCGCTGGCCACCGATGCCGGTCACCAGGTGCTTCGCGCAGGCGGCTCGGCGCTCGATGCCGCCATTGCCGTGCAAATGGTGTTGGGCCTGGTGGAGCCGCAGTCGAGCGGCATTGGGGGCGGCGCGTTTTTGCTGCACTTTGATGGCCAAAAAGTCACGGCACACGACGGGCGCGAAACCGCCCCCGCTGGCGCACGCGGCGACATGTTCATGGACCAGGGCAAACCGCTCACGTTTGACGAAGCCGTACAAAGCGGGCATTCGGTGGGCGTGCCTGGCGTGGTGCGCATGCTGGAGGCCGCGCACCGGCAACACGGCCGCCTGCCTTGGGCCCAGCTGTTGGCGCCCGCCATCACCTTGGCCGAGCAAGGTTTTCGGGTCAGCCCCCGCTTGCACACCCTGCTGCAGGCCGACCCGCACCTGAAAAAAGACCCGCTGGCTTGGCGCTTTTTCTACAACGCCCAGGGGCAAGCTTGGCCTGTGGGCCATGTGCTGCGCAACCCTGAATACGCCCATGTGCTGCGTCGCATCGCCACAGAGGGCAGCCGCGCCCTGCACGAAGGACCGGTGGCCCAGGCCATGGTGGCACGCACCCTGCAAGCCCCGCGCCCAGGCACCTTGAGCCTGCAAGACCTGGCCAACTACCAGCCCAAAGAAAGAGAAGCCTTGTGCTTTGACCACCCGACCCCTGCACGCGAAGTCCGCGTCTGCGGCTTTCCCCCGCCATCCTCCGGACACATCGCCATCGGGCAAATCTTGGGGCTGCTGGCCCACACCCAGCCGCAGGGCCCCGAGCTGGTGGGTGGTTTGCCCTCGCCCGATTTTTTACACCGCTACACCGAGGCCTCGCGCCTGGCTTTTGCCGACCGGGCACAGTACTTGGCCGACCCGGATTTTGTGCCCGCCCCGGGCAGCCATTGGCGCAGCCTGCTGGCGCCTGACTACCTGCGCCAACGCAGCCAAGGAATTGGCCACCAGTCCATGAAAGTGGCCCAACCCGGAGAACCGGGCTCCAGCCCAAGCAGCTTTGCACCCATGCCCACCCAGACCGAGTTTGGCACCAGCCACATCAGCGTGGTGGATGCACAAGGCCGCGCCGTGGCCATGACCAGCACCATCGAAGCCGCTTTCGGCGCGCGCCGCATGGTCAGCACCGACCCAGCTCGCCCAGGCGGTTTTTTGCTCAACAACGAGCTGACCGACTTCAGCTTGTCACCAGCGGACGCGCAAGGACGGCCGATCGCCAACCGGGTTGAACCTGGTAAACGCCCCCGCTCTTCGATGTCGCCCACCCTGGTGTTTGACAAGGCCACAGGACAGCTGCTCATGAGCGGCGGCAGCCCGGGCGGCGCCTTCATCATCCATTACACGGCCAAGCTGCTCAGGGGCAGCTTGCACTGGGGGCTCAACGCCCAACAAGCCATCAACCTGCCCAACTTCGGCACATTGAACGGCCCCACCCTGCTCGAAGCCCAAGGCTTTGACAGCGCCACCATCGACGCGCTCAAAGCCCGTGGCCACGACGTGGTGCAGATCGACATGACCAGCGGCTTGCAAGCCATTGAACGCAGGCCAAGCGGTTGGTTCGGCGGAGCCGACCCCCGGCGCGAGGGCGTGGTGATGGGCGACTGAACATGCGCCTCAAGGTGTGGCCCCTTGCCAGTCACGCAAGCGACCCACCACTGACCAGGCCGAAGGTTTTCCCCATTGCCGGATGCGCCGTCTTGCTTTTCAATGGCTTCACCCATTTGTCAAAGGAGACCGGTTTGAAAACCCAAGACACATCACGACGCAGCTTTGTTCAGGCCACCGCCGCCGCCGCGGTCACGGTGGCATTTCCCACCCTTGCGCAAGCCCAGGCCTTTCCAGCCAGGCCCATCAAACTGATCTGCCCATGGCCGGCAGGCGGCTCAACCGACGCCGTGATGCGCGCTTTGGCAGAAAGCGCCACCAAGGCCCTGGGTGTTCAAGTGGTCATCGAAAACAAACCCGGCGCCAGCGGCATGCTCGGCCCCAACGAGCTGGTGCGTGCCCAGCCCGACGGCTACACCCTGTCGCAAATCACCATCGGCGTCGCACGGTTGCCGCACATGCAAAAAATGCAGTTCGACCCGCTCAAGGATTTCACCTACATCGCCTGCCTGACCGGCTACACCTTTGGTGTGGTCGTGCGGGCAGACTCGCCCATTCGCTCTATCGCCGACCTGGTGGCTTTTGCCCGTGCCAACCCGGGCAAGTTCACCTATGGCTCTACCGGCAATGGCACGACGCCGCACCTGGCCTTTGCCGAATTCGCCAGCAAAGCCAAGATCGACGTCACCCACATTCCCTTCAAAGGCAGCGCCGATGGCGTGCAAGCGGTGTTGGGCGGCCATGTCATGTCGCACAGCGACGCCACCGGCTGGGCCCCGCAGGTCGAGGCGGGCACCATGCGCCTGCTGGCCACCTACGGCAGCAAACGCACCAAGCGCTGGCCCAACGTGCCCACACTCAACGAGTTGGGCTTCGACACGGTGTCCGACTCGCCCTTTGGCATCGGCGGCCCCAAGGGCATGGACCCGGCCGTGGTCAAACGCCTGCACGACGCTTTCAGAAGCACGCTGCAAGACCCGGCCGTGCTGGCCAGTTTTGACAAGTACGACCAGTCGGTGATCTACATGGGTACCGAGGAATACACCCGGTTCATCAACAACATGTTCCAGTCCGAAAAAGCGACCATCGAGCGTTTGGGCTTGGCCATGAAATCCTGACACGGGTCAGCACCATGACAAAAGGCAGCCGAGGCTGCCTTTTGTTTGGCGTCGCAGCCAAGGGCTAAAAAGCCCTTGGCAGATCGGTTCCGATCAGTAAGCCTGACCCAGTTGGCCCAGAATCGCGGGATTCTCCAGGGTGGAGATGTCCTGCGTGATGGCTTCGCCTTTGGCCAAGGAGCGCAGCAAGCGGCGCATGATCTTGCCTGAACGGGTCTTGGGCAAGTTCTCGCCAAAGCGGATGTCCTTGGGTTTGGCGATGGGGCCAATTTCTTTGGCGATGTGGTCGCGCAATTGCTTGGCGATGGCCTTGCCTTCGTCGGTGTTGGGCAACGAGCGCTTGAGCACCACGAAGGCGCAAATCGCTTCACCCGTGGTGTCGTCGGGGCGGCCTACTACGGCGGCTTCGGCCACCAACTCGGTGCAGCTGACCAAAGCCGATTCGATTTCCATGGTGCCCATGCGGTGACCAGAGACGTTCAGCACGTCGTCGATGCGGCCGGTGATGGTGAAGTAACCCGTCTTTTCGTCACGGATCGATCCGTCGCCCGCCAAGTAGTACTTGCCCTTGAAGTCTTCAGGGTAGTAGCTCTTCTTGAAACGCTCAGGGTCGCCCCAAATGGTGCGGATCATGGAAGGCCAGGGGCGCTTGACCACCAAAATGCCGCCTTGGCCGTTGGGCATGTCTTTGCCCGTCTCGTCCACGATGGCGGCCTGGATACCGGGGAAAGACAAGGTGCAAGAGCCGGGCACCATGGGCGTGGCACCGGGCAATGGCGTGATCATGTGGCCCCCGGTTTCGGTCTGCCAGAAAGTGTCGACGATGGGGCAATTGCCGCCACCCACATGCTGGTGGTACCACTCCCACGCGGCAGGGTTGATCGGCTCGCCGACCGAGCCCAGCAAACGCAGGCTTGACAAGTTGTAGCTCTTGGGGTGCACAGCGTCGTTGGCTTCTGCGGCCTTGATGAGCGAGCGGATGGCGGTGGGCGCGGTGTAGAAAATGGTGGCTTTGTGGTCCTGGATCATCTTCCAGAAACGGCCAGCGTCTGGGTAGGTGGGCACGCCCTCGAACACGATCTCGGTGCCGCCCAAAGCCAAAGGACCATAGGTGATGTAAGTGTGGCCGGTGACCCAGCCGATGTCGGCCGTGCACCAGAACACGTCATCCTGCTTCAAGTCAAAGGTCCACTTGGTGGTCAGGGCGGCGTGCAGCAAATAGCCACCGGTGGAATGTTGAACGCCTTTGGGCTTGCCGGTGGAGCCCGAGGTGTAAAGCAAGAACAAGGGGTGCTCGGCACCGACCCACTCGGGTTCGCAGGTGGTGGCCTGCTGGTCGGCCAAGTCGGCCATCCAAAGGTCACGCCCTGCGGTCATGGCGATGTCGGCGCCTGAGCGCTTGACGACCAACACATTTTTGATGGAGCCGCAACCGCCCAGTTTGATGGCATCGTCTACGATGGATTTGAGCGGCAGCAGCTTGCCACCACGCACCTGGTTGTCCGCGGTGATAACAGCCACAGCACCAGTGTCTTCGATGCGGTCACGCAGCGATTGGGCCGAAAAGCCACCAAACACCACCGAGTGGGTGGCGCCGATGCGGGCGCAGGCCTGCATGGCGGCCACGCCCTCGACAGACATGGAGATGTAGATGACCACGCGGTCACCTTTTTGGATACCCAAGCTCTTGAGGGCGTTGGCGTACTGGCAGGTCTTGGCCAGCAACTGGCTGTAGGTGACCTTGCTCACTTCGCCACCGTCGGCTTCAAAAATGATGGCGGTCTTGTCGCCCAGGCCTTTTTCGACGTTGCGGTCCAGGCAGTTGTAAGAGGCGTTCAGGGTGCCGTCTTCGAACCATTTGAAGAAAGGCGCATTGGATTCGTCCAGCACCTTGGTGAAAGGGGTCTTCCAGCTGATCAGCTCTTTGGCCAGACGGGCCCAATAGCCTTCGTAATCGGTTTCGGCTTCTTTGCACAGCGCCTCATAGGCGGGCATGCCCGAAATGTGGGCGTTTTTGACGAAATCGGCACTGGGTTGGTAGATGGGGCTGCTCATGGCGTCTGTCTCCTATGGATCAAGTCAAATTTTAAACTGGGGCAAATGTCGTGCTTGGCTCTTACAAAGCACTGACTGACATCAAACTTGCACATCCGCAAGCTCAGATACAGGCTCTTGAGCCTAAAATTACAGCTTGCATGAAGCGATGCTTTGTGAACCTCAAACTTGGAAAATCATGCCACGCCCCATCGTCAAATCCTCGATTACTCAGATCAACAGCTTTATTTTTGCCAGCCGTTGGTTGCAATTGCCGCTTTACTTGGGATTGATCGCAGCACAAGCCGTCTATGTCTTTCACTTTTGGGTGGAGTTGGTTCACTTGCTGGAAGCCGCATTTGGCAGTCAAACCGCGCTGCAAGCCCTGATTGGCAGCATTGGCTACAAGACCGACGCCCCCATCACCGGCCTCAATGAAGTGGTCATCATGCTGGTGGTGCTGGGCCTGATCGACGTGGTCATGATCTCCAACCTCTTGATCATGGTGATCGTGGGCGGCTACGAGACCTTTGTTTCGCGCCTGAATCTCGAAGGTCACCCCGACCAACCCGAGTGGCTGGACCATGTGAACGCCTCTGTGCTCAAGGTCAAGCTGGCCACGGCCATCATCGGCATCAGCTCGATCCATTTGCTCAAGACCTTCATCAACGCCGCCAACTACACAGAACAGGTCTTGATGTGGCAAACCATCATCCACATCGCCTTCTTGTTCAGCGCCATTGCCATCGCCTACGCCGACCGCCTGATGTCTCACCACGACAAAGCCGACCACTGACCCCGTTTTTCTTGAATCCTCAGAGACACACACCATGACCACCCTGATCAAACAAGATGACCTGATCGAATCCGTCGCCGCCGCCCTGCAGTACATCAGCTACTACCACCCGGCCGACTTCATCTCGCACCTGGCCAGCGCCTACGCCCGCGAGCAAAGCCCAGCCGCCAAGGACGCGATCGCGCAGATCCTGACCAACAGCAAGATGAGTGCCATTGGCCACCGTCCGATTTGCCAAGACACCGGCATCGTCAACGTGTTCCTTGAAGTCGGCATGGACGTGAAGTTGGATGGCTTCACTGGCAGCCTGGAATACGCCATCAACGAAGGCGTGCGCCGGGGTTACAACCAATCGGACAATATGCTGCGTGCATCCGTGGTCTCGGACCCGCACTTCAACCGCAAAAACACCAAAGACAACACGCCTGCCGTGATCTTCACCCAGATCGTGCCGGGGCACCATGTGCACGTGACCGTGGCGGCCAAGGGCGGCGGCAGCGAGAACAAATCCAAGCTGATCATGCTCAACCCGGGCGACAGCATCGTCGATTGGGTGCTGAAGACGGTGCCCACCATGGGTGCGGGTTGGTGCCCACCGGGCATGTTGGGCATCGGCATCGGCGGCACCGCCGAAAAAGCCGTGCTTCTGGCCAAAGAAAGCCTGATGGACGACCTGAACATGTACCAGCTGCTTGAAAAATCCAGCCAAGGCGAGAAGCTCGACCAAGTCGAAGAAATGCGCTTGGAGCTCTACCACAAGGTCAATGCCCTGGGCATTGGCGCGCAGGGCCTGGGCGGGCTCACCACCGTGCTGGACGTGAAGATCAAGATGTACCCCACCCACGCGGCCAGCAAGCCGGTGGCCATGATCCCCAACTGCGCCGCCACCCGCCACGCGCACTTTGTGCTCGATGGCTCCGGCCCGACTTACCTCGAAGCGCCCTCGCTGGACCTCTGGCCCAACGTCAACTGGACGGCCGACACCGAAAAAAGCAAACGCGTGGACCTGAACGCGCTGACCCCTGCCGAAGTGGCCAGTTGGACACCCGGCCAGACGCTGTTGCTCAACGGCAAGATGCTGACGGGACGAGACGCCGCGCACAAACGCATCCAGGACATGCTGGCCAAGGGCGAGCCGCTGCCCGTGGACTTCAAAAACCGTGTGATCTATTACGTGGGACCCGTGGACCCCGTGGGCGATGAGGCCGTCGGCCCCGCCGGCCCAACGACTTCCACCCGCATGGACGGCTTCACCGAAATGATGCTGGCCCAGACCGGCCTGATCGCCATGATCGGCAAGGCCGAGCGCGGCCCGGTCGCCATTGAAGCCATCAAGAAGCACAAGAGTGCTTACCTGATGGCCGTGGGCGGCGCGGCCTACCTGGTGTCCAAAGCCATCAAGCACGCCAAGGTCGTGGGCTTTGCCGACATGGGCATGGAAGCCATTTACGAATTCGACGTGGTCGACATGCCCGTGACGGTGGCGGTCGACGCGGGCGGCACCAGCGCCCACATCACAGGCCCCGCCGAATGGCAAAAGCGCATCGCCACCGGCGAATTCAAAGGCATCGGCGTCAACGCCGGCTGATCGTGAACAACCCCATTGGCGTTTTTGACAGCGGCATTGGGGGCCTGAGTGTGTTGCGGGCCTTGCAAAAGGCCTTGCCACGCGAACGCTTTGTGTATTTGGCCGACAACGCCCACGCGCCCTATGGCGAAAAAACCGAAGCTTTTGTCCGAGAGCGGACCGAAACGATTGCCACGCATTTGCTGGCGCAGCACCACATCAAAGCGCTGGTCGTGGCCTGCAACACCGCCACCGCTGCGGCCATCCACGCGTTGCGTGCCCAGCACCCCCAACTGCCTCTGGTGGGCGTCGAGCCTGCACTGAAACCAGCCCTCGCCCTGAGCCGTACAGGCCATATCGGGGTGATCGCGACGCGGGGCACAGTGGGCAGTGACAAATTCGCTCGCCTGTTGGCCAGTGTTCAAGGCGAAGCCCATTTTGTGGTGCAGGCCTGCAACGGCTTGGCCTTGGCCATTGAGCAAAGCACCCTGCCCGATCAATCACAGGCCGCGCAAGCGCAAATCGCGCATCTGCTGCAGACCTACACCCAGGCCATGGGCCGCTTTGGTTCGGGACCTGGCGACATCGACACCTTGGTGCTGGGCTGTACCCACTATGTGTTTGTCGAAAACGATTTGCGCCAACGGCTCGGGCCAGATGTGCAACTGCTCTCGACAGGCGAGGCGGTGGCGCGTCAAACGCAGCGCTTGTTGGCGGCAGCGGGCTTGCTGAACACGAAAGAATCCCACGGCTGTGCCCTGCCCATGCGCTTGATGACCACGGGTGACTTATCAGGCCTGCAAGCCGCCGCGATGCGTTGGCTGGGCTTGCCGCCCGAGGTCTGCGAGGCTGTGCCTGCCGCACTGCAAGCCTGAACCATCAGGCAGGCTTTTGCGCCGCCAAGCGGCCGCGCTCCACATCGACGGGCATCAACAGCACCCAACCCAAAATGAACAGCAAGGAGGTCGCCCCGATCGCCAAACGCTGGTTGCCATCGCTCAGCCAAGTGATCAGGCCGTACATCAGTGGCCCCAAGATGCTGGCCAATCGAATGGCGAACGTCCACAGACCAAAAAACTCACCCAATCGGTGGGGGGGCACCATCAGTCCCGCCATGGCCCGGCCCGAAGATTGGCTTGAGCCCATGCAAAAACCAGCAATGCCTGCAGCCCACCAGAACGTGGCCTTGTCGGTCGACAAAGCCGCGATGAAGCAAGTGGCCACCCAACCCAGCAAAGTCAGGGACAAAGTCAGCTTGTGGCCCACGCGGTCTTGCACATAACCCAATAACAAAGCCCCCGCAAAAGCCGCCAGGTTGAGCACAAAGATCAGCACCATGGTCTCTTGCGGTTGGAAACCAATCACCTGCTCGGCATAAATGGCCGCCAGCGTGATGGCCACGGCCACCCCACCTTGATAGGCCACCGCACAGGCCAGCAAACGGGTGAAATCACGGTAAGGCAAGGCCTCACGCAGGGTTTGCCGCAGCCCCCGCAAGCTTTGCAACACCGACACCACCGGGGCATGAGGCCGCGGGGGCGAGTGCTCGCGCAACAACGCCAAGGTCACCAAGGCCGCTGCGCCATACATGGCCGCCGTGATCCACATGGTGACGGGGACAAACTGCGCGCCCGACTCGCCACGCGCCTGGGCAGACAGCACATAAGCCAAACAAATGCCCAAGGTCAACATGCCGCCGATGTAGCCCAAAGACCACCCCCAACCACTCACGCGGCCCATGGCATGGGGCTTGGACAATTCGGGCAAAAACGAGGCGGTGAGCGACTCACCATAAGAAAAAAAGGTGTTGGACACCACCAAGATGAACAAACCCAGCGCCACCTGACCGGGCCCCACCCAAGACAAGGCCGCTGTGCTCAGCACACAACCCGCGGTGACCCACATCAGCATGCGTTTTTTGCCGGCCACCCGGTCGGCCCAGGCACCCAGACCGGGCATGGTGAGCATGACGATCAGATAAGACAGGCTCAGGCCCGATGTCCATGCCAAAGTGGCCCAGTCGGCCCCATCGGCCACGCCACCCACAAAATAGGCGGCAAACACGGCCGTGATGACCACGGTGGTATAGCCCGAGTTGGCGAAGTCATACATGGCCCAGCCAAAGACCTCACGCAGACGCACACCCGGATTGAGTGCAGAACGAAGACCCAAGGCGTTCATGCGGCGCTCCCCGCTCAGTGCAAATGGCGTGGACGGCGACCGCCGCCGCCGTGACCATTGCCGCCACCGGGGCCACGGGGCGGCTTGCCAATGTCCAAAGAGCTGACCAAACTGTCAAAGCGCGAGCTGAACAACTTGTCGATTTCAGCCACCACACCCGACAACTCAGCCCCATCAAAGTGGCGCTCCATCATGTTGACGACATCGTGGACCAGCAAATCGCGCTGGGCTTGCATGATGGCCCCTGGGTCAGGACCGACAAACAGCATCACAAAATCATCACGCGACTCGGCACCACTGGCCTCGTCCTCGTCATCGAACTCGGTGTCGTAGAAAGTCACCTCGATTTGGGTGCCGGCTGCAGACAACTCATTGAGGTTCATGCACAGATCGTCCATGACCAAACGAAAATCCTCGTCGCCCCGCACCGTCCAGCACAGTTGCAAGCGTTGGGTGGCGGGGTCAAATCGGATGCCTGGCTCTTCTTCGTAAAGGCTGATGACCCCTTCCACCCAACTGCGCGCACCGGCGTACCGCCACAAGGGCTTCAAGGCCTCTTGCAAGGAGGTGGTGTCGGTGCCGGGCTTGATGGGCACATCACCATGCACGTGGATTTCAAGCGCTGCGTTGTCTTGGGTCATGAAGGTGCTTTGATTACTTTGGTGCCCCGAACCGGAATCGAACCGGTACGCCCGCTATGAACGAAGCAACGGATTTTAAGTCCGGTGTGTCTACCAGTTTCACCACCGGGGCAGAGGGCTTATTGTGCCTTGTTAACTTGGCTTTTTGGGGTCAACCGGGGTGCAAATTCAGCATCGCCATGGCGAACAGTGCCAACACCACCACATAGGCGCCCGACCAGACCATGGTTCGCCATTTGGCTTTGTCGGTCACATAAAAGAACACATAGGCCACCCGAAAGGCAATGAACAGCATGGCCAAGGCATCAACCCAGTCAGGCTCGACCCCGGTGAGCAGCGCCAAAACCACCGCCACAGCAAAAAAGGGAAAAGCCTCAAAACAGTTGGCTTGCGCGGCATTGGCGCGCGCTCTGAAGCCGGTCTGACGGGACAGCCACGCGCGTGGGTCGCTGTTGTCATAGCCCTTGAAGCCCGATTTGGCGATGCCCGCACACACCACCGGCATGATTCCCGCCACCAACACGGCACCATATGAAATCAACATGCTGCACTCCTCGCTCAGCCACTCATGCCTGAAAGGCCCAGCCAAAAACCGAAAAAAAAGCCACTGAAACTTCAGTGGCTGGGCACTGGCCCGGCAGTGCGCCGGGCGCCCCGGGGTCAACCGCCCTTTTTGGAGCGCTTACCAGGGTTCTTTTTGCTGCGTGTGGCCACACCGCGCTCAAGGCTGACGCGCTGACCACGGCCGCCTGTGCGCAAGTTCACGCCTGGCAATGCGGGCAGTGGGGGGGTGAATTTACGGTCTGCTTCGGTGACGATTTTGTTGCCCATCTGTGGCTCCGGATAAAAAATGCAAAACGATATTAAGCCACAAGAATGGGCCGATGGCGCCGAAGCAAACAGCTTCAAAGGCGAAATGCCTGCACACGGTCCACCCTCGCGCGGCTTGAATTCGCGCTGCGGTTGCATTAATCCCGGCGCAATGCCACGGCAAAGCCTTGTTGTACGGCAGGTCTGGCCATCAGGCTCTGGTACCAACGCTGAACATGGGGAAACAGCGCCAGATCGACTTGGTGACGTGGGTGGCGCCATACCCACCCCAAAATCGCGAAGTCGGCAATTGACAGGTCACCTGCAAAAAACGGCTGCTCGGCCAAGCGGCGGTCCATCACGCCGTAAAGCCGCAGGGTTTCGGCCATGAAGCGCTGCAAACCATAGCGCTTGTCGCCCTCATCGCTCAAGGCCACAAAGTGGTGCACCTGGCCCGGCGCGGGCCCAAATCCCCCCATCTGAAACATCAACCACTCGAGCGCGGCCACCCGGCCAGCGCCTTTGGAGGGTAAAAATTGTCCGGTCTTTTCTGCCAAATAAATCAAGATGGCGCCCGACTCAAAAACCGTTTGTGTTAGCCCATCGGGCCCATCCGTGTCGACCAAGGCCGGGATTTTGTTGTTCGGGCTGATCTTCAAAAAATCGGGCGCAAATTGTTCGTTGCGCGTGATGTCCACCACCTGCACCGCATAGTCCAGGCCCATTTCTTCCAAAGCCACGGTGATCTTGCGGGCGTTGGGGGTGTCAAAAGCAAACAGGGTCAAAGCCATGAGCAAACCTTTCAATGAACAAGTTGCAAGTTTAGGCAAAGCCCAGCGCAAACTGCGACAGTTTGGCGACTGCGCCCACAGGTCGGGGGCCGTATCATGGTTTTTTTCAGCTTCAAGGTACCGACATGAACCGCGTTTTGGCCCACACCGGGGCAACTTACCCCATCTTGCAAGCGCCCATGGGCTGGATTGCCCGAAGCGCTTTGGCCTCGGCAGTGTCGCGCGCTGGCGGTTTGGGGATCATCGAAACCTCTTCGGGCGAGACCGAGAACTGCCAGCGTGAAATCTCGGCCATGTGCCAAACGGGTTTGCCTTTTGGGGTGAACCTGCCGATCCGGTTTTTGAAAGACGATGCCATGCTGCGCTTTGTCTGCGAGTCCGGTGTGCGTTTTGTCACCACCTCTGCCGGGAGTCCGGCCAAGTTTGTCGCGCCGCTGCAAGCGGCAGGCATCGCGGTTTACCACGCCGTGCCGACCTTGGAGGCAGCCCTCAAATGCGCCGATGCCGGTGTCGATGGCCTGGTGGTCGAAGGCTCAGAAGGGGGTGGCTTCAAAAACCCGGAAGAAGTCAGCACTTTGGTGCTGTTGCAGGCCATCCGTGAAAAAACCGACCTGCCCCTGATTGCCGCAGGCGGCATCGTGGACGGACGCGGCATGGCCGCTGCCTTTGCCCTGGGGGCCGAAGCCATCCAGATGGGCACCCGCTTTGTGGCCTGCGCCGAGAGCCCGGTCCATGCCCATTACAAACAGGCCATTGTGGACGCCAGCACCACGGGCACTTACCTGCTCAACACCAAATCGTCGCCCTGCATTCGGGCCCTGAAAGCGCCCTTCACCCAAAGCCTGCATGAGGCGGGCCTGATGGGGCCCGATGCGTTTCAGGGCATTCAACAGGTTTACTTTGGCGGCGACATGAACGCCGCACCGGCCTTGGCAGGCCAATCGGCGGGCCTGGTCCATGAAGTTTTGACCGCTCAGCAAATCATCGAACACACGGTGGCTGAATTCCGCGGCATCTCGGCCCGGCTGGGGCATTTGGCACAACAACACACTTTTGGCTAAGCTCTGCCCCTTCCATCCTTTCATTCACTTCGCCCATGAAAACCCTTTTTGCCCTCAGCGGCCTGTCTTTTTGCCTCTTGAACGCCTCGCCAGTGTGGGCCTCCAATGCGGTCACGGCCGCAGCAGCCCAAGAAGCGGGCGCCCGGCTCACCCCTTCGGGCATGGTTTACCGCGCCCTCAAAGAAGGCACGGGCGCCAGCCCCAAAGCTTCAGACAAGGTCAAGGTGCACTACCGGGGCACGCTGCCCGATGGCAAGGAGTTTGACAGCTCGTACAAACGCAATGAGGCCATCGAATTCCCCTTGAACCGGGTGATTCCCTGCTGGACCGAAGGCGTTCAGATGATGAAAGTCGGTGGCAGTGCCAAATTGACCTGCCCACCCGCCACCGCCTATGGTGAACGCGGCGCGGGCGGCGTGATTCCCCCCAACGCGACTTTGTTGTTCGAAGTTGAATTGCTCGCCATCAATGGCAAATGATCAGGAAACACACATGACCCCTCCGACTTTGGAATCCTTCACCGCCCAATCGATGGACGAAGGTTTTGACGAAATTTTGGTGCGCCAATGGGACGCTAACCTGAAACTCGACACCCACACCCATCCTTTTGATGTGAGCGCTTATGTGGCGCAGGGCGAGTATTGGTTGACCGTGGGCGAGGATGTCAAACACCTCAAGACAGGCGACTTTTTCAGGCTGGCACGCAACGTGGCCCACGCCGAGCTCTATGGCCCGCAAGGCGCCACGGTTTGGGTGGCGCGGGCCAACTGAGGCGACGATCAGGTCATGGACTCGACCACCTCGGTCACGCTGCGAAACGCATCGATGGCCGTGGGAAACCCGCAGTACACCGTGGCGTGGAGCATCACTTCACGCAGCTCTTCGGGCGTGGCCCCGTTGTGGATGGCGCCGCGCACATGGGCTTTGAGCTCATGCTGTTTACCCTGAGCGGCCAGCATGGCCACGGTGATCAGGCTGCGGGTTTTCAACTCGAGGCCCGGGCGCTGCCAAACGTTGCCCCACGCGTTGGCGGTGATGAACTCTTGCATGGGCATGGTGTAGTCCGTGGCAGCGCCCAAGGCGCGATCCACATAGGCCGGGCCCATGACTTGGGTGCGGGTGGTCAGGCCCGCCTGAAAAGCGGCGTCATCGGCGTGGGTTTCACGGGCTTGTTCAATCGGTGATTTGGACATGACAGACTCCTTAAAGAGCCTTGAGCATAATCAAAGGCAAGCCCAACAGGAGACACCATGAGCACACCCCAGCCTTCAGCCACCGCCGCCCGCTACCCCGCCCCCGAAATCAAAGACTTGCCCGACGACATCCGCGCCAAGGTGCTGGAGGTGCAAGAAAAAGCCGGTTTTGTGCCCAACGTGTTTCTGGCCTTTGCCCGCCGCCCCGCTGAATGGCGTGCATTTTTTGCCTACCACGACGCCCTGATGGTGCCCGAGTCTGTGGGGCGCGAAAGTGGCCTGACCAAGGGCGAGCGCGAGATGATCGTGACCACCACCAGCGCGGCCAACAATTGCCTGTATTGCGTGGTGGCCCACGGTGCGATCTTGCGCATTTACGAGAAAAAACCACTGGTGGCCGACCAAGTCGCGATCAATTACCGCAAAGCCGACATCAGCCCCCGCCAGCGCGCCATGCTGGACTTCGCACTCAAGGTCTGCAACCACTCCGACCAAGTGCAAGACGCCGACTTTGCCGCCCTGCACGCCCACGGCTTTGACGACGAAGACATCTGGGACATCGCGGCCATCACGGCTTTTTTTGGTCTGAGTAACCGCATGGCCAGCTTCAGCGGCATGATGCCCAACCCCGAGTTCTATTTGATGGGCCGCGCACCCAAGGCCAAACCCGCCGCCTGACGGGCCTCAGGCCGGGCCAACAAAGCCCACGCCATTTGGGTCAGCGCCTGCTCAAACGCGGGGCTGCCCAACAGGGGTGACTTTTCCAGGCTGGCACTGCGCAAGGTGCCAATCACCGATCGCGTCAACACAAACATTTGGGCCGTGCTGGGCGTTTGCAGGGCCGGGTGGTCAATGCGCTCAAAAAACACAGCCAGACGGTCGGCCACCTGACGCACGGCGCTGGCCGTTTCTTCGGGCTTTTCCAGTGTCCAGCACAGGTGAATCAGGCTTTGGCTCAAGCCCTTGCCCGTGGCAAAACCCCGCACCAAGATGCGAATGGCCTTGGCCAGCAGCTCGCGGCCGTCCAGCTCTCGCACATCGGCCAAATTTTCGAGCTCGCTCAAGTAGCGACCCAACTCTTGCAACACCATGGCCTGCCCTTTGGCCGCCATGGCCTGCACCAGCACCTCTTTGCTGGGAAAGTACTGGTAGAGGGTGCCAATCGAAAAACCGGCTGCGGCGGCCACCTTGTTGGTGGTCAAACCGGCCTCGCCCTCTTTGTCCAAAATCTGAGCAGCCGCCTTGAACAGGGTTTGCATGGTTTGCTGCGCCCGCGCCTGCGAGGGCTGGCGACGCAGGTTGGCTGGGGCTTGCGGCTGAGCGGATGTTTTGCTGGGTTTGGCTGCGGCCATGAAAAAGCCCTTCAAAAAATGTGAGCAGATCGCGAGTTGCAAGGTCTTTGCAAAACCTGAACAATGCTCATATTCTGACGGAACACGCCCCAAAGCCCACCATGCACACACCCCAAGCCCCCACCGAGTTGACCGTAAGACGCCTGAGCGTGGACCTGAGCCAAGGTTTTTCTCGCCACTGGAACGGCGGCGATGCTTTTTTAACGGCCTATGCCAACGCTTTGTCCATGAGCTTTCCAGTGGGTGAACAGTCTTTCATCGACGCGGTCAAAAATGGCGCCAAAAACCTGCCTGACACCCCTGAGTGCGCCGAGCTCAAAAACATTGCCAAAGGCTTTGTGGGCCAAGAAGCTACCCACCGCCACCTGCACGCGCTCTACAACGCTCACTTGGAAAAACAAGGCTTGGTCAACCACTGGGGCCCACGCGCTGAACGCCGTTTGAAAAAAGGCCGCGAAGAGTTTTTCAATAAGAGTGCCAAGGGTTACCTGCACGAGTTGGCCATCACCGCCGCTTTTGAGCACTACACCTCCATCTTTGGTGACCTGACTTTGGACCGCTTAGACCAGCCCGGCGACTGGTTTGCCAAGGCAGAAGACCCGCTCAAAACCCTGTGGCGCTGGCATGCAGCCGAAGAGTCCGAGCACAAATGCGTGGCATTTGACCTCTACCAACGCTTGGGAGGTAACCACCGCTGGCGCATGCGCTGGTTTTGGTTCGTGACGGTGCAGTTCAGCACCGACGTGTTCCGCCAGACCGTCAACAACCTGTGGCACGACAAGACGCTCTTCAAACCTTCTACTTGGTGGTCAGCGTCCAAGTTTTTGTTCGGTCGCCACGGCATGGTCTGGCGCGTGGCCAAGCCCATGTGGGCTTACACCCGCCAAGACTTTCACCCCATGCAAGTGGGCAGCGCCACCTTGTCGCAAGACTGGCTGCAGAGCCACTCTGACCAGTGGCGGGCGGTGGGTGGAACCGCTCCATCGGCCCCTTAAGGCTTTCGCGCGCGGGGGTGCGCTCCTAAAATAAACAACTCAGTCGCTGACCAAGGCCCGCACCCAGTCGGGCAAAGTCACCGCCTTTTGATTCGGGAAATCCACCCAAATCGTGGTGGCGCCTCCGGCCGCAAACACCACGCCAGGCTGGTCGGTGCGCTCCAGCGTGCACCAGCTCTCGAAGGTGGTGCGCCCCGGGTCGCTCACAAACATCTTGGCCAAGATGTCGCCCGGAAACTCGAACTGTTTGTAGAAATTGCAAAACGCATTCACGATCACCGGCCCCTGTCCTTGCGGGTTCACTTGACACCCGATCGCCTCAAACCAGTCGATGCGCAGCGTCTCCATGTAGCGAAAGTACACCGTGTTGTTGACATGGCCCATGGCGTCCATGTCACCCCATCGGATGGGGATCACCAACTCAAAAACTTGCTTTTTGTGTTCAGGCAGTTCCAGCTTCATGGCCTGGCCTTGTTAAACCGCAAAACCGTCGTCGGCCGACACCACCGCACCGTTGATGAAGTGGCTCTGGTCGCTGGCCAGCAGCATCAGCAAAGCGTCCAGGTCTTGCGGCTGGCCCACGCGTTTGCGCGGCAGCATGCTGATGAGTTTTTGGCCTTGCTCGGTTTGCCAATGGTGGTGGTTGATCTCGGTGTCGATGTAACCGGGGCAGATCGCGTTGACGTTGATGCCGAACTTGCCCCACTCCACCGCAAAGGCCTTGGTCATCTGAATCACCGCCGCCTTGCTCATGCAGTACACGCCAATTTGCGGCAAGACTTTCAGGCCCGCCATCGAGGCAATGTTGATGATGCGCCCGCCCGTGAAGCTGCCCGGCGCTGCGCCCTTGGCGCGGGCCAGCATGCGCTTGCCCACCTCTTGCGCGACAAAAAAAGCGCCGCGCACATTGGTGTTCATGATGAAGTCGTAGTCTTCTTCCGTCACGTCTTGGATGCGCTGGGTGGTGCTCACCCCCGAGTTGTTGACCAAAATGTCGATGCTGCCCATCTCGGTTTCAGCGTGCGCCACGGCGGCGGCAATGCTGTGGCGGTCGGTCACGTCCATCTCCACGACATGGGCATCGCCCCCTGCGGCCTCGATCTCGGCGCGCAAGTCTTTGAGCTTTTCCATTCGACGACTGGCCAGCACCACGCCCGCACCCGCTGCCGCCAAGGTTTTGGCAAATTGCGCACCCAAACCACCCGATGCCCCCGTCACCAAAGCCACGCGGCCGGACAAATCGATTTCATAAGCCATGACAACTCCTTCAAAAATGAACCCCTCAAGGGCAAAACGATTAACGCCATTGTGCGGGTCAAGCCTGAAAGAGCGGCATAAAATGAGTCACACGCCCGACACCCCTTCGACATCACGTCGTCAGGGCATTGGTATTGACCCCTTGTACTTGAAGAGACGCACATGAGCCCCGAAGACATCCTGAGCACCTACGGCCCCCGCGAAGCCATGGCATACGACGTCGTCGTCGTCGGCGGCGGACCCGCTGGCCTGTCCACCGCGATCCGCCTCAAGCAACTGGCCGCCGAAAAAGGCCAGGACGTGTCGGTGGTGGTGCTGGAAAAAGGCGGCGAGCCCGGTGCCCACATTCTGTCGGGCGCGATCATGGACCCCAAGGCCCTGACCGAACTGTTCCCCGACTGGAAAGCGCGCGGCGCACCGCTCAACCAGCCCGTCACAGACGACGCCTGGAGCTTCCTGTCTGAAACCGGCGCCACCCGCACCCCCGGCATGTTCCTGCCCGAATTCGCGCAAAACCACGGCAACTACATCATCAGCCTGTCCAACTTCACGCGCTGGCTGGGCCAGCAGGCTGAAAACCTGGGCGTGGAAATTTTCCCCGGCTTCACCGCCGCCGAAGTGCTCTACAACGAAGACGGCTCCGAAAATGGGGGTTTACCTTCGGTAAAGGGCGTGGCCACCGGCAATCTGGGCATTGGCAAGGACGGCGAGCCGACCGAGAACTTCCAGCTGGGGATGGCGCTGCACGCCAAGTACACGGTGTTTGCCGAAGGCGCGCGCGGCCATCTGGGCAAACAGCTGATCGCCAAATACAAGCTCGACGAAGGCCGCGACCCGCAAAGCTACGGCATCGGCATCAAGGAAGTCTGGGAAATCGACCCCTCGCGCCACACCCCCGGTTTTGTCATGCACACCGCCGGTTGGCCGATGAACAACGACACCTACGGCGGTGCGTTCATGTACCACATGGAAGACAACAAGATTTCGATCGGCTACGTGGTGGGCCTGGACTACGCCAACCCCTGGCTGAGCCCTTTTGAAGAGTTGCAGCGCTGGAAGACCCACCCGAACATCCAGTGGTACTTCACCAACAACAAGGGCGAAGTCAACGCCAAACGCATCGGCTACGGCGCACGCGCCATCACCGCAGGCGGCCTGATGAGCCTGCCCAAGACGGTGTTCCCGGGCGGCGCGCTGGTCGGGTGTGACGCCGGTTACCTGAACGTGAGCCGCATCAAGGGCAGCCATGCCGCCATCAAAACCGGCATGCTGGCCGCCGAAGCCGCTTACGATGCCATCACCGCTGGCCGACAGCACGATGAACTGAGCGCCTACCCCGAGGCCTTTGAAGCCAGCTGGCTGTATGCCGAACTCAACAAATCGCGCAACTTCAAGACCTGGTTCAAGAAAGGCCTGACGGTGGCCACCTTGATGAATGGCTTTGAGCAGTTCGTGCTGCGCGGCCACATTCCCTGGACGCTGCGCCGGGACAAGCCGGATCACGTTTATCTCAAGCCCGCCGCCGAGTGCAAAAAAATCGAGTACCCCAAACCGGACGGCAAGCTCACCTTTGACCGGCTCTCGAGCGTCTTCATCAGCAACACCAACCACGAAGAAAACCAGCCGGCCCACCTGACGCTGAAAGACGTGTCTGTGCCCGTGGGCATCAACCTGGCGAAGTATGCCGGCCCCGAAAGTCGCTACTGCCCAGCGGGCGTGTACGAGTACGTGAAAAACGATGACGGCTCAGACCGCCTCCAGATCAATGCGCAGAACTGCGTGCATTGCAAAACCTGCGACATCAAGGACCCGACGCAAAACATCGTCTGGGTCACGCCCGAGGGGGGCGGCGGACCCAACTACACGGGCATGTGATGCTCACCCCAAGAGGCCCTTAAAGCCTCTTTTTTTATGGGCATTTGTTGTCTTTCATTCGAGGTCTCCAAAGCATCATCACCCCCGCGAAAACCCTAGGCGAAATGGTTTCACCAAACACCATAATGCAATTTGTATGACAAGTTGATTCCCACCTTGTTGTCGTCCACCGAATCATGAGGAGCCTTTGAATGAAACTGAGCAAATTGATGTTGGGCCTGAGCCTGGCTGTAGGTATCGTGGCCACGGCCTCCGCACAAATCACCATGCGCAACAGCATCTCTGTGGGCCAAAACTCCCACCAAGGTGAAGCCATTGATACCTTGGCCAAAGAAGTGGAGCGTCGCACCAGTGGACGCATCAAGATTCAAAACTTTTACTCTGGCGCTCTGGGCGCTGAGCGCGAGTCCATTGAATCGGTTCAACTGGGCACCCAGGAACTCACCACCACGTCGACCGGCCCTGTGCCCAACTTTGTGCCCGAGACGCGCATCCTGGACGTGCCCTTCTTGTTCCGCGACAAAGCACATGCTCGCGCTGTGCTGGACAGCCCCATTGGTCAGGAACTGCTGGCCAAGTTCGAACCCAAAGGCTTCAAGGCACTGGCCTGGGGTGAAAACGGCGTGCGCCACATGACCAACAGCAAACGCGCTGTGAATGGTCCGGACGACCTCAAGGGCCTGAAGATGCGCACCATGGAAAACCCCGTGCACGTGGCCGCGTACAAGAGCTTGGGCATCGTGACCACCCCCATGGCCTTCACCGAGGTGTTCACCGCATTGCAGCAAGGCACTGTGGACGGTCAGGAAAACCCCCTGTCGGTGATCATGGCCGCCAACTTTGACCAGGTGCAAAAGCACCTGACACTCACGGGTCACGTTTACTCGCCTGCGGTGATCTTGATGAACAAAGCCAGCTTTGACAAGCTCAGCGCCGCTGACAAGCAGATCTTCCTGGACTCGGCCAAAGAAGCTGTCAAAGCCAACCGCGCCCGCGTGGACAAGGACGATGCCAACGGTGTGGCCGAGTTGCGCAAAAAAGGCATGACCATCATCGAGAACGTGGACAAGACCAAGTTCATTGCCACCATGGGACCCGCGATTGCCGAGTTTGAAAAGCAGTTCGGCAAAGCCAACTTGGACCGCATCCGCAATTTCAAGTGATCTGAGCTTGCTCAGGACGCCCGACCGGCTTTGGCTGGCGGGCGTTTTTCAATTTGGCCGAGAAACGCCCCATGAAACAATTATTTTTACGCTTTGAGCAACGGACCACCGCCCTCTCGATGATGGTCGCCTGCGCGATGATGGCTTTGGCCTCGGCTTTTGCGATTCACCAAATTGTGACCCGTTTCATCCTCGAGTCTCCGGCAGAGTGGACCGAGGTCTTGATCCGATTCAGCCTGATCTGGATGGTGTTTCTCGGCATTCCCACCGCTTTTCGCACCGGCTCCATGGTCAGCGTGGATTTGCTGTACCGATTGAGCGGCCAACGCATGCGGCGGGTTTTGGATGCCGTGGTGGCCATCACGGCCCTGACGCTGTGCTGCATCATTTTGTGGTGGGGCTGGGATTACACCAACCGGGGCAGCGTGCAGTCCATGATTGGTCTTGAGGGTGTTTCCATGTTCTGGGCCTACTTGGCTCTGCCCGTGGGTGCTGTGTTCAGCATCATCGGCATCATTGGTTTTTGGTTGGATCCCCAGCGCATGGAATTGGAGAACGCACAATGAGTTCAGTCATGCTTTTCACGATGCTGCTGTGCTTTGCACTGACGGTATCGGTGGCCGTTTCGATTGGTTTGTCGGCCATTGTGGGCATCCAGATTGCCAATGCCAACATGCTCATTTCCGTCAAGGAAATGTTCAACTCCCTCAACAAATTTCCGCTGGCCGCCATTCCGTTTTTCATTCTGGCGGGCAACCTGATGGAGACCGGCGGCATCTCACGCCGTCTGGTGGAGTTTGCCAAGAGCATCGTCGGTGGCGTGCAGGGCGGCTTGCCCATGACCTGCGTGTTGACCTGCATGATTTTTGCCGCCGTCTCGGGCTCTTCAGTGGCCACCACCTTCGCTGTGGGCGCCATCTTGATCCCCGCCTTGATCAAACACGGTTACCCCAGACCCTGGGCCACCGCTTTGCAAGCCACCTCGGCGGAGTTGGGCGTGATCATTCCCCCATCGATCCCCATGATTTTGTTTGGCGTGAGCGCTGAAGTCTCGATTGGTGAACTGTTCGTGGCGGGCGTCGGTCCAGGTTTGCTGATTGGCTTTGCCTTGATGGTGTTTGTCTGGCTGTACTCCAAGTACATGGGTTGGGGCAAAAACGACGGTGATGGCCGCTTGAGCTTTGGAAAAGCCACTTGGCAAGCGGGCTGGGCTTTGCTCATGCCGGTGATTGTGTTGGGTGGCATTTATGGCGGCGTCTTCACCCCCACCGAAGCAGCGGCGGTGGCGGTGCTTTACTCCTTCATTGTGGGCACCGTGATCTACCGCGAAATCGGCTTCCAAGACATGTACAACATCCTGCGCAAATCGGTGATTTCGAGCGCGGTGATCATGTTCATCATCGCCAATGCCGGTTTGTTTGCATTCATGATCACCCGAGCCGGTGTGCCCGCGGCCATCGGCGCTTGGCTGCAAGAGGTGTTGCAGTCGCCCCTGTATTTCTTGTTGGGCATCAATGCGGCCTTGTTCATCATCGGCATGTTCATCGAGACCAGCGCGGCCATCATCGTGCTGGCCCCGATCTTGGTGCCGGTGGCGATCCACTTCGGCATCGACCCCATCCACTTCGGCATGGTGATGATCGTCAACCTCGCTTTAGGCATGATCACCCCGCCTTTTGGCGTGAACCTGTTTGCCGCCTGTACGGTGGCCCGAATATCGCTGGACAGGATCATCAAAGACCTGATCCCCTTCATCGGCGTGATCTTGGCTTGCCTGATGCTGATCAGTTATGTGCCAGAAATATCACTGACCTTGCGTGACTGGATTTACAACAAATAAAGCTAGAATCTATACCTGTCAGGAGAGCGCCTGACTTGTCTTCTGCATGAAACAAGTCAGGCCGCCGAAGGCGCAAGCACTGTGACCAGCCGCTGAACGCTCAGGCAAAAGGACTGACAAAACGCTTTGATTCAAAAGCGTTACCTCACTGGAGAGAGGTGCCGGGCCATCGTGCCACGTCATCCACCGAAGGCGCAACCCGCAGAAACTGGGCCCCCATGCTCAGTCTTCCCGGCGAATCGCTCAGGTAAAGCGGACAGCGAGGGCAAGCGCCACGGCATGTGCTGTGGTTGTTCATTGCCCTTGGAGTTTTTGTGACCGCTGCCCCTGAATTGCTCACCACCCCTTTGAATGCGCTGCACACCGAGTTAGGCGCTCGCATGGTGCCGTTTGCCGGTTACAGCATGCCGGTGCAATACCCGGCGGGTCTGGTGGCCGAGCACCACCACACGCGCAACGCCGCAGGCTTGTTCGATGTCTCGCACATGGGCCAGTTGTGCCTCACTGGCCCAGATGCAGCCGCCGCCTTCGAGAGCCTGATGCCGGTGGACGTGATCGGGCTGGGCCTGCACAAACAACGCTACGGCCTGCTGCTGAACGACGAAGGCGGCATCATCGACGACCTGATGTTCGTGAACCGCGATGTGGTCAACGGGGGCGATATTTTTGTGATCGTCAACGGTGCCTGCAAGCACGGCGATTTGGCCCACATCCAGCAGCGCATTGGCAGCCGATGCACCATCGCGCCGCAATTTGACCGCGCCTTGCTGGCCTTGCAAGGACCACAAGCGGTGACCGCCTTGCAGCGTCTGTTGCCCGGCGTGGACAAGTTGGTCTTCATGACGGGCTCGGCCTTTGCGGTGGATGGCGCTGACCTGTACGTCACGCGCAGCGGCTACACCGGCGAAGACGGTTTTGAAATCTCTTTGCCCGCCCACGCGGCCGAAGCTTTTGCCCGACGCCTGTTGGCCCAGCCCGAAGTCAAACCCGTGGGCCTGGGCGCACGCAACTCGCTGCGCTTAGAAGCCGGGCTGTGCCTGTATGGCAACGACATCGACACCACCACCACCCCAATTGAAGCAAATTTGAACTGGGCCATGCAGAAGGTGCGCCGCACCGGCGGTGCCCGCGAAGGCGGCTTTCCGGGTGCCGACAAGGTGCTGGCACAACTGGACGGCACGACCCCGGCGCAGCGCCTGCGTGTGGGTCTGGCGGGTCTGGAACGCGTGCCGGTGCGCGAGCATGTCGCGTTGCACAACGACGCAGGCCAAGCCGTGGGCGAAGTCACCAGTGGCCTGCTGGCCCCCACCGCCGACCAGCCCGTGGCGCTGGCCTATGTGCAGGCAGAATATGCCGCTTTGGGCACACGTCTGAACGCCATGGTGCGCGGCAAAGCCGTGCCCATGGAAGTCAGCCCCCTGCCCTTCGTGGCCAACCGCTACTTCCGTGGCTAAAAAAACATCGATTAATCGGGATCTGACCCCAATTAAAAACACTGACACAACAGGAGCCCTCACATGATCAAGTACACCGAAGACCACGAATGGTTGCACATTGACGGCGACACCGCTGTTGTGGGCATCACCCACCACGCGCAGGATGCGCTGGGCGATGTGGTGTTTGTCGACCTGCCCGAAGTGGGCCAGTCCTTCGCCGCCAAAGAGGTCGCTGGCGTGGTCGAGTCGGTCAAGGCCGCCGCCGACGTTTACATGCCCGTAGACGGCGAAGTCACCGAAGTGAACGAGGAACTGCGCGGCGACCCATCGCTGGCCAACACCGACCCGTTGGGCAAAGGCTGGTTCTTCAAGGTCAAGTTGTCCAACCCAGCACAAACCGATGCCTTGCTGGACGAGACGGCTTACAACAAGTTCTCTGCTGGTTGATTTTTAACGGAGTTGCGCATGCTGATGTCCACCCTCAAGCCCTTGGGCGAACTCGAAAACCCATCCGAATTCATCGCCCGCCACATTGGCATCGGTCCTGCCGACGAACAACACATGCTGAGCGTGATCGGCGAGGCCTCGCGCCGCGCCCTGATCGAGTCCATCGTGCCGCGCAGCATCGCCCGCGCCCAGGCCATGGACTTGCCCGCCCCGGTGACCGAAGCGGCTGCACTGGCCGAGCTCAAAAGCATGGCGCAGCAAAACCAGCTGCTCAAGAGCTTCATCGGCCAAGGCTATTACGGCACGCACACGCCCGGCGTGATCCTGCGCAACATCCTGGAAAACCCCGCTTGGTACACCGCCTACACGCCGTACCAGGCCGAAATTTCGCAGGGTCGCATGGAGGCGCTGGTGAACTTCCAGACCCTGGTGACCGACCTCACCGCCATGGACATCGCCAACGCCTCCATGCTCGACGAGGCCACAGCCGCAGCCGAGGCCATGACCTTGGCCCTGCGCACGGTCAAAAGCAAGAGCCGGGTCTTTGTGGTCTCGCGTGCCTGCCACCCGCAGACCATCGAAGTGATCCAGACGCGTGCCCAACCCCTGGGCATTGAGGTGCTGGTGCCCCAGACTGCGGATGCTTTCACCGCTGCGTTGAACGCCGAACACTTTGCCGCGCTGGTGCAGTACCCCTGCAGCACCGGGCTGGTCGAAGACCTCAGCGGCTACGCCGCGCAGAGCCATGCGCAGTCGGCCGCGTTCATCGTGGCCGCTGACCTGTTGGCCCTCACCCTGCTCAAGCCTCCCGGCGAGATGGGTGCCGACATTGTGGTGGGCACCACACAACGCTTTGGCATGCCCATGGGCGCAGGCGGGCCGCATGCCGCCTTCATGGCCTGCCGTGACGCCTACAAACGCTCCCTGCCCGGCCGCTTGGTGGGCGTGAGCGTGGACGTGCACGGCAAACCCGCTTATCGCCTGGCACTGCAAACCCGCGAGCAACATATTCGCCGCGAAAAAGCCACCAGCAACATCTGCACCGCGCAGGTGCTGCCCGCCGTGGTGGCCAGCATGTACGCCGTGTACCACGGCCCCGAGGGCTTGAAGCGCATTGCCCGCCGCGTGGCGAGCTACACCGCCGTCTTCGCGCAAGGCCTGCAAAGCCTGGGCTTCAAGCTGCGCAAAGAAACCGCGTTTGACACCGTGTGGATCGCCATCGGCGAGTCCTCGGCCTCGCTCATCGCACGCGCTCAGCAAGCCGGCATGAACTTGCGCAAGGCTTGCGACAAGAGCGTGTCCATCTCGCTGGACGAAACCACCACACGCGAGGACATACAGAAACTTTGGCAGGTGTTTGCCGCCGAATCAGCCACGCAGGGCCAGGCATTGCCCAGCTTCGAACCCTTCGAAAAAGGCACCGCCTCGCTGATTCCCGAATCGCTGCAGCGCACCAGCAGCTTCCTCACACACCCGGTGTTCAACCGCTACCACTCCGAGACAGGCATGCTGCGCTACATCCGCCAGTTGTCCGACAAGGACCTGGCGCTGGACCGCAGCATGATCCCGCTGGGCAGCTGCACCATGAAGCTCAATGCCACCAGCGAGATGATCCCCATCACCTGGCCCGAGTTTGCGGGCGTCCACCCCTTTGCGCCGGCCGAGCAACTGCAAGGCTATGCCCAACTGGACCGGCAGTTGCGCGACTGGCTGTGCCAGGCCACGGGTTACAAAGGCATCAGCCTGCAGCCCAATGCCGGTTCGCAAGGCGAATACGCCGGTCTCTTGGTCATTCAGGCCTACCACCGCGCGCAAGGCCAGGGCCACCGCAATATCTGCCTGATCCCATCCAGCGCCCACGGCACCAACCCCGCCAGCGCCCAAATGGTGGGTATGCAGGTGGTCGTCACCCAGTGCGACGAGAACGGCAACGTGGACATGGCCGACCTGCAAGCCAAGTGCGAGCAACACAGCGCGAACCTGGCCGCTGTGATGATCACCTACCCCAGCACACACGGTGTTTTCGAGACCCAAGTCAAGCAGCTCTGCGAATTGGTGCACCATCACGGCGGGCGCGTTTATGTGGACGGCGCGAACATGAATGCGCTGGTGGGCGTGGCCGCCCCCGGCGAGTTTGGCGGCGACGTGAGCCACCTGAACCTGCACAAGACCTTTTGCATTCCGCATGGTGGCGGCGGCCCCGGTGTCGGCCCCGTGTGCGTGGTGCAAGACCTGGTGCCCTACCTGCCGGGCCACGCCACGGGTGGCGTGCCGGTCAATGGCGTGGGCGCGGTCAGTGCTGCGCCGCTGGGCAATGCCGCGGTGCTGCCCATCAGCTGGATGTATTGCCGCATGATGGGCGCCGAGGGCCTGAAGCACGCCACCGAATCGGCGATTTTGGCGGCCAACTACATCAGCAAGCGCTTGGCCGACCACTACCCTACGCTGTACGCCAGTGACAGCGGTCATGTGGCCCACGAGTGCATCCTGGACCTGCGCCACTTCAAAGACACTTGCGGCGTGATGGCCGAAGACGTGGCCAAGCGATTGATGGACTATGGCTTTCACGCGCCCACCCTGAGCTTCCCGGTCGCCAACACCTTGATGGTCGAGCCCACTGAGAGCGAGACCCTGCAAGAGTTGGACCGCTTCATCGACGCGATGGTCGCCATCCGCGAAGAAATCCGACTCGTGGAAAACGGCACCTGGCCACCAGACAACAACCCGCTGAAACACGCACCGCACACGGCCGACAGCTTGCTGGGCAGCGAATGGGCCCGCCCCTACAGCCGCGAAGTCGGCTCGGCCCAAGCCCAGCGCGTGCCGGGCAGCGTGAAGTACTGGCCACAGGTGGGCCGGGTCGACAACGTCTACGGTGACCGCAACCTGTTTTGCAGCTGCATCCCGGTGAGCGACTACGCAGCCTGATTGACCATTTCAATCTAGAAAACTTCACTCAGAACAGGACCCATCACCTACAATCCCACTTCGCATCGGGAGAGCCTGCACAGCTTAGACAAGCTCCGTGCAGCGCCGAAGGAGCAACCACCCCGGAAACTCTCAGGCAAAAGGACCGATGCGAAAAGGCGTCCAAAGCGCCACACACTCTGAAGAGCGACCCGGGTTCGTCACCCGGGACCACCGCAGGAGCAAGCCTCATCCGAGGTGAATCTCTCAGGTTTCAAACAGAGGGGGTCATGCAGCACACATCCGGTGTGCTGTTTGCCCACTTTTTTGAGACGAATCAAAGAGAGAAAAGCTCCATGAAAAAACACATGGTTGTCATCGGCGGCGGCATCACTGGCGTCACCTCCGCGTATGCACTGGTTCAGCAGGGTTTTGACGTCACCCTGATTGAGAAAAACCGCTACCCCGGCATGGAAACGTCCTATGCCAACGGTGGCCAATTGTCAGCTTCCAACGCCGAAGTCTGGACCCACCCCTCCACCCTCATCAAGGGCCTGAAGTGGATGCTCAAAAGCGATGCGCCGCTGCTTATGAACCCCGCCCCCACCTGGCACAAGCTCAGCTGGATGGCCGAGTTCATGGCTGCCATGCCCAAGTACCGAGACAACACCATCGCCACCGCCCAGTTGGCCATTGAATCGCGGGAACACCACTTTGCCTGGGCCAAGGCCGAAGGCATCGAGTTCGACCACAAGCGCGAAGGCATCCTGCATTTTTACCGCGACAAAAAGGGCTTTGACCATGCCGCTCAAGTCTCCAAGCTGCTGGCCCAGGGCGGCTTGCCACGCCGCGCAGTGACCTCCGAAGAAATCAAAGCCATTGAGCCCACACTGCACGGAAATTACTACGGTGGTTATTTCACCGAGAGCGACTCCACCGGCGACATCCACAAGTTCACCTATGGCCTCGCCAAGGCTTGCGAGCGCCTGGGTGTGAAGATCCTGAACGAACACGAAGTCTTGAGCGTGGCCGCCAACGGCCAAAGCGCTTTTGTGCAGGTCAAGCATGCCGGTGATACCGACTCACTGACCTTTGACGGCATCGTGATTTGTGCTGGCGTGCATGGCCGCCGCTTGGCCGCGCAGCTGGGCGATCGCCTGAACATCTACCCCGTCAAGGGCTACTCGATCACCGTCAACCTGCCCGATGGTGCCAGCCAAGCTGCCGCGCCGCAGGTCAGCCTGCTCGACGACGAGACCAAACTGGTCACCAGCCGCTTGGGCGATGACCGGTTCCGCGTGGCGGGCACCGCCGAATTCAACGGCATCAACCTGGACATCCGCGCCGACCGCATCCAGCCCTTGATTCAGTGGGTCAACCAGTGCTTCCCAGACATCGACACCCGCAAAGTGGTGCCTTGGGCAGGCCTGCGCCCCATGATGCCGAACATGCTGCCGCGCGTGGGTGCGGGCAAAAAGGCCAACGTCTTCTACAACACCGGCCACGGTCACTTGGGCTGGACGCTGAGCGCCATCACCGCGCACCAATTGGCAGGCCACGTGATGGCGGGCATGCAGGACAATGTGCGCTCCTTCATGACCCCCGCCACCGCCTGACCATGACACTTCTCGTCCTGCCCGTTGACTACCAAAACCCCACGCACCGCCAAGCCTTGGTGATGCTGTTGGACGCTTATGCCCAAGACCCGATGGGTGGGGGCGAGGCGCTGGCGCAGGATGTGAAAGCGCGCTTGTGCGATGACCTGGCCGCACGCACCGATGCGGCCAGCTTCATCGCCTGGCTGGGGGATGCCCCGGTGGGGCTCATCAACTGCATCGAGGGCTATTCCACCTTCAAGGCGCAGCCCCTGATGAACATCCACGACATCGCTGTGCTACCGGGTCACCGGGGCGCGGGGGTGGGTCAGGCTTTGCTGGCAGCTGCCGAGCAGCACGCCCAAGTGCGCGGCTGCTGCAAGCTGACCTTGGAAGTGCTGACGGGCAACACGCGGGCTTTGAAGAGTTACCTCGGCTTCGGCTTTGAGCCTTATGCGCTGGACCCTGCTGCGGGCCAAGCCAGCTTCATGCAGAAGTGGCTTTCGCCAACTGCCACTGCTCTTTGAGCCAGCGCTTGAGTTCGGCCTCATTCTGAATGCGACGCAAATCGTCGGCCAGGCTCTCGGCGTTGTGACGCTGGTCGGCTTGGAGGCGCTGCAGTGACTGGCTCAGGTCGGCCTCTTCGGCATCGGCCCGCACCGGCACACACAGCTCGCGGCTCAGGCGGTTTTCCAACTGGTCCAGATCGTCTTCGAGCGCAGCCACCTGCTCCTTGAGCAACAAGGACATGGCGATCAGCTGCTCGTCGGCCAGGCGTGCCGTACCTGCCTTGTTTGGGGGACTGGCCTGCGTCACCTGCATTTGCAAACGCAGCAAAGTGGTCAGGTCGTTTTTTTCATAAGCGGCGTTGACCTCGCTCATCAGCGCGGTTTTGCGCAGCCGCTCTTGTTCGTCAGGCTCACGGTCGGGATGCAAGGCACTGGCCAGTTGCCGAAAGATCGTGCGGATGGCGCTTTTGGCGTCCAACTCGCGCAGCGCGGCGGCAGGCACTTCGCCTTTCTCGGCGGCAGCGCTTTTCTTTTGCGCTTGTTTTTGCGCTTTTCGGGCCGCTCGCTTGGCGGTCTTGCGGTCTTCATCGGCTTGCTGCTGGCGTTGCCACTGGCGCATGCCCGCAGCCATCATGTCTTCGGGCGTCTGGTACTGGCTGGGTTTTTCCAAGGGTTGGCCCAAGGCTTCTTCGATGCGCTCACGCAAACGCTGCGCCGCCTCGGCCTGCTCCTGGGCGGTTTCTTGGGTGTCCTCTTCGCTCACGTACAAATCGGCCAGGGCCTGTACTTGTGGGTCGGCGTTGGCGGCCAGTTGGTCGATCAAACCGCGCACCAGCCTTCGCGCCATGCGCTGCTGGCGGTCGGTGAAGTCTGCGCTTTGCAGGCGTTCGTGCACAAAGAGCAGCAAGCTTTTGCGGTACGCCTGCGACAGATGCACCCACTCGCGCAGGGCCTGAATGTGCGCATAACGGTGCTTGTCAGACCAGGCTTGCAGGCGCTGGCTCTGGCCAGACAGACGCTCGATCTGGGCCAGTAAGTCGTTGAACCGCTGCTGCACCGGGCTCAGTTTTTCCTCCGCCGAGGCTTGCACCATCAAGCTCGACAGGGAGGGTGCAGCACAAGGGGACATTCAGGGCAAGGGCGTTCGCTGAAAGAAATCAATCGGCGGGAAGATTGTGGGTGGATGGGTTTACGGGGGGGATGTTAACGCGGCCTGGTGGGCCATCCCTTCGGCTGAATGCGGGCAGGGGCTCTGCCCGATGATAATCACGCACCGATCCCACAACACCGCACATGCCCAGCGCCGCCCCGTTCAAAGTCCTGAGCCTCATCCCGCCGATGACGCAGCTCAACACGCCCTACCCGTCCACGGCCTACCTGACGGGTTTTTTGCGTTCGCAGGGCTGGGATGCGGTGCAAGAGGACCTCGCGCTGGCCACGGTGCTGGCCTTGCTGAACAAAAAAGGCCTGACCGATCTGCGTGACGCGGCGCTGGCTGTGCCGGTCCAAGAGCGCTCGGGTCCGGTGAACTTTTTCCTCGACCACTTCCACGCTTACGCCATCAGCATCGACCCGGTGATCGCCTTTTTGCAGGGCCGCGACAGCACCCTGAGCCACCGCATCGCAGGCCGGGGCTTTTTGCCCGAAGGCCCGCGCTTTGCGACGCTCGATGCCTATGAAGACGACGGCACCGGCGACCCGATCGGCTGGGCTTTTGGTGCCCTGGGTCAAACCGACCGCGCCCGGCACTTGGCCACGCTGTACCTGAACGACCTGGCCGATGTGCTGCGCGATGCGGTGGACGAGGGTTTTGAATTTGTGCGCTACGCCGAGCGCCTGGCCGCCAGCCAACCCAGCTTTGACGCATTGGCCCATGCGCTGGCCCAGCCCTCCAATTTGATCGATGCCACGCTGGAGCGTCTGGCGCTGCAGGCCATCGAGCAGCATCGGCCCACCTTGGTGCTGCTGTCCGTGCCCTTTCCCGGCTCGGTCTATGCGGCCTTTCGCATCGCCCAGTGCATCAAGCGTTCTCACCCGCACATCCACATCGGCCTCGGTGGCGGCTTTGTGAACACCGAGCTGCGCGAACTGAAAGACGCCCGTGTGTTCGATCATGTGGACTTCGTTACGCTCGACGGCGGCGAACGCCCGCTGCTCAGCCTGATCGAGCACCTGCAAGGCCAGCGCAGCGCCCAGCGCCTGCAACGCACCTTCATCCGCAACGGCGCAGGTCAGGTGCAGTTCATCAACCTGCAAGAGCCCGACATCCCGTTTGAAGAGGTGGGCACGGCCACCTGGGACGGTTTGCCGCTGCACAAATACCTGTCTTTGCTCGACATGCTCAACCCCATGAACCGGCTGTGGAGCGATGGGCGCTGGAACAAACTCACCGTGGCGCACGGCTGTTATTGGAAAAAGTGCAGCTTTTGCGACGTGAGCTTGGACTACATCAGCCGCTACGAAACCGCACAGGCCAGCACGCTGGTGGACCGCATCGAACAGATCGTGGCCGAAACCGGCCAAACCGGCTTTCACTTGGTGGACGAGGCCGCGCCGCCCAAGGCACTCAAAGCCTTGGCCGAAGAACTGCTGCGCCGGGGCGTGCAGATCTCATGGTGGGGCAACATCCGTTTTGAGAAAACCTTCACCCCCGAGTTGTGCGAGCTGCTGGCGCAAAGCGGCTGCATTGCCATGTCGGGTGGGCTTGAAGTGGCCTCAGACCGTTTGCTCGAGCTCATGAAAAAAGGCGTCTCGGTCGAGCAGGTGGCGCGAGTGACCAAAGGCTTTGCCGATGCGGGCGTGCTGGTGCACGCTTACCTGATGTACGGTTTCCCCACGCAGACCGTACAGGACACGGTGGACGCGCTCGAGTACGTGCGCCAGCTGTTTGAAAACGGCTGCATCCACAGTGGCTTTTTTCACCGATTTGTGTGCACCGTACATTCCCCCGTGGGCCAGAACCCCGAGGCCTATGGCGTGACGCTACTGCCACTTCCAGAGGGTACTTTTGCCAAAAACGATGTGGGCTTTGTGGACCCGACCCCCATGCCAGCGGGCGTGGACCACGACCTGCTGGGCCAAGGCCTGAAAAAAGCCATCTACAACTACATGCACGGCGTGGGCGTGGAAAACGATGTGCGCCAATGGTTTGATCTGCCCAAGGGGCAATGCCCCAAAACCACCGTGCCGCGCCACAAGATTGCCAAAGCGCTGGGCTGATCAAAGCCCTCCGCTTGGGGCCCATCACCAGGGAATGTTCTGCCCCTGATGGTCCACAAACTGCGCACGGCCTGTGGGCTGCAAGCCATTGAGGGTGGCCAGCAAGCGCTGGGCTGACTCCTTGGGGTGCAGGGCATCCTGGCCCACAAACGGCTGGCTCAAGGCCGATTGCACGGTGCCCGGCTGCAAGGCGGCCACCAGCAAAAGTGGCCTGCGTCGCGACAACTCGATCGCCGCCGTTTGCAGCAGCATGTTCAGCGCCGCCTTGGCCGCCCGGTAACCGTACCAGCCGCCTTTGCGGTTGTCCTCGATGCTGCCCACCCGCGCCGACAGCTTGCCCCAAATCACCCGTTGCCCAGAAACCAGCAAAGGCGCGAAGTGTTTGAGCAAGAGAGCCGGGCCCACAGCGTTCAGGTGCAGCGCTGCCAGCAAGTGCGAGGCTTCCAGTTCGTCCAGGCGCTTTTCAGGGCCGCGACCATTGAGCGTCAAGCCCCCCGTGGCGTCCAGCACCAAATGAAACGGCCCCTGCTCTGCCAGGGCCTGGGCACAGGCCTGGATGCTGGGCTCGCTCAGAAGCTCCAAGCCAGGTGTGCTTTGGCGCGACACAGCCACCACCGCCGCGCAACGCGGGTCAGCCTGAAGTTGCTGCAGCAAAGCCCCGCCCATCGCCCCGCAGGCGCCCACGACCAGCGCCCGGTAGCCCTCAGGCAAAGAGGTCATCATGGCTTGGCCTTGGTCGAACTGGGCACCGCCAGTGCCAGGTCGTAAGCGCAGCGGAAACCGATGTAGACCGCATAAAAGTCGGCGGGCTTGTAGGCTTGCACATCGGCTTTCATGTTGAAAGCGCCATACCACCAAGAGCTGCCCACCGTACGCCTTTCGTTGCCCCGCGCATCGCTGGTCCACTCCCAGGCATTGGCCCCCATGTCGAACAAGCCATTCACGCCCGCCCGGGTCGCCCCGGCGGGTGCAGCGCGTGGCCACGGGTCAGGGTCACTGGTGTTGGCGCCTTGCGGACTGTCGCCCGTGCTCCAAGGGTAAGTGCGGCCCTTCACCCAAGGCGCGGGCGGTGCGTCGCGCAGCTCGGTAAAGCCGGCTTTTTGCCACTCAGCTCCGGTGGGCAAACGCCCACCCGCCCAGCGGCAGTAAGCCTGCGCCTCGGCAAAGTCCAGGTGCACAGCGGGCAAATCGGGGCTGGCCGGCGCGACGCCATCGGGCCTGCGCCACGACCAACCGGGTCGCCGCTCCCAGCCTGCGCCATACTCAAAACCACCGCCTTCTTTTTCTGCGCGGGTCACGGTACCGGTGGCGCGGGCATAGCGCTCAAACTGCCCGATGGTCACTTCGGTGCGGTCGATGGCCCAAGTGCCCAAAGTCACTTTTTCACCCACAGGGCTGGGGGCTTGAGCAAAGGCCTGGGGCAGACCCGACAAAGCCAAAGCACCCAACAGACCCAAGCCAAGCACTGCGGACAAAGCACCCGACAAACCTCTGGTCATCACTTTTTCTCCTCACCCAAACCTCGCCTGACCCACTTTTGCAAAGTGGGCCGCAACGGCAAAAACAATCGGTATGCGGCCTCGAACAACCAAGACAGCGGCGGCCAGGCCGACAGCCAGCCCAGCCAACGCCAACCCGGAAACATGCGCCACATTTGCGAGAACGCTGCCGCGCCGCTGTACAAGCGGCCTTGGCGGTCACGCACATGGAAACGGGCCATCGCCTGCGCGCAGCTGAGCGACGCGCCCAATTCGGCCCCAGCACTCACGTCCACCCAGTCGATGGCGGCTGCCTGGGGCAAACGCTGGTAGATCGCAATCTCGCGCTGGCACATGGGGCACGAGCCGTCAAAGTAAACGGTCAAACTGTGCAGGCCGCTCATGGGGCCAACTCGGCTCGGGCCAGCAAACGGCCTTGTCGGTCCACCAAAAACCCCTCGCCCATGCTGGGGTAGGCACCGGTCAGGCCGGTCATGATCACTTGGTGCGTGACCCAGACCTCGGTGCGCCCTTTGGGCAATGCGCGCAGTCGGGCCAACAAAGCTTTTTGCTGCGCTGCCGGATCGCCCTGCCCGGCGAAAGTGCTGTTCAAGGCGGGCCAGTCATCGAAATGACCAAAAGCCAGTCGCGCCGTGTCTTGGCAGCGGCACCACTGGCTGCTGAGCACCGCATCGGGTTCGAAATTTTGCGCTTTCAGCCAGGCTCCAAACGCCCGAGAGGCTTGTTGGCCCCCATCGCTCAAATTGCGCTGAGTACGGCACTGCCCCAGGGTAAATTGAGGGGGATCACCCAAGCCCGCTTCGGTCGCCGCATGGCGAATCAGCAGCGCACCACCACTTTGCCGCCACAAGCGCAGCAGTTCGGCCGCGGCAGTCTTGCGCTCAGACTGCGCCTGCACCACCCCAGAAATCCCCATCAGAGCCAAAGCCGCCGCCACAGGCCATGGGCCCAAAAGCCTGCGCCGAGATGGACAGACCCTCGGCGTCTCGTGGCTTGGAGCCGGGCGCTTGGACAGTGAATTCATGTGCCAGGCCCTGCTCAATCCACTTCGCCCAAGGCGATGCGCCTCAGCGCCTGCTCGAAAACCTCGACCGGCTGGCCGCCCGAGATCAAATGGCGGTCATTGATGATGACGGCGGGCACCGAGCGGATGCCCGCCTGGGTGTAGAACTGCTGCCGCTCGCGCACCTCGGCGGTGAGGGCATCGCTTTGCAGCACCTCACGGGCCGCGTCCACATCCAGGCCTGCTGCGGCCACCCCGGCCAGCAAAACCTCGGGGTCTTCTATGCATTCGGCGCGGCCCTGATAGGCCTGCAAAAAGGCTTTTTTGAGCTGGTGCTGCGCCCCAGCGCCCTGCCCTTGGGCCCAGTGCAGCAAGCGGTGGGCATTGAAGGTGTTGTAAACACGGCCCCGTCCACCGGGGTGAAAGGTGAACCCCACCTCGGCCCCGCGAGCGGCAATGGTCTGGCGAATCTGGGCTTGTTGTTCGGGCGTGGAGCCGTACTTTTGCGTCAAGTGCTCACCCAGATCTTGTCCGCCAGGCCCCATGTGCGGGTTCAGCTCAAAGGGCTGAAAGTGCAGCTCGGCCTGCACCTCGCCCTTCAGCCGCTCCAGCGCTTGTTCCAGCGCCCCCAAACCCACGGCGCACCAAGGGCAGGCAATGTCAGACACAAAATCGATTTTCAAGGGGGTCATGGGACACTTTCAATCAAGGCCTTGGATCTTGCCGCAAATCACCGACAATCGCAGGCAAGTCACCCAATTCCCATGATCCTTCGAGCGATTGAGCCCCACCATGAAGATCCTTGTCCTGCACGGTATCAACCTGAACATGTTCGGCAAACGCGACCCGGCCCAATACGGCACGACCACGCTGGACGAAATCAACACCCAAGTGACCGCACTGGGCCTGGAACTGGGTGCGCAGGTCGAGTGCTACCAAACCAACTTTGAAGGCGAAATGGCCGAGCGCATCCACCGCGCGCACGGTGATGGCGTGCAGGCCGTGGTCATCAACGCCGGGGCTTGGACGCACTACTGCTATGGCATCCGCGATGCGCTGGCCATCCTCAAGTGCCCCATCATCGAGGTGCACATGTCCAACATCCACGCCCGTGAAGCGTTTCGTCACCACTCGGTGATCGCCGACATCGCCAAAGGTCAGATTGCCGGTTTTGGTGTGGACAGCTACCTACTGGGCCTGCGCGCAGCGGTGTCGGCCATCGGCCCATAAAGCCGCAAGGGTCAGAGCAGACCGCCAGGCCAACCCAGACCGGTTTGGCCGCCAAGGCTCTGGGTTGGCCCGACTTTCAAGTCAGATCGGCGCGAAGGCAGGCCAGCAAGGCCGCATCAAAAGCCGCTGCGGCTTCGTATTGCACCCAATGCCCTGCCCCGGCTATGGCGTGCCACTGCCCCCAACGTTGTGCCATGCTGGGCATGGCCGCTTGGAGCTCTGACAAGCGCTCTCGGTACAAAGCATCGTGCTCACCAAAAATAGCGCTCACAGGCACCTGCAATTGAGGCAAGGCTCGCGCCACAATGTCCGTCGACGACAAGCGCCTGCGAGGCATGCGGTCGCGCTGCACATTGGCGGCATGCAAGCTCAGCGCCAAGTCGTCCAATGAGGTGATGGATTCGAGCATGAGCGCCATCAGGTTGTGCCGGTGCACATGGTTCTGTGCTTCGGGGCTGGGCAAGTGTCGCCAGCCTTTGAGCGGCACCCGCTGTGATGTCGTCATGCCCATGCCCGGCGCGCCCACCAACACCAGTTGCGCTGCGTCTTGTGGGTGCGCGGCCAGCCACAAAGCGCCCGCCATGCCGCCAAACGAAAAGCCCACCACGCGCACCGGATCGCCGCAGGCACCAAGGGCTTTGAGCTGCTGCAAACCTGCGTGCAGGTGGACGGGCAAAGCGTCCACATCGGTGCAGCCGGGCGGTAAATCCGAGTCGCCAAAACCGGGCAAATCGGGCACCAAGACCCGCCAGCCTGCCGTTTGCAAGGGGGCGATGTTGCGCACCCAGTGGGTCCAACTGCCGCTGCCGCCGTGCAGCAAAACCACGGCGGGCTGCGAGGGCTGTCCCCAAGCGTGCCAAACCGTGCGGCTGCCGTCACAAGTGGTGAGCAGGCGTGTGGCCCCGGCCAGCGACGCGCGCAAATCGGGGGTTAAGAAATCAGGGCATTCAAACCGGTTCATGCAAGCGCCACACTTGAAAGGCCGCCATCGTGGCCACCACACTGGTCAGCACACTGAGCACGAAGACACTCTGCAAGCCCCAGCGCTCGCTGATCAAGCCGCCCATGAGGGCGCCCAGTACACCTGGCAAACCATAGGCGATCACGGTGTAAAGCGCCTGCCCGCGACCCCGCAAACGCCCGGAAAAATGCTGCGAGATCAGCGCAATACAAGCCGTGTGGTGGGTGGCAAAGGTGATGGCGTGCAGGGTTTGCGCCAGCAGCAAAACCCACAGCACATCGGCCCAAGTCGCGGTCATCAGCATCCGCAACACCATCACGGCCGAGCACAGCACCAACCAACCCGCCAAAGGCATGCGCGGCAACCAGCGCGATTGGGTGAAAAACCAGACGATCTCGACCGCCACCGACACGGCCCACAACAGGCCGATCATGGTTTTGCTGTAACCCAGCGAATCGAGGTAAAGCGAGAAAAACACGTACACCCCAATGTGCGACAGCACATGGAAAAACGTGGAAGTGAAAAACCAGAACACCGGCTTTTGGCGCAACACGGGCCCTACAGGGACATGCGCATCGGTGGAGTGTGCGGCCTCTTTCAGGTCGGGCATCCACCACACACTCAGCAGCACCGCGCCCAGGGTCAGCACCGTCCAGGCCGGAAAGTGCTGCATGCCAAAGGCCTCGAACCAGGCCCCTGCCGCAAACACCGTGACCAGAAAACCCATGGAACCCCACAACCGCACCCGCCCATAACGCTTGCTGTCAAAAGCGCCACCCCGGCTGACCAGGTGGGCCATGGCCGCCTCACTCATGGGCATCATGGCACTGGTGTGGGTGAACATCAGCAGCAAAACCACACCGAGCCCGACAGGCCCCCAGTCCCCAAACAAAAGGCAGGCCGTGGCAAAGGCCACCCCCGCCCCGATGCGCAGCAACTTGACGCGCTCGCCCGTGCGGTCACTGAGGGCACCCCAGGCATAGGGGGCAAACAAACGGGTGGTCGCCTGCACGGCCGTGAGCACGCTGATGGTCAGCAAACTCAAGCCCATGTCCTGCAGCCAAAGTGGCAGATACGGGTTGAAAAACCCGATGTGTGCAAAGTAACTCGCCGACAACGCGGCAAAAGGCCAAAGCTGACGGCGTGGCGTCATGCCTTATGGCTTGGCCGCAGCGATCGGGGCCTGCGCGTGCACGACATCACCGCACTGGGCGCGGTGTTGCAAGGCGTGCTCCATGACCACCAGCGCCAGCATGGCTTCTGCAATCGGCGTGGCACGGATGCCCACGCACGGGTCGTGTCGGCCCTTGGTGATGACTTCAGTGGGATGGCCGTTGGCGTCAATCGAATCGCGGGCAATCAAGATCGAGCTGGTCGGTTTGATGGCGATCTGCACCTCAATGTCCTGCCCGGTGCTGATGCCGCCGAGCACACCGCCCGCGTTGTTGCCGACAAAGCCGCCTGGTGTGAGCGCGTCGCCCGCCATGCTGCCCTTTTGCGTGACGCAGCCAAAACCCGCGCCGATCTCCACGCCCTTGACGGCGTTGATGCCCATCATGGCAAAGGCGATGTCGGCGTCGATCTTGTCAAACAGCGGCTGGCCCAGGCCCACGGGCACGCCACGGGCCACCACGCGCAAGCGCGCCCCACACGAATCGCCCGACTTGCGCAACGCACTCATGTAGTCCTCCAGCGCCGACACATCGGCCAGCGGGGCAAAAAACGGGTTGTTCGGAACATGTTCCCAGCTCTCAAAACCAATCGGCACATCGCCGATCTGGGTCATGCAGCCCAGAAAAGTGGTGCCCAACTTTTCTTTGAGCCACTTCTTGGCCACCGCCCCTGCGGCCACCATGGGGGCCGTCAGGCGTGCCGACGATCGACCACCGCCACGCGGGTCGCGCAGGCCGTATTTGCGCCAGTAGGTGTAATCGGCATGGCCGGGACGAAAGGTTTGCAAAATATCGCCGTAATCCTTGCTGCGCTGGTCGGTGTTGTGGATGAGCAGGCAAATGGGCGTGCCGGTGGTCAGGCCCTGGTAAACCCCGGAGAGGATCTGCACCGCGTCGGGCTCGTTGCGCTGGGTGACAAATTTGCTGGTGCCTGGTCGGCGGCGGTCCAAGTCCGGCTGGATGTCGGCCTCGCTCAAGGGCATGCCCGGGGGGCAGCCGTCGATCACGCAGCCAATGGCCGGGCCGTGGGATTCACCAAAATTGGTGACCGAGAAGAGATTTCCGAATGTATTGCCGCTCATGCACGGGATTATCCCAGAGCGGGCTCACACCGCTGGGACAGGCTTCACGGCTTGGCGTTTTCGCCCTCTGAAGATGAAGCGTCGGGCCAATCACGGATGTAGGCTTTGAGCATGGTGTTTTCAAAATTTTGACTGTCCACCACGGCTTTGGCCACGTCGTAAAAGCTGATCACACCCATCAGCATGGTGCCGTCCATGACCGGCATGTAACGGGCATGGTGCTCCAACATCATGCGGCGCACCTCGTCAATGTCGGTCGCGCCAGAACAAGTCTGAGGTTGGGCTTCCATGGCCTCACTCACCAAGGTGCTGCCCACTTGCCCGCCATTTTTGACAATTTGCTGGATCACCTCGCGGAAAGTCAGCATGCCCACCAATTGGCCTTGTGCCATCACCACCAAAGAGCCCATGTCTTTTTCGGCCATGTCGGTCATGGCCAAAGCCAGGGGTTCGTCATGTTGAACAGTGAACAAGGTACCGCCCTTGACGCGGAGGATGTCGCTGACTTGCATGGTGTGTCTCCTTGGGGTCGAAATCGATTTCAATCGCAAGCCAATATAGCCCACAATCAACGCCGATGAACAGGCGCAAACCCTGCTCCGTGCTTTCTTTTTTCGGAGATCCCTCATGGCTGGTTACAGTGACCCCGGTTTTGACACTTTGGCCCTGCATGCAGGCGCCGCCCCCGACCCGACCACAGGCGCGCGGGCGGTGCCCATCCATCTGACCACGTCTTACGTGTTTGAGTCTTCAGACCAAGCTGCAGCGCTGTTCAACCTCGAGCGCCCAGGCCATGTGTACAGCCGCATCAGCAACCCCACCAACGCGGTGCTGGAGCAACGCATCTCGGCTTTGGAGGGCGGCATTGGCGCCATCACCACATCCAGCGGGCAGGCTGCTTTGCACCTGGCCATTGCCACCCTCATGGGAGCGGGCTCGCACATCGTGGCCTCCAGCGCTTTGTACGGTGGCTCACACAACCTGCTGCACTACACTCTGAGCCGTTTTGGTATCCGCACCACTTTTGTCAAACCCGGTGACCTGGACGCCTGGCGCGCCGCGGTGCAAGCCGACACCAAACTCTTTTTTGGCGAGACGGTGGGCAACCCCGGCATGGACGTGCTGGACATCGAAGCGGTGAGCGCCATTGCGCACGAAGCGGGTGTACCCTTGTTGGTGGACTCGACCCTCACCTCACCCTGGCTGATCAAGCCCTTTGATCACGGGGCCGACCTGGTCTACCACTCGGCCACCAAGTTTTTGTCGGGCCACGGCACGGTGGTGGGCGGCCTGGTGGTCGATGGCGGCAGCTTTGACTGGGACAAATCGGACAAATTTGCCGAGCTGAGCCAAGCCTATGCAGGCTTTCACAACATGGTGTTCAGCGAAGAGAGCACCGTGGGTGCTTTTTTGCTGCGCGCCCGCCGCGAGGGTCTGCGCGACTTTGGCGCTTGCATGAGCCCGCACACCGCTTGGCTGATTTTGCAAGGCATCGAGACCTTGCCCCTGCGCATGGCCCGGCACATGGAGAACACCACCAAGGTGGTCGAGTTTTTGGCCGCGCACCCCCTGGTCAGCCGCGTCGGCCACCCCATGCTGGAGAGCCACCCCTCGCACGCCTTGGCACAAAAACTCTTGCCACGCGGCGCGGGCTCGGTGTTCAGCTTTGACATCCGTGGCTCGCGCGCTCAAGGCCAAAAGTTCATCGAAACCCTCAAAGTGTTCAGCCACCTGGCCAATGTGGGCGACTGTCGCAGCCTGGTGATCCACCCGGCCAGCACCACGCATTTCCGCATGAGCGACGAGGCCTTGGCCGCCAGCGGCATTGGCCCCGGCACGATCCGGCTGTCGATTGGTCTCGAAGACCCGGCCGACCTGATAGACGACCTGAAAAAAGCCCTCAAAGCCGCGGAGAAAGCCGCATGAAAATCTCCGTTCAAGGCCACGAGCTTTACGCCTACACCGGCGGCAAGACCTTCAACCCCGCCCAACCCACTGCCGTGTTCATCCACGGCGTGCTCAACGACCACAGCGTCTGGATTTTGCAAACCCGCTACATGGCCCACCACGGCTGGAACGTGCTGGCCATCGACCTGCCTGGCCACTGCAAAAGCGAAGGCACACCACCCCAAAGCGTGGAAGAAGCCGCTGACACCGTCATCGCCTTGCTCGATGCGCTGAAGATTGAAAAAGCCGCGCTGATCGGCCACAGCTTTGGCTCGCTGATCGCACTCGAAGCCACCGCCCGCGACGCGGCAGCCCACCCAGGGCGCGTCCGTCATCTGGTGATGGTGGGCACGGCTTACCCCATGGCTGTGTCGCCCGCTTTGCTTGATTTATCGGTCAGCGCCCCGTTCAAGGCGATTGACATGGTCAACAACTTTTCGCATTCCACGCTCGCCCCTCCGCCTTCGGCCTTGGGCCCTGGCACTTGGCTGTATGGCGGCAGCAAGGCACTGATGCGCCGCGTGCTGGCCAGCAACCCACGGGTCAATGTCTTCCACACCGGTTTTAAAGCCTGTGACGACTACCGAGGTGCAGCAGCCGCAATGGCCAAAGTCTCCTGCCCAGTTCTGTTTGTACTGGGCAGCGCGGACCAGATGACACCGCCTAAAGCTGCACAAAGTCTGATTGAACTCAGCAACCAGCCCAAAGTGGTGAAGCTGCCCGCAGGCCATCAGCTCATGACCGAAGCGCCCGAGGGCGTGCTGCAGTCGCTCAAGGATTTTTTGAAGCCGTGAGCGTCACGACCCTTGGCGCACAGGCGTACGCACCTGCAACATGAACACACTGACTGCCCACATCACCCCACACCTGTCGGCCGAGAGGGCCCAGAACATAGCCCAATCGCTGGACCTGCGGGCCTTGCCGCGCGACTTTCTGGCCAACCCTTACCCGGTCTATGCGGCACTGCGCGAAACCGAGCCTTTCAAGCGCATGCCCGATGGCGCGTTTTTCCTCACGCGCCATGCCGATCTGGTGGCGGTGTACCGCGACGCCAAGGTCTTCAGTTCCGACAAGCAAGTGGAGTTCGGCCCCAAATACAACCACGCACCGTTCAACCAGCCGCCGTTTGCCACCCCCGGTGGCCTGGCCCCGCTGTACGAGCACCACACCCACAGCCTGGTCTTCAACGACCCACCGCGGCACACCCGGGTGCGCCGCCTGATCATGGGCGCCCTCACCCGCCGTGTCATCGAAGCCATGGAGCCCGGCTTGGTGTTGTTGGTCGACAGCCTGCTGGACAAGATCAAGACCCAAGGCGGCGGCGACCTGATCGAAGACTTTGCCTCGGCCATTCCGGTCGAGATCATCGGCAACCTGTTGGGCGTACCACACACCGAGCGAGAGCCCCTGCGCGCTTGGTCATTGGCGATTTTGGGTGCGCTGGAGCCCAGCCTCAAAGCCGAACAAGAAGCCTTGGGCAACCGCAGCGTGACCGAATTTCTGGCCTACCTGCGCGATCTGGTGGCAGACCGCCGCCTGCACCCGGGCGATCCCCAGCACGATGTGCTGACCCGCTTGATCCAGGGCGAGAAAGATGACGGAAATGACAGCAACAAGGACGGCGACGCCCTGAGCGAAGTCGAGCTGCTGCACAACTGCGTGTTTTTGCTCAACGCCGGACACGAGACCACCACCAACCTGATCGGCAACGCGCTCATCAGCCTGCAGGAATGGCCCGAGCAGCGCGAACAACTGAAGGCCGACCTGAAGCAAGCGGTCAGCGATGATGAGCGCGAGCAGATCCTCGGGCTGGCGGTGGACGAGTTTTTGCGTTTTGAATCGTCCAATCAACTGGGCAACCGCCGCGCCCTTCAAGCCACGCAGGTCAATGGTGTCGATCTGCCCGCAGGCGCTTTGGTCACGCTGTGCATCGGCGCGGCCAACCGTGACCCGGCCGTTTATGCCAACCCCGAACAGCTGGACCTGCGTCGCACCGGCAACAAACACCTGGCCTTTGGTTTTGGCGTGCACCAATGCGCGGGCCTGAGCCTGGCCCGGCTCGAAGGCCGCATCGCCATCGGGCGCTTTTTGCAACGCTTTCCGAACTACCAACTCACCCAGGCCCCGGTGCGCGGCGGTCGGGCGCGGTTTCGTGGCTTTTTGCAGGCGCCCTTTTCGATCTGATCCACTCCAGGAGACACACCATGAACCCCGCTGAAACACCTGCACCCCAGCACGCCAGCTTTGCCGAGTTCTACCCCTTCTATTTGAGCGAGCACAACAACCGAACCTGCCGCCGCATGCATTTTGTGGGCAGCACATTGAGCCTGATGTGTCTGGCCATGCTGGGCGTGACCGGCAAACCGCAATACTTTTTGTATGCCCTGCTGTGTGGTTACGGTTGCGCCTGGATCGGGCACTTTGTGTTCGAGAAAAACAAACCCGCCAGTTTCAAACGCCCCCTCTACAGCTTCATGGGCGACTGGGTGATGTACCGCGACATGTGGCGCGGTCGGGTCAGTTTTTAAACAGTTGAACCAGCCGAATCTGGTCCAGCCCGGTTTGCAGCCACAGCGGATCGGTGGCAGATCCCCGCAGCACCAGCAAACGATCGGCCAGCGGCGCCACACTGGCCATAGCGGGGTCCACCAGCAACACCAATCGGGCTTGACCCAGGTCGTTTTGCTCGCTCAAGCGGCCCACCCAGTCCAAACCTTGCAGCACCGCCAGCACTTGACGCAATTCGTCCGTTTCGACCCTCAATAACGCCGCCAGCTCATCGACGCTGCGTCCACGTCGCTCGGTGACTTTGGCAGTATTCAACTCGGCCAGCACCTCCAAAGCGAGCCTGAATGACCACCCTGCGCCTTCAGGCTTACGCCATGCCTGGCGTCCCAACTCGGGCAGACTGCTCGCCAGCACCGCCCCCAGCAAGACCAGCAGCCAGGTCACATAAATCCAGACCAACAAAATCGGAACTGCAGCAAAAGCGCCATACACCAGCGAATAGGTGGGCACCTCCAGCAGGTAAAAAGCCATCAACTTTTTAGCCACCTCGAGCGAACCCGACACCAAAAAACCGGCCGTGATGGCATGCCGCCAACGCACTCGGGTGTAAGGCACATAAAAATACAAACCGCTGACGCAAGCGGTCAGCATCAAAAACTCAAAACCATCCAACAGCCACCGGGTCGAACCCGGCAAAACATTCACCACATCGCGCGAAGCCGAGACCACAAAAGACGTGGCAGCCAAACTGCTGCCCAAAAGCAAAGGCCCCAGCGTGATGGCCGACCAATACAGCAGCACCCGCTGCGGCAAGGGCCGTTGACGCTGCAAGCGCCAGATCTGGCCCAAGGTGCGCTCAATGGTCACCATCAAAAACACCGCCGACACCAGCACGGCCACCAATCCGGCTGTGCCCAACCGACTGGCCTTGAGCGAGAACTGGCTGAGGTAACTGAGCACTTGGCGGGCAATGCTCTCGGGCACCAGGCTCTCGATCAGCCAGCGCTGGATCGTGTCCTGAAACTTGCCAAACACCGGAAAGGCCGAAAACACCGCCAAGCCCACGGCAAACAGGGGCACCATGGCCAACACCGTGGTGAAAGTGAGCGAGCTGGCGCTGACACCCAAGCGGGCATCGCGAAAACGCTCAGCCAGCACGGCTCCCATTTGGCGCCAGGGAAAAACCGACACCTCTTGCCACCACAGCCCGGTGTGATCGCGTAAAGAGGTTTTATTCAAAGAGGAAGGCATGCCCGGTATGATGCCACCGCAATGAACACGAACCACGAAACAAGCCCCCGCCCCCCCGAAGAATCTGCGGCGCCAACAGGCCTGGACAGCACCCGCTGGTTGGCCGTGGGCAGCCTGCTGGGCTTGATCGTGCTGGGGCTGGCCTGGGAACTTTGGCTGGCACCGCTGCGCGAAGGGGGCTCTTGGTGGGCCATCAAGGTGCTGCCTTTGTGCATTCCCATGGCCGGTTTGCTGAAAAACCGCATGTACACCTACCGCTGGGTCAGCATGCTGGTTTGGTTGTATTTCACCGAAGGGGTGGTGCGTGCTTGGGGCGATGCCTGGCCCTCTTCGGGCTTGGCCCTGCTGCAAACCTTGCTGTGCACCACCTTGTTTGTGGCTTGCGCCCTGCATGTGCGCATCCGTTTCAAAGCAGCCAAAGCCACGGGCAACTTTGTGCCTGTCCCCCGAGACTGAATACCATGACCCCCCCCTTGCCCCACCCCCTGCTTGAACAGCTGCGCCAAATTTGCGGACCAGCGAATGTGTTGACGCACGAAGACCCCGCCACCGACCTGAGCCCTTGGGAACAAGACTGGCGCAAACGCGTGAGCGGCCGTGCCTTGGCCGTGGTCAGGCCAGGCGACACGGCGCAAGTGGCCGCTGTGGTCAAAGCCTGCGCCGCATTTCAAACGCCCATCGTGCCCCAAGGCGGCAACACGGGCTTGGTGGTGGGCGGCATCCCCGACAAATCCGGTCAGCAAATCGTGTTGAGCATGACCCGCATGAACGCGGTGCGTGCCATCGATCCCGCCAACCTGACCATCACGGTGGAAGCCGGTTGCGTGCTGCAAAACCTGCAGACGGCCGCTGAAAATGCCGGATTTTTGTTTCCCTTGAGCCTGGGCGCCGAAGGCAGCTGCACCATTGGCGGCAACCTGGGCACCAACGCAGGCGGCACTCAGGTCGTGCGCTACGGCAACACCCGAGAACTGTGTTTGGGCCTGGAAGTGGTGACCGCACAAGGCGAGATCTGGCATGGCCTGTCTGGTCTGCGCAAAGACAACACAGGGTATGACCTGCGCAACCTGATGATTGGCAGCGAAGGTACGCTGGGCATCATCACCGCCGCCACCATGAAGTTGTACCCTCAACCCGCGGCGCAGCTGACGGCTTGGGCCGCAGTGCCGAGCATGGAAGCGGCCGTTGAACTGCTGGGTCTGGCACACCAGCGTCTGGGGCCGGGCTTGACAGGTTTTGAGGTCATGGGCCAATTTGCCCTGGGTCTGGTTGACAAGCACTACCCCCATCTGCGCGTGCCGCTTTGGCAAAGCACGCCTTGGTGCGTGCTGCTGGAAAATTCAGACAGCGAGAGCGAACAACACGCCCGCGCCCAGTTTGAAGCGCTGCTGGAGACCGCGATGGAGCAGGGCTGGGTCAGCGATGCGGTGGTCGCCGAAAACCTGACACAAGCCAAAGGCCTGTGGCACATCCGCGAAAGCATCACCCTGGCCCAGGTGCAAGAAGGCCAAAACATCAAGCACGACATCAGCATCCCGGTCTCCCGCATCCCCACCTTTGTGGCCGAGACCGACGCCCTGCTGGCACTTGAGGTGCCTGGCGTGCGCTTGGTCGACTTTGGGCACTTGGGTGACGGCAACCTGCACTACAACGTGCAAGCGCCAGAAGGGTCTGATGGCAAGGAGTTTGTGCGGGCCTTTGAAGACAAGATCAACACCTTGGTGTTCGACCAGGTTCAACGCTTTGGTGGCTCCATCAGCGCCGAACATGGCGTGGGCGAGCAAAAAGTGAACAAACTACCGCTCTACAAAGACCCCACAGCGCTGGCCATGATGCGGTCCGTCAAACAAGCGCTCGACCCCCACAACATCCTGAACCCAGGACGCGTGCTCATCTGAAACCCTTCGACTTGAACGCCACCACCATGAACGCCCCTGTCCGCCCCATCCGCAGCCAATACGAAGACTTCATGCGCCATGTTGACACAGCAGGCGTACAAAAGGGTGACCGCACCGGCACCGGCACGCGCAGCGTGTTTGGCCACCAGATGCGTTTTGATCTGAACGAGGGCTTTCCGCTGGTGACCACCAAGAAGGTGTTTTTGCGGGCCATCATCGTTGAGCTGCTGTGGTTTTTGCGCGGCGACAGCAATGTGAAATGGCTGCAAGAGCGCGGCTGCACCATTTGGGACGAATGGGCGCGTGAAGACGGTGACCTGGGCCCGGTCTATGGCGTGCAGTGGCGCAGCTGGCCCACCCCCGGCGGCGGCCACATCGACCAGATCCAGCAGGTCATGGACACGCTCAAAAACAACCCGGACAGCCGCCGCATCATTGTCAGCGCCTGGAACGTGGCCGAGTTGAACCAGATGGCCTTGATGCCGTGCCACGCTTTTTTCCAGTTTTATGTGGCCCCCCCGCAAAACCCCGGCGAAAAAGCCAAACTGAGTTGTCAGCTTTACCAGCGCAGCGCCGACATCTTTTTGGGCGTGCCCTTCAACATCGCCAGCTATGCGCTGCTGACGCACATGATCGCCCAGCAGTGCGACATGGACGTGGGCGACTTCATTTGGACGGGCGGTGATTGCCACATCTATGCCAACCACCGTGAACAAGTCGCGTTGCAACTGAGCCGGGCGCCCATGGCCTACCCCACACTCAACATCAAGCGCCGCCCCGATTCGATCTTTGATTACCAATACGAAGACTTTGAAGTGCTGGGTTACGAATGCCACCCGGCCATCAAGGCCCCGGTGGCGGTCTGATGGCCATCGGGATGAAACTCCACCTGATTTATGCCCGCGCCCGCAACGGTGTGATCGGCCAAAACAACCAGATGCCCTGGCACCTGCCTGAAGACCTGGCGCACTTCAAGCGTGTCACGCTGGGCCAACCGGTCATCATGGGCCGCAAGACTTGGGACTCTTTGCCGGCACGTTTTAGGCCGCTGCCGGGACGCGTCAACATTGTTGTCACCCGCCAGTCCGACTGGCAAGCCCAAGGCGCCTGGCGTGCGGCCTCCATCCAAGATGCCATGCGCCTGTGTGGCGATGCGCCCGACGCCTGGATCATGGGTGGCGCCGAGATTTACCGCTTGGCGGAACCCCTGGCCAGCACAGCCGTGGTCACCGAAATCGAAGCCGACTTTGAAGGCGATGCCTTCGCGCCCACCCTGGCCACAGGCTGGCAAGAGGTGCAGCGCGAAGCCCATTTGGGGGCCAATGGCCTGCCTTTCAGTTTTGTGACTTATCAAAAATCCCCGACACCTGAGCTATGAAAATCGCCACTTGGAATGTGAACTCTTTGTCGGTGCGCCTGCCGCAAGTTTTGGACTGGCTGTCGGCGCAAAAAGAGTCCGGCGGCATCGATGTGCTGGCGCTTCAAGAGCTCAAACTCAGCGACGACAAATTCCCCATCGCGGCCTTGCAAGAGGCGGGCTACCAAGCCCATTGGTTCGGTCAAAAAACCTACAACGGCGTGGCGCTCATCTCGCCTGCTATAGGCACCGAGGTGGTCAAAAACATCCCCGGTTTTGAAGACGAGATGTCCCGTGTGATCGCCGCCACCTACCCCGACGGCGCAGGGGGCACGGTGCGTGTCATCGGCGCTTATTTCCCCAATGGGCAAGCACCCGACAGCGACAAATTTATCTACAAAATGCGCTGGCTCGAGGCGTTGCGCACATGGGTCAAGAGCGAGATGGAACAGCACCCCCAATTGGTTTTGCTGGGGGACTACAACATCACCTTTGACGAACTCGACATGTGGGACCCGGTGGGCTTGGCCGGCACCATTCATTGCACTGATGCCGAGCGCGAACAACTGCAGGCCTTGGTGGGCTTGGGGCTGACCGACAGCTTCCGGTTGTTTGAACAACCCGACAAAAGCTACAGCTGGTGGGATTACCGCGAGTTCGCCTTTCGCCGCAACCGGGGTCTGCGCATCGACCACATCTTGATTTCACAAGCCTTGCAAGCCCGCGCCAGCGCCTGCGTGATCGACCGGGCTCCGCGCAAAAACGAGCGCCCCAGCGACCATGCGCCGGTGGTCCTGACGCTGGACTGAATCAGGCCGCCTGAGGCATCAAAAACTCTCGGCTGATGCGCCCACCCAGCACATTCACCCGTTCGAGAAACTGTGTCAGGTAGGCATGCAGGCCGGTGGCCAAGATTTCGTCAATGCGGCCAAAGGCCAACTCCGAGCGCAAACGGCCCGCCTGGCGCAAGGTGTCGCTGTCGGCGTCGTGCGAGACCAGCTTCAAATTCGACACCACCTCGTTCAGGCTGGCCAGTAAAGAGCGTGGCATGTCGGGCCGCAAGATCAGCAATTCGGCGACCCGCTCGGGGCGAATCACGTCGCGGTAGACCTTGCGGTAGACCTCAAATCCGCTCACGCTGCGCAAGATGGCGCTCCAGTGGTAGAAGTCGTATTCCTGCGCGCTTTCTGTCTCAGGGGCGCCGTATTGCGGCGCGCCAAAAAAGTCGTTTTGCATGGCGTGGAATTTCACGTCCACCAAACGCGCCGTGTTGTCGGCCCGCTCCAAAAATGTGCCCATGCGCATGAAGTACAGCGACTCGTCCATCAGCATGGTGCCCACCGTCACGCCGCGTGACAGGTGAGAGCGAAACTTCACCCATTCAAAAAATTGACCCGGGTCGCGCTCAAAATCGCCGCTTTTGAGCATGCGATTGACCTCCAGCCAAGTCTGGTTTTGCGTCTCCCACACTTCGGTGGTCAGGGTGCCGCGCACAGCGCGGGCGTTTTCTCGCGCTGCACGCAGGCAAGACAGAATGGACGAGGGGTTGCTCTCGTCGCGCACCATGAAGGCCATCACATCGCGGGGGTTGATGTTTTTGTACAGCGCCAGGTAGGACGGCAACAACTCGCTGATGGACAAAAGACCCTCCCAACCGGCTTCGACGGCGGCGGCCGACTGGGGCAAGAGCGAGGTCTCATAGCTCACATTGAGCATGCGTGCGGTGTTTTCGGCCCGCTCCATGTAGCGGGACATCCAGAACAAGTGGTCGGCGGTTCTTGAAAGCATGGTGATTTCCTTGTCAGTCCTGCAAAATCCAGGTGTCTTTGGTGCCGCCGCCCTGTGACGAGTTCACCACCAAAGAACCTTCTTTTAACGCCACACGCGTCAGGCCCCCGGGCACCATTTGCACCGTGCGGCCACTCAGCACAAAGGGGCGCAGGTCGATGTGGCGCGGGGCAATGCCACTGTCCACATAGGTCGGGCAAGTGGACAAACTGAGCGTGGGCTGCGCGATGTAGCCCTCGGGGTTGGCCAGCAAGGCCGCGCGAAAGCGCTCAATTTCTTCTTGGGTCGAGGCTGGACCCACCAGCATGCCGTAGCCGCCCGCGCCGTGCACCTCCTTGACCACCAGGTCTTTCAGGTGGGCCAAGGTGTACTGCAAGTCGTCGGGCTTGCGGCACTGAAAGGTCGGCACGTTTTTCAGGATGGGTTCTTCGCCCAAATAAAACTTGATCATGTCGGGCACATAGGGGTAGACCGACTTGTCGTCGGCCACCCCGGTACCCACCGCGTTGCAAATGGCCACGTGGCCCGCTTTGTAGGCGTCCATCAAGCCGGCACACCCCAGAGTGGAGGTGGAGCGGAAAACTTGTGGGTCTAAAAAGTCATCGTCTACCCGGCGGTAGATCACATCCACCCGCTTGGGGCCGCGTGTGGTGCGCATGTAGACAAATTGGTCTTTGACAAACAGGTCTTGCCCTTCGACCAACTCCACCCCCATTTGCTGGGCCAAAAACGCGTGCTCAAAGTAAGCACTGTTGTACATGCCGGGGGTGAGCACCACCACCGTGGGCTCGGCCGTGGTGGCGGGGCTGGAGGCGCGCAGAGTCTCGAGCAGCAAATCGGGGTAATGCGCCACCGGGGCCACGCGGTGCTGGCTGAACAACTTCGGGAATAGCCGCATCATCATCTTGCGGTCTTCCAGCATGTAACTCACACCGCTGGGCACACGCAGGTTGTCTTCCAGCACGTAGTACTCGCCCTTGCCTTGTGCGTCGGGGGCCCGCACGATGTCGATGCCGCTGATGTGCGAATAAATGTGGTTGGGCACATTCACGCCCACCATTTCAGGGCGAAATTGCGCGTTGCGCTCAATCTGCTCACGCGGGATCACGCCAGCCTTCAAAATTTCTTGCTCGTGGTACACATCGTGGATGAAGCGGTTCAAAGCCGTGACGCGTTGCACCAGCCCGGCTTCCATGCTTGTCCAATCGGGCGCGGCGATCACGCGAGGGATCAGGTCAAACGGGATCAGGCGCTCGGTACCCCCCTCGTCCGTGTTCGCGTCTTCGTCTTTGTCGCCATACACGGCAAAGGTGATGCCCACCCGTCTGAAAATCATCCCGGCGCGCTGCCATGGTTTGGCTGTCTTGCGCTTGCAACCAGCGGGCATAGGTTCGGTAGTGCTCTCTGACCTCCCCGTCTTGTGCCGCTTCAGGCAGGCGGCTGTACATCTCATCGAATTGGCGCATGGGTCTTCACTCCTGTTCAGGTTTAGCAAGATGTATACCCACCCCGAAATTCACCCCAGGGCGGATCAAGGTGGGACGGGTTGCACCCCTTTGCGGTGCCAATACCGTTGCCGCTCGGCCCGTTCGCACTGCACCTGCGCAGGGGCTTGGCTGCGCCAGGTGGCCGCACCGCAACGGGTGCTCTCGACCAGTTGGCTGCCTTGTTGGGCATAACGCGCCACCACCTCAGGCGCCGGGTGGCCAAACCGGTTGCGGTAACCCGCCTGCACCAGCACGATCCGGGGCTGCAAGGCCTGCAAAAAGGGCTGGCTCGACGAGGTTTTGCTGCCATGGTGCGGGGCCAGCAACACATCCACCGGGCTCAAACCAAGGTTGACCAGCGACCACTCTTGCCGGGCCTCGATGTCTCCGGCCAGCAAGGCGCTGCCCTGCGGGGTGCCGATGCGCAACACGCAACTGACTTCGTTGGGCTTGGGCTTTTTCGGCTGCAAGGCCGAAGGCGGCGGATGCAACACCTCAAAGACAACCCCATCCCACACCCAGGACTGCCCCGCATGGCAACGGGTCCAACCCGGTCTGAGGGCATGCAAAGGGTGCTCGTCTTCGAGTGAAGACCACAGCGCCGCTTGGGGCTGCATGGCCAGCACCGCAGCCGCGCCGCCCGTGTGGTCGCTGTCCCGGTGGCTGAGCATCAGCACAGCCAGCCGCTCGCCCATTTGGGCCAACAAGGGCACCAGCACGCGGTGTCCTGCATCGCTTTCAGCGGAATAACGTGGTCCCGCGTCGTACAAAAGGCTGTGCTTGGCGGTGCGCACCAAGACCGCATTGCCCTGCCCCACATCGGCGGCCAACAACTCAAACTGACCGTGCACCGGACGTGGCGGCGACCAAAACAAGACGGGCCAAAGCAGGGGCAAGCACAGCAGCTTCCAAGACAGAGGCATGCGCAGCACCAAGCCCCAAGCCCCCGTCAGCGCCAGCAGGGCCAAACTCCAGGGCGGCATGGCGCTGGAGACGCTGGCCAGCGGCCAGGCAGACAGCCAAGCCAACAGGACCGACAAAGGCTGCAAGGCCCATGAGGCCAAGTCCCAAAATCCAGGGTTCATCACCCCCAGCAGCGCCAGCGGCGTGATGACCAAGGTCACCCAGGGAATGGCCAACACATTGGCCAACAAACCCACCAAAGACACCTGCCCAAAAAACAGCAGGGTCAACGGTGCCAACGCCAAAGTGATCTTGGCTTGCTCGCGCAGCAAGGACCCAAGCTTGGGCCACACCCCAGCGAGCCACCCCGAATACACCCATGCACCGAAGCGGTGCCAAAAGGCGTGAGCCTTGGCACCGTCACGCCAAGTCGGTGCGTTGCTCGCACCCCCTTCTGGTGCGTCTGCGGCTGGTCGCTGACCATACGGGTCAGAAGCCATCAACACCCCAACGGCCACAAAACTCAACCAAAAACCGGGCTGTAGCAAAGCCCAAGGGTCCCAGGCCAGCACCACAGCACACGCCATCAGCCAAACCAAAGCGCCATGCCAGTGCCGGGCCGAGACCCTGAGCACCACCACCACCCCCAGCATCAGCAAAGTGCGTTGCGCAGGCAATCCCCAACCACTGAACAAGGCATAAAAGCCGGCCAAAAACAAACCCGCCACGGCGCCCACGTGCACCGCAGGCCATTTCGTGGGGCCAGAAACACCCCACAAGGCCGATCGCCGCCAAGCCCAACCCACCAGGGCAGCGGCCAACCAGGCAAACATGGTCACATGCAAGCCGGAAATGCTCATCAAGTGCGCCACCCCCGTGGCCCTGAACACATCCCAATCGCTGCGGTCAATGGCCGCCTGATCGCCCAACACCAGGGCCGCCAACACCCCGGCACGCTTGGCGGCATCGGCATCGGTGCCAGGCCCCGCCAAGTGCGTCAACAAACGGTCGCGCACCGTTTGGCGCCAGCCCTCGATGGGGTGCATCCAGGTGCGGCCCAACCGCACTGGCGGCGGGTCTTTGGCCCGGGTACGCACATGGCCTGTGGCGTGGATGCCCTGCTCCCACAGCCACAATTCGTAGTCAAAACCACGCGGGTTCATGTGGCCGTGCGGCGCTTTCAGGCGCACCCGCAATCGCCAGCGCTCACCAGCCTGCACCGGCTCGGGCAAGGCCGTCAGTTGCCAGCCGCTGTCGTGTGCAGCGTCCTGAGCGTACCAACCCAAATAGGCCAGCGCGGGCAAGTCGCGTGACAGGTCCACGGGCTGCACCACGCCCGCTGCATCCACCCGCCAAGCTTGTTCGATCCGAAAACGAAAGCGCCAACCCAGGTCTTGCCTTTGGGGCATGGCTTGCACCACGCCCACCACGTCCAACTCTTGCCCCTCCAAAGACGCCGACATGGCCCATGAGCGCGCCTGGGCGTGCAAGCCGGTCACAGCAAAAGCCGACCAAGCCCACAGCAAACCCCAAGCCAGCATGGCCAGTCGGTGCCCCAAAGCGGCTTGCCGCAGGGCCCAAGCCACAGCGCACGACAGGGCCAGCCCAAAGGCGTACAGCAGCGTGGGCCACAAAGCCGTTTGTTGCAACTGAAGGGCCACCCCCAAGCTCCAAGCCAAGAGGCTCACCCCCAAAACACGTGCCCAGCTCATGGCCATCATGGGCATGCCCCCTGGACACCCACGGTCAACAGATCGAGCGCTCTGGTGCAGCATCGCTTCACGTCAGCCTCCCTGAATTGGCTGTTGATGGGATGGGCGGGTCTTGGCCCGCTTGTCTTCACACGCAGCGGCTGTTCGCCAGCACTTTGAAGGGCTCTGGCTTGGATGAACCGGCGCAGCTTTGCTGGCGCGTGTCTTGCTAGTTGTAATCGCCCAAGCTGCATTTGTCATGCGTGCAGCCCCTGTTGCGCTGAACAAGATATGTCGATACACGTTGCCCTGCACCACGTCACCCACTACACCTACGACCGTCCCGTGCAGCTCGGCCCCCAAGTCATCCGCCTGCGCCCCGCGCCGCACAGCCGCAGCCGCATCCTGAGCTACAGCCTCCAGGTGGAACCCGCAGAGCACTTCATCAACTGGCAGCAAGACGCTTTTGCCAACTACCAAGCGCGCTTGGTGTTCCCTCAAAAAACCAGCGCCTTCAAAGTGACCGTGGACCTGGTCACCGAAATGGCCGTGTTCAATCCTTTTGATTTTTTTCTAGAGCCTTCGGCCGAAGAGGTGCCCTTCAAATACGCCGACACGGTGCGTGAAGAACTCCAGTCGTATCTGGACAAGGACTCCAAAACGCCCTTGTTCAAAAAATACCTGGCCAGCCTCAACCGCCAACGCCAGCGCACCATCGAATTTTTGGTGCAGACAAATCAGCGCCTGCACCAGGACATCCGCTACACCATCCGCATGGAGCCGGGGGTGCAAACGCCCGAAGAAACGCTGACCCTCAAAAGCGGCTCCTGCCGCGACTCGGCATGGCTGCTGGTGCAGCTGTTTCGCCACATGAACATCGCCGCCCGCTTTGTCTCGGGCTATTTGATTCAGCTGGCGCCCGACGTGAAATCACTCGATGGCCCGAGCGGCACCGAAGTCGATTTCACCGACCTGCACGCCTGGTGCGAGGTGTATTTGCCCGGCGCTGGCTGGGTCGGGCTGGACCCGACTTCGGGCCTGCTGGCGGGCGAAGGTCACATTCCACTGGCTTGCACACCGCAGCCGTCTGCTGCCGCGCCGATCGAAGGCTTGATGGACGAAGCCGAAGTCGAGTTCCACCACAAGATGAGCGTGACCCGCATCCACGAGTCCCCCCGCGTGACCAAACCCTACAGCGATGCGCAATGGGCCGAAGTCTTGGCGCTGGGCGATCGCGTGGACGCGCAACTCGTGGCGCAAGACGTGCGCCTGACCATGGGCGGCGAGCCCACCTTTGTGTCCACCCAAAACCGTGACGGAGCCGAGTGGAACACCGATGCCTTGGGGCCCACCAAGCGGGGGCTGGCCACCGAACTGGTGCACAAGCTGCGCCAGCAATACGGGCAAGGTGGTTTTTTGCACTTTGGTCAAGGCAAGTGGTACCCAGGTGAGCAGCTGCCACGCTGGGCGCTGTCCATTTACTGGCGCGCCGACGGCACGCCCTGCTGGCAAGACCCCGCCGTGTTGGCCGACGAACGCGAACCCAGCCGCTACACCAGCGCCGACGCCAAACGTTTCTTGCAGACCCTGACACAGCAACTGGGCCTGCCCGCTGACACCGTGCTGCCGGGCTACGAAGACACCTGGTACTACCTGTGGCGCGAACGCCGATTGCCGGTGAATGTGGATCCCTTTGACGCCCGTCTGGACGACGAAATGGAGCGCATCCGCCTGCGCCGCATCTTCAGCCAGGGTCTGGACTCGGCGGTGGGCTATGTGCTGCCCTTGCAAGCAGTTGAAACCGTCACGCCCGAACAGAGCGGTCCAGGGCAGCGAATCCAGTGGCAAACCGGTCGTTGGTTTGTGCGCGATGAGCGCATGTACCTGATGCCCGGCGACTCCCCCATGGGTTGGCGTCTGCCGTTGGACTCGCTGCCCTGGGCCGCGCCGACAGACCGCTGGCACATGACCGGGCTCGATCCGTTTGCCCCGCGCACGGCTTTGCCCACAGCGCCCCCAGTCGCGATGCAGCCCAGGCACACCACGGCAAGCCCTCAAGGCAGCGCAACCCACACGGCAGTGGCTGCGCAAGCCGTTCCCTCCAAGTTCAAGTCGGACCCCTCGGTGGTACGCACCGCCTTGTGCGTGGAAGTGCGCGACCCGATCCGCGCCAACGGTCCCAAAGCCGAAGCCGAGGCCCTGAAAAAAGGCGAAAAGTCTGGCATGAAATCCGGCGTTCTTTATGTCTTCATGCCGCCGCTGGCGCGCCTCGAAGACTACCTGTCGCTGGTCAGCGCGGTCGAAGCCACGGCGCGGCAGCTGGGCATGAAGATCGTCATGGAAGGCTACCCGCCCCCACGAGACCCGCGCCTCAAACTGCTGCAAGTCACTCCCGATCCCGGCGTGATCGAGGTCAACATCCACCCGGCCCACAACTGGACCGAGCTGGTGGACCACACCGAGTTTTTGTACCAGGCCGCTTTCGAGACGCACCTGTCGGCCGAGAAGTTCATGACCGACGGCCGCCACGCGGGCACGGGTGGCGGCAACCACATGGTGATGGGCGGGGCCACACCGGCAGACAGCCCGTTTTTGCGCCGCCCCGAATTGCTGGCCAGCCTCATCCTTTATTGGCACAACCACCCGAGCTTGAGTTATTTGTTCAGCGGCCTGTTCATCGGCCCCACCAGCCAATCCCCGCGCGTGGACGAAGCGCGCAATGACCAGGTCTATGAGCTGGAAATCGCCCTGCGCGAGATCGTGCGCCATCGGCAAAACCATGGCAAAGACATGCCGCCTTGGGTGGTGGACCGCAGCCTGCGCAACATCCTGGTGGACGTCACGGGCAACACCCACCGCAGCGAGTTTTGCATCGACAAGATGTACTCCCCCGACAGCAGCACCGGGCGGCTGGGTCTGCTGGAGTTGCGGGCGTTTGAGATGCCGCCGCACGCCCGCATGAGCATCGTGCAGCAGTTGCTGCTGCGCGCGCTGGTGGCGCGCTTTTGGGGTGCGCCCTATTCAGCACCCGTGACCCGTTGGGGCACCGAGCTGCACGACCGCTTCATGCTGCCGCACTGGATCCACAAAGACTTTGACGATGTGCTGACCGAGCTGGGGGATGCGGGCTTTCACTTTGACCCGAGCTGGTTTGCGCCGCATTTCGAGTTCCGCTTCCCGCTGGTCGGGCAGGTCCGGGTCGATGGCGCGGTCGTCACGTTGCGCAACGCGCTGGAGCCCTGGCACGTCATGGGCGAAGAAAGCAGTGCGGGCGGCACCGCCCGTTATGTGGACTCGTCGCTCGAGCGCATCGAGGTGCATGTGAGCGGCATGAACCCGGCGCGCCACACCGTCACCGTGAACGGCCACCCCCTGCCCCTGCAGCCCACTGGCGTGGTGGGCGAGTACGTGGCCAGCGTGCGCTACAAAGCCTGGAACCCGCCCTCGTCGCTGCACCCGAGCATCGGCGTGCATGCGCCGCTGACGGTGGACCTGGTGGACACCTGGATGAAGCGCTCTCTGGGCGGCTGTCAATACCACGTGGTGCATCCCGGTGGCCGCCATTACGACAGCTTCCCGGTCAACGCCTACGAAGCCGAAAGCCGCCGCCTGGCCCGCTTCTTCCGCATGGGCCACACGCCCGGGGCGATGACACAACAGCCCACCCTGCAACCCAACGGCCTGCTGCACGCCAGCCCGGAGTTCCCTTACACGCTGGATTTGCGTCGCTGTGGATCAACGACAATGAACCGATGAATGGGCCTTCGCAATCACCGAACACCACCCACGAAGCGCACACCCTGAACTGGTTGGCGCTTGAGCAAGAGCGGGCACCCGCTGGGCATTGGGACGAGCTGCGGGGCGCGGTCACCCCGCCCAACCCAACTCCCAGCCTCCCCCTGGCGACGCAGACCGTGAGCAGCCTGTGGCAGCGCTTCATCGACCCACTGGACAAGTCAGCGCAGGCCTGCGAAGCCGAGCTGAACACCCAAATGCAACACGTGCAGCGGCAAGTGCGCGACAACGGCATCACCTACAACGTGTACGCCGCCGCCGACCAACCGCAACGCCCTTGGTCGCTGGATTTGTTCCCGCTCATGCTGGGCCACAACGATTGGCAGCAGATTGAATCGGGCGTGCTGCAGCGCATGCAATTGCTGGAAAACATCATGGCCGACGCCTATGGGCCGCAGCAACTGGTGCTGAGTGGCCAACTGCCCGCTGCTTTGGTGCAAGGCCACCCGGCGTATTTGCCCGCCATGCACGGCGTGGCCCCGGTGGGTGGGCGTTTTTTGTCCTTGGCCGCGTTTGATTTGGCGCGTGGGCCGGACGGCCTTTGGTGGCTGCTGTCCCAGCGCACACAAGCGCCTTCGGGTTTGGGCTACTTGATCGAAAACCGGCAGATCGTGTCGCGGCAATTTCCGCAAGCCTTTGAGGCCATGCCCGTGCAGCGCCTGGCACAGACCTACCGCACGCTGATCGACGGGATCAAGGCCAGAAGCCCAGCCGGTGCCTTGGCGCACATCGCGCTCTTGACCCCCGGCCCCTACAACGAAACCTATTTTGAACACGCTTACCTGGCCCGCTATCTGGGCCTGAGCTTGGTGCAGGGCAACGACCTGACGGTGCGCGACCAAAAGCTGTACCTCAAAACCTTGCAAGGCCTGCAGCCAGTGCACGGCTTGCTCAAACGCGTGGACGACGACTGGCTGGACCCGCTGGAGCTGCGCGCTGAGTCCAGCTTGGGTGTGCCCGGTCTGCTGCAGGCGGTGCGCAGCGGCAACGTCCTGGTGGCCAACACCCCTGGCTCGGGGTTTTTGGAATCGAACGCGCTGCTGGGTTTCATGCCGGCACTGGCCAAAACCCTGTTGGGCCAAGCGCTGGTGCTTCCCGCCATCCCCAGCTGGTGGTGCGGCGAAGCTGCTGCGCTGCAAGACGTGTTGCCCCGCATCCCCAGCTGCGTGATCAAACCCACTTACCCGTACCACACCGACCGTCAAAGCTTTGAGCCCGTGCTGGGCCACAGCCTGTCACGCCAAGAGCAGAACGAATGGGCAGGCCGCATCTTGCGCGACCCCGACGCCCACACGCTGCAGTCGTGGTTGCCCTTGTCGCACCAACCCACTTGGCAAGCCCGAACCGATGGCGACTCCAGCATCGGGTCGCGACCGGTGGTGTTGCGGGTCTTTGCCGTCACCGATGCGCAAGGCGGTTGGCAAGTCTTGCCCGGCGGCTTGGCCCGCTTGGGCACACGCGAAGGCATCGCCACGATGCAACGCGGCGGCTCCAGCGCCGACGTGTGGGTGCAAACGCCATCCCAGTCCACACCGCCTGCCCCGCCCTCGGCCACCAGCCGCATACCGACCGCCAGCGATGCCAGCGCACAGCGCCAGCGCCTGGTCACGAGCCGTGCCGCAGAAAACCTGTTCTGGATGGGTCGTTATACCGAACGCACCGAAAACACCTTGCGCTTGGTGCGTCTGGGTCTGGAAGTTCTGAACGGAGAAAACCAGAACCTGCCTTGTCTGCTGAACTTCATCACCCGCATGGCCACCCACCATGGCTTGGTGCCGGCCGGTGTGCCCCCTGCAGGCCAAGCGCACCGGGTGTTTGAGCGCTCCCTGATCGCGGGGCTGTGGGACCAAGAGCTGGCCACCAGCGTCGGCTTCAACTTGCGCTCGGTACGACTGGCCGCGGCCTCGGTGCGTGAGCGCCTGTCGCCCGAGCACTGGCGGTTGCTCGAGCAGGCCGAAGCGCGATTTTTCAAACCGCACGAAGACCTGAGTGCACCTGAAACGCCGAGCGCACAACGGGGCACCGTCCTTGATACCGCATCGGTGCAAGGTCTCTTGGCAGACACCAGCCAAATGCTGGCCGCCCTCACAGGGGCACAAACCGACCGCATGAGCCGTGACGACGGTTGGCGTTTTCTCTCGATGGGTCGCCACATTGAACGCCTGGCGTTTTTATCCCACGCCTTGAGCGAAGCAGTGCAGTTGGGCCTGATCGCCGAGCAAGCCGGGTTCGATGCGGTGCTCGAGCTGTTTGACAGCACCATCAGTTTCCATGCCCAACACCAACAAAGCCGAACACCCCAAGCCCTGATCGAACTGCTGGTGACCGATCCGGACAACCCGCGGTCGCTCGGCTGGGTGGCGCACACCTTGCGCGGTCGTCTGCGGCGCATGGGCACGCTGGCCGATGGGGCCACCTTGGCTTTGGCCCAAGGTTTGCCCGATTGGCATGGCGTCAACGCCGCGTCGCTCTGGCCTGTCGGCGCAGCCTTGAGCGACAACGACCCGCCTTTGCCATTGCAAAACACTTTGAACGATTGCGAAAGCGCAGCCAGGCAAGTCTCGGACCAGCTGTGCGCCCTGTTTTTCACGCACAGCGGCGAAGCCCGCTTCAGCGTCAGTGTCTGATAAGCCGAAACCCTATGCGCCTGTCCATCACCCACGACACCCGCTACCGCTACAGCCCCGCCGTGCAAACCGCGCAGCATGTGGCGCACCTGCAAGCGGCCAACACCCCTTGCCAAAAAGTCATTCACCACACCTTACAAATCGAACCGGTTGCCACGGTGCAGCACAACATCGACGCTTTTTTGAACCACCGCGCCTATTGGGCATTGACACACCCGCACGACGGCTTGTGGGTGCGGGCCTGCAGTGAGGTTGAAACCCACGAAACACCCGAAGCCACCAGCGCCCAAAGCTGGGAATCGGTGCGCGAACATTTTCGTTACCGGGCAGGCCAAGCGGGCGACGTGCACAGCCGCTGTGTGTTTGGCTCACACCATGCACCGGTGCACGAAGCGTTTTTGGCCTATGCGCAAAGCAGCTTCACACCCGGTCGCCCCTTGGTGCAAGCCGCCCAAGAACTCACGGCGCGCATGCACCGCGACTTGCGCTATGAAACCGCCAGCACCGACATCAACACCCCGGCCCTCGAAGCGCTGGCCCAGCAACGCGGCGTGTGCCAAGACTTTGCCCATATTTTGGTGGCTTGCCTGCGCTCGCTCGGCTTGCCCGCCCACTATGTCAGCGGCTACCTGCTGACCCAACCCCCGCCTGGCCAGCCCCGTTTATTGGGCAGCGATGCTTCTCATGCTTGGGCCTCGGTTTACCTGCCCGAGCTGGCCACCCACGCCTGCCAAGGCTGGCTGGACTTGGACCCCACGAACAACCGAACAGGATGGGCCAGCCCAGGCGTTGACTATGTGCGTTTGGCTGTGGGCCGCGACTTTGCCGATGTCTCGCCGCTGCGCGGCGTGCTGCAAGGCGGTGGTGCGCACACCTTGGAAGTGGCCGTCACGGTCGCGCGGCTGGACTGATCACCCCCTGGGGTGGTGCTGGGCGTGCAGGGTCTTGAGGCGTTCACGCGCCACATGGGTGTAAATGGTGGTGGTCGAAATGTCGGCATGGCCCAGCAGCATTTGTACCGCCCGCAAATCGGCGCCGTGGTTGAGCAAGTGCGTCGCAAAGGCGTGGCGCAAGGTGTGCGGTGACAGCGGCGCGGTGATGCCCGCCTCGATCGCGTAACGCTTAACCAAATTCCAAAACATGACGCGCGACATGCCTGTGCCGGGCTTGGGGCCGCTGGTGGTGATGAAGAGGTCTTCGGTCTGCCGCTGGCCCAACATGGCGGGCCTGGCCTGCGCCATGTAACGCTGCAGCCATTCACGCGCCTCTTCGCCAAAAGGCACCAAGCGTTCTTTGCTGCCCTTGCCCATGATGCGCAGCACACCTTCGTTCAAGGACACATGCAGCGTTTTGAGGTCGACCAACTCGCTCACGCGCAAGCCGCTGGCATACATCAGCTCCAACATGGCGCGGTCCCGCAAACCCAGATGGGTGTCCACATCCGGCGCACACAACAAAGCGTCCACTTGGGACTCACCCAAAGTCTTGGGCACACGCAGCGCTTGTTTGGCGGCCAACAGGCGCAAAGTGGGATCAACCGACGTGCGGCGCTCACGCAATGCCCAACGGAAAAAGCGCTTGAACACGCTGAGCCTGCGGTTGGCCGATGTGGCCTTGGTTTGGCCATGGCGCTCGGCAAAGTAAGCCTGCAGGTGGTGTTCTTGGGTCGCCTCCAGCGCCAGCTTGTGCGCTAAAAAAAGCCAGGTGGCGAAGAGGGACAGGTCTTGACGGTAAGCGGCCAAGGTGTGGATGGCCAGTCCGTCCTCCAGCCAGAGCGCCTCGGCAAAGCCGTCAATGGCATTCTGGCTGCTCTCGTGCATGGACTGGCATCAGTCCAGCTTGAGTTTTTGCTGGTCAACGACTTTCTTGTACACCTCGAACTCGGCCTTGATCTGGGCCGTGAACTCTTCCGGCGTGTTGGCCACCACCAAAGAGCCGGTGTCGTTGATGCGCTTGGTCACACCCGACTCTTGCAGGGCTTTTTTCACGCCAGCACTGATTTTGTCAACCACTTCCTTGGGCAAGTTCTTGGGTCCCAAGATGCCGTAGTAAGCCATGCGGTTGACCGGCTCCAAACCCACTTCCTTGAAGGTGGGCACGTTGGGCAGCTGTGTCAGGCGCTGGGGCGCGGCGACCACGATGGGCACCAAACGGCCAGATTGGATGAACGGCAAAGCCGAAGGCAGGTTGTCAAAAATGATCGGCACTTGGCCAGCCACGGTGTCGTTCAGGGCTGGGCCTGCACCGCGGTAGGGGATATGGGTGATGAAGGTGCCGGTCAGGCTCTTCCACAACTCGGTTTGCAGGTGACCAATGCCGCCTGTGCCCGATGAGGCATAAGAGTACTTGCCGGGATTTTTACGGACTTCGGCCAAAAAGCCTGCGTAGTCCTTGGCCGGAAAACTGGGGTGCACTGCGATCACGTTGGGTGTGGCCGCGATGTTGATGATGGGGGTGAAGTCGGTCAGGACGTTGTACGGAATCTTGGGGTTGATGGCTGGGTTGGCGGCCGTGGTCGACACCGTGGCCATGCCCAAGTTATAGCCGTCGGGTGCAGTCCGTGCGGTTTCAGTTGCCCCGACCACACCACCGCCACCGGCTTTGTTTTCAACGATGACGCTTTGACCCAAAACTTTGCCCAAGGGCTCGGCAATCACGCGGGCCACGATGTCGGTTGTGCCGCCAGGTGCAAACGGCACTTGCAAACGGATGGTTTTGTTGGGATAAGCCTGCGCCCAAACACTGCCGCTGGCCAAGACGGTCGCGGCCAATCCAGCGACAGAAACAAAAGAAAGACGCTTCATGTAAAAAACTCCTGAAAAAGGGGTCCATCATAGGGACAAAGAGGTAGGAGGCCAAACAGAGGCAGTCCCACTCAGCCAGCCAATATACCAACACCCGAACCCCAGTGACAGGGCCCAGTGCTGGCCCGGCCCAGGCTTTGTTATCCTAGCAGTGTGAACTTTGCTGAACTTCTCTTCCCTGATTTTTCCTTGATCTTGTGCGGCTATTTGATTTGCCGCTTCACGGCCCTGAACCGTTCGGTGTGGCAACAAGTCGATAGCCTGGTTTATTTTTTCTTGTTTCCGGTGCTGCTGTTTCACTCGATTGTGAAAAGCCCACTCGATGTGGTGGCCGCCTCCAGCCTGATCGGCGCGGGCTTGAGCCTGGCGGCATGCACCATTTTGCTGTCTTACAGTCTGCCCTATTGGCCCCTCATTGGCCCCCGTTTGGACCGGCGCGACCACGCCGCCAGTGCCCAGGTGGCCTTTCGCTTCAACTCCTTCATTGGTTTGGCACTGGCCGAGCGCTTGGCAGGACCTCAGGGCTTGCTGCTCATCGCCGTGCTGATTGGTTTTTGTGTGCCCTTGTTCAATATTGGCGCGGTCTGGCCCATGGCGCGCCAGGCCAAAACCGGCTTTGTCCGTGAGCTGCTGCGCAACCCGCTGATCATCGCCACGGCGTCTGGCTTGGTGGCCAATTTGCTGGGCTTTCGGTTGCCCGCTTGGATCGAGCCCAGCGTCAGCCGCATTGGCTCGGCGTCTTTGGCGCTGGGCTTGATGGCCGCCGGTGCAGGCATGCAGCTGGACTCTTTGCGACAAGGCAAGTTGTTGGGCGCTTGTGTGCTGACGATCAAACACCTGGTCATGCCTTTGATCGCATTGGGCATGTGTCTGCTGTTCCGGCTTGACACGGTGCAGTCCACCATCTTGTTGGCTTTTTCAGCGCTGCCCACGGCATCGACCTGTTATGTGTTGGCCGCACGCATGGGCTACAACGGGCCCTATGTCGCGGGCTTGGTCACCCTGTCCACCCTGGGCGGCATGCTGAGCCTGCCTTTTGCACTGGGCGTGCTGCGCTGAAGACGGCTCAGCGATCTTTAGAATTCACAGTATCTGCTCTACTTCAGCCATCCTGCCAAAGGAAACACCGATGAATTTCCATAAAACCTGGTCTCAAGCGTTGATGGGGGTTGGACGCAGTTGTCTTTTGATGGGCTTGATCAGCGCCTTGGCAGCCTGTGCACTGACCCCACAAAAAGAAGAGGCCAAAAAACAGTCGGATGCCTTGTTACAGCAACAGCTTCAACAGGTTGAATCACAATGGCGGCAACAGGCCGCAGACGAGCACAAACACGTGTTCGTGGGCTCGGCGCAACATTCGCAGTCATTGGTTTTTCAAAGAGACATCTTGTCGATGGAAAAAAGCCTGCAATCCTTCCAGCCCAAGACGGTTTCCATTCTGTTGAGCAACCAAATCGAAACGCAGCAACTGCAATTTCCTTTTGCGACAACGCCCAATTTGGAGCGGGTTTTTCGCCATTTGGCCGCCTGGTCTCAGGCGCAACCGATGTCCTTGACGGTCTTGGTTTCGACACATGGCTCACCAGGGGTTTTGTCGGTCAACATTGGCAACCAATACCACCCACCCCTTCGCACCGCCCAACTCAAGACTTGGTTGGACCAACTTCACCCCCGCACCCAAGTCACACTTTTGTTGTCGGCTTGCTACTCGGGCTCTTTCGTTGACGCGCTGCAAGGTCCGAACAGAATGGTCTTGTCAGCTTCAGCCGCCGACCGAAACTCCTTTGGTTGCAGTTACCATGAGAAAAACACCTGGTTCATCGGACAACTTTTAGGCCCCCACTTTGCACCACAAAGCACCTGGGAGGATGTCTTCACAGCGACCCGCTCAGGCGTTGAAGAACAAGAAAGATTACAACGCATGACACCGCCCTCCAATCCTCAAATCAGAACCACTGAGTCCCTGCGAAAAATGAGCTTGGCAGCGTGGTTTGGTCAGCGCGCTTCACCACCATGAACAAGCCGAATGTTCAAAAGCGCGCCAACGACCAAGTCACCTGCTCTTGAACCACAGGGTCAGGGTGCTCAACCAAGGCGATCAAGGCCTGATTCAAAGCCCAACGCGCATCGATGGACAGCTGAGCAGAAGTCAGCGCATTGCCAGCCGCCAAAGCCAAGTTGCGCAACCATCGGGCGTGACCCATGCGCCGAATCGCGCTGCCCTCTGTTCGGCGCAAAAATTCGCTCTCGCTCCAAGACATCAGCTCTGCGATGCGACCCGCGCCCAACCCCTCGCGCGTTTCCCAATCGGGCAAGGGGCTGAGCTGGGCAAACTTGTTCCATGGGCAAGCCAGTTGGCAGTCGTCGCAGCCGTAAATGCGGTTGCCGATCAGGGGGCGCAAAGCTTCGTCAATCGGACCGGCGTGCTCGATCGTCCAATAAGAAATGCAGCGCCGCGCATCCAACTGGTAGGGCCCGACGATGGCCTGGGTGGGGCACAGGTCCATGCAAGCGGTGCACTGGCCGCAATGCGCCGATGCGGCGGGCGTCTCGGGCAGGGCCAAGTCGACAAACAATTCGCCCAGAAAAAACATCGACCCGGCTTCGCGTGAGAGGACCAGCGTGTGTTTGCCGCGCCAGCCCAGGCCGCTGCGGGTGGCCAGCTCGGCCTCCATGACCGGGGCCGAATCGGTGAACACGCGGTGGCCAAAGGGGCCAATCGCTTGGGCGATGCGTTCCTGCAGTTTTTGCAGGCGACTGCGCAAAACCTTGTGGTAATCACGCCCCCGGGCATAGAGCGAGACCACCGCCTCGCCAGGCTGCAGGCTGCGGGCGGTTTCAAGGGACAGCCAGTCGGGCGGCGTGTTCGCAGGCAGGTAGTCCATGCGGGCGGTGATCACGCTCACCGTGCCCGGCACCAGCTCGGCCGGACGGGCGCGCTTCATGCCGTGCCTTTCCATGTACGCCATGCTGCCGTGAAAACCCGCCTCCAACCAAGCCTGTAATCCGGGCTCTGCCGAGGACAAATCGATACCGCTCACGCCAATTTGGGACAATCCCAACTCTCGCGCCCAGATCTGGCTGCGCGGCAACTTGGGCGCGGGCAAAACCGCCTTGGTGCGCCACCTGCTGCGTGCCGCCGGGGTCACGGGCCGCATCAAAAGCCCGACCTATGCCGTGGTCGAGCCGCATCAGGCGGGCACGGGCGACAGCGCCTGGCCCATATGGCATTTTGACTTTTACCGTTTCAACGACCCGCAGGAATGGGAAGACGCGGGCTTTCGCGACATCTTTGTCGGACCGGGTTTGAAGCTGATGGAGTGGCCTGACAAAGTGGCAGGGCAACTGCCGCCCCCTGACTGGGTGATTGCGCTGGAGGCTCTTGACGAAGACCAACGCCGCGTGCGCATCCATGCGGCCACACCAGCCGGACAAGCTTGGCTGAATGCCATGTCCATGTCCATGTCCCTGTCCAACTCAGACACCAGCGCCACAGGAGGCGTCGATGCGCGGTGACCGCCGCCGTCTGCTGAAGGCGGGTTTTTTGGCCTTGAGCTTGGGAGCCGCTCAGTTGGCCCGGGGGGCCAACATGCTGGCCGTGCGCATTTGGCCTGCCCCCGATTACAGCCGCGTCACGCTCGAATCGGACACCCCGCTCAAAACCACACAAACCTTTGTGGCCTCCCCTCCTCGCTTGGCGGTGGACATTGAAGGCCTGCAACTGAACGCCGCTCTGCGTGAGCTGGTGGGCAAAGTGCAAGCGTCTGACCCGAACATCGCCGGCATTCGGGTGGCCCAATACAGCGCCAATGTGGTGCGCCTGGTGATCGACCTCAAGCACCCGATCACACCCCAGGTGTTCAGCCTCACGCCGGTGACACCCTATGCCCACCGGCTGGTGCTGGACCTCTACCCCGTGCAAGCCGTGGACCCGCTTGAGCAGTTGATCCAACAGCGTACCGCGCCCTCTTTGCCCTCTGCGCCCGGAGCCGCCTTGGCACTGCCCTCTTCACCCGCCGCGGTCAACGACCCTTTGGGCGAACTGATCGCCCGGCAAAGCCAGTCCGCTACTGGCCCAGCCATGCCCTTGCCCCCGCCGCCCGCGACCTCTACTCGGCGTCAGGACATGCACGCTGCGCCCGACACGTTCATGGACGCCCCGGGTCGACCCAGCAAGACGGCACCGGCCGATCGGACCGACCGGCTCATCGTCGTCGCATTGGACCCCGGCCACGGTGGTGAAGACCCGGGGGCCATTGGTCCTGGGGGCACCCGAGAAAAAGACGTGGTGCTCAACATCGCCAAAATGCTGCGCGACCGCATCAATGCCAGCAGTGTCAACGGCAACCCCATGCGCGCTTACCTGACACGGGACGCCGACTTTTTCATCCCCCTGCACGTGCGGGTACAAAAAGCCCAGCGTGTCCAGGCCGACCTGTTTGTCAGCATCCATGCCGACGCCTTTTTCACACCCCAAGCGCGAGGCGCCAGCGTGTTTGCACTCAGTCAAGGCGCGGCCACCAGCGCCGCAGCGCGGTGGATGGCCCAGAAAGAAAACAAGGCCGATTTGATCGGCGGCATGAACTTGGGCGGTCATGACAACCAGGTGCAACGCGCCTTGCTCGACATGAGCACGGCCGCGCAAATCAAAGACAGCTTGCAGTTGGGTGGCAGCCTGCTGCGAGAAATCGGCAGCGTGGGACGGCTGCACAAACCGCGCGTGGAGCAAGCCGGTTTTGCCGTGCTCAAAGCCCCCGACATTCCCAGCGTGCTGGTAGAGACGGCCTTCATCAGCAACCCGGAGGAAGAAGAAAAGCTGCGCAGCGAGGCCTATCAAAAGCAACTGACCGAAGCCTTGATGCGGGGCATCCAGCAGTACTTTGCGCGCAACCCGCCGCTGGCCAGGCACCGGGGCATCTAGCCCCAGACGGGGTGCTCAAGGTGCTTGACGCGCCTTCCAGGCCCCAATCACAGCGATCAAGCCCGGCACAATGATCAAGGCCCAAATGATCTTGCTCAGGTGCTCTTGCACGATGGGCAGATTGCCAAACAGGTAACCCACCGACAACAAGCCCACCACCCAGATCACCGCACCCACCACATTGAAGAAGGTGAATTTGCTGCGCGTCATCTCGGCCACGCCCGCCACAAAGGGCACAAAGGTGCGCACAAAAGGCATGAATCGCGCCAAGATGATGGTGATGCCGCCGTATTTTTCGTAAAAAGCGTGGGCCTGGTCAAAGCCCCGGCGGCTGAAAAACCGCGACTCTTCCCACTGAAACACCCGGGGTCCAAAGAAACGCCCAATCGTGTAATTGGTCTGGTCACCCAATATGGCTGCGGCCAACAACAAACCCATGACCAAGGGCAAACTCATCAAGCCTGCGCCGCACATGGCGCCCACAATGAAGAGCAAGGAGTCGCCCGGCAAAAAGGGCATGACCACCACACCCGTCTCGACAAAAATGATCAGAAACAACAAGGCATAAACCCAGGCCCCGTGTTGGGCCACAAAGGCCTCCAGGTAGCGGTCGACATGGAGGATGAAATCAACGAGTTGCAGCAAGATGTCCAGATTATCCCCGGACTCCCCCCGTCACCGGACACCCTAAAATCTCCAGGTGACTTCCCAACAGACCCCGGCTCCCGCGCGCCGCCCCATCCGCGAACTCCCCGATGAACTGATCAGCCAGATCGCCGCAGGCGAGGTGGTCGAGCGCCCGGCTTCGGTGGTGCGCGAGTTGGTGGACAACGCCATAGATGCTGGCGCGCAAAGCATCACGCTGCGCCTGATGGGTGGCGGCACCCGGCTGATCTCGGTGGAAGACGACGGCGGTGGCATTGCCCCCGACGAGCTGGCCACCGCCCTCAAACGCCACGCCACCAGCAAGATCGGTAACCTCGACGACCTCGAATCGGTGATGACCATGGGCTTTCGGGGGGAAGCCTTGGCGGCCATCCATTCGGTGTCCGAGCTGACCTTGCTCTCGCGCATGGATGGCCAGGCCACTGCCTTTGCCTTGGATGGCCGCACGGGCGAAATCCGCCCAGCCGCCCGTGCCGTGGGCACCACCGTGGAGGTCAAAGAGCTGTTCTTCTCGACCCCTGCCCGCCGCAAATTTTTGAAAAGCGACAGCACCGAGCTGGCCCATTGCATCGAAGCTGTGCGCCGCCACGCATTGGCCCGCCCCGACGTCGGCTTCGCCATTTGGCATGAAGGCAAACTGGTCGAGCAGTGGCGCGTGCACCCCGGCGCTTCGGGCCTGGAACAACGCTTGGCCGATGTATTGGGCGAAGACTTCGTGGCGCAATCCATCCCCGTGGCCTACAACGCGGGTCCGCTCAAAGTGATCGGCCGTGCTGGTTTGCCAGACGCTGCCCGCTCACGTCCCGACCACCAGTTTGCTTATGTGAACGGCCGCTTTGTGCGCGACAAAGTGGTCATGCACGGCGCGCGCAGCGCTTACGAAGACGTGCTGCACGGCCACAAACAACCGGCCTACGCGCTGTTCATGCAGATCGACCCAACGCTGGTCGATGTGAACGTGCACCCGACCAAAATCGAAGTGCGTTTCAGAGACAGCCGTGCCGTGCACCAAGCCGTGCGGCATGCCCTTGAGAACGCGCTGGCCGCGCCGCGCGCCCACCTGCTGACCGATGCACCCAACGACGCCGACAGCGCTTTTGACCTGAAAGCCTCTGCGCCCAAAGCCCTGCCCGAATCGGCCAGCTGGCAGCAAGGCGGCATGGCTTTCGAGCGCTCTGGCCCTTCGACTTTTTCGGCACCCAGCTACAAACCCGCCGACTTTGTGCGCCCCCGCGTGGACGGTGAGCAGGCCATGGCGGATCTGAAGGCGCTGTGGAACCCGCCTGGGCGTGGCGAAGCGCTCACTGCACAGGAAGCCCGCCCCGTCGATTGGCCCGTGCCTTTCGCGAACGGAGACCCTTCGCTTGCAGGGGCAAGCGCCTACAAGGGTGTGGATACGCCACCACCGCTGCCCGAAGGTGACTGGCCTCTGGGCCGCGCCATCGCGCAGCTGCATGGCGTTTACATCTTGGCCGAAAACAAACAAGGCTTGGTGGTGGTGGACATGCACGCCGCGCACGAGCGCATCGTGTATGAGCGCCTGAAAAACCAACTCAATGCCGCAGGCAGCGAAGGCCCGCGCATCGCCAGCCAACCGCTTTTGATCCCGGCCACCTTTGCCGCCAACCCAACCGAAGTGGCCACTGCAGAGGCCTGCGCCGAGGCACTGGCGCAACTCGGCCTGGAAATCTTTCCGCTGTCGGCCAAAACTTTGGCCGTGCGCGCTGTGCCCACCAGCCTGGCCCAAGGCGATGCGGTGGAGCTCGCCCGCAGCGTGCTGGCCGAACTGGCGCAACACGACGCCAGCACCGTGGTGCAACGCGCCCAAAACGAAATCCTGGCCACCATGGCCTGCCACGGCGCGGTGCGCGCCAACCGCCGCCTGACACTGGACGAGATGAACGGCCTGCTGCGTCAAATGGAAGAGACCGAGAGGTCAGACCAATGCAACCACGGCCGCCCCACCTGGCGGCAAATGGGCATGCGCGATCTGGATGCTTTGTTCTTGCGGGGCCGCTAATGGAACACCTCACTTTGAACGACCACAAAGCAATGGGCGAGGCCGGTGTGTGGACTGCCCGATTTGGCGAGCGAAGCGAGTATGAGGGCAGCCACGCACCGGCCTCGCCCAATGCGCTTCACGAAGAAAACACCGCATAAGCAGCATGTCGCAAAAACTCATCGTGCTGCTGCTGGCCCTATTGCTCGGCCTGCAACCCGTCACGACCGACCTCTATCTGCCCGCGCTACCGGCCATCACCGAAGGCTTTGCCGCGGGCATGGGCCAAGCCCAGCTCACACTCACGGCCCTGCTGCTGGCGTTTGGCCTGTCGCAACTGGTGTGGGGACCGTTGTCTGACCGCTTTGGTCGCAGACCCATTTTGTTGTGGGGCATGGGCGCTTACGTGCTGGCCTCGGTGGCCTGTGCGCTGGCCCCCAGCATGGCCTGGCTGATTGCAGGCCGTGCCCTGCAAGGTGTGGCCATGGGCGCAGGTGTCATGGCCGCACGCGCCGTGGTGCGCGACCTGTATGCTCCAGCCCAAGGGGCCAACGTCATGTCGCAAGCGCTCACGGGCCTGGGCATCATCGCCTGCACCTGCGCGCCCATGGGCGGCGTGCTGACCGACTGGCTGGGCTGGCGTGTGGCCCTGCTCAGTCTGGCCTCGTTTGGCGCCCTCACCTTCGGTCTGCTGCTGTGGCGCTTTGAAGAAACCCTGGCGCGGCCCAACCCCGACGCCCTGCAGCTGCGCCAGCTGTGGATGGCCAACCGCGACATCTTGCGCCATCCCACTTTCCGTGCCTGGTGCGCCTTGTCTTCGAGCGCCTACCTGGGCCTGTTCACCTTTTTGGCCTGTTCGGCGTTTGTGTTCACGCGCAGCATGGACTACAGCACCACGGCCTATGGGTTTTTCATGCTCAGCATGTCGCTGTCCTACATCGTGGGCACCTTCTGGTGCCGCTGGATGCTCCGGCGCACCAGCGTGCAACGCACCGTGGGCGTTGCCGCCTGCCTCACCTTGGCGGGTGGGGTCAGCATGGCCGCTTTGGCCTACGCAGGCCAAGGCCAGGACTGGTATGGCGCAGCCAGTGTGATGGGCCCCATTTACCTGTTCATGTTGGGACACGGCGTGCACCAGTCTTGCGGTCAAAGCGGTGCGGTCGGGCCGTTTCCGCAACACGCTGGAACGGCCTCGGCGCTGAACGGCTTTTTGATGATGCTGGGCGCTTTCTTCATGGGAGGCTGGCTGGGCACACAAATGGACGAGCCCGTCTTTGCCTTGGCCCACGGCCTGCTGCTGTGGAGCGTGTTCATCAGCATCGTCGCCTGGACCTTGGTGCAACGGCATGGGCACTCCGATGTGCAGACCTCACCCGACAAGGCCACGCCATGAACGCCTCCAACGTGCGCGGTGCCCCACAGCGCCCGGTGGACGCCATTGCCATCGTCGGCCCCACCGCCAGTGGCAAAACGGCAGCCGCCCTGGCCTTGGCGCAAAGCCTGCGGCCCCATGGCGGCGCAGAAATCATCAGTGTTGATTCGGCCCTGGTTTACCGGGGCATGGACATTGGCACGGCCAAACCCAGTCGCGAAGAACAGGCCACCGTACCCCACCACCTGATTGACACGCTGGACCCTCTGCAAAGCTACAGCGCTGCCGAGTTCGCCAAAGACGCCTCTCGGCTGATTCAGGACATCCGTACCCGCGGCAAAACGCCGCTTTTGGTGGGCGGCACGATGCTGTACCTGAAAGCCCTGCTCGAAGGCTTGAACGACATCCCCTCAGCCGACCCCGAGATCCGCGCCCAGATTCATCATGAAGCCGAACTCATCGGCTGGCCTGCCCTGCACGCCAAGCTGGCCCAGGTGGACCCGCAGACGGCCGCCCGACTGGCCCCGCACGACAGTCAGCGCATTGGCCGCGCTCTTGAAGTCTGGACCGCCACCGGCCAGACCCTCACGTCTTTTCACCAAAGCGCCAAAGCCCATGCACCCGACTGGCACATCCCCGTCATCAGCCTGGAGCCAGCCGACCGCGCCTGGCTGCACCAACGCATCGCGCTGCGATTTGAGCAAATGATGGCCACCGGCTTTTTGGACGAAGTGCGGCAACTCAAGGCACGCGGCGACTTGCACCCCAACTTGCCTTCGATGCGCTGCGTGGGTTACCGACAAGCGTGGGAAGGCCTGGACGCAAACTGGCGCGAAGCCGATATCTTGGCGCGCGGCATCTTCGCCACGCGCCAACTGGCCAAGCGGCAAATCACTTGGCTGCGCAGCATGCCGGATCGGGTGGTGGTGGCGTCCGATGGACCGGAAGCACTGGCGCAAATGATGACTGCAGCGATGCATTTGGATACAGGCAAACCTGGGGTTTGATCGATGGCTTGATGCTCGTCAAGCGCCTAGCCGTTGCACATCATCCATGTCTGTAGCGAAGGTGTTGGGCAGGGATGCATAACTGGCCGTCAAGTCCTTTAACAACTGACGCAACCAAACGTTGGCCATGTCGGATTGCACACGCTTGTGCCAGTGCTGCATCACGACGAAACCCGTCTGGGCTATGGGCAACTTGAAGACCTGCAGTTGGTCTCTGTTGGGGTGAAGAGCCACTAAAGTTGAGGGTACAGCAGCCACCATGTCTGTGCTGGCCACGATGGACGGTACTGACAAAAAGTCCATGACCTGCAGCGGGACACGGCGTTCTGGATACAGCGACGCCAGGGCGGCCTCCATCCGCCCAAGAGTTGGGCCCCTGGGCTTGACGACACAGTGTGAACAGCGAAGGTAGCCCTCCAGCGACTCCAGCTGATGCTGTAGAGGATGTCCCTTGCGCGCAATCCCGACGTAGTGCTCTGCCAACAACTTTTGCCGAAACAGCGTTGGCGGCGATTTCCATGGCGTCCCGATCACCAAGTCGAGCCTGCCCGACTCGAGCTCGCCCCAAACTTCGACGCCTGGAATCCTCACCACATCAATTTCCACCGGCAGACTTTCTTCGCTGAGCCGGTGCATCAGGCCGGGAAGAATCAACACTTCGGCCACATCGATCATGTGAATGCGAAACCTGCGCCTTGACCGCCGGGGGTCGAAAGTCTCGGTCAGCGATTCGATCCGCTCGAAGTCCTGAAGAATCCGCTCCGCCTCTTCAATCAAACGCGAGGCCAGCGGCGTGCGGGTCAACTGCTTGCCTGCGGGTACAAACAAGGGATCGTTGTAATGCGCACGCAGGCGTGCGAGCGCGTAGCTGACCGTGGACTGCGTGAGCCCCAGGTGGGCTGCAGCGGCAGTGACCGTTCCGTGCCGAGCCAAGGCCCGAACCACCTGAAGGAGCGAGACATCTATTCCCATTGTCTTGATTCACTTGCTCAGTTTTGATCCACCTATTTCCATCGATCATATCGATGATTGCTAGCTGTGCAATCGCTCACACAAATGAAAGGTGGGTCCTACCATGTGAACCTGATACCACCATCAGGAGACAATCATGGTTCGACGTCTCATCCATTGGGCTCTGGCTGCTTCCGTGCTGGCCACTAGTGCCACACACGCACAGACGGCCGCAAGTTACCCGAGCAAGACGGTCCGCATCGTGGTTCCGTATCCGGCTGGCGGGCCAGTGGATGCTGCCGCACGTCAGGTGGCCAGGGGGTTGGCCGAGCAATTCGGGCAGGCCGTGGTCGTGGACAACAAGCCCGGAGCCAGCAGCAGCCTGGGGGCTGCTGAAGTGGCCAAGTCCGCAGCCGATGGCCATACGCTGCTGTTCACTCTCCCAGACTCGTTCACCTATTTGCCTCGGCTCTTCAAGAATCTGCCCTACGATCCCCTAAAGGATTTCGCTCCCATTACTCAAGTGGCCAGTACTCCACCTGTGCTGGTGCTGCGCAACGACGCGGGTGTTGCCTCGATCAAGGACCTTGGCCCTAAAAGCCCGCCCATCAGCTTTGGCACCTGGGGCTCCGGGACTTACCCACACCTGATCGCAGCGGCATTGGCGCAAAAGACCCGTGCCAACATGACCATCGTGGGCTACCGGGGTGGCGCTCCTGCCGTGCAGGATTTCATGGGCGGCCATATTCAGATGACCATTGCGGGGGTTCCAGCAGCGCTCGACATACAGGCCAAAGGCCTGGGCAAGATTGTGGCGGTGGGCGGAGGCCAGCGTTCTGCGGCCCTGCCTGACGTGCCGACCTACGCCGAGCTGGGTTTCACCGAAGGCACTTTTTCGGTCCCGAGCTGGGTGGCGCTGGCTGCTCCCGCCGGCACGCCGGTGGAGGTCGTCAACAAAGTGCGAGATGGGGTGGTCAAAGTTCTTGCGGAGAAACCCATGCAAGACTTTCTGGCACGGTTCGGCTGGTCGGCCATGGGCAACACCCCGGCGCAATTCAAGGCAGCGCTAGAACGTGAGACGCCACTGATTGCCGAAGCCATGCGCACGGCAGGGGTACAAGCAGAGTGAGTTCGTTTGCCACGACCGCCATGGATGACGCCAAGGCCGTCGGCAACGCAGCCGACGACGAGACGCCTGTCAGCCTTGAGCCCTCGGAGTGGTTCATCCCGAGTACCTTGGCAGAAGGCCAGAAGCTGTATGTGCGTGCCCGAGGACCTCTTGGGCGAACCCCATTGGTTTTGGTTCATGGCTTCTTTCAGCCTGCCTCGGCCATTCTGGACGTTCCCGGCTACTCCATGCAGCAGGCGCTTGCCGCCCAAGGCTTTCGGGTCTACCTGTTTGACTTGCGCGGGTATGGCCTGTCCAGTCGCCCCCCTTTCATGGGCCGACCAGCAGCGGAGTCCACACCCTCCCTGGGTTGCATGCGTGATGCGGTGGCTGATCTCGAAGATGTTGTTCGATTCGTCCTGGGTGAGGAAGGCGCAGCGCAGGTCGATTTACTGGGGTATTCATGGGGAACAGCGCGCAGTGTCAACTATGCCCTGCGCCATCCCGGCCTGGTCCGCAAGTTGGTTCTGTACGCGCCGGTCTGGAAGCCCTGCACCGGTGCGGCCGGGGATGCGCATGACCCAGCTTCGCCCGGGCACATCAACCCCAAACACGGGGGCCATGTCTTGTTCAAGCCTGGAGATTTGGCGCGAAACTGGGATTGGGAGATTGACCAGGAAAATGCCAGCCGCTTTCGCAGCCCTGAAGCGCTGGCTGCAGCTGAGCAGGCGCTGATGGCCTCAGACGACTTCCATGCATGGGGGGGCTTTCGCGCACCGCTTGGACCCATGGTGGATGCCTTGGCCGTCTCTCAAGGATCGGCCTTGTTCGATGCGGGACGGGTCGGGTGTGACACGCTCCTGCTCCGGGGTGCGCAGGACAGACTCTCGAGCGATATGGACGCCGCTTCACTGATGAATGCTCTGCGAGCATCCAAGAAGCGACTCGTCACTCTTGATCGAGGCACACACTTGCTGCACCTGGAACACGCCAGAGATCGCCTCCTCCATGAGATCGGGGCTTTCCTTGTTGAACAATGACAGGCTCAAACCACCGAGCCATGGCTGCCACTGGCGATCAGGCCGAGCACTGGCCGCACTCGATCGTCTTGAAACGGCATAGACCTCAACCCCTTGAAGCCATGGTCGATGATGACTATCCTGGCTCGTCTCGCAGCAGAACCTCAATCTCTTGCCTGCCTTGAGGCCTTGATTTTCGACTTCATTGCTTTGCCCTCCAGCCGCCTTTGCACAGAACCGTAAGTGGGCTTGGTGGCCTTGCGGGGTTTCGGAGGCTTGGCGTACAGGTCCAGCGTTTCATAAAGACGCGCCAAGGCATCGGCGCGGTTGGCTTCCTGCGTGCGGTGGCGCTGAGCCTTCAGGATGAATTCCCCGTCCAAGGTCAAGCGGCTGTCACCCGACTGGAGCCAGCGCTGCTTGACATCGTCGGGCAAGGAGGAGCCCAGCAAATCAAAACGCAGCTGGATCGCACTGGAGACTTTGTTGACGTTCTGCCCACCTGGCCCTTGCGAGCGGATGGCGGTCAGTTCGATCTCGGCGTCATCGATGTGCAGGGCGTGCTTCATGCGGCGCAGCACCTGCAGTCACTGCAGCGGCCCCTTGAGGTTTTCTGGCACGGGCAAAGCCATGACATCGATGCCTTCGTCGATCAAGGCTTCGGTTTCTGCGCGGGTGGCTTGGCCGCGGATGCTGCGTTCTTCGCGTTCACCATAGTGGATTTTGCGGGCCTCTTCGGCAAACTGGCTGCCCACGTCTTCGGTGTTGGCCATGACGTGGCGCACCATGTTCATCATGGCCGCTTGGACCTGTTGCAAACTGGGCTGAGACGACTCGGGCTGCCCCGCAGAATCAGCAGCGCCATCCCCCACTGAGGGCGTTTCGGGGTGCTTGGCAGGCAAAGCCTCAGCGCCTTTGGGCCCATCACCCTGCCCTTGCGGCAAAACCGGGGGGGTGCCATGGCCCAAGTTCAGCCGCGGGGCCGAGAGCATTTTGGTGATCTCGCTGTCGTTGCACACCGGACACGTGACCAAGCCCCGCTCGCGCTGGGCGTCGTACTCAGATTGAGAGCCAAACCAGCCTTCAAAGCTGTGGCCCAGGCGGCATTGCAAGTCGAGGACTTTCATGGGGGGTGGTCAGCGTGTTGCGGGCATGGAGGTCAAACCTTCAGGCGATGGTTTGCCACTGCAGGGGCCACAGGCCCGATTGCACATTTTGCAACCAAAGTAAACCCGTCAGGGTTTTGGCGTCGGTCAAAAGGCCTTGCTGGCAAGCCATCATGAGTTCAGCCGGTGTGGCGGTGAACACATCCAAAAACTCGTCCGTGTCCAGTTGCCGCTCTCCCAGAGTCAGGTCTTTCGCAAACCAAATCTCAATCACCTCAGTGGAGTACGCGATGACCGGGTGCAACACCCCTGCGCGTGCCCATTGGTTGGCGGTATAGCCGGTTTCCTCCAAAAGCTCACGCTGAGCGCACAGCCAAGGGTCCTCACCGGGGTCGAGCTTGCCGGCCGGAAACTCGGTCATGACCTGCCTCACGGGGTAACGAAATTGCCGTTCCATCACCAAGCGCAGACCGTCTGGGGTGTCGAGCATCGGGATGACCATCACCGCACCAGGGTGCACCACGTATTCACGGGTGGCGAGGTTTTGGTTGGGCAGTTGCACGGTGTCGCGCAGCACATGCAAAAAATGCCCGCGCAAGAGTTCTTCGCGCTGAACCCGGTGTTCGATCAGATGGTCGTCAGACATGCCAACAAGGTTGAGGGCTTTGCTGCGCTCAGTGTTTGCGGTGCATCAGGTAGCGGTAAACAAAACCCGGAAAAGCCAAGGTGACGAACATGGTGCCGGTCACCGCATAAAACTCCCAGCCTTGAGGCGCGATTTGGCCAGCATGGTTTTCCAAGGCCAGGCCCACACCGCCCACCACGAAGTACAACAGCACCAATTCGCCTAAACGCCAAACCAAAGGCTTTGTAAGCCGCTGTGGTCCCAACAACAAAATGCGTTGGTTGATGAAGGGCACATTGGCCGCCACCAAAGCCAAAAGGATCAAACCGACGATTTGTGTGGAGGTGTTCATGCTGCTGTGTTGGGGCGCTCAGACCGCCAGCATACGCACGATCGAGTCGGCGCACAAAGCCATGAGAGCGCCAGGGAAAATGCCCAGCAGCAGAACCAGCAAACCGTTGGTGGACAAGACCAAGCGCACATCGAGTGAGGCCGAGACGGTGGTGGCCGTGACCGGCTCATCAAAGTACATGACTTTGACCACACGCAGGTAATAGAAAGCACCAATCAGCGACATGATGACCGCAAAGATGGCCAAGCCCATGTAGAAAGCCTGCCCGGAGGCCACCAAAGACTGCAACACCGACAACTTGGCATAAAAGCCCACCATGGGCGGGATGCCTGCCATCGAGAACAGGCAGATCGCCATCACGCCCGCATACAAGGGGCTGCGGTGGTTGAGTCCTGCCAGATCGGTGATCTCTTCGCTCTCAAAGCCTTGCCGGGCCAGCAGCATGATGATGCCGAAGGCCGCCAGCGTGGTCAGCACATAGGACACCATGTAGAACATGGCCGAGCTGTAGGCGTTGGCGGCCAAGGTGGTTTCGCCGTTGATCACGCCCGCCACAAAGCCCAACAGCACAAAACCCATTTGAGAGATGGTCGAATAGGCCAACATGCGCTTGAGGTTGGTCTGGGCGATGGCCGCCAAGTTACCAATCAGCAAAGAGCCAATCGCCAGCAGGGCCAACATTTGTTGCCAGTCAAAGGCCAAGGGCAGCATGCCCTCCACCAACAATCGCACCAAAATGGCAAACGCGGCCAACTTGGGCGCGCCACCGATCATCAAAGTGGCCGCTGTCGGTGCACCTTGGTAGACGTCGGGAATCCACATGTGGAAGGGTACGGCACCAATCTTGAACGCCAAGCCCGCCACGATGAAGACCAAACCGAACACCAACACTTGGTGGTTGACCTGACCAGAAGCAATGGCCTTGAGCACCGCCGACAGTTCCAAGCTGCCGGTTGCGCCATACATCATGGACATGCCGTAGAGCAAGAAACCCGAGGCCATGGCGCCCAACACAAAGTACTTCATGGCCGCTTCGGTGGCTTGGGTGTGGTCGCGTCGCAGTGCCACCAGGGCGTAGCTCGACAGGGTCAACAACTCCAACCCCAGGTAGATCACGATGAAGTTTTGGCCCGAAATCATCATGCTCATGCCCAGCAGGGCGAACAGGCTCAGGCTGAAGATTTCACCGCCGCGCATCATGTCGCGGTCAGCGGCATAGGGGCGCGAGTACACCAGAGTCACCATCACCGCAATCGTGGCAAAGCACTTGAGCCAATGGCCCATCGGGTCGCTGACCACCATGCGGCCAAAGCCGTACAAAGTCTGGCCCGCATCGGCGTAAAAAGCGTGCAGCAAAGCCACGCCCGCCAAAGAGGCCAGCGTCAGCACATAGGTGCCGGTGCGCTTGGGGCTTTTCACGAAGAGGTCGGCCAGTGTCACCACGCAGGCCATGACCAGCAACACGATCTCCGGATACATCGTCATCCAGCTGGAGTTGTCCATCATCTGTGTTCTCTCAATTCTTCAGTTCAGGCGAAACGGTCTGGGGCGTGTTGCTCAAGGCAACTTGGACGCAGCCACGTGCTGGAGCAAGTCCAAGACCGAGGCATCCATCACATCGGTGAACGGTTTGGGGTAAATGCCCATGTAAAGCACGGCCACGGCCAGCAGGCTCAGCATCAGGAATTCACGGGCGTTGATGTCGACCAGGCCTTTGACGTCCTCATTGGTCACCGGGCCGAGGTAGACGCGCTTGAACATCCACAAAGTGTATGCCGCGCCAAAAATCAAGGCCGAGGCGGCCAACAAGCCGATCCAGAAGTTGAACTTGACGGCGCCCAAAATGACCATCCACTCGCCCACAAAGCCAGCGGTGCCAGGCAGACCGGCATTGGCCATGGCAAACAACAAGGCAAAGGCGGCAAACTTGGGCATGGTGTTGACCACACCGCCGTAACTGGCGATTTCACGCGAGTGCACGCGGTCGTACAAGACCCCGATGCACAGGAACATGGCGGCCGAGACAAAGCCGTGCGCGATCATCTGCACAATGCCACCGGACACACCCAGCGGGTTGAAGATGAAAAAGCCCAATGTCACAAAACCCATGTGCGCCACCGACGAATAAGCCACCAGCTTCTTCATGTCTTGCTGCACCATGGCCACCAAGCCCACATAGACCACAGCCACCAAGGACAAGACCACGATCAGCATGCCCCATTCACGGGCCGCATCTGGGGCGATGGGCATCGAAAACCTGAGGAAGCCATAGGCGCCCAGCTTCAGCATGATGGCCGCCAGCACGGCAGAGCCGCCTGTGGGCGCTTCTACGTGCACATCGGGCAACCAGGTGTGCACCGGCCACATGGGCACCTTGACGGCAAAGGCCGCAAAAAACGCAAAGAACAACAAGGTCTGAACACCACCCGCCAAGGGCAGCTTGTGCCAGGTCAAGATGTCAAAGCTGCCGCCGGATGCGATGTACAGGTAAATCAAGGCGATCAGCATCAGCAAAGAGCCGAGCAAGGTGTACAAAAAGAACTTGAAAGCGGCGTAAATCTTGTTGGGACCGCCCCAGATGCCGATGATCAGGTACATCGGAATCAAAGTGGCTTCAAAGAAGACATAGAACAAGATGCCGTCCAGCGCACTGAATACGCCGATCATCAAGCCCGACAGGATCAGGAAAGCGGCCATGTACTGGTTGACCTTGCGGGTGATGACCTCCCAGCCCGCAATGACCACCACCACATTGATGAAGGCCGTCAGAGGCACCAGCCAAAGCGAGATGCCGTCCACGCCCAAGTGGTAGTGCACATTGAAGCGCTCAATCCAAGAGAATTGCTCAACAAACTGCATCTCTGATGTGCCGAGCTGAAAGCCCGAAATCAGGGGCAGTGTGACCAGCAAACTGGCGACCGCACCGACCAACGCCAGCCAGCGCACAGCGCCCGCTTGACTGTCGCGACCGAAGGCCAGCAAGACGACGCCGAACGCAATCGGCATCCAGATGGCAAGGCTTAACAATCCCATTTTTATTTTGTCCTCAAAACCGTTAAGCGAGCCAGACGAAATACGTCATCAGCACGAACACACCCAAAATCATGACCAGGGCGTAGTGGTACAGGAAACCCGACTGGAACCAGCGGACCACGCTCGAAACCAAGCCGACGAGCTTCCAAGAGCCATTGACAAAGAAGCCGTCGATGATGGCACGGTCGCCCACCTTCCACAGACCCATGCCCAAACCACGCGCACCCTTGGCCAAGATGTTTTCGTTGATCCAGTCCATGTAGTACTTGTTCTCCAGCACCACAATCAGCGGACGCAATGCGCGGGCGAAGAATGCAGGCACCTTGGGGTTGACCAAGTACATGTACCAGGCGGTCACCACACCGGCCAAAGCCAGCCAGAACGGCGCCATGCTCAGGCCGTGAATCGCCATGGCCACCGGGCCGTGGAACAACTCACCCAATTGCTGCATCGCGGGATGCTTGGCGGCGTCGATGAAGACGACGTCTTTGAAGAAGTCGCCATACAGCATGGGGCCGATCGTCATGTAACCAATCACCACCGAAGGAATGGCCAGCAAGACCAAGGGCACCGTCACCACCCAAGGTGACTCGTGGGGTTTATTTTGGGCGTGGTCATCATGGCCGTGGTGGTCATCATGGCCATGGTGCGCATCCGGGTTTTGGTCGTAGCGCTCTGGGCCGTGGAAGACCAAGAAGTACATGCGGAACGAATAGAAAGCCGTGACAAACACGCCTGCCAACACCGCAAAATTGGCAAAGCCAGCGGCGGGCAAGGTGCTCAAGTGCACGGCTTCGATGATGCTGTCCTTGGAGTAAAAACCCGCGAACAAAGGCGTGCCGATCAAGGCGAGCGAGCCCAGCAGCGACGTGATCCAGGTGATGGGCATGTACTTGCGCAGACCGCCCATGTAGCGGATGTCCTGGTTGTGGTGCATGCCCATGATGACCGAGCCTGCCCCGAGGAAGAGCAGCGCTTTGAAGAAGGCGTGCGTCATCAAGTGAAACACGGCCACCGAATAAGCCGATGCACCCAGGGCCACCGTCATGTAGCCGAGCTGTGACAAGGTGGAATAAGCCACCACGCGCTTGATGTCGTTCTGGATGATGCCCAAAAAGCCCATGAACAGCGCCGTTATCGCACCAATCAACATCATGAAGTTGAGCGCCGAATCGGACAACTCGAACAGCGGCGACATGCGCGCCACCATGAAGATGCCCGCCGTCACCATGGTGGCGGCGTGGATCAGCGCCGAGATGGGCGTGGGGCCTTCCATGGAGTCTGGCAGCCACACGTGCAGCGGGAACTGGGCTGACTTGCCCATGGCGCCGATGAAGAGGCAAATGCAGATCACCGTGATCAGCATGGCGTCCAGGCCAAAGATGTACCAGGGGAAATCGATGGCAGCCAGCTCTTGGGCCTTGGCAAACAACTCGGTGTAGTTGAGTGTGCCGGTATAAGCCGCGATCAGGCCAATGCCGATGATGAAGCCGAAGTCACCCACACGGTTGACCAGGAAAGCCTTCATGTTGGCGAAAATGGCGGTGGGCTTGTTGTACCAAAAGCCAATCAGCAAATAAGACACCAGGCCCACGGCTTCCCAACCAAAGAACAACTGCAGCAAGTTGTTGCTCATGACGAGCATCAACATGGAGAAGGTGAACAAAGAGATGTAGGCAAAAAAGCGGTTGTAGCCTTCGTCTTCGTCCATGTAGCCAATGGTGTAGATGTGCACCATAAGTGAAACAAAGGTCACCACACACATCATCATGGCCGTCAGGCTGTCGACCATGAAGCCGATTTCCATCTTCAGGCCACCCACCACCATCCAGGTGTAGAGCGTTTCGTTGAAGCGGGCGCCGTTGATGACGCTGTTCAGCGTCATGGCCGACAAGATGAAGGCCACCAACACACCCAGGATGGTGAACGTGTGTGACAAGCGGCGACCGATCCAGTTGCCACCGAATTGGGTGCCCAAAATGCCCGCCAACAGCGAGCCCGCCAAAGGCGCGAGGGGAACGGCCAGCAGGGTGCTGGCGTTGAGGGTTTGACTCATGTTGTATTAACCCTTGAGCGAATTGAGTTCGTCCACATTGATGTTGCTCTTGTTGCGGAACAGCAGCACCAAAATGGCCAGGCCAATGGCCGACTCAGCAGCCGCCACGGTCAAGATGAAAAACACAAAGACCTGACCGTGCATGTCACCCAGGTAATGGGAAAAGGCCACAAAGTTCATGTTCACGGCCAACAGCATCAGCTCGATGGCCATGAGCAAGACGATCAGGTTCTTGCGGTTCAAGAAGATGCCGATCACGGACAACGCAAACAGCATGGCGCCGAGCGATAAAAAGTGTCCCAAGGTCAGTGTCATCATTTTTTCACCTCTGCATCTGCCGTTTCAGTGGGTGCTTGGGGTGCCGGGGCCGCTTGGGTCGGCGCCATCTTGACCAACTGCATGCGGTCAGCCGCACGCACTTTGACTTGAATGGACGGGTCGATGGCTTTGCTGTCCTTGCGGGTGCGCAAGGTCAAGGCGATGGCCGCAATCATGGCCACCAACAAGATGGCCGCTGCGATTTGGATCGGCATCAGGTATTCGGTGTAAAGCAAGATGCCCAAGGCTTTGCCGTTGTCCACCGGAACAGCACCCGGGGCCATGGCCGGCGCTTCAGACAAACGAAAACCTGAGAGCAGCACAGCCGCCATCTCCAAAGCCACAATGGCACCCAGGGTGGCGGCCAACGGAAAGTTCCTCCAGAAACCTTGGCGCACAGCGTCGATGCTGATGTCCAACATCATCACCACAAAAAGGAACAACACCATCACGGCGCCCAAATACACCAAGACCAAAACGAAGGCCAAAAATTCGGCATTGAGGAGCAGCCAAACCGCCGACGCTTGCGAAAAAGCCAACATCAGGTAGAGCACAGCGTGCACTGGGTTGCGTGCAGTCACCACCCGGAATGCTGCAAACAGCAGCACCACCGAGAAGAGGTAGAAGAAACCGGTCTTGACGTCCATAGCGTGGTCTTTTTAAATGTTCAGGACTGGGCAGCGTTCAACGGTAAGGCGCATCAGCGGCCTTGGCGGCAGCGATCTCTTTTTCGTAACGGTCGCCCACGGCCAATAACATGTCTTTGGTGAAGTACAGGTCACCGCGTTTTTCACCGTGGTATTCCAGAATGTGGGTCTCGACAATCGAATCCACCGGACAGCTTTCCTCGCAAAAGCCGCAGAAGATGCACTTGGTCAAATCGATGTCGTAGCGTGTGGTGCGGCGCGAGCCGTCTTCGCGTTGACCGGCTTCAATGGTGATGGCCATTGCAGGGCAAACGGCTTCACACAACTTGCAGGCAATGCACCGCTCTTCGCCGTTGTCGTAACGGCGCAGAGCATGCAGGCCACGGAAACGTGGTGACAGCGGCGTTTTCTCTTCCGGAAACTGCACCGTGACCTTGCGCGCAAACGCGTAACGCCCCGTCAGGGCCATGCCCTTGAGCAACTCCACCAGCATGAAGCTCTTGAGGAAGTCTTTGATCGAAAAAGAGGAAACCGTCATTGTTGTCATGTTCGTGAACCGCTCAAAGCCAGATGTTCCAAGGCGAGTGCAACCATGCACCCACGATCAGCAGCCACACCAAGGTGACGGGGATGAAAATCTTCCAACCCAAACGCATGATCTGGTCATAGCGAAAGCGCGGGAAAGTGGCGCGAATCCAGATGAACATGGAGACCACCAAGAATGTCTTGAGGCCCAGCCAAATCCAGCCCGGCACCATGTTGAACAAGGCGTGGTCGATGGGCGACAACCAGCCGCCCAAGAACATGATCACAGCCAAGATGGACACCAACCACATGCTGGCGTATTCGGCCAAGAAGAAAATGGCAAAGCCCATGCCGGAGTATTCGACCATGTGACCAGCCACGATTTCGGCCTCGCCCTCGACCACGTCAAACGGGTGGCGGTTGGTTTCAGCGACACCCGAGATCAGGTAGACGATGAAAATGGGCAACAGCGGCAACCAGTTCCAAGAGAACAAGCCCAGACCCATGTCGGCCGCAGCGCCCTTGCCTTGGGACATGACGATCTCAGTCAGGTTCATGCTGCCCGACACCATCAAGACCACCAAGAAGCAAAAGCCCATGGCAATCTCGTAACTGACCATCTGCGCTGAAGCACGCAGGGCACCCAAAAAGGCGTATTTCGAGTTGGAGGCCCAACCCGCGATGATCACGCCATACACCTCAATGGAGGTGATCGCCATGACCAGCAACAAGCCGGCGTTGACATTCGCCAGGGCTTGGTCGGGACCAAAGGGAATCACCACCCAAGCGGCCAAGGCCGGCATGATGGCCATGATCGGACCCAAGCGAAACAGGCCCATGCTGGCCGCAGTGGGGTTGATCAATTCTTTGGTCAACAGCTTGATCGCATCGGCGATCGGTTGCAGCAAACCCATCGGTCCGACGCGGTTGGGGCCATGGCGCACTTGCATGAAGCCCAAGAGCTTGCGCTCCCACAAAGTCAGGTAAGCGACCGCACCCATCAGCGGTGCCAAGATGGCGACGATCTTGATCAAGATCCACAGCACCGGCCAGACCAAGGTGGCCCACCAGTTGGCAGCCACCAGGTTCAGGCCGCCGTTGTACAGCGCGTCAATCATGCGGTCACCTCCTGGCGGGCGTCTGCGGTCAACTGCAATGACGGCGCGCGGCGAACCATGCCGTCGAGTTGGTAAATCGAAGCGCTCACGGGAGCCGCTGTCGCGGCGGTCAAGGTGATCGCGGCAAGCGTCGCGTTGGATGCGGTCATCGGCTTGGCGGTGGCGCGAGCCAAAACGTCTTGCGAGGTTTCAAAAGCCACACCCGGGATGTCGAGCAAATTGGCCAGCACCCGCAACACTTTCCAAGCGGGACGGGTCTCGGCCAGTGGCTTGACCACGGCATGGAAGCTTTGCAGGCGACCTTCGGCGTTGACGAAGCTGCCCGATGTTTCGGTGAAGGGCGCGATGGGCAAGAGCACATCGCTGAAAGCCATGTTGGCCTTGAACGGGCTGAGTGTGACCACCATCTCGGCCTGACCCAAACTGTGCACTGCGGCGGCACCGGCCGCGCTGTCGAACTCGGGTTCGGTGTTCAGCAAGATCGCGGCCTTGAGGCCACCGGCCAACATGTGGCCTGCGTGCTTGCCGCCGGTTTGCGGCTGGGCACCCACCCACTGCGCACCCACGGTGTTGGCCGCTTCGGTCAGGTAACCGACGCTTGCACCGGTTTGTTCGGCGATCCAGTTGGCCAGGGCCAAGAGGCTGGACGCGTTGGACGCATGCGCTGCAGCGTTGCCCAACAAAACGGCTTTGCGCTCGCCGCCCAACAGGGATTTGGCGATGGCTTGTGCTTGCGCTGTGGGGTTGCCAGCAGCTGGCGCGTTAACGCCCTTCTCTGCCGCGATGGCTGCAGCCACATCGGCCAAGGCCTGCGCCCAGCCTGAAGCGTCTGACAACACCGCCTGCGCTACGGGCATGGCCCAAGCGTCGGCGTGGCCGAAAGCCGTTGGTGTTGTGATGACATGGAGCTGCGCGCCATGGCGCACGGCGTGGCGCAAGCGCAATGCAAACAGCGGGTGGTCTTTGCGCAGGTTGGAACCCACGACCAGCACGCGCTGCAATGTGCTCAGTGATGCAATGGAAGTGCCCAATGTGCGCACGCCTTGGGCAGCGGCAAACTCGGCGTGGCGCAAACGGTGATCGATGTTGTCCGAGCCCAGGCCGCGCATCAGGGTGCCAGCCAGGTACAACTCTTCGACGGTGCTGTGTGGGCTGACCAGAGCACCGATGCTGTTGGCACCGTGGTCGCGCTGGATGTTGCGCAGGCCATTGGCCACGTATTCCAATGCGGTTTGCCAGTCGACTTCTTTCCATTTACCGCCCTGCTTGAGCATGGGGCGGCTCAAGCGGTCAGGGCCGTTCAAGGCTTCATAAGAGAAACGGTCGCGGTCTGCGATCCAGCACTCGTTGACGTCTTCATTTTCCAGGGGCACAACGCGCATGACCTGGTTGTTTTTGACCTGCACGATCAGGTTGGCACCCGATGAGTCGTGTGCGGCCACTGACTTGCGGCGCGACAACTCCCAGGTGCGGGCATGGTAGCGGAAGGGCTTGCTGGTCAAGGCACCCACTGGGCAAATGTCGATCATGTTGCCCGACAATTCGGAATCGATCGTCTGGCCCAAGAAGGTTTCGATCTCGGCGTGCTCACCGCGGTGTGACATGCCCAACTCCATGGCACCGGCCACTTCTTGGCCAAAGCGCACGCAGCGTGTGCAGTGGATGCAGCGGCTCATCTCTTCCATCGAGATCAGCGGACCGACCTCTTTGTGGAAAACCACGCGCTTTTCTTCTTCGTAACGCGAGGTGCTGCCGCCGTAACCCACCGCCAAATCTTGCAACTGGCACTCACCGCCTTGGTCACAAATAGGGCAATCGAGCGGGTGGTTGATGAGCAAAAACTCCATGACCGACTTTTGGGCGGCAATCGCCCGATCGCTCTTGGTGCGCACGATCATGCCTTGGGTCACGGGCGTGGCGCAGGCGGGCATGGGCTTGGGGGCCTTTTCGACCTCGACCAGGCACATGCGGCAGTTGGCCGCGATGGAGAGTTTCTTGTGGTAGCAGAAATGGGGGATGTAGGTGCCCGCTTTTTCAGCCGCATGCATGACCATGCTGCCTTCGGCAACTTCCACTTTCTGACCGTCGAGTTCTATTTCAACCATGGGTCTTCACCGCTGTTGCATCGGCATCGACCAGGGAGGTCTTGTGCTCGATGAGGTGTACAAATTCGTGACGGAAATGCTTGAGCATGCCGCGCACGGGCATGGCCGCTGCGTCGCCCAAGGCGCAAATCGTGCGGCCCATGATGTTGCCGGCCACGCTGTCGAGCATGTCGATGTCGCTGGCGCGGCCCTGGCCATGTTCAATGCGGTCCACCATGCGCCAGAGCCAGCCTGTGCCTTCGCGGCAAGGGGTGCACTGACCGCAAGACTCGTGCGAGTAAAAGTAAGACAGACGGGCCAAAGCCTTGACCATGCAACGCGTCTCGTCCATGACAATCACCGCACCCGAACCCAACATCGAACCGCCTTCTTTGGCGATGCTGTCGTAGTCCATGGTGAGCTTCATCATCAACTCGGCCGGGATGACGGGAGAGGACGAACCACCAGGGATCACCGCTTTGAGTTGACGGCCACCGCGCACGCCACCGGCAAGTTCAAGCAGCTTAGAAAACGGTGTGCCCATGGGCACTTCGTAGTTGCCGGGGCGCTCCACGTCACCGCTGACCGAGAAAATTTTGGTGCCACCGTTGTTGGGCTTGCCGCACTCGAGGTAGGCCTGACCACCGTTGCGGATGATCCAAGGCACTGCCGCGAAAGTTTCTGTGTTGTTGATGGTGGTGGGCTTGCCGTACAGGCCAAAGCTGGCGGGAAACGGTGGCTTGAAACGGGGTTGGCCTTTTTTGCCCTCCAGCGATTCGAGCAAAGCGGTTTCTTCGCCGCAAATGTAGGCGCCAAAACCGTGCGAGGCGTGCAACTGGAAGCTGAACGTGCTGCCCAGGATGTTGTCGCCCAAGTAGCCTGCTGCGCGGGCTTGTTCAAGGGCTTCTTCAAAGCGCTCGTAGGTGTGGAAAATTTCGCCGTGGATGTAGTTGTAACCCACGCTGATGCCCATGGCGTAGGCGGCGATGATCATGCCCTCGATCACGGTGTGGGGGTTGTACTCCATGATGTCGCGGTCTTTGCAAGTGCCCGGCTCGCCTTCGTCCGAATTGCACACCAGGTACTTTTGACCCGGGAACTGGCGTGGCATGAAGCTCCACTTCAGGCCCGTGGGGAAGCCCGCACCGCCGCGACCGCGCAGGCCGGACTCTTTGACGGTGGCAATCACCTGGTCTTGCGTCAGACCCTCGCCGCCGTCTTTGCCCAAAATTTTGCGCAAGGCCGCATAGCCACCGCGTGCTTCGTAGTCTTGAATGCCCCAGTTCTTGCCATTCAGACCGGCATAAATTTGCGGGTTGATGTGGCGGTCATGGAAGCAGCTTTCCACGCCCGTGGCTTGGAATTGGCTCAGGATTTGTTCGACGTTCATCAGGCGGCCTCGGCTTTCTTCAGGCTGTCAACGAGTTGGTCGAGTTTTTCATGGCTCATGAAGCTGCACATGTGGCGGTCATTCACCAGCAACACCGGCGCATCGGCGCATGCACCTTGGCACTCGCTGGGCTGCAAAGTGAACAGGCCGTCGGCAGTGGTCTCGCCCACGTGCACGCCCAGCTTGTGCTCCAGGTGGGCCAGTGCCTGTGCACCGCCACGCAACTGGCAAGGCAGGTTGGTGCAAACGTTCAGCTTGAACTTGCCCACCGGCTTTTGGTTGTACATGTTGTAGAAGGTGGTGACTTCGTGCACGGCCATCACGGGCATGCCCAACACCTCGGCCACGACTTGCTCACTGTCGGGGCTGACCCAGCCCAGTTCTTGCTGAACGATCGACAGACAAGCCATGACGGCCGACTGCTTTTGATCCGCAGGGAACTTGGCAACTTCACGCGCAAAGCGTGCTCTGGTGGCATCAGAGATCATCGGTCAATCTCTCCAAAAACAATGTCCATGGTCCCGATGATCGCGACCGCGTCGGCCAGCATGTGGCCACGGGCCATTTCATCGAGGGTGGCCAAATGGGCAAAGCCCGGGGCGCGAATTTTGAGGCGGTAAGGCTTGTTGGCCCCATCGCTCACCATGTAAATGCCGAACTCGCCTTTGGGGTGTTCGACAGCGGCATAGGCCTCGCCCTCGGGCACATGAAAACCTTCGGTGAAGAGCTTGAAATGGTGGATCAAGTCTTCCATGTTGGACTTCATGCCTTCGCGCGAAGGCGGTGCAATCTTGTGGTTGTCGGTGATGACGGGGCCAGGGTTGGCACGCAGCCATTTGACGCATTGCGCGATGATGCGGTTGGACTCGCGCATCTCGGCCATGCGCACCAGGTAGCGGTCGTAACTGTCGCCGGTCTTGCCCACGGGCACATCGAACTCCACCTGGTCATAGGCGTCATAGGGTTGCTTTTTGCGCAAGTCCCAAGCCACGCCAGAGCCACGCAACATGGGGCCGGTCATGCCCAAATTGAGGGCACGCTCTGGCGACACCACGCCCACACCCACCGTGCGCTGTTTCCAGATGCGGTTGTCGGTGAGCAAGGTTTCGTATTCGTCGATGCACTTCGGAAAGCGTTGTGTGAAGTCGTCAATGAAGTCCAACATGGAACCTTGGCGGTTCTTGTTGAGTTGTTCGATCGCCTTGGCATTTTTGATCTTGCTGACCTTGTACTGCGGCATGCTGTCGGGCAAGTCGCGGTAGACGCCACCGGGACGGAAATAGGCAGCGTGCATGCGGGCGCCCGAGACGGCCTCGTACAGGTCAAACAGGTCTTCACGTTCGCGGAAGGTGTAGATCAAGACGGTGGAGCTGCCGCAATCGTTCCCGGGTGAGCCGAGCCACATCAAATGGTTCAGCACGCGGGTGATTTCGGCGAACATCACGCGGATGTACTGGGCGCGCTTGGGCACTTCAAGGCCCAACATCTTTTCGATGGCCAAGCAGTAAGCGTGCTCGTTGCACATCATGGACACGTAGTCGAGACGGTCCATGTAAGGCAGCGACTGGATGTAGGTTTTGCTTTCGGCCAGCTTTTCAGTCGCCCGGTGCAACAAGCCAATGTGCGGGTCGGCCCGCTGCACCACCTCGCCATCCAACTCGAGAACCAGGCGCAGCACACCGTGCGCGGCCGGGTGCTGGGGACCGAAGTTCAGGGTGTAATTCTTGATTTCGGCCATGTCAGTTCAGGCCTCCGTAGTTGTCTTCGCGGATGATGCGTGGCGTGATTTCACGGGGCTCAATGCTCACGGGTTCATAAATCACACGCTGGCGCTCAGCGTCATAACGCATTTCAACGTGGCCCGAGAGCGGAAAGTCTTTGCGGAACGGGTGGCCAATGAAGCCGTAGTCGGTCAAGATGCGACGAAGGTCGTTGTGACCCTCAAACACGATGCCATAGAGGTCAAAGGCTTCGCGCTCGTACCAATTGGCCGAATTCCACAGGGCATTGACCGAATCCACCAAGGGCAAATCGTCATCGGGGCACAGCACCTTGACCCGCACGCGCTGGTTGAGGCTGACCGACAGCAAATGCACCGTGACACCAAAACGCGGGCCATCGGTGCCCACTTCACGGTAGGCCGAGTAATCCACACCGGCCAAATCGATGAGTTGCTCAAACTGGCAACCCGGCGCATCACGCAAGCAGGTCATCACATCCAGGTACTGAGCCGCACCCACCTGAACCGTCACCTCGCCCAAAGCGAGGCCGATGGTGTGGGCCTTGTCACCCAGGATGGTGGTCAGGGTATCGCGCAAATCTTCGGGTCGAATGGCGAAAGAAGTCATCGTCATTCCCCTCAGGCACGCGCAATGGTGTGCGTGCGCCGAATTTTTTGTTGCAGCTGCATGATGCCGTAAATCAAGGCTTCGGCGGTGGGTGGGCAACCCGGCACATACACGTCCACCGGCACAATCCGGTCACATCCACGCACCACCGAGTAACTGTAGTGGTAATAGCCACCCCCGTTGGCGCAAGAACCCATCGAGATGACCCAACGCGGCTCGGACATCTGGTCATACACCTTGCGCAAAGCGGGTGCCATTTTGTTGCACAGCGTACCGGCCACGATCATCAAGTCGGCTTGGCGCGGACTGGCGCGGAACACCTCGGCACCAAAACGACCCAAGTCATAGCGCGCAGCCGCCGCATGCATCATCTCCACCGCGCAGCAGGCCAAACCAAAGGTCATGGGCCAAAGCGAACCGGTTTTGGCCCAGTTCACCACCGAGTCGTAACTCGTGGTGACAAAGCCTTCCTTCATCACGCCTTCAATCATTTTGAATCCTCAAACAGGCTGTTTGCTGTGCACTTAGAAAGGTCATTCCCAATCGAGGGCGCCTTTTTTCCACTCGTAGATGAAACCTACGACCAGAATATTTAAAAAGACCACCGCCCCAATGAAACCGGTCATGCCCACCTCTTTGAGCGCCAGAGCCCAAGGAAACAGGAAGGCGATTTCGAGATCGAACAAGATGAAAAGAATGGCGACCAGGTAGTAGCGGACGTCGAATTTCATTCGAGCGTCTTCAAAAGCCTCGAATCCGCACTCATAAGGGGAATTTTTTTCCGCATCAGGTCGGTTGGGGCCAAGGATGTAGCCCAAAACCTGGGGAATGATGCCGACAGCAATGCCGACCAAAATGAACAAGAGAATCGGAAGGTACTGTTCGAGGTTCATTTCGAGACTGCCGGTTAATGACCGAATGACTCGCCCAAGCCTTGAGCCCGAGCGCTTCTGTTTGTCTGGTGCCGTCGGCGAGACTCGAACTCGCACAGCTTTCGCCACTACCCCCTCAAGATAGCGTGTCTACCAATTTCACCACGACGGCTGGATACACAAGATCGGCTTGCATGAGGGGCACCTAGAGTGCGTATCGCTCACCGAACAGACTCTGATTTTACTCTGAAAAAAGCCCCGTTTCCTTCAATAAAGCTGCAAATTTGTGCAGAGCAGCAAAGCCCAACTCAGACCGCTTTGGGGGCTCATTTCGCAGGGATTGCAGGGGGCACGCTCTTGTCAGCAGCAGGCGCAGGCGTGTTGCCAGGGATCTGCGCAGCAGGGCTGGCGTCAACCGGCGCAGCAGGCGTGCTGACCGTGGCACCTTCGAGGACGCTGCCAGACGAGGTGGGCGTCAGATTACCGAAGTAGGCCAAGGACAGCGTGCATGCAAAGAATACAAAAGCCAACACCGCCGTGGTCCTGGACATGAAGTTGGCACCGCCTGTGGCACCAAACAAACTGCCCGAACCACTGCTGCCAAAGGCCGCACCCATGTCCGCACCTTTGCCGTGCTGGATCAGGATCAAGCCAATCATGGCCAAGGCCGACAACATTTGAACCACCAAAATCAAAGTCAACATCATGCTCATCAGAGTTCTCCGAAAAATCTAAAAAATGTCATTGAAAGCTCAGCGGGATGCGGCTTTCAGCAAGGATAAAAAATCGGGCGCCTTGAGAGATGCACCGCCGATCAAACCACCGTCCACATCGGGCTGGGCCAACAAGTCGGCCGCATTGTGGGGCGTCATGCTGCCGCCATACAAAACAGCCACACGATCGGCATGCGAGGACGCCGCCAACAATTGGGTGCGCAACACTGCGTGCACTTGCTGGGCCTGCTCAGGCGAAGCGGTCAGGCCCGTGCCAATCGCCCAAACGGGCTCATAAGCCACCACGATTTCACTGATGCAGTGGCCATTGGCTTGGATCACTGCCGCCAGTTGACGTTTGACCACCGCCTCGGTCTGCCCCGCTTCACGCTCGGTCAAACTTTCGCCGACACACACAATGGGCGTGATGCCCACAGCCAGAGCGCGTTGTACTTTGACCGCCACCAAGGCGTCTGTCTCGGCATGAAAGAGGCGACGCTCTGAATGGCCCACGATGGCATAACGCACCGAAAAGTCACGCAGCATCTGGGCAGACACCTCACCCGTGTAGGCTCCCGCCTCGTGCGCCGAAACATCTTGCGCACCCAACTCAACCGGTGAAGCGGCCAACAGGTCCTGCATTTGCGCCAGGTAAACCGTCGGCACACACAAGGCCGCGCGGCATGAAAGTTCTGATACCTCTGCCGTCAGACCGGCGACAAAAGCCGCATTGGCTGACAAATCGCCATGCATCTTCCAGTTGCCGACCATCAACTTGAGAGGCTTGCTCATCACCAGGTCACCACCAATTTACCGATGTGCTGGTTGCTCTCCATCAAGGCGTGGGCTTGAGCCGCACCGGACGGCAGATCGCCCGCCGCATCCATGGCGCCAAACACGCTGTGAATGACCGGCTTGATGTGCCCTGACTCGATCCAAGGCCAGACCGTCTGACGCAAGGACTGGGCAATGGCCGCCTTGAACGCCACGGGACGAGGCCGCAATGTGGAGCCCGTGATGGACAAGCGGCGGCGCAGCACCATGCCGGCATTGAACTCGGCTTTGACGCCACCTTGCACCGCAATGATGACCAAGCGGCCGTCTTCGGCCAAGGCCTCCACTTCGCGCGCCACATAGTCGCCCGCCACCATGTCGAGGATCACATTCACACCCAGACCCCCCGTAATGCGTTTGGCCTCGGCCACGAAATCGGTGGTTTTGTAATTGATAGCGTGGTCAGCGCCCAAGTCCAAGCATGCCTGGCATTTGGCGTCAGAACCGGCCGTGACGATCACCGTGGCACCGGCGGCCTTGGCCATCTGAATGGCTGTAACGCCAATGCCGCTGGTGCCCCCCTGAATCAACAGGGTCTCACCCGCTTGCAAACGACCCCTATCAAACACATTGCTCCACACGGTGAAGAAGGTCTCGGGCAGCGAAGCGGCTTCGGTATCCGTCAGGCCTTTGGGCACGGGCAAACACTGGGCCACCGGGGCCACGCACAGCTGCGCATAACCGCCACCCGCCACCAAGGCGCACACACGGTCGCCCACCGAAAAACCCGCAGCAGCCATGGCTGCTGCATCGCCCGACACCACCACACCCGCCACCTCAAGGCCGGGAATGTCTGAAGCACCCGGTGGGACGGGGTAGTTGCCGGTGCGTTGCAGCACATCGGGGCGGTTGATGCCGCTGGCCGAGACGCGAATGAGCAACTCCCCTGCCCCGGCCACGGGCTCAGGACGGGTGCCGGGCACCAACACCGCTGGGGCGCCGAAACTTTGGATTTCAATGACGTTCATGGTGAGTCCACAGGGTGCCGGGGGGTTGATGCCCCATGACACACGCGTTCATTAGCCCTGAGCAGGACGGTCCAACAAAGCCTTCATCGACAGCTTGATGCGGCCTTTTTCGTCGGTTTCCATGACCTTGACCTTGACGATTTGGCCTTCGCTCAGGTAATCGGTCACTTTTTCGACGCGCTCGTGGGCAATCTGGCTGATGTGCAACAGACCATCTTTGCCAGGCAACAGGTTGATCAGGGCGCCGAAGTCCAGGATCTTGGTCACAGGGCCTTCGTAGACCTTGCCGATTTCGACTTCAGCGGTGATCTGCTCGATGCGTTTCTTGGCGATCTCGGCCTTCTCGCCGTCGGTGGCGGCGATGGTGATCGTGCCGTCTTCCGAGATGTTGATCTGGCAACCGGTTTCTTCGGTCAGGGCGCGGATGGTCGCGCCGCCCTTGCCGATCACATCACGGATTTTCTCGGGGTTGATCTTCATGGTGAAGAGCTTGGGTGCGAAATCAGACACTTCGGTGTTGGCTTGGCTCATCGCTTCTTGCATCTTGCCCAGAATGTGCATGCGCGCTTCTTTGGCTTGGGCCAAAGCGACTTGCATGATTTCTTTGGTGATGCCCTGAATCTTGATGTCCATCTGCAACGCGGTGATGCCGTGGGTGGTACCCGCGACTTTGAAGTCCATGTCGCCCAAGTGATCTTCGTCACCCAAAATGTCGGTCAACACCGCAAAACGGTTGTCTTCTTTGATCAGGCCCATGGCGATACCGGCCACGTGGGCTTTCATCGGCACACCGGCGTCCATCATCGACAAGCAGCCGCCACAGACCGAAGCCATGGAAGAAGAGCCGTTCGATTCGGTGATTTCGGACACCACACGCACCGTGTAGGGGAACTCTTCTTTGCTCGGCAGCACCGCAGCCAAAGCACGCTTGGCCAAACGGCCGTGGCCGATTTCGCGGCGCTTGGTCGAGCCCATGCGGCCCACTTCGCCGGTGGCAAAGGGAGGCATGTTGTAGTGGAACATGAAGCGGTCTTCGAACTCGCCAGCCAGTGCGTCAATGCGCTGCGCATCGCGCTCGGTGCCCAAAGTGGTGATCACCAAAGCCTGGGTTTCGCCGCGCGTGAACAGGGCCGAGCCGTGGGTGCGGGGCAGCACGCTGTTGCGGATTTCGATGGGGCGCACCGTGCGGGTGTCGCGGCCATCGATGCGGGGCTCACCGGCCAAAATCTGACTGCGCACAATGCGCGCTTCGATCTCGAACATCAGGCCATCGAGCTTGACGCCGTCAAAAGCCACACCCTCTTCGGCCAAAGCGACTTTGACCGAAGCATAGGCTTCGCGGCAAGCGTGGGTGCGGGCTTGTTTGTTGCGGATTTGGTAAGCCGCACGCAGTTTTTCTTCGGCAAGTGTGGCCAGCTTGGCTTCAAAAGTCGTGTCGCGGGCAGGCGCTTGCCAGTCCCAGACCGGCTTGCCGGCTTCGCGCACCAGCTCGTGGATGGCATTGATGGCAATCGCCGATTGCTCGTGGCCATAAACCACTCCGCCCAACATGATTTCTTCCGACAGTTGCAGGGCTTCGGATTCGACCATCAGCACAGCGGCTTCCGTACCGGCCACGACCAAATCCATCACGCTGTCTTTGCGCTGGGTCTGACCGGGGTTGAGCACGTACTCACCGTTGATGTAACCCACGCGCGCGGCGCCGATGGGGCCGTTGAACGGGATGCCCGAGATGGACAGCGCAGCCGACACCGCGATCATGGCGGCGATGTCCGCATCGACCTCAGGGTTCAACGACACGGTGTGGATGACCACGTGCACGTCGTTGTAGAAACCTTCGGGGAACAGCGGACGGATGGGGCGGTCAATCAGACGGCTGGTCAAGGTCTCGTGCTCGCTGGGCTTGGCTTCACGCTTGAAAAAGCTGCCGGGGATTTTGCCCGCAGCGTAAGTCTTCTCGATGTAATCGACGGTGAGGGGGAAGAAATCTTGACCGGCTTTGGCGATCTTGGAACCCACGACGGTGGCGAGCACCACGGTGCCTTCCATGTCGAGCAACACCGCACCGCCAGCTTGGCGGGCGACTTCGCCGGTTTCCATCTTGACCGTGTGCTGGCCCCATTGGAATGTTTTAGTGACTTTATTAAAAATAGACATGTTCAGAACTCCTGAAAACAAAAGCGCATGAGGCTGCACTGTGGGCCCGGATTTGACGCTCTGAACTCGATGCCATTCCACAAAACCTTGCATTCAAAGCCTTGTGGAATGACACAGCGCGAGATCGCCCTGTCAAATTCCGAAGAAAAAAAGAATAAAGCGCCTGAGCTAGTGAACTAACTCAGGCGCTTTTCATCTGGAGAGACGATTACTTGCGCAGGCCAAGTTTGGCGATCAGTGCAACGTAACGGTCTGCATCACGGGACTTGAGGTAGTCCAGCAGCTTGCGGCGACGGCTCACCATGCGCAGCAAACCGCGGCGACCGTGATGGTCTTTGGCGTGTGTTTTGAAGTGGGGTGTCAGCTCGTTGATGCGGGCTGTCAGCAACGCCACCTGGACTTCGGGGGACCCGGTGTCGTTGGCAGCGCGTGCGTTGGCTTTGACGACCTCGGCCTTGATGGAGGATGCAATCATGGTGTTTCCTTGTTGTTTCGCTGGCGTCCGGTGAAGGATTTGGGCGGGTCAATGACTTGCGCCAACTGCCGGAAAAGCGGATGGCGTGCGTTCTGCAAGTCGCAAAACAGGTCGATTATAGCCCGAAACAAGTCGGCCAATGGCGCTGACCAGCTGCACAAAGCGTGGCCCAGACCCGCATGGCGCTCAAAACCACCTGCTCAGCAGCGGTGCACAAGCCGCTCTTATGCATCAAAAGAATATGAGCCCAACTAAAAAGTCGTTTGTTTTGGAATAAGAGTTGCCTACATTCAGGGCTTTCGATCGCCCCAACGACAGCGTGACACTCCGTGGCCCTGTCGGCGAGACGGCCACGGCTTTTTTGCATCACCCACCATGTACCAGTACACCGAATTTGACCACCAGTTCGTGCGCGCCCGTGCCGCCCAACACCGTGACCAGCTCGAGCGCTTTCAGGCCGGCCAGCTGAGTGCCGATGAGTTCAAGCCCCTGAGGCTGCAAAACGGCTGGTACGTGCAGCGTTATGCCCCCATGCTGCGCGTGGCGGTGCCTTATGGCGAAATCTCGGCCCCCCAGCTCCAAGTGCTGGCCCAAATCGCCCGCGAGTACGACACACCCGACGCCGCCTTGCTGGCCAATGCCCAAGCCACGCAAGACAAAATCGACGGCCCTTCGTCCAAGGTTTCACCGAAACTGACCACCAACGTTGGCCACTTCACCACCCGCCAAAACGTGCAATTCAACTGGATCCCGCTGGCCAAATCGGCCGACGTGATGGACCTGCTGGCCACAGTGAACCTGCACGGCATCCAGACCAGCGGCAACTGCATCCGTAACACCACCACCGACGAGCTGGCCGGTGTGGCCGTGGACGAGGTGGTCGATCCCCGCCCCTACGCCGAGTTGATCCGCCAGTGGAGCACGCTGCACCCCGAGTTCGCTTTTTTGCCGCGTAAATTCAAGATCGCCATCACCGGCGCAGCCGAAGACCGCGCCGCCATTGGCTGGCACGACGTGGGCCTGCAAATGGTCAAAAACGCGGCGGGTGAAGTGGGCTTCAAGGTGCAAGTGGGCGGCGGCATGGGCCGCACACCCACGGTGGGCTCGGTCATCCGCGAGTTCTTGCCCTGGAACCAGATCATGAACTACCTCGAAGCCGTGATCCGCGTATACAACCGCTGGGGCCGCCGCGACAACATTTACAAGGCCCGCATCAAGATTTTGGTGAGGGCCGAAGGCCAGCGCTATTTTGACGAGGTCGAGGCCGAGTACCAAGACATCTTGGACAAGGACGGCGGCTTGCACACCATTCCACAAGCCGAGTTCGACCGCGTCGCCACCTGCTTTGCAGCACCCCAGATGGATTTGCCCGCAGCCAGTGCCGACGGGCTCGCCAAGGCTGAAGCCGACATCGGCATCCAAGCGGCCCAACAGCCGGCCTTTGCCCGCTGGATGGCACAAAACGTCAAGCCGCACCAAAACCCGACCCTGCGCGCCGTCAGCCTGTCGTTCAAGCGCCCGGGGCAAGCCCCAGGCGACGCCAGCGCAGACCAACTGGAAGCGGCAGCCGACTTGGTGGCACGCTATTCGGCTGGCGAAGCCCGCGTCACACACAGCCAAAACCTGGTGCTGCCTTGGGTGCGTCTTGATCGGTTGCACGCCCTGTGGCTTGAAGCCAAGGCCCTGGGCTTGGCCCAGCCCAACATTGGCCTTTTGACCGACATGATCGCCTGCCCGGGCGGCGACTATTGCGCCCTGGCCAATGCCCGTTCCTTGCCCTTGGCCGCCGCCATCACCGAGCGTTACCAAGATCTGGACGAATTGCACGACCTGGGCCACATCGACTTCCACATCAGCGGCTGCATCAACTCCTGTGGTCACCACCACTCGGGCCACATCGGCATTTTGGGCGTCGACAAAGATGGCAAGGAGTGGTACCAAGTCACGCTCGGCGGATCGGATGGCAAAGCGCTCTCAGGCCCCACCACACCCGGCAAAGTGGTGGGTCCCTCGTTTTCTTCGCTCGAGGTCCCCGACGTCATCGAAGCGGTGCTGGACACCTACAAAGCGCTTCGCCAACCTGCCCAAGACCGCCACGAATACTTCATTGAAACCCTGCGCCGCGTGGGCCAAGACCCGTTCAAAGCGGCAGCCCATTCGGCACGCCACCCTTCACCAATAACCACTGTCTGAATCCCCCCTTGTAGGAGCCCACCCTGACCACGTACACAGGCCTTCGCCCACGGGGTGGACTCCTCAAAAAAAAGACCGACCATGCTCATCCTATCTGCCCAAGAACACCAAACCGTTGAATCGCCCACGGTCATCACCTTGGCCAACCACGTGGACCCGCGCACCCTCAACCTGAGCGGCGTGACCCGCATCGACCTGCAGTTCCCCAAATTCACCGACGGCCGCGCCTACAGCCAAGCCTTTTTGTTGCGCCGCCGATTGGGCTTTGCGGGCGAACTGCGGGCCACAGGCGACGTGCTGATCGACCAATTGGTGCCCATGCAGCGCACCGGTTTTGATGTGGCCGTGCTGCGCGAAGGCGTCGACGCCTCTGCGGCGCAACGCCAGTTCGACCGCTTTGCTGGCTTTTACCAAGGCTCTGCTGTCGAAACGGAACCACCCTTTGCCAAGGCGGCCTAAAACCCTCTAGGAGCCCACCCCTGTGGGCGATGTCCCGCAATGGACCACGCACCATCGCCCACGGGGTGGGCTTCTACAAAAAACACAAGACCATGACCTCCAGCCATTTTTCCCCTCGTAACGCCCCGGCCAAAGCCAGGGACTTGCACGCCAAAGCCAGCCCTGACTTTGGCTTGAAGTTGGCCGAGACCCAAGCGCTGCTGCAACACGCCGCCGCCGATTTCGCACCCGTCACCCAAGCCTCCAGCCTGGGCGCCGAAGATGTGGTGATCACCCACCTCATCAATGCGCTGCAATTGGACATCCCGGTGTTTGTGCTGGAGACCGGCGCACTGCACACCGAAACCCTGGCCCTGCTGGAACGCACGCAGGCCCATTCGCGTGCGCCCATTGTGGTGCACCGCCCCGCTCACGAATCGGTCATGCAGTTCGTGCGCCAAAACGGCCAGGACGCGATGTACCAAAGCATCGAGCAACGCAAGGCCTGCTGCGGCGTTCGAAAAATGGCTCCCCTGGCCCGCGCATTGAAAGGTCAACGTGCCTGGATCACCGGCTTGCGCCAAGAACAATCCAGCGCCCGTGCCGAGGTGCCCCTCATCGACCAAAGTGAATGGCAGACCGCCCACCAGATCATGCCGGCCAGTCCCAGCGCAGGGCTTTGCAAACTCAACCCCCTGGCCCGCTGGACCTGGGGCGATGTGTGGCACTACATCGCCGAGCACCAGGTGGACTACAACCCGCTGCACGACCAGTTCTTTCCGAGCATCGGCTGCGCCCCCTGCACCCGCGCCATCAGTCTGGGCGAAGAGTTCCGCGCCGGGCGCTGGTGGTGGGAGGACGAGGCGGCCAAGGAGTGCGGGCTGCACGTCAAGCCCTGAAAACCGTCGAACCCATCCCTGTAGGAGCCCACCCTGTGGGCGATTCCCCATCCCCAAAAAAGAAGCACCGCCCACAGGGGTGGGCACCTCCAAAAGAAATGAGAAAACCATGACCGCCACCACACCCACCGAACGGCATACCCTGAGCAACGCGCACCTGGATGCGCTGGAAGAAGAAACCATCTTCATCCTGCGCGAAGTCGCGGCCGCCTTTGAGCGCCCCACCCTGCTGTTTTCGGGGGGCAAGGATTCGCTGGTCTTGCTCAAGTGCGCCGAAAAAGCCTTCGGCGGCAAAACCAGCCCCACCGGTAACGGCCGCATTCCTTACCCGCTCCTGATGATCGACACCGGGCACAACTTCGAGGAAGTCACCGACTTTCGCGACGCGCGAGCCCAAGAACTGGGTGCAGAACTCATCGTGCGCAGCGTCGAAGACTCGATGAAGCGCGGCACCGTGCGTCTGGCCCATCCGGGGGAGAGCCGCAACGTGCACCAATCGGTCACGCTGCTCGAAGCGATTGAAGAATTCCGTTTTGACGCGCTGATCGGCGGCGCCCGCCGAGATGAAGAAAAAGCCCGTGCCAAAGAGCGCATCTTCAGCCACCGAGACGGCTTTGGCCAGTGGCAACCCAAAGCGCAGCGGCCCGAGTTGTGGACCTTGTTCAACCACAAGCTGCAGCCGGGCGAGCACTTTCGTGTGTTCCCCATCAGCAACTGGACCGAGCTGGATGTGTGGCAATACATTGCACGCGAACGCATTGCACTGCCATCTCTTTATTACACCCACCCGCGTGAGGTGGTCGACCGCCGGGGCCTGCTGGTGCCCGTGACCGCGTTGACCCCGCCCAAAGAGGGTGAAACGGTGGTGGTGCGCGACGTGCGCTTTCGCACCGTGGGCGACATCACCTGCACCTGCCCAGTGGAAAGCACAGCCGCCACGCCCGAGCAAATCGTGATCGAGACGCTGGCCGCCGATGTGAGCGAGCGCGGCGCGACCCGCATGGACGACAAGACGTCTGAGGCGTCGATGGAGAAGCGCAAAAAAGACGGCTATTTCTGATCACAAGGAACCCCACATGCATACCGAACAACACTTTTTCGCCAAGTCCTCTGCAAGCAACACGCAAACCGCGTTGCGATTCATCACCTGCGGCTCGGTCGATGACGGCAAAAGCACGCTGATTGGCCGCCTGCTGGTCGACACCAAAGCCGTGCTGCAAGACCACCTGGCTGGTGTGCAACGTTCGGGTGAAACCGATCTGGCCCTGCTGACCGACGGCCTGAGCGCTGAGCGCGAGCAAGGCATCACCATCGATGTGGCCTACCGCTACTTCGCGACCTCCTCGCGCAAGTTCATCATCGGCGACGCACCCGGCCACGAGCAGTACACCCGCAACATGGTCACCGCCGCATCGAACGCCGACGCCGCCGTGGTGCTGGTGGACGCCATCAAGCTCGACTGGGCCAACCCCGAGCTGCAACTGCTGCCGCAAACCCGCCGCCATTCGCTGCTGGTCAACCTGCTGCGCGTGCCATCTGTCGTGTTTGCCATCAACAAACTCGATGCCGTGGTCGACCCCGTCTTGGCCTACACCCACATCGCCAATGCCTTGCACCGCTTTGCCAAAGAAGCGGGCATCCAAGTCAGCGCCATGGTGCCCGTGTCGGCGCTCAAGGGCTGGAACGTGGTGACCACGGAAAACAATGCCCAAACCGGCTGGTGTGGCTACACCGGTCCGAGCCTTCTCAGCACTCTCGAAAACCTGCCTGTCACGCCTGCTGAGACCGATGGGGCCTTCAGTTTCCCGGTGCAGTGGGTTGAAAAATTTCACGACTCCGGGGTCACCACCCGAGGCCGCCGTGTGTTTTGGGGCCGCGTGGCCACGGGCTGCATCGCGCCGGGCCAAACCATCCAGGTCTTTCCCAGCGGCCAGACCGCGGTGGTCTCTCAGGTGCTTTCAGCCACGCGCCAGCCTCAAAGCCAAGCCGCGGGCCACAGTGCGGGCATCGTGCTCGACCGCGAAGTGGATGTGTCAAGGGGCGATTGGCTGCTGGCCGCCGAAGGTCCGCCTGAGGGCCAGCGCCAGCTCAGCACCACCATCGCCTGGATGGACGACGAGCCCTTGGTCACAGGCCGGGTGTATTGGGCCCTGCACGGTCACCGCTGGGTCAAGGCCAAAGTGCAGCGCGTGGAGCACCGTCTGAACGTGAACACGCTGGCCAAGGAGGAAGCCACCGAGCTGCCCCCCAACGCCATCGGTCACGTCACACTGGCCTTGCAAGAGCCCTTGGTGACGCTGCCTTTCCAACAATCGCGAGTCCTGGGCGCACTGGTGCTGGTGGACACCGTCACGCACAAGACCGCAGGCGCAGTGCTGGTGCACTGATTCCCCTTAAAATGTGGACCATGGCGCCGCACGGGCAGCGCCAAACCCATTGCCGAGTCCATCATGACCCACGTTGTTTCCGAATCCTGCATCCAGTGCAAATACACCGACTGTGTGGACGTTTGCCCGGTCGATTGCTTCCGCGAAGGCCCCAATTTCCTGACCATCGATCCCGATGAGTGCATTGACTGCGCTGTGTGCATCCCCGAGTGCCCGGTCAACGCCATCTTTGCCGAAGAAGACCTGCCCGCCGACCAGCAGCACATGATCCAACTCAATGCCGAACTGGCTGTGTTGCCCGGCTGGAAAAGCATCACCAAACGCAAAACACCCATGCCCGACGCCGACGACTGGAAAGACAAGACCGGCAAATTGGCGCAGCTGGTGCGCTGACCCATGCGGGCTCAGCACGCGGGTCTCGCATCCACGCTCTTGCCCATGGCCGAATCGTTCGGCCATTTTTGATTCGTTCAGTGCATGTCCACCCCCATCGACACCGAGGCTTTGGTTGTTGGCGCAGGCCCTGTGGGCTTGTTCCAAGTCTTCCAACTGGGCCTGCAAGGCATTCGTTGCCATGTGGTCGACGCCTTGCCCCACGTGGGCGGCCAATGCGCTGAGCTTTATGCCGGTAAACCCATTTACGACATTCCGGGCATCCCTTTTTGCACGGGCCAAGAACTGGTGGAGCGCTTGCAGCAACAAGCCGCCCCTTTCCAACCCATGCTGCACTTGGGCCATCAGCTCACTCAGATTGAACGCCAGCCTGACCAGCGCTGGGCCGTGACAACCGATGCGGGCCAAGGCTTTGTCACCACCACCTTGTTCATCGCCGCAGGCGTGGGCGCTTTTGTGCCGCGCCGCATGGTCCTAGAAGGTCTGGCACCTTTCGAAGGCACGCAAGTCTTTGCAGAACACCCCACACCCGAGCACTGGGCCGGCCAACACCTGGTGGTGGCGGGCGACGGCGACAGCGCCTTGCAGGCGTGCTTGGATGCGAGCGCAGGCCCGCAAGCCGCCGCCAGCGTTGTCCTGCTGCACCGCCGCGACCAGTTCAGCGCTGCGCCCGATTTGATCAACCGCATGCGCCAAGCCTGCCAAGAGGGCCGCATGCGTTTTGTGGCCGGGCAGCCCACCGGCCTGCGCGCTGAAGAGGGCCGCTTGAAAGCGCTCGAACTGCTCAACCCCCAAGGCCAGAGCGAGTGGCTGACGCTGGACGTGCTGCAAACCTGCCTGGGCCTGTCGCCCAAATTAGGCCCAGTAGCGCAATGGGGCCTGGCCATGGAGCGCAAGCAACTGGTGGTCAACACCGAAAACTTTGGCACGTCGGAGCCGGGCATTTTTGCCGTGGGCGACATCAACACCTACCCCGGTAAAAAGAAGCTCATCCTGTGTGGGTTCCACGAAGCCACCCTGGCCGCGTTTGGTGCGGTGGCCCTGCTGCGGCCTGCAGAAAAAACCCTGCTGCAGTACACCACCACTTCCACTTTGCTGCACCAACGCCTGGGCCTGATTTGAAGCCCTCTCGCCGGACAACTGCTTTGACCGCTGAACGACCCTATCTGCCCATCACGCCCAGCAGGCGGCTCAGCCTCAGGCTTGTTCTGCAGCAACGAGTCGGCGCATGGCCAGGGGAGAAAAACCATGGTTGAGCGGTCCATGCCCCTGACCGGTCTGCACCTGAGCGCCTTGCGCAATGGCGCTCAAAATGAAAGCGCGCGCCAGCTCGACCGCATCTTCCAAGCCGTGGCCCAATGCCAAGTGCGCCGCAATGGCCGACGACAGCGTGCAGCCGGTGCCGTGCACATTGCGGCTCGGGATGCGGGCGCAAGCCAAGCGGCGTGTCGGCCCTTGGGCCTGAACCAAGACATCCACCACCTCATCGCTGACCAAATGCCCGCCTTTGAGCAGCACCGCGCGAGCGCCCATCGCCAACAAGCCCTGCGCCGCGGCCTCCAGTGCCTGCGCGTTGGCAATGGGCTGCCCCAGCAACAACTGGGCTTCGTCCAAGTTGGGCGTGACCACCGTGACGCGGGGAAACAATTCGCGTACCAAGACCTGTACCGTTTCTTGGGCAATCAAACGGTCACCACTGGTGGCCACCATGACCGGGTCAAGCACGACCTGGCGGATGTTGTAGTGGTCAATGGCCCAGGCCACCACCTCCACAATGCCGGGTTCGTGCAGCATGCCAATCTTCAGGGCATCGGCCCCGATATCGTCCATGACCGACTGAATTTGCGCCCTCAAAAACGATGCGGGTACCGCATGGATGCCCTGCACGCCCACGGTGTTTTGCGCCGTGAGTGCGGTGATCGCGCTCATGCCATAACAGCCCAAAGCGGCAAAGGTTTTCAAGTCGGCCTGAATGCCGGCCCCGCCGCCGCTGTCCGATCCGGCAATGGTGAGCACACGTGCGTAGCGTTGTGGGTGGTGGTTCATGCCGCCAATTATCGGCGATCCCCATTGGACACTTGGACATGAGCTCCCCCCTTTTCAGCGTGGTTTTGGGCGCAGGCCTGATGGGGCGCTTGCTGGCCCACAGCTTGGCCCAAGCAGGCCACCGGGTGCAAGTGTACGAGGCGCTTGGTGCCGAAGGACTGGGCTCGGCCGCGCGCGTGGCCGCGGCCATGCTGGCACCGTTGGCCGAATCGGCCATCACCGAAATGCCGGTGGTGCGCATGGGCCGTCACGGCCTGACGCGCTGGCCTGAGTTGATCGCCGCCCTGCCCGAGCCCGTGTTCTTTCAACAAAACGGTACCTTGGTGCTGTGGCACCGACAAGACGCGGCCGAGGCCAAACGCTTTGAGGGCCTGTTGCTGCGCACCCAAGACCAATGCCCCGAATTGCCCCCCACCCAAAGGCTCGATGCCCAAGGACTGCAAGCGCTGGAGCCCGGTTTGGCGCAGCGCTTCAACCAAGCTTTGTATTTGCCCGGCGAGGGCCAGCTCGACAACCGCGAGTTGCTGGCGTCTTTGCGCCAAGGTTTGGCCCAACAAGGCGTGGATGTGCGCTGGAACAGCCCCGCCAAACCCGACGACTTTCAGCCCGGCCAACCTGGGCAACCCGACTGGGTCTTTGACTGCCGCGGGCTGGGCGCGCGCGAACAATGGACGCAACTGCGCGGTGTCAGGGGCGAGGTGCTGCGGCTCTATGCCCCCGAGGTCACCCTGCAACGCCCTACCCGTTTGATCCACCCCCGCTACCCGATCTACATCGCGCCCAAAGAAAACCACGTGTTCGTGATCGGCGCCACCGAAATCGAGACCGAAGACCTGTCGGCCGTCAGCGTGCGCTCAACCCTGGAGTTGCTCAGCGCCGCTTACACGGTGCACACTGGTTTTGCCGAGGCGCGCATTTTGGAAGCCTGCACCCAAGCGCGCCCCACCTTGGTCGACAATCTGCCCGCCATCCGATGTTTGGGAGAGCGCACCTTGCAAATCAACGGCCTGTACCGCCATGGTTTTTTGATCTCCCCGGCCCTACTGGACGTGGTGATGGAATGGGTCCAACACCAAACCACCCACCTTGCCTCGCAGTTCAACCTCCAATTCCAACATGCCTGAACCCACCCTTCAAGTGCGCATCAACCACATGACCCATGAGCTCCCGCAAGGGGCCAGCTTGGCCGACGCGATTGCGCAGGCAGACATACGCCCGCCCTTTGCCGCCGCGGTCAATTTGCAGTTTGTCCCTCGGGCCCAATACGCTTTGTACCTGCTGCAAAATGACGACCAAATTGAACTGATCTCTCCCATCACGGGCGGCTAAAGCCTGGCTGAAGCCCCTGACCACCCCATGAACACCCTTGCGCTGAACTCAGACCCCCTCTTGCTTTACGGCGAACGTTTTGACAGCCGCCTGATGCTGGGCACCTCTCGCTACCCGTCCCCCAGCGTCTTGATCGAAGCCATTGAGCGCTCGACCCCCGCCATGCTGACCGCCTCTTTGCGCCGGCAAACCGGCAGCGGCAACGAAGCTTCGCAAAGTTTTTGGAACCTGCTGCGCCAGGTGAGCGTGCCGGTCCTGCCCAACACGGCGGGCTGCCACAGCGTGCAAGAAGCCATCACCACCGCCGAAATGGCGCGCGAAGTGTTTGAAACCGACTGGATCAAACTCGAGCTGATCGGTGACGACTACACCCTGCAGCCCGACACCCTGAACCTGCCAGAGGCCGCTGCCACGCTCATCCGTTCGGGCTTCAAGGTGTTGCCCTACACCACCGACGACCTGGTCTTGTGCCAACGCCTGGTCGACGTCGGTTGCCAAGCCGTCATGCCGTGGGCGGCCCCCATTGGCACCGGCAAGGGCCCCATCAACCCCTATGCCCTGCGCACCCTGCGGGAGCGCCTGAATGTGCCCATGATTGTGGACGCCGGTCTGGGGCTGCCCTCGCACGCCTGCCAGGTCATGGAATGGGGCTACGACGGCGTGCTGCTCAACACCGCCGTGGCCTTGGCGCAAGACCCGGTTCGCATGGCGCAGGCTTTTGCCAACGCCGTATCAGCAGGCCGCGCCGCCTTTTTGGCGGGCGCCATGCAAGCCCAAGACAATGCCCAGCCCAGCACACCGGTGCTCGGCACACCTTTTTGGCACCAAGCATGAACACAGCCATTGACACCACCGAGGGCATTGCACTGGCCTTGGCCCAAACCCACGCTGGAATGCTCGCGGGCGAGCCCCGCACCGACGAGCTGCACACCCAAGACCAAACGGCCGGCTGGGATGTGGCACACGCCGGCGTGTTGCAAGCTTGCCGTTGGCTCGGCTTTTTGGAACATGACGCCCAATGCGTGGCTCAGGCATGGCGTCGGCAAAGCCACCGCACCGGGCATTTTTCTGTGGCCGATTGGCCCACCGACCCACAAGACTTTGGCCTCTCGACAGGCCCCAGAAACCCAGCCTTTGCAGCCTGCCCGCGCAAGCTTGGTTTGTATGCCGTTTTGCCCGATGCGCCATGGGTGAGCCGTATGGCGCAAGCCGGGGTCAAGACCCTGCAATTACGCTTCAAATCTGAAGACCCTGATGCCATCCGCCAAGAAGTGCGGCTGTCGGTTCAAGCGGTACGCGGCACCGACAGCTTGTTGTTCATCAACGACCACTGGCAAATCGCCATCGAAGAAGGCGCCTACGGCGTGCACCTGGGCCAAGAGGACATGCAAGATGCACCACTGGAACAACTGCGACTGGCTGGTTTGCGGCTGGGCCTGAGCACCCACGGCTATGCCGAAATGCTCCGCGCCGATGCGGCCAGCCCCAGCTATTTGGCGCTGGGTGCGATTTTTCCGACCACCCTCAAACGCATGGCCACAGCGCCCCAAGGCCTGTCTCGACTGAATGCCTATGCACGGCTGATGCGACACCATGCCTTGGTGGCCATTGGCGGCATCGACGAAGCGCGCATCCCGTCAGTCATGCAAAGCGGTGTGGGCTCGGTCGCTGTGGTTCGCGCCATCACCGGTGACAGCCAACCCGAACAAGCGGCGCGCGCGTTGCAACAACTGATCGATGGCCGACTGTAAAAAAACCTTCTGCCCTCTCTCAAAACAGCCCCCAAATCGCTCTATAATTGAAAGCTGTTCCTCAATAGCTCAGTCGGTAGAGCGCCGGACTGTTAATCCGTAGGTCCCTGGTTCGAGCCCAGGTTGAGGAGCCAAAATACTGAATGAAATCAAGGGGTTACGTGAAAACGTAGCCCCTTTTTCTTTGGCAAACCACTAAACACCAGACTTTAGTGGTTTTTCAGGCTCAGAGGCAAGCTGCATCAGCGCAGATCAGCGTGCGCTTCACACCCATAAAAGTCATCTTGCGTTCTTGGGTGGCATGCATCCATTCAGCAATTTCACGGTAGCCTGCGCCAGCTTGTCGCATGGTTTGCATTTCACGAATCACCGCTTGCTCGTCCTCACGGGGAACCTTTATCCCGTCGATCACGTCGTCACCGAAAGCGCGCTTGCCACCCGTGAACTTTCCCTGAGCCTTCCTAAGCTGTTTCACCTCACGAATCCGAGTGGCAATCCTCTCACGCTCGAAAGTGGCGAACGCAGACAGGATGGTGAACACGATAGCGCCGATACCGTTACCCGTCACGTCACCTCCAAGGTCGATGAAATGGACTGAGATTCCACGACCCTTTAATTCATGGAGAACATTCAGTGAGTTGCGGGTGTTTCGAAACGCACGATCCAACTTGGGAAAGATCACCAGGTCTCCAGCTTGCAAAGCGGTAAAGAGACGTGAACCCTCAGGTCGGTCTTGAAACTCGGTGCTACCGCTGACACCAGCTTCAACTTAGACGTTCTCGTCGGGCAGTTCATAGCCCTTGGATGCGGCGTAACTGGTGACCTGACTGCGCTGGGCTTCTAACGACTCGCCCTCTCTGGCTTGAGTGAACGTAGAGACTCTGATATAACCGACGACATTCATGATAAATTACATAAATTCAGCAAATCACTAATTTTCGCTTTAATAAATATTAAAGTTAACAGAAAAGAGAAGATGATTTGTCTTGGTAATCGACCCAGTAACGTAGATTACGAAAAGGATTGAGAGATGGCTGATTCAAGTGTTTACTACAACTCAACAAATGGACATTACTACAAGTGGGTGTCTCAAGGCGGCATTACATGGCAACAAGCTAAGACCCTAGCCGAAGGTAGCGTGCTCAATGGCACTACTGGCTACCTTGCCACTGTAACAACAGCGCAAGAAATGAGTTTTATCGACAGTACGGTTTTCGCTAGTGGACGACCAGACAACACATACATCGGCGGATCAGATGCCCTTGAAGAGGGAGTTTGGAGATGGGTAACTGGTCCAGAGGGCGACCTCAACAATGGTACTGGCACAATTTTTTTTAATGCAGGAACATATGTTGGTGAAAAAGCAGCCGATTGGCAACCCAATAGTGGCGGCTATACATCTGGTGGGGACTACCTTTATTTGTACTCTTGGTGGGAAGCGAAATTTAACCCCTCGAATAACTCATTAGGCTCACCAAGCAGCGGTGGTCCCCAAGGATACTTGGTTGAGTGGGGAGGGCCATCCATTCAAGTTGAAGGCGAATATGAATTCGTAGCATTTGAATTGAGTGATGGAACTACAAAAATAGCGACAGGATCTCGAGATTCTTCAGGGTTATGGGTCTACCAGTGGCAAGATCATGTACCACTGACCTCATCCGTTCTGAATGCCTACACTTTCGAACACACCTCTCAAGTCATTTCAGCAACAAGTAGTTTTAATCAAAGATTACAACTTGTTAAAGACGAGTTTGGCAATTCGGCAAATATTGCCGAATTTAATGATTTAAAAGACTTAAGCCTCATCATTGACGCAGATGATTTGGTCGATTACCTTGATCTTAAGGAAGTTAATTTAGATAACATCCCAAATTACACTGAAGAACTACCATACGCCAATGAAGGTCCTTTTGTAACCTATAATGGTCAAATATCGCATTCGGGCTTAACGTCAGATCGGCAATATTTTATCTCGGCGCATGATGGTCTGGTCCCAAGTGGATGGTTAGCTTTTGATGAAATTGATGGAAACATAATTAACTTAGGATCTTGGTATTACGACCGACAAGTATTAGCGAAGATAGATTTAACTCAATCTTTCACAATATCAAACACATCTACCAATAGCAGTCCAACGCTGTCGAGCAAAACACTCTCTTTGGCAGAAAACAGCGTTGCCACAACCGCTGTCGGTGCACTCACGGCTACCGATCCAGAAGGTGACTCCCTCACCTACAGCATTACGGCTGGCAATACCGATGTAGACGGGGATGGCAAGGCTGCCTTTGCCATTAACACCTCTACGGGCGCTGTCACCGTCAACGATGCGGGCGATCTGAACTACGAAGGAACACGAACCTTCAGCCTGACCGTTAGCGCTTCAGATGGTTCTTTGTCTTCTAACGCTACGGCAACGGTTAATCTGACCAACGTCAACGAAGCACC
>JAJTEW010000013.1 GCA_021299875.1 Comamonadaceae bacterium | reverse complement strand
GCCCCCCTGCAAAACGACAGCTTCCTGCGCGCCTGCCTGCGCCAGGCCACCGACCACACCCCCGTGTGGCTCATGCGCCAAGCCGGCCGCTACCTGCCCGAGTACTGCGCCACCCGCGCCAAGGCCGGCAGCTTCATGGGCCTGGCCACCAACGTGGACTTCGCCACCGAAGTCACCCTGCAGCCGCTGGACCGCTACCCCCTGGACGCGTCCATCCTGTTCAGCGACATCCTCACCGTGCCCGACGCCATGGGCCTGGGCCTGTCCTTTGCCCAGGGCGAAGGCCCGCGCTTTGCCAAAAACGTGCGCGACGAAGCGGCCGTGGCCGCCCTGGCCGTGCCCGACATGAACAAGCTGCGCTATGTGTTCGACGCCGTCACCTCCATCCGCAAGGCGCTGAACGGCCGCGTGCCCCTGATCGGCTTTTCCGGCAGCCCCTGGACGCTGGCCTGCTACATGGTCGAGGGCGCAGGCTCGGACGACTACCGGCATGTCAAAACCCTGATGTACAGCCGCCCCGACCTGATGCACCGCATCCTGGAAATCAACGCCGACGCGGTGGCCCTGTACCTGAACACCCAAATCGAAGCCGGTGCCCAAGCCGTCATGGTGTTTGACAGCTGGGGCGGCGTGCTGGCCGATGGCGCTTTCCAGCAGTTCAGCCTGGCCTACACCGCCCGCGTGCTGGCCCAGCTCAAAACCGAGCACAACGGCCAACGCATCCCCAGCTTGGTCTTCACCAAAGGCGGTGGCCTGTGGCTGCCCGAGATGGCGGGCCTCAACTGCGATGTGCTGGGCCTGGACTGGACCATGAACCTGGGCCGCGCCCGCGCCCAAGTGGGCGGCCAAGTCGGTGGCCCCGGCAAAGCGCTGCAAGGCAACATCGACCCCAACATCTTGTTTGCGCCGCCCGCGCAGATCGCCACCGAGGTGCGCCGCGTGCTCGACAGCTTTGGCACGCCGCACACCGACAAGCGCACCACCGGCCCCACGCACATCTTCAACCTGGGCCACGGCATCAGCCAATACACCCCGCCCGAGCATGTGACGGCGCTGGTCGAGGCGGTGCACAGCCATTCACGAAAATTGCGTGCCGAGACTTGAAAACCGAAGAATTAAGCCCGCACACAAACACGCCGAAAATGCGATTTTTTCATCAAAATCCAAACTTCTCCTCTTGACTTATGCACAAAAAAAGGGCGCGCCACTTTGTCTGAGGTTTGTGCTGCATGCCCCTGTTGTCGCTTTTGAAAATCGGCCAAGTCCTTGATTTTGTTGGGTTTTATGAAAATGCCCATCTGATGAGCAATCTGTCTAAACCCTTGATTTGCAAGGCCTTGCAAGCCTTGAGGACAAGTTTTCAACAAAGTTATCCACAGATTTTCTGAACTGAAGTCAAAGCACTTTGAAATCAAGCACTTAGGCCCGATTTCGAGACTTCACCTAACTCTTAAAAGTTGTAACCCCGTTCAAAACATTGGAGCAAATGCCATTGTCGATTTGGATTGACATCGCCGTTCAGGCCCCTGCACACAGCCAAGTGGGTGGCTTGCTGACCTACCGCAGCCCTGTTCCGGTGCACCCCGGCCAACTGGTGCGCGTGCCTTTTGGCCAACGCGAAGTGCTGGGCGTGGTCTGGGCGATCCGAGACAGCGCCCCGGTCGGCATGCCCGCATCCCATGTGCGCGATGTACTGGGTGTGCTGGAGGGGCTGCCGCCTCTGGACGCCTCTTGGCGGCAACTGGTGCAATTTTCGGCCCAGTATTACCAGCGCGCCTTGGGCGAAGTGGCCTTGTCAGCCTTGCCGCCGCAGTTGCGCGACCTGACGTCTGAGCAACTGGCGCGGCGCTTGAAAAAGCAAACCGAGCGGACCGTCCATACCGCTCTTGGTCCTGCCCTGTCCCCGGAACAGATCACCGTGCTCGACCAGATGGCCAATGGGCATGGCCCATTCTTGCTGTTTGGCAGCACCGGTAGCGGCAAGACCGAGGTGTATTTGCAGGCGGTAGAGCGCATGCTGGCCACCGATCCGCAGGCCCAAGCCCTGCTCATGGTGCCCGAGATCAACCTCACGCCCCAACTCGAAGAACGGGTGCAAACGCGATTTGGAGCAGACGCCGTGGTGTCCATGCACAGCGGCATGACGCCCGCCCAGCGCCTGAAGGGCTGGCTGGCCGCGCACGCGGGCCAAGCCCGCATCGTGCTGGGCACACGCATGGCGATCTTTGCGTCCATGCCGCACCTGAAACTCATCGTGGTCGACGAAGAGCACGACCCCAGCTACAAACAGCAAGAAGGCGCCCGTTACTCGGCCCGCGACTTGGCGGTGTACCGGGGCAGGCTACACAACGCCCCCGTGCTGCTGGCCTCGGCCACGCCTTCGCTGGAGAGCTGGCACCTCAGCCGCCCGGCCAGTGCCGACGATCCAGGCGGGCGTTACCAGAGGTTGCTGATGCCCTCGCGCATCGGCACCGGCTTGCTGCCCAAAGTGCGGCGCGTAGACATGAACAAGCAGCCGCGCCGCGCCGTGCTGTCCACCCAGTTGGTGGCCGCCATCCAGGAGCGGGTCGAGCGCGGCGAGCAATGCATGCTGCTGCTCAACCGCCGCGGCTATGCCCCGGTGCTGCACTGCGCCGACTGCGGCTGGAAAAGCGAGTGCAAGCACTGCAGCGCATTCCGGGTGTTCCACAAGATCGACCGCACCCTGCGCTGCCACCACTGCGGACTGACCGAGCGCGTGCCCCGCGCCTGCCCCGAATGCGGCAACGCCGACATCGCGCCCATTGGCCGCGGCACAGAACAACTCGAAGAACACCTGGGCGAATTGCTTGCGCACGTCTTGCGGCCCGACGGCACGCCGGCCCGCATTGCCCGCATCGACGCCGACAGCACGCGGCTGAAGGGGGCACTTGAAAACCAACTGGCGCAGGTGCATTCGGGCGAGGTGGATGTTTTGGTGGGCACGCAAATGATTGCCAAGGGACACGACTTCAGGCGCATCACGCTGGTGGCCGCAGTCAACCCCGACACGGCGCTGTTTTCAAGCGACTTTCGCGCGCCCGAACGGCTGTTTGCCCTGCTGATGCAAGCCGCTGGCCGCGCCGGGCGCGATGCCGCCCAAAGCGCCACCAGCGAGATGTGGGTGCAAACCTTTCACCCCACGCACGCGCTGTTTGAGGCGCTCAAAAAACACGACTACCCAGCCTTTGCCGCGAGTGAGTTGGCCCAGCGCACCGCCGCCGACCTGCCGCCCATCAGCCACCAGGCCTTGCTGCGCGCCGATGCCCGCACGCAAGAAGCCGCTCAAGCGCTGTTGAACGCCGCACGCGAAACATTGGAAGCGCAACTGAGCGCCGACCCTCAAACCACCGACTTGGTGTTGCAGGTGAGTGTTTACCCCGCCGTGCCCATGAGCATGCAGCGCGTGGCCGATGTGGAACGCGCCCAAATGCTTCTGGAGAGCCCCAACCGCATGGCGCTGCAGAAAATGCTGTGGCACCTGCACAACGTGCTGCACCAAGTGCGCAGCCTGCCCGAACACAAAAGTGTGATCCGCTGGCTGGTAGACGTGGATCCCCAGGCCATTTGAGACCCCTCAGAGGTGGGGAGATGATGGGCGCTGAAGTGAGGGGGAAGGCTCAAGCTTCAAGGCTTTCGCCGCTTCCAAGCCGCCCAAGCCACCACGGCAAGGCACACCGCCCAAAGCGGTCCCAAGCCCCAAGCACCCGCCCACCGCGCAAAAGGCGTCAGGCCGTTGCGGCCCTCAAAAGTGCCCGTCAAACTGCCCCGGGTAAAACGTGGCAGCTGCTCGGTGACCCGGCCTGTGTGGTCAATGATGGCCGTGGCCCCGGTGTTGGTGGCCCGCAGCATGGGGCGGCCCAACTCGATGGCGCGCAGCCGCGAAATGCTCAGGTGCTGATCGACCGCCAAGGTGTCGCCAAACCAAGCAATGTTGCTCACATTCACCAAAGCCGTGGGCGCGGTGGCCGGGTCTGTGAAACGCAGAGCCAACTCTTCGCCAAACAAATCTTCGTAACAAACATTGGGCGCCAAGCGCTGGCCTTGCCATGCCAGTGAAGGCTGGCGCCAGCCACCCGGTTGAAAGTCACCCAAAGGAATGTTCATCATGCGGATGAACCACACAAAGCCCGGCGGCATGAACTCACCAAAAGGCACCAAATGCGATTTGTCATAGCGGTAAGGCGTTGAATCCTCTGGGCCCATGGCCACCACTGAATTGGCGTAACCTTCAGACAAACTGCCCAAAGGCACACCCACCAAAGCCGTTGGCCGGCCCGGCTGGGCAAAGTGCTGCTGCAAGCCAGACCAATAACCCTCCGGCAAAAATTGTGGCAACAGAGGAATGGCCGTCTCGGGGGCCACCACCAAAGGCTGGCGACTAGCGCGCAACTGCATGTCATACCATTGGAGCGCATCGCGCACACCACTGCCCGCTTGAAACTTGTCGGTTTGGGAGATATTGGCCTGCAGCAACTGCACCTGCCCCTGCCCTGCCGAAGTGGTGAAAGCTGGCCCCCAGGCCTGCAAGCCCCAAGACGCCAGCAGCAAGCCCAAGCAAGGCTTGAGCGCCCGCAAACGCCAACCAGCCAAAGCCAAGCGCATGGCCAACCATGCCGCCAAAGCCCCCACGCCGTAAACGCCAACCCAAGGCGCCCAGGCCACCAAAACGCCGTCCACATGGGCGTAACCGCCCGCCCCCCAAGGAAAGCCCGTGAACCATCGTCCGCGCATCAACTCGGCCAAAGTCCACAAGGCGGCAAACAAAGCGCTGGCCAAACCCGGCTGCTGAGCCACCCAGCCCCGCGCCAAACCCACCCAAACCGCCGCAGCGGCCGCGTAATACAGCGCCAAGGCGCCAGCCAGCGCCAGCACGGCCAACACCGCCAAAGGCGCAGGCAAGCCGCCCACATGGTGCATGGACACGTACAGCCACCAAAAACTGCCTGCCAGCCATGCCGTGGCAAACACGCCGCCCAACCCAGCCGCCCGCTTGACCGGACTGGACACAGCGAAAGGGCCACCCACAGGCAAACGCGCCAAACGGACCAGACCCGCCGCCAGCAAGGTCAAGCTCAGCACCTGCAACCAGCCCAGCGCCTGCCCACTGCCCGGCCAAGCGATTGAAGCCGCCTGAGCAGCGCCTGCGCTTGCGGGCCAAAACAACGGCCCCGCTTTATCACGCCAAGGCGAAGCGCCCATTCAAGCGGCCCGCGTCTCAGGCGACACCGGAGACACCTTGAACCACCGCACCGCACCTGCCCGCGTGTGCAAGACCACAAAACGCAGCCCCGCCAACTCATAGGCCTCGCCGCGGTGCGGCACATGGCCCATCTCGTGGGCAATCAAACCGCCCAAGGTGTCAAAGTCGTGGTCGTCTTCGCCTTGCCGCGCTTGCTTCAAATCCACACCAAAGGCCTCGCTCACGCGCTCCAGCTCGGTGTCGCCGCTGACCCTGAAACTGCGATCGGGCAGGCTAAAAATATCCCCCGCATCGTCGGCAATGTCGAACTCGTCCTCGATCTCTCCCACGATCTGTTCCAACACATCCTCGATGGTGATCAGGCCCGCTGTGCGACCGTACTCGTCGATGACGATGGCCAAGTGGTTGCGGTTGTCGCGAAACTGCCGCAGCAAATCATTCAGGCCCTTGCTCTCGGGCACAAACACCGCAGGCCGCAGCAAGGCGCGGATGTTCAACTCCGGGGCGCGTTGCAACTTCAGCAGGTCTTTGGCCAGCAAGATGCCGATCACGTTTTCTCGCTCGCCTTCAAACACCGGAAAGCGCGAATGCGCCGTGTCGATCACTTGGTGCATCAACACATCCAAAGGGTCTTCGATGTTCAAAAGATCCATTCGGGGCGCCGCCACCATGACATCGCCGGCGGTCATGTCGGCCATGCGGATCACCCCCTCGATCATCAAACGGCTCTCGGCATTGATGATCTGGTTGTCCTCGGCCTCGGCCAAAGTCTCGATCAGCTCGGCCGCAGAGTCGGGGCCGGGGTGGATGAACTCTGCCAGTTTTTGCAGAAAACTCCGTTTGTCTTCGCGCTCGGCTGTACGCGCGGGGTGAGGGTCAGACACGGTCTAGGCTTGCAGGACATGCGGTTGTGGAGAAGCTGCAAGGATAGCGGAATCGGATGACACACGGGCATCAGGGCCCCCGCGCCGCATCCCGCGCATCGCGTACCCCTTGGCGAATCTCTTGCACCGTGCGCAACCACTCGCGAAACTGGTGCGCTTGCATTTTGAGCTGGTAATCGACTTCGGCCATCTGCTCTTGCACCAAGCCACTGATTTGGCTGTCCAATGTGGCCTGCGGCAAAGACAGGTAAGCCTCGGTTTCGCTGCCATCGCGCTGCACCGACGCGCCCGCTTGGCGTGCAATCTTGAGCATGGCCACGTTCTCGCTCAGGGCGTGTATGAAAAGCAAACTCACCCCTTGATTGCGCGCGTGCATTACGGCATGACCAAACAGCTTGGCCCCCAGCCCTTTGCCGCGCTGATGCGGCGACACCGACACGCCAAATTCGGCGCAAGTGGTCCATTGCGGATCCACCGAATACGCCAAATGGGCCATGGCCACCAGCACAAGGCGCCGATTGAACACCCCAAAAATTTCGTCCCGATCAAAGTTCAAACCCGCCACGTAGCGGCCAATTTGCTCATCGGTCGCGGCATAACCAAAACGCAGGTACCGGTCTTGCTCTGGCAGGGCCACCAAATGCCGCTCAATGCGCGACCTGTGCCTGGGCGACAAAGAGCGGATAGGCACCCAAGGCGAATCGTGGCGAAGGGCCGCCGCAGACGCCAAATCGGCCGAATCAGCAGCCCCGAACCATGGCTGCCACCAGGCACGGAGCCATTGATACCAACCAAAAGAACGGACGTTGTGTGGGGTGTTCATGTGGAGGCCTAAGGGTTTCCACTCATTCTGCACCCATTCGGAGCCCCACGCCCATTTCGGGTTTTGTCGCCTGAGAGACCCCCATCACAGGCCATCGGGAATTGCCCGATACCGGCGCCCCTGCAAGCTGGTCACAATGGCCCACTATCAGGAGAGAAGAACATGGATCGTTTTTGGCTGAAGAGTTACCCCTCCGGCGTACCTCACGACATCGACACAGAACAATACAAAAGCCTGACCGATTTAATGGAAAGGGCCTTTCGCGAACACGGCGACAACCCTTTCTCGGTGTGCATGAACCGCTGGATGAGCTACAAACAGCTCGACGAGTTGTCGACCGCGCTGGGTGCTTGGTTGCAAAACAAAGGGCTTGAGCCCGGCAGCCGGGTCGCCATCATGCTGCCCAATCTGCCCCAATTTGCTGTGACCATGGCCGCGATTTTGCGTGCCGGTTACACCTGCGTGAACGTCAACCCGCTCTACACCCCGCGCGAACTCGAACACCAACTCAAGGACTCCGGCGCCAGCGCCATCGTGATCCTGGAAAACTTTGCCGCCACCTTGCAAGAAGTGATTGAACGCACCGCAGTGCAACACGTGGTGCTGGCCTCCATTGGCGATTTGCTGGGGCCCATCAATGGCCGCTGGCTGACGTTTGCCGTGCGCCACTTGGCCAAAATGGTCCCGCCTTTTGAGCTGCCCTTGGCCAACGGTCGTACCGTCACCCCCTTCAAAAAAGCCATCGGCCAAGGCCGCGGCCTGAATCTGCGCCCCACTGCGCAAACCATGGACGACATCGCGTTTTTGCAATACACGGGCGGCACCACCGGCCTGTCCAAAGGGGCTGTGCTCACCCACCGCAACATCGTGGCGGCCTTACTGCAAGCAGAAGGCTGGTTTTCGCCGGCTCTGGCCGATGTGCCCGACCTGCGCAAAGTGAACAACATCGCGGCTTTGCCGCTGTACCACATCTTTGCCCTGACGCTGTGTCTGCTGGCCATCCGCCAAGGTTCTTACCTCACCCTGGTGCCCAATCCGCGTGACTTTGCCAAGTTCATCGAGGTGCTCAAGCAACGACCATTTCATGTGCTGCCCGGGGTCAACACCCTGTTCAACGCGTTGATGCAGCACCCGATGTTCAAGTCGATTGACTTTTCTTCGCTCAAGCTCACGCAAGCTGGCGGCATGGCCGCATCAGAGGGCACAGCCCGCAACTGGCAGAACGCCACGGGCAGCGCCATGATCGAAGGCTGGGGCATGAGCGAGACTTGTGCAATCGGCACCAACAACCCGGTCACGCAAAAAACCTTCAGTGGCAACATTGGCCTGCCCCTGCCGGGCATCGACATCGCCATCAAAGACGACGATGGTCAAAGTCTGCCCGTGGGCAGCTCGGGTGAAATCTGCATCCGCGGCCCCAACGTCATGACCGGCTATTACAACCAGCCGGCTGAAAACGCCAAGACCTTCACCGCCGACGGCTTCATGCGCACGGGGGACATCGGCATCATGGACGAGCAAGGTTTTACCCGCATCGTGGACCGCAAAAAGGACATGATCATTGTCAGCGGCTTCAACGTCTTCCCCAGCGAGCTGGAAAACCTCATCTCGACCTGCCCCGGTGTGGTCGAATGCGCCGCTGTGGGCATCCCCGACGCCATGCAGGGCGAAACCATCAAAGTGTTTGTGGTGCGCAACGACGCCATGCTGACCGAAGAAGCCGTGGCCCGTTTCTGTCAAGACAATCTGACCGGCTACAAGCGCCCCAAGTACATCGAGTTCCGCGACGAGCTGCCCAAGTCCAACGTGGGCAAAATTTTGCGCCGCGAACTGCGCACCAGCAAATAACGCATGAGCAACGCCAGCCTGCTGCCTTCGGGCGTGACCGTGCTCGAGCGCGGCTGGCTGTCGGCCAACAACGTGCTGCTGCAAGGCACTGACAGCGCCACCTTGGTCGACAGCGGTTATGTGAAACACCAAGCGCAAACACTGGCGTTGGTGCAACATGCCCTGCAGGGCCGCCCACTCCACTTGCTGGTCAACACCCACCTGCACAGCGACCACTGCGGCGGTAACCATGCGCTGCAAACGCACTACCCCGACTTGCACACCTGGATACCCCCCGGGCTGGCCCAGGCGGTGCAACACTGGTCTGAAGACGCACTGAGCTACAAACCCACCGGACAAAACTGCCCCGCATTTCGCTTCAATGGCTTGCTGCAACCGGGCAGCACCCACCGCTGGGGCGACATGGACTGGCAAGTGCACGCCGCACCCGGACACGACCCGCATTCGGTCATCTTGTTTGCGCCCGAGCACCGCTTGTTGATGTCGGCCGACGCTCTTTGGCAAAACGGTTTTGGTGTGGTGTTCCCAGAGCTGCAAGGCGTGGACGCCTTCTACGAAGTGGCGCAAACCTTGGACCTGATCGAACGCCTGAACCCTGCCACCATCATTCCCGGCCACGGTGCGGTCTTCACCGAACTGGCACCGGCCTTGGCCCTGGCCCGCAGCAAGCTCAACGGCTTTGCCCAAAACCCTGAACGGCACGCCCGCTATGGCGCCAAAGTGCTGCTCAAGTTCAAACTGCTGGAATGGGGCCAGATCTCCAAAGCCGAGTTCAGCGACTGGGCCACCCGCGTGCCCTATCTGCACAACCTGCACCAGCGCTTTGGCCAAGGCCTGCCTTTGGAGACTTGGCTGGACATGATGCTGGACGAACTGGAGCGCAGCGGGGCTGTGCAGGTTGAAGGCGGGATGCTGCTGGACGCGTGAGAAACTGTGGGGCGTATCGGGTGGCCTGGTTTGGGCTCAGGCCAACTCAGACAGCGGAATGGGACCGCTGCCGCAGGAGTTTGCCAGCCGCATGCGCCTGCGATCCCAAGCGCTGACCATTGACAAAAACCGCTTCGACGCCATGGGCCCGACTGATCAACCGGTCTTGTTCTGCGGGCAGGTCGTAGACCCTCTCCAGCGGGCCGGCACCGACCCGGTCAGGGTCGAAGACCACCAGATCAGCCGGCAGCCCCAAGGCCACCCGCCCACGGTCATGCAAGCCAAATACGTCAGCAGGGTGCGAGGTCAGACGTCGCACGGCCTCCTCCAGACTCAAGGCACCGCGTTCCCGAACCCAATGGCCTAGCAGGTAAGTGGGGTGACATGCATCGCATAACTGGCTCATGTGAGCACCGCCATCACCAAGACCCAGCACCACATGGGCGTCGGCCAGTATCTCGCCAACTTCACTTTCATCAAAATTGAGCAGGGCAATTCGCCAGCGCATTTGCAAATCGCTGGCGAGGGCCAGATCCAGCATCAGGTCAACCGGATCCACCTGCCGCTCCTGCGCCAGATCGACCAGCTTGCGTTCGAGCAGACTGGCATCGGCCGACCCAGAAATCACCATTTCACGGAAAGATGACCTTCGCGTGTCGCCTTCAGCCTCTTTGCCGGCAAACCAAGCATCGTCCGGCCCGCGACCCGCGACTTGACGCTTAAGCCGGGCACGAAACGTCGGGTCTGCGTAGACGGCACGCCGCTGCGACTCGTTGTCAGCCAAACGCACCGACTCGAAGGAGGCCCAGGTGTCAAACACCACGGGTGAGCGAAAGTCAAACTCAAACTGTATTGGCCGACAAGCGCCTTGGGGGTGAATGGGCAGACCCTTCAAGCGTTGTTGTGCGGCACGCTCGAGCTGAAGACGGTGCGAGCCCGGTCCAAGCGAGCCGGCCAGCAGAGAAGTCCACACAACGGGCCGGCCGCTGACCTCATGGAGCTGTTCATAGGCGCTCCACAGTGGCTCGCGCCCGACGTTGTAATGGATCAAGCCATGGCCGGACTCGCCGACCGCTTGCGCGAGCTCCAGCATTTCGTCGAAATCGGCCAGTCGGCTCGGCACCGGTCTGCCCGCATAGCCCACATGAACCTTGGAGACCGAAGTGGCAAAGCCAACGGCGCCAGCGTCCATGGCCTGGCGAACCAGTGTTCGCATTTGGGCCACCTCCGCCTCGGTGGCCACCCGGGTCGTGGCTTCATCGCCCATCACCCACAGCCGCACCGGCGTGTGTCCTACCATCACCGCCACATTGATGCCCAGCGCAGTGCGCTCGAGCAAGTCCATGTATTCAGGAAAGGTCTGGAAAGGCCATGGACTGCCCAGCCCCTCCTCCAGCGCCGACAGGCTCATGCCCTCGACACGCTCAAGTGTGCGCAAGATCAGGTCGCGGTGCTCGGGGCGGGTCGGCGCCACGCCAAAGCCGCAGTTGCCGAGGACAACGGTGGTCACCCCGTGCCAAGGTGAAACCGTCAACTCGGGGTCCCACAGCACCTGAGCATCGTAGTGGGTGTGGATGTCCACAAAGCCCGGCGCCACCAGCAAGCCCTGCGCATCGTAAGTCTGTCGCGCCGCGCCGAGTTCTTCTCCAAGCGCGACGATGCGGCCCTCCTTGATGCCCAAATCGGTACGACGCCGCGGGCTGCCGGTGCCGTCGATCAGCACCCCGCCGGTGATTTTCAGATCGAAATCAGACATGGGGTCATTCCACCTTCACGCCGGTAAATTCAATCATACGGCGCCAGTAATCAAGGTCGCCACGCTGTCGCTCGGCCAGCGCATCGGGGCTGCTGCCAATAGGGTCGAAACCCAAGGTCTTCCAACGCTCCATCGATTCGGGATGACGCAGGGCCTTGTTGATTTCTGCTGACAAGCGCTCAGCGACCGGGCGTGGCGTGCGGGCCGGCGCAAAGACGCCATACCAGCCCTCGATCACAAAATCCCTGAACCCGGCTTCCACCATGGTCGGCAGATCGGGGGCTGCCGGAGAGCGCTTAGCGCAAGTCTGGGCCAGTGCCCGCACCTTGCCGGAGCGCGCCAAAGGCAATGACGAGGGCAAGTTATCGAACATGAAACTGAGGCGACCCGATAGCAGATCCGGCATGGCAGCTCCGCTGCCTTTGTAAGGCACATGGATGGCTTTGACGTTGCTGTTTCGCAGCATCAGCTCAGCAGCCACGTGCTGCGAGCTGCCTGCAGCGGCCGTACCATAGCTGGCGGTGCCGCCCTGCCGCGCAATCCAATCCACCAGTTCCCGCGCGTTGTTGGCCGGAACACTCGGCGGCACGATCAACGCCAGGCAGGCAGTGCCGACCAGCGTCAAGGGCTGAAAGTCACGAATCGGGTCAAAGGCCATGTTGGGGAAAAAGATCAGGTTCGACGCGTGCGTGCTTTGCGTGCCAAAGACGAGCGTGTAACCGTCGGGCGCGGCACGGGCGACAAACTCCGAGCCAATGGCACCCGAAGCACCCGCACGGTTTTCCACCACCACGCTCTGTCCCAGTGATTCAGCCAAACGTGCAGACAGCACCCGGGAAATCGAATCGGTCGGCCCGCCAGGGGCGAAAGGCACCACCCACTTGAGCGGTCGGTTAGGCCAGTCGGACTGCGCATTGACACCAAAAGCCGCGGCCATCATGGCAACAGCGGCAAGAGCGGATCTCATGGAAAGGGACATCAGACGATTTCCTTTAGGGCTAGACAGGGTGACAAGACGAGCATTCGGGGGGGGGGAATGGTCAAATTGATAATACAGCTTTTAACAATACGAAAGCTTAGCAAAATTGAAAATAACAAAACAAACAAGCACGGCGGTAAGGCCTGTTGACGCCGACCGAAAACTGACCATGTGGTCAATACAGGATCGGTCTCAACAGTGTGTTCTCATTTCAATTCAAATCAATTACCAATAATCCTAGTACCATTTGAATACAGTATGTCAACTGAAATAGGCCTGAGCAAACCGTCAGCCGCAACAGTATATCTGGCTTGCGAGGTAGAGGTGAGTGTTCCAGATGCGTTGTAAGAATTGGTTATTAGATTTGCTATAGCAGTCGTAGGAGTATCTGCCTCCATCACAAGTGTAGTATCGTCGCGTCCAGTAGATGTAGTTTTAGTGCTGTTTGTATATTCATTCAAGGTTCCAACAACAAAAACATCACCAACTTTGGCTGTCGAAGGTAATGATGGAGGCGTTGTGTAACTCGCATAATTTCCTCCAATTGGCATTCCCCCAAATCAGTAGACAAATAATGATGTCAAAACTGAAGAGGAGCCATGCAAATGGAACGATCGAAATATGCCCCCGAGTTCAAGTCCGAGGCGGTCAAGCAAGTTATCGATAAAGGGCACGCTGTCGTCGATGTGGCCAAGCGGCTTGGTATTCCCGAGGGGGTTCTGTACAGCTGGGTTTATAAGTTCAAAAGTCAGACGCGCCGCCGTCAAGTGACTTCAAGGCCCTGCAAATCGAGCTGGTCAAACTCAAGTCTGAACTCAGGCGGACCTCAGAGGAGCGTGACATCCTAAAAAAGGCCGCAACGTACTTGGGTATGCAGCTAAATTCATGGACTGATTTATGCCGTTTGTCCCAGGTGGTCAATATTGGATCGGCCTCAACACGCTACCAAACACAGCCAATATCTGCCCGTTGCCAGAAAAGTGGCTGCTGATTTGAATGTTTTTCTGACACACCCTAAACTGATGGTAGAAATTGCCGCTGCCAATGGCTCAATGCGTGAGGCGATGAGCCGTGTCAAACGACTGGCACGTCGGCGTCAGAGTGTCAGAGTATCAGCACACCCTAAACGCTGCTGAGGTTTTGAATTTCACCATAAAAAAGTCAGTCATTGAGTGGTCTTTTTATAAATTTTATGCAACTCTTTTATAGAAAAATTAATTAAAAACTAGAACTTTACGCCAAAGCCCATTGTTCCAACTGTTGCTTTGGGCTTGAAAGAACCTCCATCAGCATAGGTAAACTGTTTATAGCCAACTTGGTTAACCTCAACTTGAAAGAATGTTCTTTTGTCCAACATGGTGCGAACACCAAAGCCAAAACCTGTGCCTTTCATAGATTGTGATTCATCTGGTCCGCCAGTAAATGTACTAACGGCCTTAGCCTTGTTATAGGAAATCTTGCCATAGGCAAGAGTGCTGTTGCTCAACAAGAAACCGGGCTCTACATACAAAGAAAGTTGATTCTTGACCTTGATGGCAAAGGCTCTGTCTGGGGTAACTATTTCGCCGGCCTTGATGTTGCCCAAACCGTAGGTTCCACCGATTGAAATAACAGTGGAGGGGCTTGTGACAAATCCGTATGCCGCTTGCAATGATCCATTCCAAGATTGCTGACCGATTCCGTTGAAGGTAGTGTCGTCACCAGTAATTTTGGTACTGGCAGAAACTGTATTCAAGTTCAAGCCACCAGAAAAGCCTTTAAAATTTGCAACCTGAGCCATAACGCCTGAGGCCACGACCAAAAACAAGGCGAAAATAATTACTTTTTTCATTCCAAAGTTCCTTTTATAATTGTGCAGGCACCAATTTATGTTCAATATCATACATGATTTATTTCAATAAACAACAACTTACTTCAAGCCAACCAAGGTGTATGGACTGCGGTTGGGCAGCGTGGAGGGGTGTGAGCGTCATTCAGCAAGCCCCACAGCGTGTAGCAAGTAGAGGGAGCGTTGGCAGCGTGAGATTACGCTGAAACCCCAAAGAAAAACCCCACAGCCTCTTGCAAAACTGTGGGGTGAATCTGGTGGCCTGGGGCAGAATCGAACTGCCGACACGCGGATTTTCAATCCGCTGCTCTACCAACTGAGCTACCGGGCCGGAAAGACGAAATTATAGCAGAGTCGAAGCGCCAACAGGTGCTTGATGCACCTGTTCAGCTGTGGCGTTTGCTGCGGGTCAGGTCCACGCCCAATTGCTTGAGTTTTCTGTACAGGTGGGTGCGCTCCAAGCCTGTTTTTTCGGCCACACGGGTCATGGAGCCGGCTTCGTGCGCGAGATGGAATTCGAAATAGGCTTTTTCAAAAGCGTCACGCGCCTCGCGCAGGGGGCGGTCGAGTTCAAAGCTTTGGTGCACATCGGGGGTCGCAGTGGTCTCGCTGTCCACCAAACTGGAGATGGACAAGGTGCTGGACAGCGGCTTGGGCGCAGCGGCGAGCAAGGCTTGTTGCACTTGGTCTCGCAACAAACCTTGCTCGACCGCTTTGAGAAGTTTTTGCAGCGTGATGGGCTTTTCGAGGAACGCTTGGGCGCCGATTTTGACCGCCTCAACAGCGGTGTCAATGGTGGCATGGCCGCTCATCATGATCACGGGCATGGTCAACAAACCCGATGCGGCCCACTCTTTGAGCAAGCTGACGCCATCGGTGTCGGGCATCCAGATGTCAAGCAGAACCAAGTCGGGCCGCATGTTTTGACGGGCCTCGCGAGCTTGGGCGGCATTTTCGGCAAGCTCTACCTGGTGCCCTTCGTCAAAGAGGATCTCGGAGAGCAGGTCGCGAATGCCCAGCTCGTCGTCCACCACCAAAATGTTTGCCATATGCCTGTTTGTCTCTGTTCATGAAGTGGGCTGATTGAGCCCCTGTGCTTCTTGCACAACTGCGAATGATAGCGAGACTTGCGCACCTTTGATTTCGCCCTCTTCCAGCACATTGCCGATCTCGATCCGAGCGGCGTGTTCGTCGGCAATTTTCTTCACCACCGCCAAGCCCAGGCCTGTGCCTTTGGCCTTGGTGGTCACATAGGGTTCAAAGGCCCTTTGGAGAATGTGTGGGGCAAAACCCGGGCCGGTGTCGGTCACGGTCAACCGGACGCGCTGCCGAGCAGGACGCCATTCGGTTCGAAGTTGCACGCGGGATTGTGACACCGCCTCGCCGCGTGCTTCACAGGCGTCTTGCGCGTTTTGCAGCAGGTTGTGGATGACCTGCCGCAGTTGCTGCTCGTCGCCCATGATGGCAGGGCATGCCGGGTCGAGTTCGGCCAGCACGGGTGACCGTGGCGTGGTGTCCAGTGGTTCGCTTGCGTACAAGGCCATGACATCGGTGATCAAGTCGTTGAGCTGCAGCGGTTTGAGCTCAGCCGAAGGCAACCGGGCGTAGTCACGGAATTCGTTGACCAAGCGTTTCATTGCGTCCACTTGGTCCACGATGGTCTTGACCGATTTGGCCAGCACCACTTCGTCTGCTGCGTCGAGCTTGCCCGTCAGGCGGCGCTCCAAGCGCTCAGCCGACAACTGAATCGGGGTGAGCGGATTTTTGATCTCATGGGCCAGCCGCCGGGCCACCTCGCCCCAGGCCTGCGCCCGCTCGGCAGAGACGATCTCTGAAATGTCGTCGAACACCAACAAGCGCATGCCGTCTGGCAAGACGGCGCCCCGCGCCAGCAAGTTCACGCCGGTTTGGTTCAAGCCTTGACCGGCGGCATGGATTTCAAATGATTTTTGCCAATGGTCCAGCTCATGCGCGCCAGTATCGACGCCCAATGCAGTGAACTGCTCGGCGACGCCTTGGGCAAAGTCCAACAATCCAGGCAAGCTCAAAATGCTTTGCTGTTCATGTGCGGCCACGGGCACGCGCAAGATGCGGGTGGCCCCCGGATTGGCAGACTGAATGCGGCCTTGTGCATCGAGCACCATGACACCCGCCGTCAGGTTGTCCAAAATGGTTTGCAGATTGCTTCGGGCCTGGTCAAGCTGACTCAGACTGAGCTCCACATCGCCGCGCGCATCGGCCAGTTGCTGGGTCATGTCGGCGAATGAGCGCGTCAGGCCACCCAACTCGTCTTTGCCTTGCAAGGCCAACTTGGGCCGGAGGTCACCAGCCGCCACTTGGCGCATGCCGTGTGCCAGCAGCAGCAAGGGTCTGGCCAGTTGGTTGCCCAACAACACCGCCAACAAAATGGCGCCCAAAACAGCCATGAACAAACTCAAAGTGAGGGTGCCGATGTACATGCGCCGCAACCCTTCGCGGGCCAACGCCCGCTCTTGGTACTCGCGGTAAGCGGCCTGCACTTCGAGGGCGTTGTTGACCAGTGTGGGGGGCAACTCTTGCACCACTTGCAACAGGCGCCGGTCCTCATCGAGTGCCAGGCTCCACTGCGGAATCAACACCAGCACTTTGATGCGGCCTTGGTCAGCCCCTGAGGCCGATTCGTCCAAGCCCTCAAACCAGGCCAAGGTGCTGTTCTTGCGCGCTTCCCTGAATTGGAGCGGGGTGGGCCGTTCGGTTCGTATCTGAAATTGACCCTGACCGGCACTGGCCACCATGCGCCCACTCGCAGTCCAGATGGTCACGTCGGCCGCGCCGATCTGTGAACGGATTTTTTCAGCTGCCAGGCCGGGATTGGCATCACCCGAGTCGGCCAAGTTGACGGCAGCGGCTCTGGCTTGCTTGGCGAGGTCTTCGCTCAAGGTGTCCAATGTGGCGCGTCCCAGGTTCAGTCCAGCTACCAACGCGGCCTCGACCTTGACGTCGAACCAGCTCTCGATGGAGCGCGATACGAATTGGTAAGACACGACATAAATGAGCAAGCCAGGCACCACGCCCACCAAAGCGAAGATGCCGGCCAACTTGACCAACAAGCGGGCGCCAAACTGGCCTTGACGCAACCGCAGCCACAGGCGAACCGCGCCCCATACGATGGTGATCAAAAGACCGCCTGCCACCACCGCATTGGTGATGACCAACCATTCGTAATTTTGGTTGAAGTTTTCACTCTGATCGGTGGCTTGTGTCATCAGCACCAACAAGCCCAAACCAATCAAGACCGAACTGAGCGCGCCCACCAGCAACAGCCAGCGGCTGGCCCCTTTGGGCAGACTGTTGAACTTTTGGCGATAGGCTTGGGCCCAAGGCATGTCAGCGCACCATGTCCAGGCTCAAGCGGAGTGTTCTGCTGACTTGCAAATTCCAATCGGTCTGCCCCCCTGCAGCGATCTGAAAGGGTCGGGGCAGTTGGGAGACATCCAACTTGAAGTTGTAACGCACGCGTTGCCGGGCATCGGGGCTGAGGCTTTGCAGATCGACCAGCCTCCAGGCCGACTGCCTGCGGATGACGCTCAAGGCCTCACCCAAGGTTTCAAAGTTTTGCGAAATGCTGCCCGCCAGACCGGTGCCCGCGATCGGCTCGCTGGACACATTCAAGCGCCAACGCCGGGTCAAAGGTTGAAAAGCCAGCCGGTAGTAGCGGTGCTCATGGCTGACTTGAGCGTCGGTCCAGTACCAACGGTCTCGCAAAATTTCGGCTTCGGCCACAAAATGCAGCGCCAGCCCTTTGGCCAAAGCATCTTCAAGAACAGGCCCCAGCTCGAGCGAGAGCTGGGCGTTGAGCACCAAGCTGCCGTTGTCACGCAGCACTTTGAGTTCGGTCAGCTCGATGCTGGCGTTTTGCGCCCACGCCCCTGACACCGACAGCAGCCCGACGCTCAACAGCCGCACAAGGCTGTGCAACAGCTCAAGCCCGGTCTTTTTCCAGCAGCGCGTAATAAAACCCATCGTGTTCACCCAGTGCATTGTCCATGACCGGAAGACCTGTAGGCGCGTGACCGGGTATCAAATGCCCTGGAGAGGGCAGCAATTGGGCATGGGTGTTGCGCTGAAGAAACGCTTGCACGATTTCATCCCCCTCGGAACGGAACACCGAGCAGGTGCAGTACAGCAGTCGACCGCCCGGGGCCAATAGAGGCCACAGGGCTTTGAGCAGTTGGGCCTGAATTTGGCCCAACTGGGCGCTGTCGGTGGGGCGACGCAGCCAACGCACGTCAGGGTGCCTGCGAACGATGCCCGACGCGGTGCACGGCGCGTCCAGCAAGATGGCGTCAAAGCTTTCACCGTCCCACCAGCTGGCGGGTTGGGCAGCATCGGCAGTGCGAACTTCGGCCTGAACCCCCAATCGCTGCAAATTTTGGTCAATCCGCTGGCAGCGGCTGGCATCCACATCCAGTGCCAGCACTCGGGCCTGGGGGTAACAGGCCAACAAGTGAGCGGTTTTGCCACCTGGGGCAGCGCAGGCGTCCAGGATGCGCCAGGGCTGATCAGCCTCGCGGCCTTGCAACAACAAAGGCGCGGCCACTTGCGCCGCAGCGTCTTGAACCGATACATGCCCTTCAGCAAAGCCTGGCAGCTGGTGCACAGGCACCGCTTTGTCCAGTTGCAACCCCGTGGCCCCAACGGCTTTGGCTGGCAAACCCAGGGCCAGCAACTGGGCCTGGTACTGTGCCACGCTGTGGTGGCGTGGATCGACGCGCAAGCTCATGGGCGGGGGCAGCTGCGCCATGGTCAACAGGCTTTGCCATTGCGCCGGGTATTCGGCCTGCAGGCGCTCGATCCACCACATTGGGTGATTCCAAACAGCCTGCGGGTTGGCATCGGTCTGGGCCACCAGGGCTTCGCGTTCGCGCATGAAGCGCCTCAGACACGCGTTGATGAAACCGCTTTGGGCGTGCGTCGTTCTTTGCTGGCGGGCGGCTTCCACGGCTTGGTTGACCAAGGTGTGCACCGGGTAGGGCGCCGCAGCGTCTTGCCAGCACAGTGCCAAGGCGGTGCACAGCAATGCATCGGCGGCCGGGGGTGGGGCTTTGCTGGCCAATTGCTCGCGCAGGGCGATGGCCCGCCCCAACTGCCGCATGACTTGAAAGGCCAAGGATTGAACGCCAGGCCGCAGGTCTTTGGGCACGGCCTCGATTTGAGAGGTCAATGAACGCCCAGCGCGCACCGCCTGCACCGCCGCCGCCGTTTGTTGCAGCAGTTGCCACAAGGGCGCCGAGTGATTGGGTGCCGCTTGCGTGGAAGACTCAACCGGCGAACGGACTGCGGGCGCCTTGGAAATCGGTCGAAACGCCCGAGGCGCCCCAGAAGGGCTTGAGGGGCTTGGTGGACGTGGCGGTGGGGTCATGGGGTGGGCCGTGAGTACCTATTTGGAAATGAAACAGCCCCTGACCACGTGGCGGTACAGGGGCTGTTCAGGGTCACCGGGGGACCGGCGACTCGTTTGCTTAGGCGGCTTCGCCGGCGTCGGTGACGGTGTCTTCGGTGGACTCACCCGCCAAGTCCGCAGCTTCCGCATCGGCAATGGCTTTGCGCTCGGCATCGTCCATCGCGTCTTTCACGGCACGGGCCTTGTGATAGGCCAAGCCTGTACCGGCAGGAATCAAACGACCCACGATCACGTTTTCCTTCAAGCCGCGCAACTCGTCGCGCTTGCCCATGATGGCCGCTTCGGTCAACACACGGGTCGTTTCCTGGAAGGAAGCGGCCGAGATGAACGAGTCGGTCGACAAGGAGGCCTTGGTGATACCCAACAGCAAGTTGCTGAAGGTTGCAGGAATCTTGCCCTCGCGCTGCAAAGCTTCGTTGGTGTTGAGAATTTCGGAGCGCTCCACCTGCTCACCGGAGATGTAGGTGGACTCGCCGATGTTCTCCACCACCACACGGCGCAGCATCTGACGAACAATCACTTCGATGTGCTTGTCGTTGATCTTCACGCCTTGCAAGCGGTACACGTCCTGGACTTCGTCCACGATGTAACGGGCCAACTCTTCCATGCCCAACAGGCGCAGGATGTCTTGTGGGTCGGCAGGACCGTCCACAATGCTCTCGCCTTTGTTGACCACTTGGCCTTCGTGCACCAGGATGTTCTTTTCCTTGGGGATCAATTCATCCCAGACCTTGCCTTCAGGATCGGTGATCTGCAAGCGGACTTTGCCCTTGGTCTCTTTACCGAACGACACGGTACCGGTCATCTCGGCCAGCATGCCCTTGTCTTTGGGTGTGCGGGCTTCGAACAGTTCGGCCACACGTGGCAAACCGCCGGTGATGTCTCGGGTCTTTTGACCTTCGACCGGGATACGGGCCAACACCTCGCCAGGACCCACGTCCATGCCGTCGCGCACTTGGATCAACGAGCCGATCTGGAAGCCAATCGTCACCGAATGGTCGGTGCCGGGGATCTTGACTTCTTTGCCAGAAGCATCGATCAACTTGACCTGAGGGCGGATGACCTTGGCAGCACCACGACGCTTGGGGTCGATGACCACCAAGGTGGACAGGCCAGTGACCTCGTCCATCTGCTTGGCCACGGTGAGGCCTTCTTCGACGTTTTCGAATTGAACCTTACCAGCGAACTCGGTGATGATGGGGCGTGTCAACGGATCCCAGTTGGCCAAGATGACACCGGCCTTGATGGATTGGTCGGGCTTGACGGCCAAGATCGCACCGTAAGGCACTTTGTGACGCTCGCGCTCACGTCCAGCATCGGAGATGATGATTTCACCGGAGCGCGAAATCACCACCAACTCGCCTTTGGTGTTGGTCACATAACGCATGGTGGCATTGAAGCCAATCGTGCCGTTGGACTTGGCTTCCACACTGGAGGCCACCGATGCACGCGAAGCCGCACCACCGATGTGGAAGGTGCGCATGGTCAACTGTGTGCCTGGCTCACCGATCGACTGAGCGGCAATGATGCCCACAGCTTCACCGGTGTTGATCAAGCCACCACGGCCCAAATCGCGGCCGTAGCAGCTGGCGCACAAACCAAAACGTGTCTCGCAGGTCAGTGCGGTGCGGACTTTGACTTCGTCCACGCCGACCAATTCCAACTCGTCCAACATGTCTTCGTCCAGCATGACGCCGGTTTTGACCATGACGGCGCGTGTTTCGGGATGCAACACGTCTTCGACGACGGTGCGGCCCAAAGCGCGGTCGCGCAGGGACTCGATCACTTCACCACCTTCAACGATGGCGCGCATCAGGGAACCGTTGCGGGTTCCGCAGTCTTGCTCGGTCACGACCAAGTCTTGCACCACGTCGCACAAACGGCGGGTCAGGTAACCCGAATTGGCGGTCTTCAACGCCGTGTCGGCCAAGCCTTTACGTGCACCGTGGGTTGAGATGAAGTACTGCAATACGTTGAGGCCTTCACGGAAGTTCGCCGTGATGGGGGTCTCGATGATGGAGCCGTCGGGCTTGGCCATCAGGCCACGCATGCCGGCCAGCTGACGGATCTGCGCGGCAGAACCGCGGGCACCGGAGTCGGCCATCATGTAAATCGAGTTGAACGATTCCTGATCGACTTCGTTGCCGTGACGGTCAATGGTTTTCTCTTTGCGCAGCTGGTCCATCATCACCTTGGAGACGACGTCACCGGCTTTGCCCCAGATGTCCACAACCTTGTTGTAGCGCTCGCCAGCGGTCACGAGACCGGAGACGTATTGCTGTTCGATGTCGCGGACTTCTTTTTCGGCAGCTTCAATGATGGCGGGCTTTTCGGGCGGCACCAACATGTCGTCAATACCAATCGAGATGCCGGCGCGTGTGGCCAGACGGAAACCGTTTTGCAACAATTTGTCGGCGAAAACCACCGTTTCTTTCAAGCCGCACTTGCGGAAAGAGGTGTTGATCAGCTTGGAGATTTCCTTCTTCTTCAGCGCTTTGTTCAAGTTGCTGAAAGGCAGGCCCTTGGGCAGGATCTCGGACAACAGCGCGCGGCCCACGGTGGTCTCCACCATCGACACCGACGAGACGAATTCGCCTGTGGCTTTGTCTTTGGTCCACTCGGTCATGCGCACGGTGATCTTGGCGGTCAACTCGACAGCATCGGCGTCCAGGGCGCGCTGCACTTCACCGATGTCGGAGAAGATCAGGCCTTCGCCTTTGGCGTTGATGCGGTCACGTGTGGCGTAGTACAAACCCAGCACCACGTCTTGCGACGGCACGATGGAGGGCTCGCCCGAAGCGGGGAACAGGATGTTGTTGGAGGCCAGCATCAAGGTGCGGGCTTCCATTTGCGCTTCGACCGACAGCGGCACGTGAACGGCCATCTGGTCACCGTCGAAGTCGGCGTTGAAAGCCGCACACACGAGGGGGTGCAGCTGAATGGCTTTGCCTTCGATCAGCAGGGGCTCAAAAGCCTGGATGCCCAAACGGTGCAGCGTCGGCGCACGGTTCAACATCACGGGGTGCTCTTTGATGACCTCTTCCAAGATGTCCCACACCACAGGGGTGCCGGCTTCAACTTCTTTTTTGGCCGCCTTGATGGTGGTGGCGATGCCCATCGACTCGAGACGGGCAAAGATGAAGGGTTTGAACAATTCGATGGCCATCAACTTGGGCAAACCGCACTGGTGCAACTTGAGGGTTGGACCCACGGTGATGACGGAACGACCGGAGTAGTCGACGCGCTTGCCCAGCAAGTTTTGACGGAAACGACCGCTCTTGCCTTTGATCATGTCGGCCAAAGACTTCAGGGCGCGCTTGTTGGCGCCGGTCATGGCTTTGCCGCGACGGCCGTTGTCCAGCAAGCTGTCCACGGCTTCTTGCAACATGCGCTTTTCGTTGCGCGCGATGATCTCGGGCGCCTTGAGCTCCAGCAAACGGCGCAGACGGCTGTTGCGGTTGATGACCCGGCGGTACAGGTCATTCAGATCAGAGGTCGCAAAGCGGCCACCGTCCAGTGGCACCAAAGGACGCAAATCCGGTGGCAGCACGGGCAACACTTCGAGCACCATCCACTCGGGCTTGATGCCGGACTTCTTGAAAGCTTCCAGCACTTTGAGGCGCTTGGAGTTTTTCTTGACCTTGAGTTCGGAGCCGGTCAAATCACCACGCAGGCGCTCGATTTCGCTTTCAATGTCGATGCTTTGCAGCAATTCCTTGATGCCTTCGGCACCCATCTTGGCGACGAACTCATCGCCGTATTCCTTGATCTTGGCGTCGTAGTCGTCTTCGCTCATGATGCCGAACTTTTTCAGCGGGGTCATGCCGGGATCGGTCACGACATAGGCTTCAAAGTACAACACGCGCTCGATGTCGCGCAGCGTCATGTCGAGCACCAGGCCCAAACGCGACGGCAATGACTTGAGGAACCAGATGTGGGCGCAAGGCGCGGCCAAGTCAATGTGTCCCATGCGCTCGCGACGCACTTTGGTCTGTGTGACTTCAACGCCGCACTTCTCGCAGATCACGCCGCGGTGCTTGAGGCGTTTGTATTTACCGCACAGGCACTCATAGTCTTTGATGGGGCCAAAAATTTTGGCGCAAAACAGACCGTCGCGCTCGGGTTTGAAGGTGCGGTAGTTGATGGTTTCCGGCTTTTTCACTTCACCGAAAGACCACGAACGGATCTTCTCGGGCGATGCCAAGCCGATGCGGATCGCATCGAAATGGTCATCGGGCGTGAACTGCTTGAACAGGTCGAGTAGTGATTTCATGGTTTAAATCCTTTGCCTGTGAATTAAGAACGCTCGAGCTCAATGTCAAGGCCCAGCGAACGGATTTCCTTGACCAGCACGTTGAACGACTCGGGCATGCCCGCTTCGATGGAGTGTTCGCCCTTGACGATACTTTCGTACACCTTGGTACGGCCTTGCACGTCGTCGGACTTCACGGTGAGCATTTCTTGCAACACATAGGAGGCGCCATACGCTTCCAATGCCCACACTTCCATCTCACCGAAACGCTGACCACCGAACTGCGCTTTACCACCCAGCGGCTGCTGCGTGACCAAGCTGTAAGGACCGGTCGAGCGGGCGTGCATCTTGTCGTCCACCAAGTGGTGCAACTTCAAGAAGTGCATGTAGCCAATGGTGGTCGGACGGTCAAAGGCGTCGCCTGTGCGGCCGTCAAACAAGTTGGCTTGGGTGCGGGTGGCGGTCAGACCTTTGGCTTTGGCCAAATCTTCGGGGTAGGCCAAGTGCAGCATGGCGCGGATTTCTTCTTCGGCCGCACCGTCGAACACGGGCGTGGCGAATGGGAAACCTTCTTTGAGGTTGTCGGCCATGGCCAACACGTCCTCATCGGTCAGCTGCGCCAGGTCTTCTTTGCGGCCCATGCTGTTGTAGAGCTGCTCGAACAATTTGCGCAGATCGGCAATCTTTTCCATGCGCTGGGTTTCGGCTTGCAGCATGTTGCCAATGCGCTGGCCGATGCCTTTGCCGGCCCAGCCCAAGTGCACTTCGAGCACCTGGCCCACGTTCATGCGCGATGGCACGCCCAGTGGGTTGAGCACGATGTCGGCGGGTGTGCCGTCGGCCATGAAAGGCATGTCTTCGACCGGCACGATCTTGGAGACCACGCCTTTGTTGCCGTGACGACCGGCCATCTTGTCACCGGGCTGCAAGCGGCGCTTGACGGCCAAATAGACCTTGACCATCTTGAGCACGCCTGCGGGCAGCTCGTCGCCCTGGGTGAGCTTCTTGCGCTTTTCTTCAAACGACAAGTCGAAGCTGTGACGGGTTTGCTCCAGCGAGTTCTTGATGGACTCGAGTTGCATGGCCACGTCGTCTTCGGCTGGGCGAATGTCGAACCAATGGAATTTCTCGACAGACGCCATGTAGGCCTTGTCGATCTTGGTGCCTTTGGCCAACTTTTGTGGGCCGCCGTTGGCCACGCGGCCCACCAGCAACTTCTCGATACGGTCAAATGCGTCGGCTTCCACGATGCGCAGTTGGTCGTTCAGGTCGAGACGGAAACGCTTGAGTTCGTCGTCGATGATTTGCTGAGCGCGCTTGTCGCGCACGATGCCTTCACGGGTGAAAACCTGCACGTCGATCACCGTGCCTTGCGAGCCCTGGTCCACACGCAGAGAGGTGTCTTTCACGTCGCTGGCTTTTTCACCGAAGATGGCGCGCAGCAGTTTTTCTTCGGGTGTCAGGGTGGTCTCGCCCTTGGGTGTGACCTTGCCGACCAACACATCGCCAGGTTGCACTTCGGCACCCACGTAAATGATGCCGGAGTCGTCCAGACGGCCCAGTTGCTGCTCGGACAGGTTGGGGATGTCGCGCGAAATTTCTTCGGCGCCCAACTTGGTGTCGCGGGCCATGACCACGAGTTCTTCGATGTGGATCGAGGTGTATCGGTCTTCCGACACCACACGCTCAGAGATCAAGATCGAGTCTTCGAAGTTGTAGCCGTTCCAAGGCATGAAGGCGATCAGCATGTTCTGACCGATGGCGATTTCGCCCAGGTCGGTCGATGCGCCGTCGGCAATCACATCACCCTTGGCCAGTTTGTCTCCGCGCTTGACGATGGGACGCTGGTGGATGTTGGTGTTTTGGTTGGAACGCTGGTACTTGATCAGGTTGTAGATGTCCACACCCACTTCACCGGCCAAAGCTTCTGCGTCGTTGACGCGGATCACGATGCGGGTGGCGTCGACATAGTCCACGATGCCGCCACGGGTGGCCGTGACCACGGTGCCCGAGTCGACCGCTGCGACGCGTTCGATGCCAGTACCGACCATGGGCTTTTCAGGGCGCAACACGGGCACCGCTTGGCGCGACATGTTGGCACCCATCAAAGCGCGGTTGGCGTCGTCGTGCTCGAGGAACGGCACCAAAGATGCCGCCACCGAAACGATCTGCGCGGGTGAGACGTCCATGTACTGAATGCGCTCTGCGCCGCACAGGATGGATTCGCCTTTTTCACGGGCAGAGACCAGATCACCGGTCAACTTGCCTTCTTTGTCCAAAGCCGCGTTGGCCTGGGCAATGACGTACTTGCCTTCTTCGATGGCCGACAGGTAGTCGATGTCCATCGTGACTTTGCCTTCGATCACTCGGCGGTACGGGGTTTCAATGAAACCGTACTCGTTCAAGCGGGCATACAGCGCCAGCGAGTTGATCAGACCAATGTTCGGGCCTTCGGGTGTCTCAATTGGGCAAACACGACCATAGTGGGTCACGTGCACGTCACGCACTTCAAAACCTGCACGCTCGCGGGTCAAACCACCTGGGCCAAGAGCCGACACGCGGCGCTTGTGGGTGATCTCGGCCAAGGGGTTGGTCTGGTCCATGAACTGCGACAGCTGCGATGCACCAAAGAACTCTTTGAGTGCTGCGGAAATCGGCTTGGAGTTGATCAGGTCATGCGGCATGAGCGGCTCTTGCTCGGCTTGGCCCAAACGCTCTTTGACGGCTTTTTCGATGCGCGCCAGACCGGTGCGGTACTGGTTCTCGGCCAATTCGCCCACGCAACGCACGCGGCGGTTGCCCAAGTGGTCGATGTCATCCACTTCGCCATTGCCGTTGCGCAGGTCCACCAAGATCTTGACCACGGCCAAGATGTCTTCGTTGGACAGCACCATGGGGCCGGTCGACTCACTGCGGCCCACACGGGCGTTGAACTTCATGCGACCCACACGCGACAAGTCGTAGGTATCGGGGTTGTAGAACAGGCGCTGGAACAGGGCTTGCACCGCGTCTTCTGTTGGGGGCTCGCCAGGACGCATCATGCGGTAGATGGCCACACGGGCTGCAAACTCGTCCACGGTTTCGTCGATGCGCAGGGTTTGCGAGATGTACGCACCTTGGTCGAGTTCGTTCGTGTAGATGCACGGCAGATCTTGCACACCCGAGGTGCGCAGCTTCTTCAGCAGGGCTTCGGTGAGCTCTTCGTTGGCCTTGGCAATGATCTCGCCTGTGTCGGCTTCGACAATGCTGCGGGCCACCACGCGGCCAATCAGGAAGTCTTCGGGCACGCTGATGTGTGTGGTGCCGGACTGCTCGAGTTCGCGGGTGTGTCGGACGGTGATGCGCTTGTCTTTGGCGACCACCACTTTGCCGGATTTGTCGGTGATGTCAAAACGGGCGACTTCGCCGCGCAGACGCTCGGCCACAAATTCCATTTGGGCACCGCTGTCCATCAGACGGAAGTTGTCGTTGACGAAGAAGTTCGCCAAGATGGATTCTGGGTTCAGGCCAATGGCCTTGAGCAAAATGGAGACGGGCATCTTGCGACGGCGGTCAACGCGGAAGTACAGGATGTCCTTCGGGTCGAATTCGAAATCCAGCCAAGAGCCGCGGTAAGGGATGATGCGTGCCGAAAACAGCAACTTGCCCGAGCTGTGGGTCTTGCCTTTGTCGTGTTCAAAGAACACGCCAGGTGAGCGGTGCAACTGAGACACGATGACGCGCTCTGTGCCGTTGATGATGAAGGAGCCTTTGTCGGTCATCAGGGGCACTTCGCCCATGTAGACCTCTTGCTCTTTGACTTCTTTGACCACCTTGTTTTGTGATGTCGAAGAGTCACGGTCGTAAATGATGAGTTGAACGCGCGCACGCACGGCCGACGAGAAGGTCAGACCACGGGTCTGGCATTCACGCACATCGAACGCTGGTTTGGCCAGGTTGTACTCGATGAATTTCATCTCCACAAAACCATTGTGGGACACGATCGGGAAAGCCGATTCAAAGGCGGCTTGCAAGCCCTCGTGAGTGCGTTTGGATGAAATGACACCCGCTTGCAAGAAGGACGTGTAAGCGTCTTTCTGCATTTGCAGCAGGTAAGGAACTTCGAGCACGCTTTCGCGGCTGCCGAAACTTTTGCGGATTCGCTTGCGTTCGGTGTAGGAATAGGCCATGAGATCTCCGGGCTTGATCTTTCAGAACTGTGTGTTGAATGGGCTTTTGCACCCCTTCAACGGTCTTGGCGGCTGGCCTCTACCAGCTTTGGCGGACGATTGCGCATTGCACGCAACCCGAACCAAGGGTTTTCTGCAGTCGGGTCAGAAAACACTGGAAAGCGGACTTGTTGAAATCTGCTTTCCGGTGTTTCGCTACATCACTGAAAAGATGGCTGTTTTGAGTCAACTTTTCGGTGTGCTCTTCAAGCACCAAAGGCTGGAGGCCCTTTCGGACACTCCAGCCTTGGAACACAACCGAATTACTTCAGTTCGGCCTTAGCGCCAGCTTCTTCCAGCTTCTTCTTGGCCGCTTCAGCGTCAGCTTTTGGCAAAGCTTCTTTGACAGCTTTGGGTGCGCCATCGACCAAGTCTTTGGCTTCTTTCAAGCCCAGACCGGTGATTTCGCGCACAGCCTTGATCACGGACACTTTGTTGGCGCCGGCTTCGAGCAACACAACGTTGAACTCGGTCTTCTCTTCAGCTGCTGCAGCAGCACCGCCACCTGCAGCAGCAGGCGCGGCCATAGCGGCAGCGCTCACACCAAACTTCTCTTCGATGGCTTTCACCAGGTCGTTGAGTTCCATGACCGTCATGCTGTCCAGCGCGGTCAAAAATGCGTCTTTATCGAATGCCATTTTTATTTCCTAACAATTGGTTAAAACACGAACGCTGGCCTTAAGCGGCAACAGCTTCGCCTTCGCCTTTTTTGGCCACCAGCGCACCCAGCACAACGGCTGTACGCGACATGGGCGACATCAACAAGCCACACAACTGAGCCAACAAAACTTCTTTCGAAGGGATGTTTGCCAATTGCTTAACGCCGTTCACGTCCAAAGCTTTGCCTGCAAATGCACCTGCACGAATGACCAACTTGTCGTTGGTTTTCGCGAAGTCGGCCACCACTTTCGCGGCGGCCACTGCATCTTCAGAGAAGCCGTAGATCAGCGGACCGGTCATCTGGTCGGCGACAACTTCAAACTGCGTACCTGTCACAGCACGGCGAGCCAAGGTGTTTTTCAACACCGTCAGCGATACGCCGAGGCTGCGAGCTTTGACGCGCAGGTTGGTCATGTCAGCGACCGTGATACCACGGTATTCCGCCATCACAAGCGTTTGAGCTTTAGCTGCGAGGTCGGTCACTTCGGAAATGACCGCTTCTTTCTCACTGCGATTCAGACTCAAGGTCTACTCCTTTGTATGTGTTTTTCGGGTCACCCCTGAAACACGCCTATTTGCAGCGACCAACTGTTTTGGATCTTCATCCATCTGCAGCGGGATCGCCATCTGCGTTGGCCCAAAACTTCAGGATCACCTGCAGTTTTGTTGATTAAGCACACAGGGTGTGCACCAACGGTCTTGGATGGCCCGCTGTACTTTTGCAAATACAGCGGCCCACCACATTGAGGCGCTCTTTCGAGCCCCTCAAATTTCTGCCATCACGCCGAGATGGATTGTGTGTCGACGCGAACGCCCACACCCATGGTCGACGAGACAGCAATTTTGCGCAGGTAAATGCCTTTGCTGGTCGCGGGCTTGGCTTTGACCAAGGCCTCAACCAATGCGGCCAAGTTGCCTTGCAACTTGTCGGTGTCGAACGAGCGGCGACCGATGGTGCCATGCACGATACCGGCCTTATCGACACGGAATTGCACCTGACCGGCTTTGGCATTGCGCACCGCAGTGGCAACGTCTGGGGTCACGGTACCGACTTTGGGGTTAGGCATCAGACCGCGTGGGCCCAGGATTTGACCCAAAGTACCCACAACGCGCATCGCATCAGGGGCGGCAATCACCACGTCGAAAGGCATGTCGCCAGCTTTGACGCGGGCTGCCAAGTCGTCCATGCCGACCACGTCTGCACCCGCTGCCAAAGCTTCTTCAGCCTTGGCGCCTTGGGCAAACACGGCCACGCGTGCTGTTTTGCCGGTGCCGTTAGGCAACACCACGGCGCCACGCACCACTTGGTCAGACTTCTTTGCATCGATACCGAGTTGCACGGCCACGTCGATGGACTCATCGAACTTGGCTGTTGCGCACTCTTTGACAATGGTCAAGGCATCGGCCAAGGCGTACAGCTTCAGGCTGTCGACTTTGCCAACGAGGGTTTTTTGTTTTTTAGTGAGCTTGGACATTTACACGCCCTCCACATTCACGCCCATAGATCGGGCAGTACCAGCGATGGTGCGAACAGCCGCGTCCAGATCGGCAGCGGTCAAGTCTTTCATCTTGGCCTTGGCGATGTCTTCCAGTTGAGCGCGAGTGATCTTGCCCACTTTTTCCAAGCCTGGCTTGGTGGAAGCTTTGTCGAGCTTCAAGGACTTCTTGATCAAGGTCGCTGCGGGCGGTGTCTTGATGATGAAGGTGAAGGACTTGTCTGCAAATGCCGTGATGACCACGGGCAATGGCAGACCTGGCTCGACGCCTTGGGTCTGGGCGTTGAACGCCTTGCAGAATTCCATGATGTTCAAACCACGCTGGCCCAAAGCTGGACCAATGGGTGGTGATGGGTTGGCTTTACCAGCTGGCACTTGCAGCTTGATGAAGCCGACGATTTTTTTCGCCATGCTTTTCTCCTTGCGGGTTTTAACGCTTTGGGCTTTTGGGCCCTGGGCTCCCCGGGGTTAACGACTCAACAACAAAGACGGGCGCCGAGTCGGGAAGCGCCAGTCCGAAAAATGAGCGGACGATCAGGTCTTTTCGACCTGACCAAATTCGAGCTCAACGGGCGTTGCACGGCCAAAGATGGTGACCGACACGCGCATTTTGTTGCGCTCGTAGTTGACCTCTTCCACGGTTCCGTTGAAGTCAGTGAATGGGCCTTCTTTGACGCGGATGTATTCACCCACTTCAAACTCCACCTTATGGCGGGGCTTGTCTGTGCCTTCTTGCATCTGGTTAACGATCTTGGCCACATCGGCTTCTGAGATCGGTGCAGGGCGATTTTTAGAGCCGCCCACAAAGCCGGTGACCTTGTTGGTGTGCTTGACGAGGTGCCATGTTTCGTCGTCCATGACCATTTCAACCAGCACATAACCCGGAAAGAATTTTCTCTCGGTGGTTTTTTTCTGGCCGTTTTTGATTTCCACCACTTCTTCAGTGGGCACCAAGATGCGTCCAAATTTGGTTTCCATGCCCGAACGCGTGATGCGCTCGATGATGTTGCGCTCAACCGCCTTTTCCATGCCGGAATAGGCATGGACCACATACCATTTGAGGTCCGGGTTGGTGGAAGAGCCGGCCATTGGCGCGTTGACTACGACATCGTTCATTATTTTTTCCACCCCAGAATCAGATCGTAAAAAACCCATTCGAGAGTTTTGTCGGTGAGCCACAGGAACAGCGCCATCACCACCACGAAGCCAAAGACATACAGCGTGATTTGAAGGGCTTCTTTGCGCTCTGGCCAAACCACTTTTTTGGTTTCGCGAATGGCATCACGTCCAAAAGCCACCAATTCGCGGCCAGTTTCGGAAGTGAAAAAGACCACCACAGCCGCCACCAAAGCCACCAACAAACCACCCCACTGAACCCAAGGTCCTTGGGCTGCGAGCATGTAGTAAGCAACCAAGCCTGCAAGCACCAATGCAATGGCCAGAGCCAGTCGCATCTTGTCACCTGCAGTGTTTACGGTTTGAACTTCGGACGTTGCCATACGGCTTGAAACCTTTGTTGAGCCTCTTCCACAGAGGACTCTTATCAGACAAGGAAGCCCGCTAGGATGTAGCGGGCTTGAAAAATCCACCTTTTCAGGTGGCAGGGGCAGTAGGAATCGAACCTACAACCTTCGGTTTTGGAGACCGACGCTCTGCCAATTGAGCTATACCCCTACAGCAAATGGATCAGGCAATGATCTTGGCCACGACGCCCGCGCCAACGGTGCGGCCACCTTCACGGATGGCAAAGCGCAAGCCCTCTTCCATCGCAATGGGGTTGATCAACTTCACAGTGATCGACACG
>JAJTEW010000012.1 GCA_021299875.1 Comamonadaceae bacterium | reverse complement strand
GGTGCACTTGGGCGAGATCTGGCACCTGACCCCTTTGGCCGATTGGTTGCGCCGACACCAGCGCTCTCGGTTTTTGCTCACCGCCCCGCCCTTGCGCTTGCCCGGTGCGATCGGCTCGCCGGCCACACCGATTGCCACGGTCTGAGCCAACCCGCAGGGGCTGAAAAGGTGTCGGTTCAGGGTTTGCGCTAAAGCCCAGACAGGCCACAAGCCGCCATACTGGTGTTTTTGACGTTTGAAGGCTTTGACCATGAAATCCTGGATGACCCGCGCAGCCTGCGCTGTTTTGGTGGCGTGCATGCCGCTTGTGTCTTGGGCGCAAGCTTGGCCCACCAAGCAGCCGATCAAATTGGTGGCGGTTTTCCCGCCCGGCGGCTCGGTCGACCAGGTCGCGCGCATTTTGTCGGGCCCCTTGTCGCAGCAACTGGGCCAAAGTGTGGTGGTCGAAAACAGGGGCGGCGCTTCTGGCGTGATTGGCACAGCGGGCGTGCTCAGCGCACCGGCCGATGGCTACACCTTTGCGGTGGTGTTTGACACGCATGGCGTGAACCAAAGTTTGATGCCCAACATGCCCTATGACAGCAAGCGCGACTTGGTGCCCCTGGTGTTGGTGGGCACATCGGCCATGATGCTGACCACCCACTCGGCCAGCGAATACAAAAACTTTGGCGATGTGGTGGCCGCAGCCAAGGCCAAAAAGAACGTGGCTTACGGCTCGATTGGCAACGGCAGCTTGGGCCATTTGGCCATGACCTTGATGGCCAAAAACGGCGGCCTGGAATTCAACCATGTGCCCTTCAAGGGCGGCGGTCCGTTGATGAACGACGCCATTGCCGGCCACATTCCGCTGACCATTGCCACGGTGTTCTTGAACAAACCGCACATCGACAGCAAACGCCTGCGCCCTCTGGCGGTGACCTCGTCCAAACGGGTGGCCGAATTCCCCGATGTGCCCACCATTGCCGAAGCAGGTTTCCCGGGTTTTGAAGCACCGGCTTGGTGGGCCTTGCTGGCCTCGGCCAAAACGCCACCCGACATCATCAAGCGCATGAACGAAGAGCTCAACAAGGCGCTGAGCAACCCCGAGGTATCCAAGCGCTTAGAGGCGCAAGGCATCAGCATTGCAGGGGGCAGTGTGGAGCGCGCCAAAACCTTCATCGATGGCCAAATCGACACCTGGGCCAAAGTGGTCCGTGAAAACGGCATCAAGCCGGACTGATCGGCATCAGGCGTCCTGCAGTGGCGCATCGACCACCCGTTCGGGGCAGAGCACCCGAACGCGTTGGTCGACGTAATAACCGCCAAATTCGGTGTATTGGAGCACCACCCGGTCACATTGGCTGCAGGCAAAAACGTCACAGCGGTTGTACGGAAAAAACAAGGGCGCGATGGGCGCATCGGGCGACTCGTAACGCGTGCCGTCCGGGTGAAACTCTGCAAAACTGGGTTCGGCCAACGGGGCACCATCGGCGTCCAAAGTGGCACGCAAGGTGCCGAGCTTGTGCATGTCACCCTCCGGCCAACGGCCAGCGCCCAGGCTTTCCCAGCCCGCACAGGGTCCTAACAAACACTGGCAATTTTTGCAGGGGTGGCGCTCTGCGAGGGCGCGCAAGTCTTGGGCATTGAGCACCGGGTTTTCAAAGGTCATCGTGCCCAGGCCTCACAAAATTTTGATGGTTTCAGCCGTCAGCGCGACCAAGTCAGCGTCCGAGATGAGCGTGATGCGGTTTTGTTCGGCGTATTCGTGGGCTTTGGTGCTGACTTGGCCCAGGGTGATGCACACACAGTTGCGGGCCTCGAGGGCATCGCGGGACGCCACCAATTCGCGCAAGGACTCCACCCCCAGGGCTGCGGCCTTCCAGCGCTTGGCGCTGACCACCGTGAGCACGCCCTTTTTTTCCAGTTGCATGTCGGCGGCGCCATTCAGGTGCTTGACGGTGTAGCCCTGACGGGTGAACGCGGTCTCGAGCAAGGCTGAAAAGTCGCGCCATCCCATGCTCGAGAGCAAGCTCAGGCCTTTTTCGAGCTCTGCGGCACTGGGCAAATTGCGCTGGCGCCACATGGCCATGCAGCCAATGACAAAGAAAGGAAAGCCGCCCAGCATGCCCACACCAGCATATTCTTTGGGCAACAGGGCCCCGGCCGCCAAAGCAATCACCGCCACCAACACAAAGCTGATCCACCACGGTGAGCGCAGCAACACCGCGAACAAGGACTTCTCTGACATTTTGAATTTCACACCGACTCCTGAGCCTGGAAAAAGTTGGCACTATTTTCGCTCAGCGCGGCGTATCGCCCGCCAGTGTGATGCGGTGCATGACCCGCCGAAAACCATGGTAATCATTGACCGGGTTGTGTTGCGTGCAGCGGTTGTCCCAAACCGCCAGCGAATGGGGCTGCCACACGAACCGGCAGGTGAACTCGGGCTTGACCTGGTGCTGGAACAAAAAGTTGAGCAAGGGTGCGCTTTCGGCCTCCGTCATGCCCACGATGCCTGCGGTGTGCGCCACATTGACATACAGCGCCTTGCGGCCGGTTTCCGGGTGTGTGCGAACCAAGGGGTGGTGCGCCAAATGCGCTTGGGGCGCAGTGTCTTTGCCATCCGATTTGATGCGGTCTTCTCGGGTTTTGGAGACGTCGGCTTTGGCCGAGCTGCTGATGCCCACCAGGCCATCGAGCAAGCGTTGCATGGTGTCCGACAGGGCCTCCCAGGCCAAGTACTGGTTGGCAAACAAGGTATCTCCGCCGTACGGTGGCACCTCTTTGGCCAGGAGCATCGAGCCCATGGGGGGTTGTGGCAAATAGGTGGTGTCGGCGTGCCAGATGCCCCCAAAGTTGACTTTCTCGTGCTCGAGTTTTTTGACCTCGATGACACACGGAAAACCCTCCAGTCCCTTGACAAAAGGGTATTCGATCGGCTGCCCCAGCGTCTGCGCGAACGCCATGAATTGCTGGGGGGAAAGGTCTTGGTCGCGGAAGAAAATGACCTGGTTTTGCAACAAGGCATCGCGCATCTCGCGTTGCAGCTCACCACTCAAAGTTTGGGTCAAATCGACCCCGTGCAGCTCGGCGCCCAGGGCACCTGCAATTCGGCGAATCATCATGGTTTTTATTGTGTCACAGCCCCTGGGCCGAGCTGGCCCGCGTGTTGTCTAACGTGAGACAAGCTGGGCCTGTGCCTTGTGTCATTCTGGAGCACTTTTTCATTGGAGCGGAAATGATCGCACGCGGTTTAAAAATTTTTTCCCTGTCATTGGGCCTGTGTCTGACGCAGGGCGCTGTGTTGGCCCAAGACTTCTTGTCACGCCCTGTGCGCATCGTGGTGCCGCAAACGCCGGGCGGCGCATCCGATGCGCTGGCGCGCATCATGGCGCAAAGACTCAGCGAAAAGTGGGGCCAGTCGGTGGTGGTCGAAAACCGCGCCGGCGCAGGTGGCAACGTGGGCATGGAGCATGTGGCCTTGGCCGCGGCAGACGGTCACACCTTGCTGATGAGTTACGCGGGCTCGCACGCCATCAACGCCGCCTTGTACAAAAAACTGCCCTTTGATCCGGAAAAAGATTTCGAGCCCGTGGCCACACTGGCCACTTTGCCTTTTGTCTTGGTGGTGCGGCCCGACTCGCCTGTCAGAAGCATCAAGGACTTGGTCGAGCAAGGCAGCCGTGCGCCTTTGACCTTTGGCTCGGCAGGCAACGGTTCGGTCAACCACTTGCTGGGCGTCATGTTCAATGCCGCTGCCAAAACCAAACTCGAGCACATTCCCTACCGGGGCGCAGCCCCCGCCATGCAAGACCTGATGGGCGGACAGATCAACATGGTCTTCACCAGCCTGCCCTCTGTCTCGGGCGCCATCAAAGCCGGCACACTGCGCCCGGTGGCCGTGACGAGCGCGGTGCGTTCGGGCAACTTTCCGCAAATTCCCAGCATCGCTGAATCGGGCTACAAAGAATTTGATGTATCACCTTGGTTCGGCCTGTTTGCACCCGCCAAGACACCTGCTGCCGTGGTTCGGCGCATCAACCAGGATGTGCAAGACATCCTGAAAAACAAAGACGTGATCGAGCGCTTCAACGCCCAAGGGGCCGATGTGCTGATCACCCAACCGGCCGAATTCGCCAACATGCTCAAACGCGACTTGGCCAAATGGGCCGTGGTGGTGAAAGAATCGGGCGCTCAAATTGACTGACACCCCCAAAACCACCGACCTGTGTGATGCACGCGACGATGTGCAAGCTTGTGCCGTGCTGTTTCAAAGTTATGGCTTGCGCCGCTTGTTTACAGGGCCGATGCGCACCTTGCGCTGCTTTGAGGACATTGGCCTGATGCGCGACACGGTGAGCCAGCCTGGGCACGGTCAGGTGCTGGTGATCGACGGCGGGGGCTCGATCGCGCGCGCCTTGTTTGGCGATGTGATGGCCGAACTGGCCTCGCGCAATGGCTGGGCGGGCTTGGTCATCTACGGTGTGGTGCGCGATGCCAACGAGCTGAACGCGATCGACATCGGCGTCAAAGCCTTGGGCACCGTGCCCAAGCGCGGTGGCCGCACCGGTGCCGGTGAGCGCGATGTGCCGGTGCATTTTGGTGGCGTGACCTTCACCCCGGGTGACCATCTGGTGGCCGATGCCGATGGTGTGATCGTGCTGCCCACAGGCCTCAAGGCCGCCGACATTGAAGTGGCTGGCGTGGTGGCGGCCACTGCCGCTTATGCCGCGGGCACCGCTGCATCCGCCACTACATCCACCACGGCATCGGGTTGAAACACTGCCCAGGAGAAGCGCCATGGTCCATTACTTTGACGAAGCCCGCGTGCAAGAACTGCTGCGCGTGCCCGACTTGCTCCAAGCTGTGCGCGAAGCCCTGGTGGCCTTGACGCTGGGCCAGGTGGTGCAGCCGCTGCGCATGGTCATGCCCATGGGCGATGCCTCGGCCGATGGCCTGCTGTTTTTAAAACCTGCGCAGCTGGGTGATGCGCTCAGCACCAAACTCATCACCTTGGTGCCCGGCAACGCGCAAAAGGGCTTGCCCACGCTGCTCAGCATCATCGTGCTGATGGACCCGGCCACAGGCCAGACGCTGGCGGTGATGGAGGGCAACACCATCACCGCCATGCGCACGGCTGCGGCTTCTGCCGTGGCGGCCGACGCGCTGGTGCCGCGCACGCCGCAGGTGGTGGCCATGCTGGGCAGCGGCGTGCTGGCGCGCAGCCACGCACAGATGCTGAGCGCGGTGCGCGAGGTGTCAGAGTTCCGCGTCTGGAGCCCCAACGCCGCCAACGCGCAGCAGTGCGCACAAGACATCGGTGGCGTGGCCTGCGCCAGCGCCGAAGCGGCGGTGCGCGGGGCCGACATCGTGTGCACTGTGACCAACGCCAGCGAGCCGGTGCTACAAGGCGCCTGGCTCAAGCCTGGGGCCTTTGTGGCCGCCGTGGGCGCGCCCCGCCCCACTTGGCGCGAACTGGACGACGCGGCCATGGCCCACTGGGTGGTGGCCGACCAGCGCGAAGCCGCCGAGAAAGAATCGGGCGATGTGCTGTTGTCGGGCGCCACCGTGGCCGCCGAGATGGGTGAGGTTTTGTGCGGCCGCGTGGCGCCGCCGCCTGCGGGCACCACCATCGTTTTCAAATCATTGGGCCAAGCGGTGGAAGACACCGTGGCAGCACGCCTGGTGTACCGCGCGGCTTTGGCCGAGGGCATTCGGCCATGAGCCACGCGGATGTGGTGATCGTGGGCAGCGGCGTGATGGGCGCGGCCACGGCTTATTGGTTGACCCGCTTGCAGCCAGGTTTAACCGTCACACTGGTCGAGTCGGACACGCGTTACGACAAAGCTTCGTCCTCGCTGTCGGCCAGCTCGATCCGCCAGCAGTTCACCTGCCCCGTCAACATCCGGCTGAGCCAATACGGCATCGCGTTTTTGCGCGAGGCCGAGCAGCACCTGAGCCTGCCCGATCACCCGGTGGCGCTGGGTTTGCAAGAGCCCGGCTATTTGTTCTTGGCCCAGCCCGAGCAAGAGGCAGCCTTGCAAACCGCGCACCAGATCCAAAAACAAGCTGGGGCCGATGTCGCCTTGCTCGGCCCCGAGGCCCTGCGCCAGCGCTTCCCTTGGCTGAATGTGGACGATGTGGCACTGGGCAGTCTGGGCCTGAGCGGTGAGGGTTGGTTTGACGGCCCTGCCCTGCACCAGGCGTTTTTGAAAAAAGCCTTGGCCCAGGGCGTGCAGCGCCTGCACGACCGGGTGGTGGGCCTGGACCACTCGGCCACACAAATCAACGCGGTGCGGCTGGCCAGTGGCGGCACCTTGCCCTGTGGGCAGCTGGTGAATGCGGCGGGGCCTTGGGCCGGGGCCGTGGCGGCCATGGCCGGCGTGCAGCTGCCCGTCGAGGCCACGCGGCGCACGGTGTTTGTGCTGTCCTGCCCTGAGCCATTGGCCCACTGCCCTTTGCTGATCGACCCCACTGGCTGGTGGCTGCGGCCCGAAGGCCGATTTTTCATCAGCGGTGCAGAGCCCTTGCACACCCAAGCCGATCTGCCGCTGGAGCCTGACTGGTCGGAGTGGAACGACAACCAATGGGCGTCACTCGCGCACCGCATCCCGGCGCTGGCGGCACTGCGGGTGGAGCGGGCCTGGGCGGGTTATTACGAGATGAACACCTTCGATCACAACGCCGTGATCGGCCCGCACCCGGAGCTGGGCAACCTGAATTTCATCAACGGCTTTTCGGGCCACGGCATGCAGCACGCCGCCGGTGCTGGTTTGGCGTTGGCCGAGTGGATGCTGCTGGGCCAAGCGCAGACCATCGATGTGCAAGAGCTGGGTTTTGAGCGCCTGGTGCACAACCGCCCACTGCGGGAGTTGGCGGTGATCGGCTGAGGCTAAAGGTCTTCTCGCGCTTCGATCAGCAGGCGCTGCACCACCGCACCACGCGTGAGCGCCACCGCGCGGATGCGCAGGGCCGGGCCAGCCTCCAGCAAGACGCGGCAGTGGTAATCGAGTCCATCGGTTTGCCCCGGGCAGCTGCTGGCAATGCGCCTGTGCCACTGCCGCCGGCCATCAATCTCCAGTGTCAACGCGTGCCACGCCTGGGCATGGTCTTCGGGCACACGCACCAACAAGCTCACATCGATATCAAAAGTGCGTGCGCGTTGGAGTGCGCCGGGAATGTTCAGCACAGCCACCGCATCGCCCATGCCCACCTCGGTGCGCCACAACTCGGGTTTTGCAAGCAGCGCCATGTCGCTCAGGCTTTGAGTAAGGTGTTGAGTTCGCCGCTGTCGATCAGGCGGCGCAGGTCATCGGCCCCACCAACCAAAGTGCCGCGCACAAAGACCATGGGGAACGTGGGCCAGCCGGTCCACATCTTGAGCGCATTGCGCAAGCGCCACTGCGAGACATAGCTTCCGAACTCGATGTATTCGTGCGCCACGCCCGCTGCGGTCAGCGCCTTGCGGGCTTTGCCCACAAACGGGTTGCCCGACAAGCCCACGACCACCACAGCGTGCTGGGCGATGGCGGTTTGCACCCGCTGGATGACGGGCAGGTGGTGCTCGGCTATGCGTTGGCGGATGGCCGGGTGAATGGCCGATTCGGCGAGAAGGGGTCGTGTCATGGGGGTTCCTCAAGTGACGTCCATCATAGACGGCCAAGGCTGTCCGGTGCATGACTGTGCAGGCCGCCCATCGCCGCTTAAAGTCACAGCATGCAGCACTTTTACGAACCCCATTTAGGCCACGGCCTGAAACACGACCCTTTCAACGCCATCGTGGGCCCACGGCCCATTGGCTGGGTGTCCAGCCGCAGCACCAGCGGTGTTTTGAACTTGGCGCCTTACAGTTTTTTCAACGCCTTCAATTACGTGCCCCCGGTCATTGGTTTTTCCAGCATCGGGCGTAAAGACTCACTGAACAACATCGAAGCCACCGGCGAATTTGTCTGGAATTTGGTCACCCGCGAGTTGGCCGAGGGGATGAACCAGACCTGCGAGGCCGTGCCCCCCGAGGTGAGCGAGTTCGATCTGGCGGGTTTGACACCCGAGTCCTCGCGCATCGTGGGCGTGCCACGGGTGGCGCAAAGCCCGGTCAGCTTTGAATGTCGGTGCACACAAATCTTGCAACTGAAAGACCTGCAAGGGTACAACATCGAGACCTGGATGGTGTTTGGCGAAGTGGTGGGCGTGCACATCGCACAGCGCTTGCTCAAAGACGGCGTCTACGACACGGCCAACGCGGGGCACATTTTGCGCGGCGGCGGTCCGGCCGATTACTTCAGCGTGGGGCCAGAGCAATTGTTCAAGATGTACCGACCCGCCAGCGGTGCACGCGATTTGCCCAAGTAAGCAGTAGGCTCCCCGTGCATGGGGTTAAACCACCCCGGCACACAATCAGACAGCGTTGGCAGCGGCATGCCGCCAACGACAGACGCTTTTGGCCACTTTGGTTGGCCTTTTAACGGGGAATGACCATGAACCAACGATTGCTGATGCTGTTGTGTACGGGCTTGTTGGCTTGGCCTTTGGCTTGGGCGCAGCCCGAGCAGGCCCTGACGGCGCCCACCGTTCAGCGCATCATGCAATCGGTGGTCGGTGTGCAAACCCACAGCGACGAGCAAGCCACTACCGCACGCACCCTGGGTCGGCAGCGGCAAGGCTCTGGCGTGGTCATTGCGCCGGACACGGTGCTGACCATTGGCTACCTGCTGCTGGAGGCCGAAACGGTGGACCTGATCGACCACCAAGGCCGCAGGGTTCCCGGTCAAGTGCGGGCTGTGGACAACGCCAGCGGTTTGGGGCTGATTCGGGCCTTGGTACCACTGCGCTTGGAGGCCGTCCCTTTGGGCGACTCGGACACCCTGCCCACTCCCGGAAAACTCTGGACACTGGGCCAAAGAGAATCTGAATTGACGCAACTGGAGTTGGTGTCGCGCCAACCCTTTGCGGCGGGTTGGGAATACCTGCTGGAAGCGCCCTTGATGACCTTGCCCGCGGTGAACAACTGGAGTGGTGCCGGTCTGTTTGACCAACGTGGGCAACTGGTGGGCATCGGTTCTTTGCTGGTGCAAGATGTGTTCGGTGACCAACTGCCCCAGCCGGGCAATTTGTATGTGCCGGTGAACTTGCTCAAGGACCCTCTGCCCGACTTGCTGCGCACCGGCAAACGCCCAGGCCCAGCCCCCTCGTGGCTGGGCATCAGCAGCCAAGCCCTGCCCAGTGGCGGTTTGGGCGTGATGCGGGTCTCGCCCGACAGCCCCGCGGCCCAAAGCGGCATCATGGTGGGCGACACCTTGCTGGCCCTGCAAGGCCAAGCCTTGGTCAGTTTGGCCGACTTTTACCGGCGCTTGTCGGCCTTGGGGCCTGCGGGCAGCCCTGTGACACTCAGCATCCGCCGGCAGGGCCAAGTCCGGCAAATTGAACTCGTCACCGGCGACCGCAACCGTTCCTTCAGGCGCCCCAGTGGCATTTGAAGTAGCCCCCTGCACGGCCCTGCTGCATGAACCCAGCCTACAACGCCCTGCCTGAGGTGCGCGACGCCGCCGACACCTCTCAGATCATCGCGATGGCTTGGGACGACAGCACCTCGTTTGAAGCGATTGCGCTGAACTACGGTTTGGACGAAGCGCAAGTGATCGCCCTGATGCGGCACAACCTGAAAGCGCGTTCGTTCCAGGTGTGGCGCATGCGGGTGCGCGGCAGAAGCAGCAAACACGCCGTCAAGCAAGCACGGCAAACCACCCGCATCCAGGCACGAACTCCACCGGCCTTGGCGGACAACACCGATGAATTTCCGCTGCGCGAGAGCCCTGCAACGCGGCTCAGTCTTGAATAAAATCCGGCTTGCTGTACACCTTGATTTACAGGTGATAACCCCTAGAAATGTCAGGCCATTGTGACTTGCACAGGGGGGGTGAAACCGTTAAGGTCAAAACTAACTTTTGGACTCCTTGATGTACCTCAATCTACCGGGCCTTTCTTTCAACCCGTTGAAGGCACATGCAAGCGCCTTGTTGACCCTCATGTCGTCCCTTGGACAAAGTGTGACCCGCCGCGCCATGCAACCGCACAACGCAGAATCATCCAACGGTCAAGATGATTGCAAACGGTCTTTGACCGAGGTCATCGAGACGCAAATCATCCCGCGCCTGGTGCAGGCGCACAGGGTCGACCTGCACGATGCCAACGCACCCACTGCAGGCCCCGGCATATCGCCCAAACAGCTGGCCACTTTTGTCGCCTTGAGCAAATCCAGCTCGGCCAGCGAAACCACCCAATTCATCGACGAATTGCTGCACCAGGGCGTGACCACCGACCGCATTTTTCTGGAGCTGATCGCCCCGGCTGCCCGCCAACTGGGCCTGATGTGGGAGCAAGACCTGTGTGACTTCACCGAGGTCACCTGCGGCTTGGTGCGCATGCACGAGATCACCCACCGCCTGGGTTTTGAATACCAAAACGGCCCGCAACTGGGCGGCGATGTGCAGCGCATCATGCTGGCCTCGGCTCCGGGCTCACAGCACTTTTTGGGCATGACCATCGTGTCCGATTTCTTCCGCAAAGCGGGCTGGGACGTGGTCATCGAGATCTCGCTGAGCGAAAAAGAACTGGTGCACGCGGTCAACAACGAATGGTTTGACGTGATCGGCATTTCTTGTGCCACCGAGGCGCAACTCAAAACCCTGCCAGGTCTGATCCGCGCGCTCAAAGCTGCATCGGGGAACCCCGAACCAGGCGTCTTGCTGGGTGGCCCCATCTTCACAGTGCAACAGCACGACGCCCGCAGCCTGGGCGCGGATGGCATTTGCATCGATGTGAAGGAGGCCGTGGCGCTGGCCGCGTCCTTCCGCTCAAGCCCTTCGGCGAGCGCCTGACACCGCGCTTTGGTGCGCCGCAGGGGCTTGTGCACCCTGGTGAATTTCGGCAGCGGTCGCTTCTGCCACAACCTCGCTCACACCCCCCACGTGCTGGGCCGTTTGCTCAAAAGTCGAGGCCTTCGGCAGCATGGCTTGCAACACCGATTGCACATGGCGCAAACGCGGGTCGTCGTGTTGCGCATCGTCGGTGGTGTCGTTGATGCAAAAGAAATCCAATGCACCAAATTCAGCCGCCAAAGCCTGCAACTGCGCTTCTTGGTCGGCATCGCCCGTGGACACATGGCCGTGCCGGTAAGTGCGCTGCTGGGCCAAGCCATGGGCCAGCGCCCAGCGCAACACAAAGTCCGACACGATGGTGGGCTTGTCCCAACTGCGAAACACCGTGGAGCGCACGCCTGCAAACAGTTCGGGCGCGGTGTTTTCCAGCTCACGCAAGATGGACCGGCGCATGGGCCGGGGCGAATGGGCAAAGGTGCGGAAGGTGCTTTGGTACAGCGGGTCTTGCTGGCGGTTGACGGGGGCGGCAGCTTGTCCGGCCAAAGCCCATCGGGCCTGCGTCGTGAGCCATTCGATCGACAAACGACAAGCGTTTTCAAGCGAGGTGGCGTCCGTGCGCATGGCTTCGTCCGTGACGTCGGGTTCGTCGGACCAGGTCACATAAAACCCATCGGCGGTGAACCAATCGTCCGGGTTCAGGGGGGCACCCAAAAACACATCGTCATTGAAATAGAAGTAACGCTCAGACAAGCCGGGAATGTGGTGGATCCAGGACTCGATGTGGCCCGAATCGAAGGTGGGCAGCGAAGCCTCGGGCATCAGATCGCGGTGGTCCACCAGCGTCAAACGGTCTGAGGGGCGCAGCCAATCAGGGGCTTGGGCATCGGTGACGATGTAGACATGACCGTGCTGGGGGAAAAACTTCTCCAGGGCGCGCAGGCTGTAACGCAGCTCATGGTTGTCACGAAACCGCCCCTCGACGTTGCTGTAACGCGCCATGGCCGCACCGGTGTCGTGCGGCAATTGCGCCAAAGCCGCTGCACGCTTGGCCCGCCAGATGGCGTCATTGCCATCGACCCACAGGTAGACCACATCGATGGGGCTGTCGGCGGTATCGGCGGTGTCGTCAAACGCGGGGGCGGTGGTCTTGGAAATCAGCGGCAAAACGAAAGGAGGGGCGAGATTTTTTTGAGCCCTGAGTCTATCAGTGGGCTGCATGCGCTTTTCAATACCCGCCATGGCGCAAGGGCCACTGATCACCCCCCCGGACCGGGTCGTTTTGCACCGTCAGCAAGCCCCACCAGTCGGTGGTGTAGGCCGGGGTTTTGAAGTCTTGCTTCATGTGCCAGATGCGCGCCGTTTGCCCGATGCCTGCGCTGCCCAGTTTCAAGCTGCCCCGGCCATGGCGCTGGTTGATCAGGTCCATGGTCTGCATCAGTCGCATGCGGTTGACAGGTTGGGCATCGCCTGCGTGACGCGACAAATCGAGCGTCATCTGCTGGCGCGTGGCCGGTTGCAAACCCATCAGCATCACGCCTGCTTTGGCATACACAAACCCCGGCTGGTAAATGCTGTGCAGCAAAACCAAAGCCGCTTGCGTGATGTGGGCGCTGTCGCTGGTGGGCACGGGCAGCGGCAGGCAGGCGCTGCGGCTGTACTGGGCGTCTTGCTTTCTGAATGGGCTGGTGCGGATGAACACCAACACCTGCGCCGCATGGCCCTTTTGCTTGCGCAGTTTTTCGGCAGCGCGGCAGGCGAATTCCGTCACGGCCTGCTGCAAATCGGCCAGCTCGGTCACCGGGCGGCCAAAGCTGCGGGTGCAGGCGATTTGTTGTTTGCCCTGGGGTTCGTCTTCGAATTCGATGCAGGGTGTGCCGCCCAGTTCGCGCACGGTTTTTTCCAGCACGACGGACCATCCGGCTTTGGCGGCGGCCGGGTTCATGCGCTGCAGGTCGAGCGCGGTGTGGATGCCGTTTTCGCGCAGCTGGGCACCGATCTTGCGGCCCACGCCCCAGACGTCGCCCACTTCGGTGGCCTGAAGCAGGGCCTGCAGTTCTTCGGTTGTGCACGCGCCCAGATGGCAGATTTGGGCGTGGTGGGCGGGGTAGCTGCCGGGTTTGCGTTCGGCGCTTTTGGCGATGGCGTTGGCCAATTTGGCGAGGGTTTTGGTGGGGCCGATGCCGATGCAAGTCGGGATGCCGATCCACTGGAGGATGCGCCTGCGGATGGTGCGGGCGCGGCGCACCAGGTCACCGGGGATGCCGCTCAGGTCGACAAAGCTTTCGTCGATGCTGTAGACCTCTTGCATGTGGCCCAGGCCTGCGGCCAGGCTCATCATGCGGTCGCTCATGTCGCCATACAGCGCAAAGTTGGCTGACAGGGCGACGAGCCCGGTTTCTTCCTCCAGGTCGCGTATCTTGAACCAGGGCACGCCCATTTTGATGCCCAGCGCTTTGGCTTCGTCACTGCGGGCAATGGCGCAGCCGTCGTTGTTGGACAGCACGACCACCGGCCGGCCTTGCAGCCAGGGCTGGAAGACGCGTTCGCAAGAGACGTAAAAGTTGTTGCCGTCGATGAGGGCGAGCATGGGGAGGGTGGCAGTCAATACTGTATGTATGATCAGTATATAGGGGTAAAGAAGCAACGGACCAAGGTGGCGCTGCCCGCGCTGTTGCCCCCCAGCTCGCGCAGGCGTGCGCCAGCGGACCGACGTCTGAGCCCATCCTTTGTTTTAATGAGCCCCATACCCTCTTTTCAAGCGAGCTTTTATGCGCTGGTTTTTTTCTGTTCTGTTTGTTTTTTGTGGGGCTGCCATGGCCGTTGAAGAACCGCGTTACACCGTGCTGATTTCTGAGCCACCTTTTGAGGTGCGCCGCTACGCCGCTTTCACGGTGGCGCAAACCCAAATCGGTGGCGACTTTGACGCCGCCAGCCGCAATGGCTTTCGGCGCATCGCGTCTTATATTTTTGGCGACAACGTCCAAGCCGAGGTGGGCGCTCAGCGCAAGATCTCGATGACCGCACCCGTCACCGTCACACCCGAAACCGATGGCTGGCGCGTGCACTTTGTGATGCCGTCCGCCGAGAGTTTGCAGACCTTGCCCAAGCCACTGAACCCACAGGTTCAGCTGCGCCCTGTGGCCGAGCACGAGGTGGCGTCGGTGCGCTTTGGCGGCTTCACCACGCAGACCAGCGTTCAAGAGCAAACTGAGCGGCTGCAGGCTTGGGCCAAAACCAAAAACCTGAAACTCAGCCCCACGGCCCAAGTGGCCCGTTACGACGATCCGTTCACCTTGCCGTGGAACCGGCGCAACGAGATCTTGATCGATCTTCTGCCCTGATGTCCTGAAAGGCGCCGGGCTCAATCGCCGGGTACGGCCTGCGCCGAGGGTGGTCTGTTGTAGCCTTGGGCGATGGTCAACACAGTCTTTCAGCCGTGACGGGGCGCATTCGCAAAAAACTGATTCAAGCCCAGCTTGAAGCCTTGCCCGCACCGCACGGTGTCGACGTGCTGTGCCCCCTGTGCAACCGCCCCATTCCACCCAGCCAACAAGACGCGCACCATCTGGTGCCCAAGTCACACGGGGGCGCGCACACGGTGGTGCTGCATCGCATTTGCCACCGCCAGATCCATGCGCTGTTCACCGAGACCGAATTGGCCCGCACTTACGCCACGGTCGAAGCCTTGAAGCAGCCCGAAGAGATGGCCCGCTTTATCAAGTGGGTGCAAACCAAACCCGACGCGTTTTTTGAAAAAAGCCGCAAGAGCCAACGGCTCCAAAACCGGCGCTGAAAGCATTCAGGGCGTCAGCCACGCCCAGGTGTTGGCGCCCAGCTGCGCCCGGCGGTGCCCGTCGCGCGACAGCGCCAGCCAGTCCATCTGAAGCACCTGCGCACGCAGCAGGGCAAAACTGTGTGCTGGCACGGGGGCGTTGGTCTTGGCTGCATCTGCCGTGCCACTGTCTGGCGGCAACACCGCACCCGGCGGCCGTGGCGACAAATAATCGCCCGCAGCCGCCGACTGTTTGACCCCTTGCCACAGTGTCTCGACCTGTTGGCCAGAAGTGATCACCGAACAAGTCACCCGCACCCGCAATTGCCAGCTCAAACGCGCACTCCAAAACACCAGCATCGCTGAGGCTTGAGCCTGCAGTTGGGCCACTTTGGGGCTGCGGCTGTCGGTGTAAAAAGTCAGCTGCCCAGCCACCGTGTCCACCTGCCGCAGCACCACGGTGCGGGCATCGGGCAAGCCGCCTGCATCGGCAGAGGCCAGCACCGGTGTGCGCCATTCGTGGTGCCGGTCCAGACTGGCCCGACCCAGCTCTTTCCAAATTTGCAGGCGTATGTCCTCGGGCGTTTGCAGGTGGATTTTCATGATGATGGGCTTGGGTTGCGTTGGGTGCGGGCTTCAACCGAATGGTCTGACGGGTCGTGCGGGCTCACAACAACACCATGTCCACACTTTGCGTGAGCACCGGTCGGCACAGAATTTTGTAGCTGTCGGCGTCAAAGTGGGCGGCCACATGGATGGCCGATTGGCTCAGTTGGCGGGCCGCTTCGGGGGTGGGGGCGCTGCCCAGATAGCACCAGTGCTTCACCACGTGGATTTGCGTGAGTTCGCCATCGCGCTCGACCAAGCCCACCGCCCCTTCGTAGGGCCAGCATTCCACGCGCAGCGCCAGCAGGCTGGTGAACAAGCGCTCGCGGTGCGCCTCGGGGGTTTCGTCGCCCCGGCACACGCCCGCGCATTGACGGATCGCAGCCCTGAAGCAGGCTTTGCCGGGGGGCCCTTTTTCCAGGCCCAGCGGGCCGTAGCACAGCTTGTTTTGGTCGGCGATGGCGCGCAGGGCATCGAGTGCGGCGTGGCGGCTGGCGTACAGACCGTACAGCTCGGGCTGGCTGGCAAAGTCGATGTCGCGGGCATAGACGACTTGCGGCACTTCGCCCGTCAGTTGCAGGCTGCACAGCTGTTGGTTGCGGCGCAGTTTTTGGTTGAACAAGGGGTGCTGGGCCTTGATCATTTGCGCCTCTAAAAGCAGCGCGCCGATCTCGCCCGCCGTGCGGATGTGGCTGATGCGCTGGGTTTGGCGCAGCATGCGGGCCTCGTCGGGGGTGCGCAGGTGCGACAGCAGCCGCGCGCGGATGTTGATGCTTTTGCCGATGTACAGCGGCAAGTCGCCTTCTTGGCCGTGAAAAATATACACACCCGCCCCGGTGGGCGCGTCTTCGATGGCGTCCCGCAGGTGCTGGGGGTAGTCGTAGACGCGCTCGGCCTCGAAGTCGTCGCGGCGGCGGCGTGGGGAAATGCTGGCCATAGCAGGTCGATCAGATCAAGTGGTGTGTTGGTGGATGGTCGCCACCACCACACCCCAGATGTCCACGCTTTGGCCGTCTTTGGGCACGATGTCAGGGTAGTCGGGGTGAGCCGCTTGCAGGCGCAGGCCCTGGGCGTTCAGGCGCAGGGTTTTGCAGGTGAAGTCACCGTCGACCACGGCCAGCACGATCTGTCCGTCGGCGGGGGTGATGGCGCGGTCCACCAGCACCACCGAGCCGTCAAGGATGCCCGCATCGCGCATGCTTTCGCCGCGCACGCGGATGTAAAACGTGGCCTGCGGGTGCTTGACCAGCTGCTGCATCAGGTCGATGCGCTCGACCTGGTGGTCTTCGGCGGGCGACGGAAAACCCGCGGCAATGCTGGCGGGCAAGGCCTGCAGCCACCAGTTTCCGAGGGGCAGGGCTTGGGGAGTGTCTGGGGCGTGCATGAGGGAAGCTGTGGCTGCAGGTGGGGCAATGGACAAATCAAAATACTGTTTATATTTACAGTATACTGGGCTTGTCATGCTTCTTGCAGTTGCCTGACATTTTTGTTGATTTACGCCCCGGGCTTTGCGGCTCGGGGCGTTTTTTTGGGCGCTCGGACAGCGGCGGCGCTCAGCGCATCTGGGCATTGAGGCTGCCCAAGGGCGCAGAAAACTCGGCGCGCCAGCTTTCACCCGCTTGCAGGGGCCAGGCGTCGGTCCAGGTGCCGGTGGTGATCACGTCGCCCGCTTGCAGATCGACCGCGCCGGGACATTGGCGCAGCTCTTCCAAAAAGTGGTGCAAGGCGTTGAGCGGGCTGTCGAGCACGTTGGTGCCGCTGCCCTGCTCCACCGCTTGGCCGTTTTTGAACAGCGTGACCTGGGCCTGCGCCAGCAGGGTGTGCAGGGCCTGCGCATCGGCGGCCAGTTGCTGGATGGGCAGGCGCTGGCCCACCAGCAGGCGGGCGTGCAAGCCGCTGTCGGCCATGGTGTCGGTGGCGCTGAATTTCCAGTCCAGGCAGTGCGACTGCACGACTTCAAAACCCGGTGCAATCCAGTCGATGGCTTCAAACAGCTGCTGCATGCTGGCATTGGCCGGTGGCGTGGCCTTCATGCCGAAGACGATTTCGGGCTCCAGCCGGGGCTGGCAGGTGTGGCTCAGTTCGATGCTGCCCTCGGCCGCCCCCGATGCGGCAGGCTGGGCAAAGCTGAGGCCGGTGTTCCAGACCGTGCCCCACATGGGGCCAAACACCTCATAGCGTTGCCACAGCGTACGGTTGGTAAAACCAATCTTGTAGCCCTTGGCCACTTCGCCGCGCTGCTGGCGCAACTGGCGCACGGCCAGGGCTTTTTGGTAGGCCACCGCCGTGTCGGGGCCGCCCACCACGCCGGGAGGCTGCCCCCACAAACGGGCTTGGTCGTGGTGCTGCAAGAGCTGTTCGGGGGTCATGTGGGGTCTCCTGTTCGGGTGCGGGGTGAAGGCGTTGCAAAAATGAAAGCGCCAAAAAATCAAACAGCCAAAAAGCGGCCATCGTCCAGCGTCTGGATTTGCCCTTGCGCCTGCAACTCGGCCAGGTGCATGCCGATGGTGTGGCGCTCGGCGCAGGGCACAAAGGGCACGTCGTAGCCTGGCGGGTACAACAGGCGGCGGTCAACCAGCTCGTCCAGGCTGTGCGGGGTGTGCAAATAAGCCAGCAGTTGCGCGCTGCGCTCGTCGATCTTGCTGGCAAAGCGTGCCAGATCGGCCACAAACTGCGCCCGGTCGGTGATGACCGCCTTGTGGTGCGAGGTGGCCCAGATGCGGGCGTCCAAATCGGCCACTTTCTTCAAAGTCTGGCGGAAGTCGCTCAGGTTGGAGGTCGCGTCGCCGTAATAGGGCCCAAAGCCGCTCAGGTCGATGTCGCCAATGAAGGCCAGCCCTTCGCTTTCCACCACCAGGGCGCAGTGCCCCGCCGTGTGGCCCGGCAGGTGGTGCGCCCGCACGCGCACGCCGCCGCCCAAGTCCCAGACCGCGCCGTCGCTGTAGCCCGTGGCGTCCGGGCGGGGCTGGTAATGAAAATCTTTTTGCACGATGGCCAGCATCGCATCCAGCACATCGGCGGGATAGCCATAGTGCTGGCACATGCCGTCCCACGATTGGGCAGCGGCCAAGTCGGCCTCGTGCACTTGCACGGGGGCGTGAGGCAGGCGGTGCAGACCGGCCATGTGGTCTTCGTGCACATGGCCCAAGATGACCAGGTCCACCGTGTCCAGCTCGGGGCCGATGCGGTTGGCCACCTCGGGCGTGTCAAAGGCCACGCGCATGTCAGTCCCCTGCACGATGAGTTGGTTGCCGTCGGGGTATTTGCCGGACTTCTCGCCCAGGTGCACCCGCACCGCACCGAAATTCAAAACCGAGGCCATGCCCGTGTCTCCTTGTGTTGCCCTGCAAGGAACTATAGCCAGCGTGACAGCCATGTGCTGCCGCGCGCGCTACAGTGAAGCGCATGACCGACCTGCCCTCCCCCACCACGCTGGCCGCCACGGCCTTGATCGACAGCGACCACCCCGACGTGATCGCCTTGGCGCGCCAGCACGCGCAAGGCGCCACTGAGCGCGAGCGCGCCGTGTCGCTGTACTTGGCGGTGCGCGACCAGTTCCGTTACGACCCTTACCGCATCGAGCTGTCCATCGAAGGCATGCGGGCCAGCTCGGTGATTGCCCAAGGCTCGGGCTGGTGCGTGCCCAAGGCGGCCTTGATGGCAGCGGCTTGCCGGGCCGCAGGCCTGCATGCCCGGCTGGGTTACGCCGATGTGCGCAACCACTTGAGCACCGAGCGCTTGCGCCAGACCATGCAGACCGATGTGTTCATCTGGCACGGCTATGCCGACATTTGGCTGGACGGCCAATGGGTCAAGGCCACGCCCGCCTTCAACATCGCGCTGTGCGACAAGTTCGGCCTGCTGCCGCTGGAATTTGATGGCCGAAACGATTCGATTTACCACCCGTTCGACAAATCGGGCAACCGGCACATGGAATACGTGAACCAGCGCGGCACCTTTGACGACATGCCGCTGGCGCAAATCGTGGCCGACTTCCAAACCGTCTACAGCGGCTGGATGGCCGGAAAAGCCCCTTTGCAAGGGGCCAGCTTCGAGCAGGATGTGGCGAAGGAAACGCGGTGACCCAGCGCACACTGGTTTTGCTGGACTCGATTGCGCTGGTCAACGCCAGCCATGCCGGCGCAGTGATCGTGTCGGGCTCGCACGGGGGCTTGTCGGCTTCGCATTTTGTGACCGCTCAAACCCACAAACCTTTTGCGGTGGCCTTCAACGATGCCGGGGGCGGCAAGGACGATGCGGGTCGCGTGGCCTTGCGCGAGTTGCAGGCGGTGGGCGTGCTGGCCATTTTGTATGCCCACACCTCGGCGCGCATTGGCGAGGCGCAAGACGGGCTGGACAACGGCGTGGTCAACGGCCTGAACGCTTTGGCGCTGGCGCACGGCCTGCAGCTGGACTGGCGCATCACAGACGTGGTGCAGCACCTGGGGGCCTGAGGCGCAATAGGCTCAGACGGGCAATGCCGCCCGGGCCAGCGGTACCAATTCAAACGCCACGCGCGTGGGCACGTCGCAGGCCACCCACATGGCCGGAGGCTGGGTGTGCATGACGATGCCCGCCACGCTTTCGACGCGGCTTTCGGGCGGCACGCTCGGGTCGGGGCTGCGGCAAATGGACAAAAAGCCGTTGGACTCATCGCGCAAGAAGTGCTCCAGCTCGGCCTGACCGATGGGGGTCTTCAAAGCGTGTTGCTCCGCAGTGCTCAGTCGACTGTGGCTCGACAAGCCAGGGCCCACGGGGGCTTGTTCGGCCAGCAGCGACTCACACACGAAATGGTTGGTGTGCACCACCACACCATGGACAGGCCTGACCTCGGCCCAGCCCGCAGGCGAGACCTCAAAGCAAGCGGCCTGGCCCTCGGCGTCGGCGCAGGGCACGTTGGAGGCCGCGCCAAAGCCCAGCCCCAACTCAGATTGCAAAGCATGCAAACGCTCGCGGGCGTGCGCCACAGAGCGGCAGTCGAGCAAATGCCGCAGCAGCACATGCACCGGCACGCCCAGGCGGCTGCCGTCGCGGTGGGAGCGCAAGATGTTCAGGCCCAGCGCAAAGCCCGATTGGTTGATGCCGATCTTGGCCAGCATGCCGGCCTCGGTCAGGGTGGTGATGCTTTGGCCGCTGGGGCCTTGGGTGTGCAGCAGCACCAGGGCTTCGCGTTGGCGGCCCATCCAGTCCCAGTTTTGCGCGAGCCAAGCTTGGCCTGTGCGGCTGGCGGCGGCGGTCACGCCCATGGCAGTGCATTCGCCATCCTTCAAAGCGCCGTCCCAAGGTGCATCGGCCAACCAGTCGGGCAGGCCTGCGGCGCGGTTGGCGGCCAAGGCGGCATGGGCCAGTTGCGGCTCGTCGCTGAAAAACGTGGGCGGCAAGATTTCGGTGCGGCAGTTCAGCGCCAGCAGACTGCCCAGGCTCTGGCCGCTGCCCTCAGCCATGCCCTGCAGCTCAGCCATCAAGTCGGCATCAACCTGGGCGATCACGCCTTCAAAGTGCATGGCCCGCTTGCAAGCGCCGACCCAGTCGATGCCGCAAGCGGCAAACAATCGGGCGTAGGTGATCACACTGTGCTGGATGCGGTCCTTGGCTTGTTGGCCATAAATTTGGCCACGTTCAAAGGCCGAAGTGGCACACAGGGTGTCGATGCAAGGGAACATAGGAAGATCACCAGAAATGGACGATGGAGTTTGGCAACAAGTCTGTGGCCGAAGAACCGCACTGTCAATCCGAAGCAAGACCGATTCAGGCACCCTTTGGCACCTCGGTGACTGTGGGCTGATGGTCAACAGGTTCATCATGAAAGTCTGTTGAATTGGAGAGCCTGCCATGCGTTTGCTGATCGCGATGATGATGCACGAGACCAACACCTTTTCGCCGGTGCCCACCGACCTGCAGCGCTTTGCGCTCGGCCCGGGTGAGGCACCGCCGCGAGGCGAGGCAGCCATTGCGGCGTTTCGCGGCACGGGCACGGCCACCGGTGCTTTCATCGACTTGGCAGAGAAGGCAGGTGCCGACTATGAACTGGCACTGGCGGCGCATGCTGCGCCCAGCGGGCTGGTGTTTGACGAGGCCTACGAGGCCATGAGCCAAGCGATTTTGCAGGCCGTGGCGCGGGGTGGTTTTGACGGCATCTTGCTGGATTTGCACGGCGCCATGGTCAGCCAAAGCCACGAAGACGGTGAAGGCGAGTTGCTGCGCCGCATCCGCGCCATTGACCCCAAAACGCCGATCGGCATAGCCTATGACATGCACGCCAATGTGTACGCCGACATGGTCGAGTTGGCGCAAGCCGTGGCGGGCTACCAGACCTACCCGCATGTGGACATGTACGGCACCGGGGTGCGGGTGGGCTCGGCTTTGCTCAAGCTGCTCCAGGGCCAGGCGCAGCCCACCACGGCCTGGGGGCGCTTGCCCATGATCCCACACATCATGCGGCAAAGCTCGCTGGACGAGCCCAACCGGTCCATCCAGGCGCGGGCCCGGCAAATGGAAGCCGAAGGCGCTTTGTGCGCCAGCGTGTTCACCGGCTTTCCGCATGCCGACATCCAAAACGCGGGCCTGTCGGTGGTGGTAGTGACCGACAACGACCCGGCGCTGGCGCTGCACCTGCGGGACGAGCTGATGCAAATGGCTTGGGACAGCCGGGCGAAATGGGTGTACGAGTTGGAGCCACTGGCCGTTTCGGTGGCACGCGCCAAGACCCTCACCGAGTTTCCGGTCATGTTGCTCGACCATTACGACAACGCGGCCTCGGGCGGCACCATGGACACCACCGCCGTGCTGGCCGAGGTGCTGCGCCAGGGCTTGCGCAATGTGGCGGTGTTCGCGATTTTTGACCCACAGGCGGTACAAGAAGCCATCGCGGCAGGCATCGGCGCGCAGGTGCGCCTGCAAGTGGGCGGCAAAATGGCCATGCCACTGATGCCGCACCCCAGCGCACCCATCGAATTGAGTGGCGTGGTCAAGCTGATTTCCAACGGCAAATACCGCAACAAAGGCCCGATGAGCCAGGGCGCCCGGCAAAACATGGGCCTGGCGGTGGTGATCGACACGGGCGATGTGGAAGTGGCGCTGATCTCGCGCCATGTCGAACCCTTCGATGTGAACGCCCTGCTGTGCTTGGGCATCGACCCGACACAAAAACAGTTTGTGCTGCTCAAGAGCCGCGTGCACTGGCGCGCTGGCCTGGGCCACCTGGCCGGTGCCACGGTGGAATGTGCTGGGGCTGGAGCTTGCACCTCGGACTACAGCGAGCTGCAGTTCAAACACCTGCGCCGCCCGATTTACCCGCTGGATGCGGGGCTGAGCTGGTCCGCTCAGGACTGAGCTCAGGCCGCACTTGCGCAGGGGCTCAAACCGGTTGAGTGCCCGCCCGCTTGACGCGCCAAAGCAACCACAAGGCAATGCTCAGGTTGAGCGCATTCCACAGCACGCCGTTGATGAAAGCCGCGTGGTAAGAGCCTGTGACGTCAAACACCTTGCCCGACATCCAGCCGCCCAAAGCCATGCCCAAGAGCGTGGCCATGATGACCGCGCCCACGCGTGAACCGGCTTCTTTGGCCGGGAAATACTCGCGCACGATGATGGCGTAGGCGGGCACGATGCCGCCCTGAAACAGACCAAACAGCGCCGAGATGATGTAGAGCGACACCAGGCCATCGAAAGGCAAAAACAAAAGCAAAGCCACACCCTGCAAGACCGAGCCCAGCACCAGGGTGCGCAGGCCGCCAATGCGGTCGCAAATGGCCCCGGAAATCAAGCGGCTGGCGATGCCGCTGGCCAGCATGAGCGAGAGCATTTCTGCGCCGCGTGCCGCGCCAAAACCCAGGTCGGTGCAGTACGCGACGATGTGCACCTGCGGCATGGCCATGGCCACACAACAGGCCACACCCGCCACGCACAACAAGAACTGCGCTTTGTTCAGGCTCAAACCAAACGGCCGCTCCGACTGCAGGGCCTGCACACTGCCCACCACCGGGCTTTGCAAGAGCGGGGGCCTTTGGCGCATGAGCAAGCTCAGCAGCACCATGCCGATGCCGCAAAACAAACCCAACGCCACATAGGTGCTGCGCCAGCCCATGAGCTCAATGCCGTGCTGTGTCAAAGGCGGCCAAATCGCACCCGCCACATAGTTGCCGCTGGCGCACACCGCCACGGCAATGCCCCGGCGCTTGTTCCACCACAGCGAGGTGTCGGCCAACAAAGGCGCAAAGGTGGTGGAGCTGCCCAGCAAGCCCATCAGCACCCCATGCGCCAAAGCAAACCACCAAATGTTGCCCGACAAACTGGCGGCGATGAACCCCAGGCCCGTGCCCAAACCACCCAACATCAAGGGCACATGCACCCCCGCACGGTCGGCCCAGCGGCCCATGAACAGGCCCCCGACACCAAAGCCGATCATCATCAAGGTGTAGGGCAAAGAGGCATCGGCGCGGCTGACACCGAACTCGGCCTGAACAGCGGGCAGCACCACGGCCACCACGTACATGCTGGAGCCCCCCAAGGTCATCAGGGCCAAAGTGACCAACAGGCGTCGCGCGGCATAGGCCGAGTCGATCAGGTGTTCAGAGGCAGCGGTGGAGTTGCGCATGCTGTCAGCTTAGCAGGCCGCCAGCGGTAAGCTTGTCGCTTCAGTTCACCACGTCTTTGATGCGCGGCCACGTGTTGCGGATGTGCTCGCCCATGATGCGGGACAGGGCGCGGCCGTCGCGCGCGGCCAATGCGACCATCATTTGCGCATGTTCGCCCATGGCGGCGCTCCAATTTTCGGGCGTGGCGTTGCCGCTGTAGCGCAAACTTCGCATGCGCTTGCTCAAAGTGGCGTGGGTCATGCTCAAGGTGTCGTTGTCGGCCAAGGCAATCAGCGCATCGTGGATGCGCTGGTTCAGCGCGAAATAGGCCGGTCTATTCCGCGCTTCATAAAGCGTCTGCATTTGCCGGTGCATTGCCAAGATCTCGTCGATTTTGTCTTGGCTGGCCTGACAGGCCAACTCTCCGGCATAGGACTCCACCAGCGCGATCACCTCGAGCATGTCGCGGGCGTCTTTGGCCGAAAAAACCTTCACGATGGCGCCGCGCAACGGCAAGAGTTCGACCAGCCCCTCGGCCGTGAGCACTTTGATGGCTTCGCGCACAGGGGTTCGGGAGACGCCCAGCAGCTGGGCCACCTCCATCTCTTGGATGCGCTCACCCGGCCGCAAGCGCAAAGACACGATCATGTCACGCAAACGGTGGGTGACTTCTTCGTGGAGCGTCACGCGCTCGATCAATCTGGAAGGATCTTGTGAAGACATGGTTGCCAAGTATCGGGGAAAACCAGAGCTTGACCCACTCTGTGCTCCCACCTAGGATTATCCGTAATTACGGATTACGCAGCAATGCGCACCTCTTTTTGATGGAAGTTTCCAACATGTCTTTGCCAACCCTGGCTCTTTTCACAGGCGATCCGGCGGGCATCGGCCCTGAATTGGTCGAAAAAATGCTGCAAAACCCGACTTGGCCAAAGCAAGCGCGGGTCATCTTGATCGGACAAAAGGACACGATCAGCGTGCCCCAAGAGATGCACTGGCACGACTGGTCTGGTTACCGAGCCCCAAGGTTTGAGCGCGGTCAGGCCACCGCTCTCAACGGCCGCTACATGGTCGAGGCCTTGGCAGCCGGGGTCGATTTGGTCATGGCAGGCCAAGCCGATGCTTTTTGCTTTGCCCCGCTGAACAAATCGGCCCTGCGCCAAGGCGGCATGACGCAAGAAGACGAACTGCGCTGGTTTGCCGAACACATGCACTACAGCGGCGTGTGCGGCGAACTCAATGTGCTGAAAAACCTCTGGACCGCGCGCGTGACCTCGCATGTCCCCCTGAACGAAGTCGCCAGCCTGCTGAGCCCGGACAAAGTGGCTGACGCCATCCGCATGATTTCGCAGGCCCTGCAGGCCTCTGGTGTGAGCAAACCGCGCATCGCGGTCTGTGGACTCAACCCGCACAACGGCGACAACGGCAACTATGGCGACGAGGAAGGCCGCATCATCACGCCTGGTGTGCAGCAAGCCGCCGCCATGGGTTTTGTGGCCGATGGCCCCTTTCCAGCCGACACCGCGTTTGTGCGTGCCATCCGCTCGCCGGGCGGCTACGACGGCGTGGTGACCATGTACCACGACCAAGGGCAGATCGCCATGAAGCTGATGGGTTTTGAGCAAGGCGTGACGGTGCATGGCGGCCTGCCCTGCCCCATCACCACGCCGGCCCACGGCACCGCTTACGACATCGCAGGTCAGGGCGTGGCCAACCCGCAAGCCATGACCAATGCTTTTGAGTTGGCCACCCGCATGGCCACCGCCCACCGCCAGCACGCTACCGCATAACGACGCAACAACCTCAAGGAGACCTTGTCATGAAGCTGAAAAAAATCCTGCTCGCTGCCCTGCTGGCCACGCCTTTGCTGGGTCTGGCGCAAAACTACCCCACCAAGCCGGTGCGCATCATGGTGGGGGCCAACGCCGGCGGTGGCACCGACATCATTGCCCGCATGTTGGCCGAAAAAATGGGCGAGGCGTTCAAAGGCTCCTTTGTGGTGGACAACAAGCCAGGGGCCTCCAACACGATCGCTGCCGACCTGACCGCCAAAGCCCCTTCCGACGGCCACACCTTGCTGGTGGCCACCAACACCGGACAAGCCATCGCGCCGCATCTGATCAAGCTCGGTTACGACCCGATCAAAGACTTAACGCCTGTGGGCCTGATCGTGACGGTGCCCAACGTGCTGGTGGTGGGGGCCAACGTGCCGGCCAACAACGTGGCCGAACTGGTGGCCTTGATGAAAGCCAAGCCCAACGACTTCAAGTACGCGTCTTCTGGCGTGGGCAGCACCCAGCACATCGCGGGCGAAGGCTTCAACCTGGCCGCGGGGGTAAAAAGCATCCATGTGCCCTACCGGGGCAGCAGCCAAGCGCATCTGGACATCATCGGCGGCAACGTGCAGATCATGTTCGACACCACCTCATCGGCCATGAGCCAAATCAAGGCAGGCAAATTCAAACCCTTGGCCTTGACCACCGCCACCCGCAGCAGCGAGTTGCCCCAAGTGCCCACATTGGCCGAGGCCGGTGTGCGCGGTTTTGAAATGAGCACTTGGTACGGCATGTTCGTGACCACCGGCACGCCGCCCGACGTGATTGCCCGGCTGCAAAGTGAGTTGGCCAAAATTGTGAAGATGCCCGACATCCAGACCAAACTCAAAGGCCTGGGCGGTGAGCCCAGCAACCTGACGCCCGAGCAGTTTGCTCAAATGAACCGTCAGGAATTCGATCGTTTTGGTGACTTGATCAAAAAGGCCAACATCAAGCTGGAGTGAAGTCTGCGCGGCCACACAAACGGGCCACCAAGGCGGTGGCCGTTGCCTCATTCAGACCATGCCCACGCCACACCGTATGGGCATCCGCCCGCACCATGAGCAAAGGGTGTTGGTATTCGGTCGGCAAGTCCTTCAAGCCGGACACATCCAGCACACGCAGCGGCATCCCCGATTGTTCTGCGGCTGCTTGCAAAGCCTCAACCGCATCACCTGGGTCTGACTGCAGACACAGCAGGGTGTAAGCAGGGCCCAGGGCGTCATAAACCGACTGCCCCTCACCCAGCCAAAAATGCGGCGCACGGCAGCCCGGTACCGTCGATGCCTTGAAACTGCCCATGTTGTAGTCGGGCGCTTTCTCGCCGTCGTACACCATGACGGGCGACTGGTCGTAGTAATAACCAAAGTTCAGACCCGCACAGCAGTATTGCTGCACGTTCAGCTCGTACAAGTTTTGACCAAACGCCTCCCGTGCGGCCTGACCTTCAGGGCTGTCGTCTTCCAGATTCAAAGGGATCTCGCGGCGGCGCTGGCTCATGGCGTGCGCATGGTTCATGGCAAAGCGTGAGACCTGTTCGGTGATCGGGTGGCGCTCTTTTTCGTAGGCCGACAAGGCTTCGGGTGCGGCCCAGCCTTCGATTTGCGCCGACAGGTGCCAAGCCAGATTGGCCGCATCGGCCAGGCCCGCGTTCATGCCATAACCGGCATAGGGCACCCACAGGTGAGCGGCGTCACCGGCCAAAAACACGCGGCCTTGGCGCAGCTTGTCACTCACCAAGCGGCGGCCAATCCAGTCTTCCCGGCTCATCTGTTCATACTCAAAGTCTTCGCCCACGCCCAAAATGGTGCGGATGGCCCAATCGCGGTCCACCGCGTCAAAGTCGGTTTCGTGGTCGCGCAGGTAGTTGTGGATGAGCCAGACCTCTTGGCCGTCGATGGCGTAAATGTTGCCGCTGCGCCGAGGGTTGACGGTGAACATGGCCCAAGCGGCCGGGGCCTGCAGGCGCGCCAGCAGGCCAGGGGCGCGGATGCAGGTGCTCTGCACGCGCTGCACCACCTCATCGCCCACCAGTTGGGCCCCCATGGTTTTGCGCACCACCGAGCGGCCGCCGTCGCAGCCCACCAGGTAGGCCGCTTGCATTTGCAGCGGGGGCGCATCGGGCGTGTCCAGGTTTTGAATGCGCACGCTCACCTGGTCGTCGCTGGGTTCGAAGTCGAGCACCTGGTGCCGGTAAAGGGTGGTGATCAAGCCTTGCTGGGCCACATGCCCCGCCAAGATCGGCTCGATGTAGCGCTGGTTGATGCGGTGGGGTGGCTCGGGCGTGGGCCAATCGCCGTCGGGGCCGCTGTGGTCGGTCAGGCGGGTGCTGCGCCCGGGAATGTGGATGCGGGCAATTTCTTGTCCCACGGTGCTGGTGCGGTAAGACACATCGTGTGGGTAATCGTCGGGCAGGCCAGCTGCACGCAGGTCTTGGGCCAGGCCCAGCGTGCGAAACAGCTCCATGCTGCGGGCCGAGATGTGGTTGCACTTGACGTCAGGCAGCGCGCCAGCAGGCCGCATTTCGACCAAGGTGCAAGCGATGCCGCGGCGCGCCAAACACAGGGCCAGGGTCATGCCCACAGGCCCCGCGCCCACCACCAAAACAGGCGCATCCAGACTCATAGGGGGACTTTCAAAGGGTCGTATTCAAACATCCAGTCATAGCGGCGGCGGACTTTTTCGGGCGCCCATTCGCTGCTGACATAGTCCACCGCTTTGGCCGGGTCCGACAACTGGGGGTTGTGAAAGCGCAGGGCGTTGTCGCGCGAACGGTTGACGATGTCGGCGGTGCGCTGCCAGCGCAGTTTTTCATACCGGGCCAAGGCTTGTTCGGTCGGTTCATCCAAGGCCAGGCAACGCGCCATGACGGCGGCATCTTCGATGGCCATGTTGGCGCCCTGCGCCAAAAACGGCAAGGTGGGGTGCGCGGCGTCGCCCATCAAGCCAATATGGCCTTGCGCCCAGCCCGTTTTCGGGGCGCGGCCCAGCAAGGCCCATTTGAAGGGTTGCTCAATGGCCGACATCAACTCGCAGACGTCGGCATGCCAGTGGCCAAAATCTTGCAGCAGCTCGGCGTGGGTACCACGCTCGGTCCAGGACTCGCTGCGCCAGCCTTCGCGCTCGATGATGCCCACCACGTTCATCAGCTCACCTGCGCGTACCGGGTAAGTGATGACGTGCGCCCCAGGGCCAACCCAATTGGTGCCGACCTGCGCCCGCAGGTGTTCAGACACGCGCCCCACCGGGACCAGCCCGCGCCAAGCCAGCAAGCCGATGAATTGCGCCTTGTCTTCACCCAGCAATTGTTCACGCAGCACCGAGTGCACACCGTCGGCCGCCAGCAAAGCGCGGGCACTGTGCTCAGAGCCGTCGTTCAACGCGAACGTCACGCCCCAAGCCGTGCTGCGCGCTTTGACCACCCGCGCATTCAAGCGCACGGGCCGGTCTGAACGCGCCTCAAAAGCGTCCAGCAAGACCCGGTGCAAGTCGCCCCGGTGCACCATCCAGTAAGGGGCACCAAAACGCGCCAGGCAATCGTCGCCCAAGTCAAAAAGTTTCCAGCGCTGGCCGGTGTTCCACATCCGTATTTCTTTGCCACGGGCCTGGCTGACGCAGCGTTGCAAAGCATCGCCCAGGCCCAGCGCCAGCAAGACACGCGAACCGTTGGGCGAGATCTGCAAGCCCGCACCCAACTCGCCCAGTTGCGAGGCTTGCTCGAACACATCGACCTTCAAACCTTGCTGCAGCAAGGCCAGGGCGGTGGTCAAACCGGCAATGCCCGCCCCGGCAATGGCGATGCGCTGGGGTGTGCTCATTGCGCCTTGATGTTGTTGTCTTTAGCGACCTGGGTCCAAAGTGGGATTTCAGTGGCAATGGTCCGCGCAAATTCGGCGCTGGTGCCACCCACGGGACGGATGTCGAGTTTGGCCATGCGTTCGGCCACATCGGGCAAGGCCATGATGCGGGCCATCTCTTCCTGCAAGCGCCTGACGATGGGCGCAGGCGTGCCGGCCGGGGCCAACAAACCACTCCAGAAATTCACCGCCAAATCGATGCCCTGCTCTTTGAGCGTGGGCACTTGTGGGTAGCTGGCCAAACGCTGCTCGGAGGTGACGGCCAAGGCACGCAGCTTGCCCGACTTGACCAAGGCAGCGATGGGGCCAGAGTCGATCAAGGTCATCTGCACTTCTTGTGTGAGCACCGCATTGATAGATGGGGCGCTGCCTTGGTAGGGCACATTCAGCGCCTTCAAGCCGGACTTGGCCTTGACCAATTCCATGACCAGCTGAAAGGAAGCCGAGGGGTAGGAGTAATTGCTTTTGTCGGCATTGGCCTTGGTCAAGGCGACCAACTCGTTGAAGGTCTTGGCAGGCGAGGCCTCGTTGACGGCCAAGATCATGGGGAACGAGCCCGCCATGGAAATAGGCACCAGATCGGTGATCGGGTTGTAAGACAGCTTAGCCACCAGTGCCGGGTTGAACACGATGGGGCCACTGGCCGCCATGAGCAGGGTGTAGCCGTCGGGCGGGGCCTTGACCACAAATTCAGTTCCCACAGCAGCGCCTGCTCCGGGCTTGTTTTCAACCAACACAGGCTGACCCAATGACGGCGCCAATTTTTCAGCCACCACACGGGCCAAAATGTCATTCGCACCACCCGGCGCATAGGGCACCACAATGCGCACGGCCTTGTTGGGCCAAGCCGCTTGTGCCCAAGACAGGGTCGGGGCCAAAGTGGCCAAAGATGCCGCCATGGACAAGGCGGCAGCGGCCACCAGCTTGCGGCGTGCGGGGGATGTGGGGCGAGTTTTCATGGTTTGTCTCCTGTTTGAGTGGGGATGGATATCAAATCTTGGCCACCGAAGCCACCAGCAAAGCGGCGCGGCCTGCGTCCAGTGCCTGCAAACAACGCGCGATGGCCGCAGGCAAGTCTTCGGCGCGGGTGACCCGTTCGCCGTGCGCACCAAAGGCCTGGGCCACTTGTTCAAATCGGCGCTGTTCGCCACGCAAGCGCGCCTGGAAGTCACCCGCTTGAGCCGCAGGCCCATCGGGGTGCACGCGCAGCACGGCTTCCTTGACGGCTTGCCAGCCGCCGTTGTCCAGCACCACAGTGAAGATGGGCAGACCTTGCGCTTGCGCCACGGCATAGACCGAGGTGGGGGTTGAAAAATGGAAACCGCCATCGCCTTCGATGTGCACCACGCGGTCGTGTGGTCGGGCCAATTTGACGCCCAGCGCCATGCCCGCGCTGTAACCCAAGCCACCGCCCGCCCCGCCCAGAAAACTCATGGCTTGGGTGCGTGCAATTTGCTGCAACACCGCGGGTGAATTGCGGATGGCTTCGTTGATGACCACATCATCCGGGCGCAGTTGCAAGCCAATTTGAGCGCACACCCAAGCGGGGTTCAGGGCCTCTTCGGGACCGGGGTTTGCGGCAGCGGCGGCCACACGCGCCAGTCGCTGCTGGCGCTGCGCTGGCCAAGTGGCCATGCGCTCGGCCACTTTCTGATGGAAGGCCTCGTCGGCCAGCGTCAGCACAGCCTGGTGCAGGTCGCGCAGGGCCTGCGCGCAGTCAGCCGGCCACCGCACATCGCTGGCGAACCCCCAACTCGGAAAGTCTTTCTTGATGGGGTCAACATCGATGTGCACCCAACGTGTGTCCTTCCTGGCTTGCGTTTGGTGCGGCAACCAAGGCACGTCGATGTCCAACAGCAAACCCCAATCGGTCTCCGGCAACAGCGGCGTCGGGTCAAAACCAAAAAAGCAAGGCGATTCGCGCGATATGCACAACCAACTCGGGCTGAACTCCACCACGCGAATGCCACACAACTGAGCCAGTGTCTCGAGCGCGTGAACAGCCTCAGGCTTGCGCCCCAGATAAGAGGTGATGACCAAGGGGTTATCGGCCGCCATCAGTTCACGCGCAATTTGCAAAGTGGCTTCGGCAGGCAAGGCCCCCATGCGCACCGCGCCGTAACGCTCGGCCGAGTAAGACTTGACCTGTTCATGCGCCCAAGGCTGGATCAAGGTCTCTCGCGGCAGCGTCAAATAAACCGGACCCGCAGGCTCGGTGTGCATGACACTGTGCGCGCGGCGCACCACCTCTTTGGCCACCACACCAGAAGGCAGGTTGTACTCCCACTTGACGTAGGGGCGCACCAAAGAAGCGATGTCAAAGGGGTCTTGCACATAGTGCACATAGTTATCACGCGCACCCGGTACTTCAGCGTGCAAGGCATAGGGCGATTTGCCTGCCATGAGCAACACCGGCAAACGCGCCCGCATGAGGTTGTGCATGCCCATGGCGGCGTTGGCGGTGCCCGCGTCCACATGCACCATGACGCCCTGCCCTTGCCCTGTGACCGCGGCATACCCCCCCGCCATGTGGATGGCCACGTTTTCATGCGGGCACAGCACCACTTCGGGCATGGCTTGCCCTTCGGCTTGCAGGCGGGCCATCTCGTCAATCAGGGTCACATGGTCGGTGCCCAAGTTGGAAAACAAGTACCGGATGCCCGTTTCTTGCAAACCTTCTAAAAAAAAGCGCGCCGTGGTGCTGTGAGAGGGAGCGGTTGTCGTCGAATTCATTGGGGCCATCAATCGTTGCAAGGCATGAACACGTGCTTTGTTTCCATGAAATCGTTCAGCCCCTCCACGCCGTGCAAACGACCCAATCCGCTTTGGCGGTAGCCGCCGGTTTCGATTTCGGCAAACAAGCGGTTGTGCGCGTTGATCCACACGTTGCCAAACTTGATGCGCCGAGCCACATGGCGGGCGGCCCGCAAATCCCGTGTCCACACCGAACAAAGATTTCGTCCTGCACATAGTGGCTGTTCAAGTCTTGGGTGGCCACCAAGCTCGGCGTGATGAACGCGCCCCCGCGCGGCGTATCGGTGGGCACAATGCCCGCTAACAAAATGCGGCAGTCCGGGCTGGCCGCTTGCACTTCGCCCAAAATACGGTCCCGGTTGCGCACATCAAGCAGGGGGCCCATGGCCGAACCCGGCAGATGGCCCGGGCCGACCTTGACGCAAGACAGAGCATGCGCCAATTGCGCCGAGAAATCGATGGCCACCGATTCGTGCACCAGCACCCGGCTGATCGCCGTGCACATCTGGCCCGCCATGACACAAGCCCCACCCACGATGCCGCGCACAGCCGCCGCCATGTCGGCATCGGCGCGCACAATGGCCGGTGCTTTGCCACCCAACTCCAGCGACAAGCGGGTCAGATTTTTGGCCGTTGACAAAGCAATGAGTTTGCCCACCTGGGTTGACCCCGTGAAACTGATGACATCCACCTCGGGGTGTGCACACAGGTGCTGCGTGGCTTCGCTGCCCTGCTCCACAAATGAGTTGATCACGCCCACCGGAATGCGCTCGTCAACCACCAAACAAGCCATCACCTGGGCATGCACCAGCGCCGTTTGGTGCGCCGCTTTGATGACCACCGTACACCCTGCGGCCAGTGCAGGCGCCAAAGAGCGAACCAGCAAGGTGACCGGCGCGTTCCAGGGCACGATGATGGCGGCCACGCCAATGGCTTCGCGCTCGATGTGCGAATACACATCCGGCTCCATTTCGATGACACGGCCAAACAGGTTGCGTGCCAGACCGGCGTAGTAGCGCAACTCCGAAATACCGGCCATGACTTCGCCCTCGGCCTCGCGCTGCAACTTGCCATTGAGTTGCACCAAGGTCTGCACCACTTGCGCCTTGTTCTGCTCCAAACGGTCGGCAAACAAACGCAGCACATCCGAGCGCAGTTTGGGTTGCTGGGCCCAGGGGGTGCGCTCAAAAGCAGCACGGGCGCTGGCAATGGCCGCGTCCACTTCTGGCAGGGTGGCGTCCACAAAATACGCCGCCACCTCACCGGTGGCCGGGTCGATCGACTCACCCCGTCTGTGGGCGTCGTAGCCCTTGACCCATTGGCCGTGGATGTAATTTTCAGCAGTTTGCATGGCGCAAGGCTTTCCATGTGCGGACCGCCCCCCCCAGAACGGGGCTAGGCTGGTCGGATTTGAGCATCCAGCACCTCAGCGGCACCGGCAATGGTTAGCATGCTAATCAATTCCCCCCGCAAACACCAGCGGCCCAGGCCACAGCAGGCCTAGGGTTAAACCCTGATCGCGATAGAAAGGGGGGGCGGTCCCTCACGGTGGCCGCGCCATGCGGGTGCAAGCCCGCTTGGAAGGTGTTCAGTCCGGGGTCAAGCCAAGCGCTTGTGCGCTTGTGGTTTGAGCCAAACCAGCAGCAAACTCACACCGGTTGAGGCCAACAAGGCCCCGGCAAACGGGGCGAGTGTGGGCACACTGGTGGGAAAACTGGCCGCCAACAGGCCTGCCGACCAACTGCCCCCGCTGACCCAGCCAGGCATCACGGCGCCCAACAGCCCCGCCACCGCGCCTGCGACGGCCGCAGTGGGTGTCATGCGTTGCCAAAGGCCCAACAAGACAGGCACCACCGCCGTGGCGCACAACAAATCGGCGATCAAGAAAAGGCGCAGCACCGACAAGCCTTGCAGCGACACCCATACCACAGGCAGCATCAGCAAGACCGTGATCCAGCGGGCAGCGCCCAGCGAAACTTGCGGCCGGGCCGTGACCACCATGGAAGCAATGCCGCTTTGCAACGTGTCCACCGACGAGGCCACCAAGGCCACCGCCAGCACCAACACGGGCACAGCCAACCAAGCTGGCGCATCGGACAACAAAGCAAAAAAGGGAATGGGTGGCGAGCCGGGGTTCTTGCCCATGGCCATGCACAGCATGCCCAAAGCACCCATGGCCAACATCACCGGCACCGTGAGCGCCCCGCCCAGCAAAGCGCCTTTGCGCAACTCGGTGTCGCTGCGTGCCGACCAGACACGTTGCCAATAGCCTTGGTGAAAAATATTGGCGGCGGTCACCGCAATCAAGAGCGTCAGCGCCACGTTGAGGGACACCTCGATCGGCGCCGCAGGCCAAGCTTGGGTCACGGCGTTTTGGGGCAAGCTGAACAGCGTGACCCCGATCACGATGGCCAGCAGGGCCAGCAGCAACCAAGCCTGCCAACGGTCGGTCAGCATGCTCGCACGCAAGCCACCCCAAGTGGTGTAGACCAAGGTGGTGACCGCCACGGCGACGATGACCACGCTGCCGGGCAACTCGGACAACAAGCCGGTGATGGCCCCAATGGCGGTCAATTCGGCCGTGATGAAACACAGCATGTACAAGACCGACAAAGCGCTGACCCACAGGCGCAGGCCTTGGCCAAAACGTTCTTGGGCAAATTCGGCAATGGTGCGGCCCTGGGGCATCTGCTGGCGGATGGCGGGTCCCAACCAAGCCAAGAGCAAAAATGGCAGCGCCGCCGACAAGGCATAACCCAACAAAGCGACTGGCCCCACAAACGCGCCGATCTCGGGCGGTACAAACAAAATCCACGCGCCCATACCGGATGCCAAAAATGACAAACCCAAGGCGGTTGAGTTTTGTGAGCCCCTGGCGGTGAGGTAGTCGTCAAGACTGGCCACGGGTGTGCGGTCGCGCAGGGCAACCCAGATGAAAAAAACAAGTGCTGCAAAGATTGCAGCCGCGGTGGCGTACAGCATGTCGCGCTTCCTCCGCCGGTATGAGCCGGATCAGGTTCCAGAGTCAGCGTCGAGTCAGACGCAATCTCAGCTCCTTTCGGAACTCCCCTGGCGACGGGTTGATAAAAATGATGCGATGTCCCTTTGCAGGGACGGTGGATTCTAGGCCATGTCGGACGGGCCAGAATCAGGCACCGTGGGGGCGCACCATCTTGCAGGTGCTGGGCATGCGGGCCTGCTCGGCCTTGATTTGGCGCACGAGCTTGAAACCGTAGCCCGAACCTTCAACATCAAAGGGCACACCGGGCGTGCCCTGGCGGGCCATGATGCCCACCACCAAGGGCTGCTGGAATTGGTGGTCTTCGGCGCGCATCGTGCCGGTTTGCCCAGCGATGGTGACGCGGGCTTTTTCGAGTTGCAAGGCCATGGCCACGGGATCGGTGCCCCCTGCTCTTTCAACGGCTTGGGCCAAGGCTTCGATCATGAGCTGCATGCGCACATGCACGTAGTCCTCAGATGGTTTGGGAAAGCGCTGGCGAAACGACTGGTAAAACTGCTCGCTGGCGGCACCGGGCACATTGGGCAGCCAATCGGCCACGGCGATCACGCGGTCGATACCGGACTCGCCAATGGCGGCTGGTGCGCCCAAAGCATTGCCATAAAAAGTGTAGAACTTGCCGTCGTATCCGGCCTCACGCGCAGCCTTGACCAAGAGCGTCAGGTCATTGCCCCAGTTGCCGGTGATGACCGCTTGGGCCCCACTGGCTTTGATCTTGGCCGCATAGGGCAAGAAGTCCTTGACACGGCCCAAGGGGTGAAGCTCATCACCCACAATTTTCACGTCCGGCCGCTGCAGCCCCAGTTGCCTGCGTGCTTCTCTCAGCACCGCTTGCCCAAAGCTGTAGTCTTGCCCGATCAAGTACGCCGACTTGACCGCCGAGTCACCTTTGAGCACCGCCATCAAGGCCATCATGCGCATGTCGGCATGGGCGTCAAATCGAAAATGCCAAAAGCTGCACTTTTCGTTGGTCAGAATCGGGTCCACCGCCGAGTAGTTCAAGAACAGCACGCGCTTGGCCGGTTCGCGCTCGTTGTGTTTGTTGATCGCGTCGATCAAGGCCGCCGCGTTGGCCGATGAGTTGCCTTGCAACACAACATGGGCACCCTCGTCAATCGCCGACTTGAGCGCCGACAAAGCCTCTTCGCTTTGCCCTTTGCTGTCGTAGCGCTCCAGCACCATCGGGCGCATCCCCTGAGCTGTTTTGACGCCACCGCGCGCATTCACCCGCTCGACCGCCCAAGCCAGGTTGCGCACCACGGCTTCGCCGGTGTTGGCAAAGGGACCGCTCAGGCTTTCAATCAGGGCCAGTTTGAGGGGCGTGGGGGACTGGGCTTGGGCATTGGCTAGAACGGGAACAAAGCACAAGGCCGTCAAACCAGCCACCCAGTTGCGGCGCGAAAAAAAGGGCAGTGAAAGCATGCAACAAGGACCGTGAACGGGCCCACAAAAAAAGAAACGGAGTTTAACCAGTCGAAGCGCGCGGACTAGGGTTAACCCGCATTTCAACAGGTCTTGTTCAGCACGCGTTGTGATGCCTCAAGGGCCGACCAGCTCGTGCAGGGGCCAGCGTGGCTTCACGTCGAAGCTGTAACGCGCCTCGGCGGTTTGTGCACCGGCTTGCAAACGCATGGCTGCGGCCATGGCGATCATGGCGCCATTGTCGGTGCACAGGTGCAGCTCGGGGTAGTGCACCCGCACCTGGGCTTTGGCGCAGGCCGCGTTGAGCTGCGCACGCAGTTCGCGGTTGGCCCCCACGCCACCGGCCACCACCAGCCGCTTCATGCCGCTGGTTTTGAGCGCGGTCATCGATTTTTTAACCAGCACTTCGACAATCGCCGCCTGCGTGGATGCCGCCAAATCGGCCCGCTCGGGCGCGCCTTCGGTGTGGGCTGCGGGGCCGATTTTTTGGCTTTGGGTCAGCACCGCCGTTTTGAGGCCCGCAAAAGAAAAGTCCAGGTCGCCGCTGTGCAGCAGCGGCCGGGGCAGCTTGTAGGCCGCAGGATTGCCCTGCTCGGCCAAACGCGACAGACCCGGGCCGCCCGGATAAGGCAAACCCATGAGCTTGGCCGACTTGTCAAAGGCTTCGCCTGCGGCGTCGTCAATCGTCTCGCCCAGCAGCTCGTAGCGGCCCACGCCGTCCACCCGCATGAGCTGCGTGTGGCCGCCCGAGACCAACAAGGCGATGAAAGGAAATTCGGGTGGATCGGCGCTCAAAAACGGCGAGAGCAAATGCCCTTCCAAATGGTGCACACCCAACACAGGTTTGCCCAAAGCCGCGGCCAGCGCGCAGGCCACGCCCGAGCCCACCAAGAGCGACCCGGCCAATCCCGGACCCCGGGTGTAGGCCACCACGTCGATGTCGGCCAAGCTGGCCCCAGCCTCGGCCAGCACTTGGCGGGTGAGCGGCAGCACCCGGCGAATGTGGTCCCGGCTGGCCAGCTCGGGCACCACACCGCCATAGGCCTGGTGCATCTCGATCTGGCTGAACAGCGCGTGAGACAGCAGACGCGGTAAAGCATCGCCTGTGGTCTTGACCAAGGCCACGCCGGTTTCATCGCAGGAGGATTCGATGCCCAAAATTTGCATGCCGGGTAGTTTAAGCGGGGCACCCCAGATGGCTTGCCGCTTGGCCATAATCCATGGCTCAGCGAAACCTCCGTCCTGCTTCGACCTCTTCAATCCCATTCACCCACGCTCCCATGACCACACTCCGACTGATTTCCTCCATGGCCACCAAACCGCTGCTGGCCGATTTGGTGGCCTTGTACCGAAAGCACAACCCGGATGTGCAGGTTCTGGTGGAATCGGTGGGCGGTGTCGACGCCGCCAAACGTGTGCAGGCGGGTGAGGCTTTTGACGGCGTGGTGCTGGCCAGCGACGCCATCGACAAACTGGTCGCCAGCGGCCACGTGCTCGCGGGCAGCCGGGTCGATTTGGTGCTGTCGGGTGTGGCGGTAGCCGTGCCAGCAGGCCAAGCGCTGCCTGACATTTCGACCGAAGCCGCCCTCAAGGCTGCCATTTTGGCTGCGCCATCTTTGGGTGTTTCGACCGGCCCCAGTGGCGTTCAATTGGCCAAACAATTTGAGGCCTGGGGCATCACCGAACAGATCAAAGACCGCATGACCCAAGCCAAACCTGGCGTGCCTGTGGGCGCCTTGCTGGCACGAGGCGAGGTGGCCCTGGGCTTTCAACAGCTCAGCGAGATGCGGGGCGTGGCGGGCATCACCGTGTTGGGCCCCCTGCCCGAGGCGGTGCAAATCACCACCACGTTTTCGGGCTCAGCGGCCGCGATCAGCGCCCAAGCCCAAGCAGTGCGGACTTTGTTGGACTTTTGGGCATCGCCAGCATGCAAGACCTTGAAGGAGGAACATGGGATGCACGCCGCCTGAAGTTCACCACAGCGGGGCACACTCAGGGCGTGCTTCATTTGCTTTATGCCAATAAAGTATTTGGCGTCAGCGTTGTCCGATCGGAAAATTGGATCCATTGCTTTTCTGATCTGATTTTTGAACGCCCATGCCCCCTCACTTTGCCTACCGCTGCACCTTGGTCGGAGCCGGTCCCGGCGATCCGGAGCTGCTGACCCTCAAAGCCGTCAAAGCGATTGCCAGTGCCACCTTGTTGCTGGTCGATGACTTGGTCAATGACGCCGTGCTGGCCCACGCCTCACCCAATGCGCGCATTGTCCACGTGGGCAAACGCGGCGGTTGCCAAAGCACGCCGCAAGCCTTCATCGACAAACTGATGATCACGGCCGTGCATGCGGGTGAACAGGTGGTGCGTCTCAAAGGTGGCGACCCCTTCATTTTTGGCCGGGGCGGCGAAGAGGTGGAGCATCTGCGTGCCGCCGGCATCGATGTGGAAGTGGTCAACGGCATCACCTCGGGCCTGGCGGGCCTGAGCAGCCTGGGCGCACCGCTGACGCACCGCGAACACGCGCATGGCGTGGTGTTCGTCACCGGCCACGCCAAACCCGGTGACAGCGGCACCGACTGGCCGCAACTGGCGGCCACCGCAAGGCAGTCCAAACTCACGCTGGTCATTTACATGGGCGTGAGCAGCCTCGAGCACATCTGCCCAGGCTTGCTCAGCGGCTTGCCTGCCCAAACGCCTGTGGCCGTGGTGCAAAACGCCAGCTTGCCGACTCAGCGCGAGGTCCTGACCACGCTGGGTGAACTGGGCAGCACCATGGCCCGCGAAGGCCTGCAAAGCCCCAGCATCATTGTGGTGGGCGATGTGGTGCAAGGCGCCAGGGCTTGGACTGCACAGCCACAGACCGCTCAAAAAGCCGCCTGAGTTCAGCCCCAGCTGCGCGTCAGCAGCTCATCGAGGGCATCGGCGATCACCTGCCCCTGATCGGCCAGACTGCCGACACACGGACCGAGCTGTTCGTTGGCCACGGACACCATGTCCAGCGGGTGCAGAACCAAGTTCTGACCCTTGATTTTGAACACCGGATTCATCCGAGTGCCCGACACTTTGGCCCCAGCTGGCAATGACGAGCGCAGCACCAGTGGCACCACGACCCGGCGACGGTAGCCGTCGAACAGCGAAGACTGCACCAGCACCACCATGGGAATCGTCCCTCGCATTGGGCCAGGATTCAGGTGAACGTCGTATTGCGGCATGACTAATTCAGATGCGGCCTACAGCGTGGAATGCCCGTCGGCGTAGGAACCAGAGGCATCATGCAGGTCATTCCACTCGGCCACGGCCCGCTGCGCCTGTTCACGGTGCTTCTGGCGTGCCTGCCTTTCAGACAACACATAAGCATGCAGCATTTCTTCGACCTTGGCCGAAAGGTTGCCGCAATAGGCGCGAGACTCTTGCACCAGCGCTTCGCTGAGCGAGAGGTTGACAGGTTTCTTGGCACTGGATTCAAAAGCAGGCACAGTGAACGCTCCTTTTGTGCGCATTTTATGCGCATGATCAGCTGACAACCCAGCTAAACTCTCGCCCCATGAAGACATGGGATGTGGTGATCGTGGGGGCCGGGGCTGCCGGTTTGTTTTGCGCGGGCGTGGCTGGCCAACGGGGGCTGAAGGTGCTGGTCATCGACCACAGCGACAAGATCGCCGAAAAAATCCGCATCTCGGGCGGAGGGCGCTGCAATTTCACCAACCGTTTACTCGACGCCTCAGCCCCACAAAAGCACTTCATCAGCCAGAACCCGCACTTTTGTCGCTCGGCCCTGTCGCGCTACACGCCGCAAGACTTCATCGATCTGGTGCAAAAGCACGGCATCGCTTTCCATGAAAAACACCAAGGCCAACTGTTTTGCGACCACTCAGCGGAAGACATCATCCGCCTGCTGCTGGCCGAATGTGCCGCTGGTGGCGTGGAAATCCGTTCAGGATGCAGCGTGAAATCGGTGCAGGCCGAACCAGGTGACCCTGCACCTTCGGGAGAAAACACCCGTTACACGCTGGTCACCAGCGAGGGCCCTTTGCAGACCACGTCTTTGGTGGTGGCCACAGGGGGTTTGTCCATTCCCAAAATCGGCGCCAGCGACTGGGGCTACCGAATGGCCAGCCAGTTTGGCCTGCGCCTGGTGACGCAACGCCCGGGCTTGGTGCCTTTGACTTTTGACGGCGACGCCTGGGCTCCCTATGCGCAACTGGCAGGCTTGGCCCTGCCGGTGTCCATCGAGACTGGGGGGAAAAAAAGCCGCATGCACTTTGACGAAGACCTGTTGTTCACACACCGGGGCCTGTCCGGGCCGGGCGTGTTGCAAATCTCGAGCTATTGGCAAGAAGGCACCCCGATTCGCCTGAACCTGGCGCCCTACATGAACCTGCCCGAGCGCCTGCAAGACGCCAAATTGCGCTCCAAAAAACTGCTGGGTAACGAGTTGGCCACCCTGGTGCCCAGCCGATTGGCCGAAGCCTGGGTGAGCCAAGAACCAGCCCTGCAACGCCCCGCGGCCGAGGTGCCCGACAAAGCCCTGAACAAACTGGCCGATGCCCTGTCAAACTGGCAGCTCATCCCCACGGGCAGCGAGGGCTACAAAAAGGCCGAAGTCACCTTGGGCGGGGTGGACACGCGCGATGTGTCCTCTCAAACCATGGAGTCCAAACAACCTGGCCTGTACTTCATTGGCGAGGTGATGGATGTGACAGGATGGCTGGGCGGGTACAACTTTCAATGGGCCTGGGCCAGCGCTCATGCCTGCGCCGAGGCATTGGCTGCCCAAAAAGCACCCCATTCACAGGCCCATGCCGCCTGAATTTTTGGATTTCATGGCTATAATCTCAGGCTTTGCTGGCAAACCCCCGTCTGCCAAATACTAGTTCGTGACGGGGATCCGCCGTAACTGGCTTTCAAGGGCCCGATCTCCCTTGTTGGCGCAGTCGGCACATTTTTGGAAACTTTGATTCAATGACCACCATCCGCGTGAAAGAAAACGAGCCGTTTGACGTTGCCCTGCGTCGCTTCAAGCGCACCATCGAAAAACTCGGCCTGCTGACCGATCTGCGTGCCCGCGAGTTCTACGAAAAGCCCACCACTGAGCGCAAGCGCAAGAAGTCGGCTGCCGTCAAGCGCCACTACAAGCGCGTGCGCAGCATGCAGCTGCCCAAGAAGATGTATTGATCTTCCGTTTTGTATGACCTGCCAAGGTCTGCAAACAAGCCCGCTGGAGGACGCTCAGGCGGGCTTTGTTGTTTTTGATTTCCTTTTTTAAATGCCCATTCTTGGAGCCCTCATGCGCCTGAAAGAACAAATCACCGAAGACATGAAAACCGCCATGCGGGCCAAAGATGTGGAACGTCTGGGCACCATCCGCTTGCTGCTGTCGGCCATGAAGCAAAAGGAAGTGGACGAGCGCATCGAGCTGGACGATGTGGCCGTGGTGGCCATCGTGGACAAACTCATCAAACAGCGCAAAGACTCGATCGCCGCCTTTGAGCAAGCCGCTCGCCAAGACTTGGCCGACAAAGAAAAAGCCGAAATGGCTGTGTTGCTGGCTTACCTTCCTGCGCGCATGTCGGCCGAGGAAGTCACTGCGGCCGTGCAGGCCATCGTGGTCGAGTTGGGCGCCAAAGGCCCCGGCGACATGGGCAAGGTGATGGGCGCCGTCAAAGCCCAGTTGGCGGGCAAAGCCGACATGGGGCAAGTGTCGGCAGCGGTGAAGGCGGCGCTGGCAGGCTGATGCGCCAAGGGGGCTGATGGATGGGCTGTGAAGGCACTCAGGCCTGCAGAATCAGCGCAGCCCCGACCACGGCCAACACCGCCCCGCCCCAAGCCCCCCAAGCTGGGCGGCGGCGGTACACCCCCCACAGCAACGGCAAAAGCAAAATGGGGGTGAGTGACGAGAAAATGCCGACCAAATTGGCCTGCCCGGTATGCAGCGCCTGCAAGATCAAAGTCATGCCCAGTGCCATGGCCACCGCGGCACTGGCCCAGGTGTTGAACAAGGTCTTCGCATCCAACGGGTTTTGCACTTTGGCCACTTGAGCCCCGGCCCACAGCAGCGCCAAGTGCACCAAGAAACTGGCCGAGGTGCGCACCGCCGAAGCCGACACCGCATCCACCCCGGAAGCCATCAAGGGCTTGATCATCAAGGTGGCCACCGACTGGCAGACGGCCGCCACCAGCCCCAGCACAACACCCGTCAACAAAGAGCCTTGGGTGTTTTCCCAGGCATGGGTTTCGCTCTCGCGGCGGCCCCACACAATGGCCACCATCACGCCCGAGACCAGCAAGCTGCCACCCACCAAAGTCCAGCCCCAGAGGGTCTCCCCCAAAAACAGCCAGGCCAGCAAAGTCGAAAACAAGGCATGTGTGGCAAACAGCACGCCGCTGCGGCGTGGCCCCAGCCGGTTCATGCAGGCAAACAGCGCCGTGTCACCAATGAAGATGCCGATCAAACCCGACAAGGCCAGCAAGGCCACACTTGAACTGTCCAAGCTGCGCCATTGCCCGGTGAGCAGCGCCAGCGCCCAGAGCAAAGTCAGGGCAAAAAACAAGCGCCAGCGGGTGAACGCAAAGGCCCCCATGCGGCTGGAGGCCGCGGCCGAGATCAAACTGCCCACCGCCCACGACAAAGCGGCCAGCGCCGCCAAAAGTTCTGCCTGCACAGCGCAGCAGGCCTTAACTGCCCGCCAGCTTCATGCGGTTGACCAAGATGGAGCCGGTGGATTTGGCCCCCATGTTGTAGGTGTCAGCGCCCACCGCCTCGATGCCCATGAACATGTCTTTGAGGTTGCCTGCGATGGTGATCTCGTGCACCGGGTAAGCGATCTGGCCGTTCTCGACCCAAAAGCCGCTGGCCCCGCGTGAATAGTCACCGGTCACATAGTTCACACCCTGCCCCATCAACTCGATCACAAACAAGCCCGTGCCCAGTTTTTGCAGCATGGCGCTGAGATCATCCTCAGGTTGTGTCAGGCGCGAAGTCATGGACAGGTTGTGCGAACCGCCCGAGTTACCCGTGGTCTTCATGCCCAATTTGCGGGCCGAATAGCTCGATAAAAAGTAGCCCTCCACACGACCACCCTTGACCACCTGGCGGCGCACCGAGCGCACACCTTCGTCGTCAAAAGGCGAGCTGCCCTTGCCGCGCAAGATGAAAGGATCCTCTTCGATGTCGATGTGTTTGGGGAACACCTTTTTGCCGAGCGAGTCGAGCAAGAAGCTGCTCTTGCGGTACAGCGCCCCGCCGCTCACGGCCTGCACAAAACCACCCAGCAGGCCTGCGGCCACGGGCGACTCGAACAAAACCGGGCATTCGGTGGTGGCGATTTTGCGCGCCCCCAAACGCGACAAAGCGCGTTCTGCGGCGTAACGGCCCACCGCCTCGACCGAGGCCAACTCATCGGCCGAGCGCATCGAGGTGTACCAGGCATCGCGCTGCATCTCGGCGTTGCGGCCAGGCAACTTGGCAATGGGCGCGACCGAGACGCTGTGGCGCGAGCTGGCGTAACCACCGCGAAAGCCGTGCGTGTGGGCGCTGAAAAAATGGCTCTGCTGGGCCGACACGGCCGCGCCGTCGCTGTTGGTGATGCGGCGGCTGGTTTTCAGCGCTGCGGCTTCGCACTGCAAGGCCAGTTGGGCCGCTTCTTCGCTGTTGATGCTCCAAGGGTGGAACAAATCCAGATCGCGCTGATTCGTTTCGATGTCGGCTTCGTCGGGCAACCCGGCTGTGGGGTCTTCGGCGGTGAAGCGGGCGATGTCGTAAGCGGCTTGCACCGTGCGCTCAATCGCCGCTTTGGAAAAGTCAGATGTGCTGGCATTGCCACGGCGGTGGTCCACATACACCGTCACGCCCAGAGATTTGTCGCGGTTGCGCTCCACGTTTTCCAGTTCGCCCTTGCGCACGCTGACCGACAGGCCGCAACCTTCAGAGGCTTCGGCACCCGCATTGGTGGCACCCAGTTTTTTGGCGTGGTGCAAGGCCACATCCACCAGACCTTCAAAATGGTCGCGGGAATAACTGAAGCCGTCGTGGGCATGCGCATGGGATGCGGTGGCAAGAGCGTTTTTTTTCACGGAAGGGATCTCGAAAAAAATGGCGGGCGCCAGGCCCGCAGTGGCCGCTATGATACTTGCCACCCAGCCGCTTGCGCTGCATACCAGAACGAGTTCCCCCCCTCATGTCCCGTAAACCCAAAAAAGGCTATTTCGTCCGCGGTCAGTTTGTTGCCGAGGGCAGCGAGCTGGACCTGGAGTACAAGCGCGAGCTCAAGGGTGGCCTGGATGGCCCGAGCCGCACCGAACTCAAGCGCGAAAGCACCGAACTGCAAGAATTGGGTACCGCTTTGCTGACCCTGCGCCGCGATCTGATGGAAGGCCTCGCTTTGCCCGACAAACTGGTCGATGGCCTGGCCGAAGCCAAACGCATCACCAACTTTGAAGGCAAGCGCCGTCAGATGCAGTTCATCGGCAAGCAAATGCGTCTGCTCAGTCCGGAAACCCTGCTAGCTGTGCGGGAAGCCCTCGACATTCAGCGCCTGGGCAGTGCCAAAGACACCCAAGCGTTGCACCTGGCCGAAGCCTGGCGCGATCGCCTGATCGCCGACGATGCAGCCGTGGGCGAATGGCTGGCACACCACCCCCAAACCGACATCCAGCCACTGCGTGCCTTGGTGCGCCAAGCCCGCAAGGACGCGGTACCCGTGACCAACGCGGCCGTCTCGCAAGGCCTGGCTCCGCGTCAGGGCCGTGCCTACCGCGAGCTGTTCAAACTGGTGCGCAGTGTGCTGACGGACGGCCAAAGCGACGAGGACGCTGACGAGGGCAATCAAGATGAGTGAATCCACCGCAGACTTGGGTGCTTTTGATCCGATCAAAATCGGCATCGTGTCCATCAGCGACCGGGCCAGTACCGGCGTGTACGAAGACAAGGGGCTGCCTGCATTGCAAGACTGGTTGACCCGTGCACTGCACAACCCGATCCGTTTCGAGCCGCGCCTGATCCCCGACGAAAAAGACCGCATCAGCGCCACCTTGATCGAGCTGGTCGATACCGGTTGCAGCTTGGTGCTCACCACCGGCGGCACTGGCCCTGCCCTGCGCGATGTCACCCCCGAAGCCACGCTGGCCGTGGCCGACAAGGAAATGCCCGGCTTTGGCGAGCAAATGCGCCAGATCAGCCTGAAGTTTGTGCCCACCGCCATTTTGTCGCGCCAAGTTGCCGTCATCCGGGGCCAGAGCCTGATCATCAACCTGCCGGGGCAGCCCAAATCGATTGCTGAAACGCTGGAAGGCCTGAAAGACGCCGACGGCAAACCGGTGGTGCATGGCATTTTCGCGGCCGTGCCCTATTGCGTCGATTTGATGGGCGGTCCTTACATGGAAACCAAGGACGAGGTCTGCAAAGCGTTTCGACCCAAATCCGCCATTCGGCCTGCCCGCTGAGCACCGTCTTTCATGTCGGGGGCCAAAACCCCCGGTCTACAAACTACCCGTTACTCCGCACTGTCCATCGGTCTTTGGGTATAATCCATTTTCTCGGCAAGAGCGACAGCAGCACCTCCGGCTAGACCAACGCCATCAGCGCGATGCCCCCATGTGGGCCGGTCACCGTTCCGCAAGGACTGCACACCCAATGATCGCCCTCCATCTTGCCATTGCAGATCAATCAGCTTTTTAGGTTGTGATCTGTGTCTTAAACCACGCCCGCGCCGGGATGTATTTGGCGCTGACTGTGTCCGTTTCCTTGTCTGTTTTGATGTTCTGAGGTGTTCGTTCATGCCTGCTCAAAAGTCGAAGAAGCCTGCCCAGGCCGCTGCCAAATCCAAAACCGTTGTCAAAGCTTCCGCTGCCAAAAAAGCACCTGCACCTGCCGCTGTGCCTAAAGCAGCCAGCAAAGTGATCGCCAAAGCTCCGGCCAAAAAGCCCGCCCCTGTGGTGAGCAAGGCCAAAGCGCCTGCCAAAGTGGCTGCGAAACCCGCAGCAAAACCTGCGGCCAAAGCCATCCCCAGCAAGCCCAAAACAACGGCCATCCCAGCGTCTCCTGTCAAGCCTGTGAAGAAAGCCGCCTCCGTGCCCGCCAAGAAATCTGAAGCCATCGAAAAAACCCCTGCCGCCAAAGTCAGAGCGGCAGTGCCCGCAGCAGAAGTGAAAAAACCGGCCAAAGCAGCCAAAGCCGCTGCGCCAGCGGAAGAGAAAAAACCCGCTGCCAAAAAACCCGCTCCAGCCAAAGCCGCTCCAGCCAAAGTCACTACCGGCGCCAAACGCGGTCCCAAAAAGAAAGGCAGCATTGCCGAGCCCAGCCTTGAGGAAGAGTTGGAACTGGCAGCCCTCGAAGACGACCTGCAAGGCGAACCGGTCGCTGACAACGTGTCCGAGACTGGCGAAAAGGTCAAACCCCTGCGCATGAAAATCAGCAAGGCCAAAGAGCGGGCCTTGATGAAGGAATTTGGTTTGGACGAAACCGTCCTGACCGAAGCCGAGATGAAGCAGCGCCGCGACCGTCTGAAAGCCCTGATCAAGCTGGGCAAGACACGCGGCTACCTGACCAATGGGGAAATCAGCGACCACTTGCCCGACAAGTTGGTCGACGCCGAAACCCTGGAAGTGGTGATCGCCACGCTGAACGACCTGGGTGTGGCGGTGTACGAGCAAACGCCCGACGCAGAGAGCCTCATCATCACGGACAACGCGCCCACCGGCTCGACCGAAGAAGAAGCCGAAGAAGCCGCCGAAGCCGCCCTGTCCACCGTGGACAGTGAATTTGGCCGCACCACCGACCCCGTGCGCATGTACATGCGTGAAATGGGCACCGTCGAACTGCTGACGCGCGAAGGCGAGATCGAAATCGCCAAACGCATCGAAGGCGGTTTGATGGACATGATGGCGGCGATCAGCGCATCGCCTGCCACCATCGCCGAAATCCTGCGCCTGGCCAACGAAATCCGTGAAGGAAAAATTGTCATCTCCACCGTGGTGGATGGCTTTGCCAACCTGAACGAAGCGGACGACTATGTGGCCGAGGAAGACTTCGACGAATTCGACGAAGCCGATGACGATGATGGCAAAGGCGGCTCCAAAGCCCTGACCAAGAAGCTTGAAGAGCTCAAGGTTCAAGCCCTCGAACGCTTTGACCGCATCACCGAGTACTTCGAAAAAGTGCACAAGGTGTACGACAAAGAAGGCTGGGGCACACCGGCTTATGTCAAGGTGCAATCGGTCCTGTCCGAAGAACTGATGACCATCCGCTTCACGGCCAAAACCATTGAGAAATTATGCGACATGGTGCGTGGCCAGGTCGACGATGTGCGCAAAAAAGAGCGCGAACTGCGCCGCATCATCGTGGACAAATGTGGTTACCCGCAAGACAACTTCATTGCCGACTTCAGTGGCCGGGACAAGAATGGCAAACGCATTCCGTCCAACCTGCTGAACCTCAAGTGGATTGAAAAACAAGCCGCTGCGGGCAAGAGCTGGAGCGCGGTCATGGGCCGCAACATCCCACCGGTGCAAGACCTGCAGCAAAAATTGACCGACTTGCAATCCCAAGTGGTGGTGCCGCTCGATGAGCTGAAAGACATCAACAAGCGCATGAACGCCGGTGAACGCTCATCGCGTGATGCCAAGAAAGAGATGATCGAGGCCAACCTGCGGTTGGTGATCTCGATCGCCAAGAAGTACACCAACCGGGGGCTGCAATTCCTCGACTTGATCCAGGAAGGCAACATCGGCTTGATGAAGGCGGTGGACAAATTCGAATACCGCCGAGGTTACAAGTTCTCGACCTATGCCACTTGGTGGATCCGCCAGGCCATCACCCGCTCCATCGCCGACCAGGCCCGCACCATCCGCATTCCGGTGCACATGATCGAGACCATCAACAAGATGAACCGCATCTCGCGTCAGCACCTGCAGGAATTTGGCTTTGAGCCCGATGCCTCCATCTTGGCTGAGAAAATGGAAATCCCGGAAGACAAGATCCGCAAGATCATGAAGATCGCCAAAGAGCCGATCTCCATGGAAACGCCGATCGGTGACGACGACGACAGCCACCTGGGCGACTTCATCGAAGACAACACCCACACGGCCCCCATGGACGCGGCGCTGCAAGCGGGCTTGCGCGATGTGGTCAAAGACATCCTGGACAGCCTGACGCCGCGCGAAGCCAAGGTGCTGCGCATGCGTTTTGGCATCGAGATGTCCACCGACCACACCCTGGAAGAAGTGGGCAAGCAGTTTGACGTGACCCGCGAACGCATCCGTCAAATAGAAGCCAAGGCGCTGCGCAAGCTCAAGCACCCCAGCCGCTCAGACAAGCTGCGCAGCTTCATCGACACCATGTAAACAACCGCACTTCAAAGCACAAGGCCTCCTGACTGCAAAGTCAGGAGGCTTTTTTTGTTGCGCCCCTTTATTTTCAAAAATATACACAGTTCAGCAATTTTCACAATTTTTATTTAATTTTATTGATTCGACGTTTTTATCCGCACAAGCCCCACAATGTTCGATAACGAACACAGAAGTTCGTTGCGCGAAATTACAGTAAACATCAGTTTCTACAAAAGGACTAAAAATGTTAAGTCCATCGAATAACCTGATGCTTGAGCAGTTAAATGACGAAAAATACGAAAAGCTCGCTTCGTACTTTCAGTTGACTTGCCTTGAAACAGGGCAGTTGATCTTTCGGCCTCACGAGGCGATTCAATTCGTCGTCTTCCCCGTCAGCGCCATCATCGCCATGCAAATCGACATCTCGGACGGCACCTCGGCCGACATTGTCCTGATCGGCAAAGAAGGCATGGTCGGCAGCGGTGTCATGGGCGGCAACCAGAACTTCAGCAGGGCCCGGGTGAAGTTCTCGGGCTTTGCCTACAAATTGCCCTTGGGTGTTTTCCAGTCTGAACTGGCGCAGGACAGCGCCTTTTTGAAAATCTGGATGGCGGCGACGCGGCAAATGATCTTGCAGATCGCCATGCCCACCGTCTGCAGCGGCAAACACAGCAACGAAGAACAAATCGTTCGCTGGATCATGAACACCCTGGACAAAACCCAAGGACACACACTTCAAGTCACCCACCAGGAAATAGCAGACATTCTGGGCATTCGGCGCGAATCGGTCACCTTGACTGCCGGCAAATTGAGCCATGAGCGCTTGATCCGCGTGACTCGAGGCCAATTGGAAGTCCTGGACCGCCCCGCGCTGGCCGCCAGAGCTTGCGAGTGCTACCGCGTGATGCACCCCGCCAAAAAGCATTGAACAAGAACCCACCCCACCCCTTCAGAGCTTGAACATGCTGACCTCCTTGAAAAACGCCAAACGTGCCATCGGTTTGGGCATTGCCCTGATCGCGGCGGTGGTGCTCGTGCCGGCCTTGGCCAACTTCCAAAGCATCAACGCCATCGTCAACACCCATTACACGGTCATCAAGTCCCCCATAGAAGGCGCACTGGACGGCTTCAGCAAAATGCCTGGCCAGCCCATCGCGCAAGGGGAGGAACTGCTCAGGATCAGCAACCTGCGGTTCAAAGAGAGTGCCGTCAATGAAATGGAGGTGGAGCAAAAAACCCTGAATGAAAGAAGCTTGGGCCTTCAGCAACACCTGAAGAACCTTCAGCAACTGCAAAAAGAGTTGCAAACACGGGTCTCGGTGCACCGCAGCCACGAATTTCTCCGCTTGGAAGAGCAGCTCGCCCAAGCCAAAGCCGAAAAGAAAGCCCAAGAAAGTCTGATCCGCGAACAACAGTTGCTGACCCAGCGCAACGCGCTGCTGGTCAAGGAAAACTTCATCTCTCCGGCCCAAAACGAGGCGGCGCAATACGCACTCGAAGTCACCCAAAGCCGACTCGATATTTTTCAAGCTCGCATCCGCTTGCTGGAAACCGAAAAGCAAGCCGTCCAACGCTTTGTCTACCTGGGCGAAGGGCGCAACGACGTCCCCTACACACAGCAGCGCTTGGATGACGTGCGCCTGCAAGTCACCGACGTGGCCGCCCGACTGCGCGAAAACGAGCGACGCAGCTCGGATGTCCAATGGCAGATCGACAAGGAACGCGACAGCATGGCCGTGTCGCGAGAGGTGCGCATGCTCGCACCCAGCCAAGGCGTTTTGTGGCGCAAATTTGGCAGCAGCGGCACCGAAGTGGTGATCGGCACAGACCTCGCCCATGTGATCTCTTGCGACAACCTCTTTCTGGATGTGGCCGTTCCGGAGTCATCGCTCGAATCGTTTCAAGTGGGCAAAGCGGTGCAGTACCGACTGATTGGCAGCACCGCCTGGTTGACGGGCCAGATTGATGCCGTGACGGGCAGTGGCAACAACTTGCTAGACGTGACCTTGGTCGCGCAACTGCAACGTGAAAAAAAAGACGCCCGAATTTTCGTGAAAATCGCGTCTGCTGACTTGCACAAAGCCCAAGAAAACTTGTGCTACGCCGGTCGCAAAGTCGATGTCAAAGTGCCACGCGACTGGCGTCCCTCGGTCTGGCTCAGCCGAGTCAGCTCGTTGTTCATCTGACCGCCTGCATGGCCTACATCCCCTTGCTGTTGGTGACGGTTTTCTTTTTGCTGGTGTGGGACGGCCAACGAACGAACCACAGGCTCAGGCAGACGGTGTGCCTGCTCCCCGTGCTGCTGTGTTTGCAATATTTGGCCTGGCGCTTGTTCAGCACCGTGTGGCCTGATCAAGGCGACAGCGGTTGGGCTCAGTCATGGATCTGGGGTGTCTGGGGTGTTGAAATTTTGGCCTTCATTGAGGTGGCCGTGTTCTTGTTGATCATGAGCCGGACCAACACCCGAAGCGCTCAAGCCGACCAACACCGCCTGCACAGCCCCTTGCCCGAAGTCGACATTTTCATACCGACCTACAACGAACCTTTTGACGTCCTGGAGAAAACCATTGTGGCGGCAGCGGCGGTGGACTACCCGCATAAAACCGTCTGGGTGCTGGACGATGGCAAGCGGGAATGGTTGCGCCAGTTTTGCGAAGAAACTGGCGTGCGCTACCTGACACGCGCCGACAACGCGCACGCCAAGGCGGGCAACATGAACCATGCCTTGGCCCATGCCAAGGGCCAGTTCATCGCGGTCTTTGACGCGGACTTTGTCCCATCTGCAAACTTCATTCGGCGCACCCTGGGGTTTTTCGAAGACCCGGCCATTGGCATCGTTCAGACGCCTCAGCACTTCTACAACCAAGACCCGATCCAAACCAACCTGGGCCTGATGCAGGCTTACCCGGACGAGCAGCGCTTGTTCTTTGACCAAATGGCCGCTTCACGCGATGCCTGGCAGGCCGCATTTTGCTGCGGCTCGTGCAGCATCATGCGCCGCCAAGCGGTCGATGCCATCGGCGGCATTCCCACCCAAAGCATCACCGAAGACTTGCTCACCACCTTGGTCATGCTGCGCAAGGGCTACCAAACCATTTACCTCAATGAACGCCTGAGCATGGGGCTGGCCGCCGAATCGATCGAAGGCTTTTTCGTCCAGCGCGAACGCTGGTGCCGAGGGGCCATTCAGTCTTTGTTTCTGCCAGATGGCCCCTTGGGCCCCGGTCTGGGCATCATGCAACGCATCCTGTTTTTCCCCACCAGTTGGCTCACGCAATACGCCGTCCGCTTGATGCTGATCGCTATTCCTTTGGCGTATCTGCTGCTCGGCTGGTTGCCTTTTCACTTCACCGATTCGGCGGACATGGTGTTTTACCAACTGCCGGTTTTCTTGTCGTTTTTTTTGGCCATGCGCTGGCTGGTCGGCGGTCATTTCTCACCGCTGGTCTCTGGTCCCGTGGGCGTGTTTGCCAGCTTCAGACTCGGCCCGACCGTGTTGGCCTCGCTCATCAAGCCCTTTGGCCAACCGTTCAAAGTCACCCCCAAAGGCTCGGACGCCGTCCAAGGCCGTCAGGTGGACCTGTTCAGTCTGGGCATGATTTTGACGTGCATGGCCCTGACCTTGGTGGGCTTGCTGATGAACGTCGTGCCCGAGCTGGCGGTGGTGCCGCACGACGAGTTTTTCCCCATTGCCATGTTCTGGTCCATGCTGAACGTGGTCACTTTGGGCTTGGCCGCTTTGCTGTGCTTTGAAGGCCCGCGCTTGCGCAAGGAAGAGCGCTTTGTGATGGCGGAATCGGCCACCGTCCACGATGGAGAAACCAGCATCCCGGTAGAGCTCATCGATGCCAGCATCGGGGGTTGCAAATTGGCGCTGCCTGAGACAGCCCAAGTCATTTTCAAAAAAGACAAGACCAGCCTGACGGTACCAGGCGTTGGACGCGTGGCGATCCAACCCGTGCGACAACACCACGGCCACTTGGCGGCCACTTTTGAATACAGCAGCCAAGCACAGCGCCACGCCATGATTTGCAAGCTTTTTTCGGGCCGTTACAGCACGGTGGCCCCCACGAGCGGTTCGACCCGCCAATTGATGTCGTCTTTATGGGAGAAAACGTTCCATGGCTAAACCCCTTTTGTTCTCTTTGAAGACCACCGGCAGTGGACTGCATCGGACGGCACAGGTCCTGACGGCCTTCGTCTGTGCATGCGCCGCACAAAGCTGGGCACAAACCCCAGCCCAGCCCCAAAAACCGCCCGTGTGGATCGGGTTTGACGACGCCTATGGCCTGAAAACCAACACCTCTGCGATCGCCACCGAATGGGGCATCAAAGCCGCGTTGGAAGAAATCAACGCCAAGGGCGGTGTGCTCAATGGTCGCCCCCTGAAACTGATGACCACCGACAACAAAGGCATCTCGGCCAGAGGCAAAGACAATTTTGTGCAACTGGCAGGCACCCCAGATTTGGTGGCCGTCTTGACGGGCAAATTCAGCCCCATCAGCGTCGAGATCCTGCCCGAGGCGCACCGATTGAAAGTGCCCATGATCAGTGTCTGGGGATCTGCTGACCCCATCACCGATCACGATTACAAACCCTCGTACTCGTTCAGGGTCTCGCTCAAGGACGACTGGGGTGTGGAAGCGATGATGAACCGCTTGGCCTCTAAATACAGTGTTCGGCAGGGCTGCGCCATTTTGCCCAATACAGCCTGGGGTCGTTCCGCAGAAAAGGTGATTCGCGAAAAGTCAGGTCCTAAAACGATCCAATTTCCGATGGTGCGTTGGTACAACTGGGGGGATGCTTCTTTGAGGGAACACTACAAGGCCTGCCTGGACTCACGCACCCAAGGCCTGCTGTTTGTCGGCAATGAAAAAGAAGGCGCTCTTTTGGTCAAGGAAATCGCCGAACAGGCCCAGCCGATGCGCATGCCCGTGGTGGCGCATTGGGGCGCAGTGGGCGGCACTTTGCATGAGTTGGTCGGTGAAGAACTGTCCAAGGTGCGCATCGATTTCATCCAGACCTTCACCTTCATCAACAACCAGCGGCCCCGTGCGGATTACCTCGCCGACTGGATCATGAAGAACAACGCCATCAAAAGCAGGCACGACATTCCCAGCCCCGTGGGCGCTGCACATGCCTACGACACCGTCCATCTGCTGGCCCAGGCCATTGACACAGCGAAAACCACAACACCTGAAAAAATCAGGGATGCCCTGGAAAAATTACCGACCTTTCATGGCGCCGTCAGGCACTACACCAAGCCCTTCACGCCAAACCGGCATGACGCTCTGGACAAATCGCAAGTTTTGTTTGTCAAGTTGACGCCTTTGGGGCATCTGATTCCGCAAGACTGACATGGGCCCATTGAGATCCATCAGAGCCGAGATCAGCCATGAGGTTTTCAGGCTGTTTGCCACCTACATTTTGGGCGTCACAACCATCAGCATGCTCTTGGCCATTTATGGCATTGCTTTCTACCAGCAAGAAGAGTTCAGGCACTACAAGGCGCTGATCGCCACACGGCTGGGCTCCGAAATCAGCGCGTCCTTCAATCAAGCCAATGACTTGGCCAGCTCGACCGTTGTTTGGACCGGGCTGACCGATTCGGTGGGGAGGGCGTCTCTGCTCGAAAAAGCGAATCAAAACAGATATCACAAATATGACTTGCTCGATTACCGTGGCAGATTTTTCATCCAAAGCAGCAATGCCGTGGCTCTGCTGTTGGACACGCCTGCCAACATCCAGAAAACCATCGAGGATGGCCAAACCCATTTGGAAATGGTGCCCATCAGCCAAACTGACCATCTGATCGCCACCGTGCCCATCACAGGCAACTTCACGGAAAGCACCATCGGTCTGGTCTTGATCCACATTGACCTTGACAAGATCATGGCCACACTGAAATTCCCCAAGGACCTGAAAATCCGTTACAGCCTTGCGCCATTTGTCGAAACTGCGTCGGATCTTTCCAAGCACAGCGAGGCCTTCCAATTTGAATGGAACGATGCTGGCCAAGACCACACCATTCACCTTCAGCTCCAGCAAGGTTATTGGTCGGCGTTTCTCTTTGTCATGACCGGGCTGGGCATTTCATTGGCCTGTGGAGGTCTGCTGTTTTTAGGGCTCAGACGCTGGACCCGCATTTTTTCAGAACGGACCACTCAAAGGCTCGATGGCCTTGTGAAACTGGCCGCCGACACCGTTGAGGGGCGGGGTGATGGACCCCGCATTGACCAGACCGGCGATGAAATTGGCAAGGTCTCTAACGCCTTGCAAAGCATGCTGGAAAAGCAACGACTGGCCACACAGAAACAGGCGATTTTCTCCAGGGTGTTTGAGACGGCCGCCGAAGCCATTTTGATCACCAACAGCCAGGGCTTGGTGATGGATGTGAATGCCGCATTGACAGACATGACCGGCTACGCGAAAGAAGAACTCATCCATCAGCATGCTGGACTGCTTTACATCCAAAACGACAAAGGCATCGGTTTTCCGATCATTGCCGAGGCCGTGAGTTTGCATGGCGCTTGGCGAGGTGAAACCTATTTTTTAAGCAAACAACAAACCCTCTTGCCCGTCTTGCTGTCGGTGTCGACCTTGCTGGATGCCGATGGCGCGAGTCAAGGACATGTTTCCGTTTTTTCTGACATCCGGGCGATTCGCGCAGCAGAAGAAAAACTCCAGAACCTTCTCCTCGAAGACCTGCTCACCGGACTGCCCAACTACCGGGCATTTTTGGCGCACATCGCTCAAAAAGTTGAAGGTGCGCACTTCGCCATCGTGTTCATTGATTTGGACAACTTCAAAAAAATCAACGACACCTATGGACACGATCAAGGCGATGAAGTCATCCGGCTGATCGCACAACACCTCCAACTGATGCTCCCTGTGGGTCACTTTTTGTGCCGTCGCTCGGGGGATGAGTTCATTGCCGTGCTGGAAATCCATGAGCCGGTCGCTGACTTTCAAGCCAAGCTCAAACTGATCTTCAAGCCCGCTGTTTTCAGGATTCAACACGGCGGCACCGTGCAGATCACGGCCACGTTCAGTGCTGGGGCGGCACTGTTTCCTGACCATTCCCAATCGATCCATGAACTGCTCATTTATGCAGACACGGCGCTGCTGAACGCCAAGGAGTCCGGCCGCAATCAGATCAAATGGCTCAATGCGCAGATGATGACAGCCACCACCCGAAAATTCAAAGTCGAGAGCAAGCTGGCCGCAGCCATTCGCGATGATCGAATCTTCCCGCATTACCAACCTGAAGTGGATCTTCTAACCGGAAAAATCATCGGGTTCGAGGCCCTCGCCAGATGGCACGACGAAGAGCTGGGCATGGTCAGCCCTGCCGAATTCATTCCACTGGCGGAGCAATCAGGCGCCATAGACCCATTGACAGAGCGCTTGTTTGCCCAAGTGGTCAAAGACAGCCATGCCATACGCGCCCGCTTTCCACAGGCCAGCATCGCATTGAACTCATCACCTCAGTTGCTGGCGGGCAAGCGTCTTTTGAACATTCTTTCGCATTTGTCCGCCGAAATTGAGAATGGTTTGGAGGGCTTTGTCCTGGAAATCACGGAAACCGATTTTGCCCTGAGCGCACAAGAGCTGGCCATTCAACTCCAAGCCATCATGGGCTTGGGTGTGCGCATTGCCATCGATGATTTCGGCAAGTCCTACTCTTCCCTTTTCAGACTGGCGAGCATGCCCATTCAGAAATTGAAAATTGACATGTCTTTCACTTTGGGCATGGAGCGGGAAGAAAATATCAAAATCATTTCAGGCATTCTGGCGTTGGCGCAATCACTGCATCTGGAAGTGACCGCAGAAGGCGTGGAAAATCGTTTTCAACAAGACACCTTGATCAAGCTCGGTTGCCAGCAGGCACAGGGCTACTTTTTTTCCAAGCCCTTGAAGCTCCAGGATCTGCTCGCACTGCCGAGTCATTTGCCACCCACGCCCATCGTCGCGTGACACGGACTTTTCCAACCTCTAAATCTTCAGGTGCGCGTCAAAGAAAGCGGTGGTTTTCAGTCTGGCCAATTGCGACGCCACCGGGTCGTGCTGTCGGCTGCCCGCATGATCAAAACCATACGCAGCGTCGTAGCGCTCGATTTGAAGCATCGGACCTTTTTGACCCGGGCTGACCGCGCCGTGGGCCACAAACTGATCTCGCTGCACCGCCACAAACTCGTCCATGGCTTCTTGCCTCATCCACGCACCATTGGAAGGCAGATGAACCAGCACCGGGCAGAGCGGCCGCAACCCGCGCACCTCCGGGTGGGTCATACCCCCACCATAAAATGAAGTGGCTGCAACAACTTGCGGCATGGTGCAAGCGGCTTGCCAAGCAAGCAAGCCGCCCCAGCAAAATCCCATGATGCCCACCCTGCCATGTGCCTCCCCCTCTGCCCATGCCACCACAGTCTGGACGTCCAGCATGGCACGGCTTGAATCCACTGGCTGCAAAGGCTGGATCAATTGTTCACCCGAAAAACCCATCTGGTAACGGTAACCATGGTCCTGGCCTGCTCGGCCACGGCCAAACAGCGATGGCGCCACCACCAGATAACCCCTGGCCGCATGCTCTTTGACCAATTCCCTGATGCGCTGACTCAAGCCGGGCTTGAGGCTGGCATGTGAACTGGAATGCACGCGGTTGGGCGATCTGGCATCCATCTCATGCAACAGGACCAAAGCGCCTCGTGGGGGGCTGGAGGGATGCACCACAAACGCACGGAAACGGTGCTTGTCTGGCGATGTGAACTCGGCGTATTGACCTGTGTGTTTTGTCATCGATCAACGCGACTGCGCTTTGTTGCCGTAAGGGCAGTGGTTGGGGCGTGGCCCCACTTGCGGGTGCAAACGGCATGTGTTGGGGCGTTTGTCGTACACCGTGCATCGGCGCGTCTTGGCATCGAGAAACTGGCAGTCGCCACTGGCGCGACGCGCCAGACTGAAGATGCTGTGCTTGAAATTGAAGTGCTCAACCAAGCCCGCTTTGCTCAAGCGCTTGGCGATCTGCTTGGGGTCTTCGTGCTCGGCCTCAAAAGGGTCCACCAATTCCAGCCGCACCAGATCGGCCAGCTTGACCTCGACCGGCATGGTGCAGCAGTTAGCCGCACAGGTGTCGCACAAACCGGCTTTGTAGCGGGTCCAGGTTTCGGAGCGGTCAACGTCAACAACGGCAATGGGGGATCTCATGGGGATGATTATCCCCGGATGTGCATCAACCCTTCTTGGCCACCAGCGTCAAGATGTCGTAGCTGGCCACGACCTCGCCGTCCTGGTTGGTGACTTCCACGTCCCAGGCGACGACGCCCTGGCCCACGCCCTTGGCGTCTTTTTTCTGGCGGTCGATCTTGCGTTTGGCCGTCAGGCGCGCCTGGATGGTGTCGCCAATGCCCACGGGTTTGACAAAGCGCAGCGTGTCCAGCCCGTAATTGGCCAGCACCGGGCCGGGCGCGGGCGACACAAACAGCCCAGCGGCGGCCGACAACACAAAGTAACCGTGCGCGATGCGTTTGCCAAAGGGCGAATCCTTGGCGGCGATCTCGTCGAAGTGCATGTAGAAATAGTCGCCCGACAAGCCACCAAAGGCCACGATGTCCGCCTCGCCCACCGTGCGGCGGTGCGTGAGCAGGCTCTCGCCGATCTGCAGGTCTTCAAAGTGGCGGCGGAAAGGGTGCACCTCGGTCTCGATCAGCTTGGCGCCGCGCATGTATTCACCCGTGACGGCGGCGATCATGGTGGGCGAGCCCTGCAGAGCGGTGCGTTGCATCAGGTGCTTGACGGCGCGGATGCCGCCCAGTTCCTCACCCCCGCCCGCACGACCGGGTCCGCCGTGTTTGAGGGGTGGCAGCGGCGAGCCGTGGCCGGTCGATTCGACGGCAGCTTCGCGGTCGAGGATGTGCAAGCGGCCATGCAAGGCTGCGGCGACCGGAATCATGCGGGCGGCCATTTGCGGGTCTTTGGTCACAAGCGTCCCCACCAGGCTGCCCTGCCCGCGCGCGGCCAATTGCAGGGCTTCATCGATCCCGTCGTAAGGCATGAGCGTGCTGACCGGGCCAAAGGCCTCCACGTCGTGCACGCTGTTGGTGTGCAAAGGTTTCTGGCACAACAGCAAGGTGGGCTGGAAGAACGCCCCGCCCTCCACGCCCTGCCCTACAGGTTTGAAATCGGCACCGCCACCGAACACCAATTCGGCGTTCTGGCGCAGCAAAGCCACGCGCTCGGCGACGTCGGATTGCTGCGCCCACCGCCGGGTCGCCCACCACCACTTTGGCCAGACGGGCCTTGAGCTTTTCGGCCACGGCATCAAGGTGCTGGCGCGGAACGATGGCGCGGCGGATCGCGGTGCACTTCTGCCCGGCCTTGACGGTCATTTCGCGGGCGACTTCTTTCACAAACAGGTCAAACTCTTCGTCATCGGGCGTCACGTCGGGCGCGAGGATGGCGCAGTTGAGCGAATCAGCCTCCGCGTTGAAGGGGATGCTGTGGCGCACGACATTCGGGTGCACACGCAACTTGGCGGCGGTGTCGGCCGAGCCGGTGAAGGTCACCACGTCCTGGCCGTTCAGGCGGTCGAGCAGGTCGCCGGTGGAGCCGATCACCAGTTGCAGCGAACCGGCAGGCAAGATGCCCGATTGCTCGACCAGACGCACCATGGCCTCGGTCAGGTAGCTGGTGGACGAAGCCGGTTTGCCGATGCAAGGCATGCCCGCCAAAAAGCTGGGCGCGAACTTTTCCAACAGACCCCAGACGGGGAAGTTGAAGGCGTTGATGTGCACCGCGATGCCCCCGCGCGGCACCAGGATGTGCGTGCCCGCAAAGCCGCCCTTTTTGCCCAAGGGGAAGGCCGGGCCTTCGTGGATCAGGTTGCCGCTGGGCAACTCGTTGCTGCCCATCCCTGCGTAAGCAAACAGCGTGCCCGCACCGCCTTCGATGTCCACCCAGCTGTCGGCGCGGGTGGCGCCCGTGTGGGCCGAGATGGCGTACAGCGTTTCCTTGTGTTCGCCAAGGTACTTGGCCAGGGCCTTCAAGCGCTGGGCGCGTTCCTGAAAGTCGAGTTGGAGCAGATTGGGCAGACCCACCGTGCGGGCGTGGTGCACCGCGTCGCCAAAGTCGATGGCTTCAAGATGGGTCTGGGCCACCACCTGGCCGTTGATGGCACTGCGAAGCTGCTGCGCGCCTTGCTGGCCGATCCAACGGCCACCGATGAAACTTTGCAGGACTTGGGACATGGGTAAGCGCTTTCTGAGAAGTTCAAACCCGGTCTGCATGAATTAACCAACCGGGCGGTCGGCTAATTCTAGTCGCTTTGACTGACGACGACCTGCCCCATTCACCCTAGGGTTTTCACTCGATAAAAAGCAAACTGACAAAAATTGGCACAATTAATATGCATGCATATAATCTCGTCACTTTTTCAACTTCCTTGGCTGGAACTCCCATGAGCACTGCGCCCACTCCACTTCCCGTCCTGGTCGCAGGTGGCGGCATTGGCGGCTTGGCCGCCGCCCTTGCCCTGGTGCGCCAAGGCTTTCACGTCACGGTGCTGGAGCAAGCCCCCGAGATCGGCGAAATCGGCGCGGGCATCCAAATTGGACCCAACGGGTTTCATGCGTTTGACGCTTTGGGCGTCGGTGACAAGGCCCGAGGCCGTGCGGTCTACACCGACTTCATGGTGATGCATGACGCACTTGACGAGTACCAAGTCGGCAAGATCCCCACGGACGAAAAATTCCGCCAGCGCTTTGGCAACCCCTATGCCGTCATCCACCGCGCCGATGTGCATTTGTCCTTGCTCGAAGCCGCACAAGAAACCGGGCAAGTACAGTTTCACACCAGCACCCGGGTGGTGCGCATCGAACAAGACGAGCACAGCGTGACCGTGTGGGACCCAAACGGCAAGGCCTTCAAGGGCTGCGCACTGATCGGGGCCGATGGCGTGAAATCGGTGGTGCGCGAGCAGTTCGTGGGCGATCCGGCCCGCGTCACTGGCCATGTGGTCTACCGCGCCGTGGTCGAGAAAAAAGACTTTCCAGCCGACCTGCAGTGGAACGCCGCCGCCATTTGGGTGGGCCCCAACTGCCACCTGGTGCACTACCCGCTGCGCGGCGGTGAGCAGTACAACGTGGTCGTGACCTTCCACAGCCGCGAGCCAGAAGAATGGGGCGTCAAGGACGGCAGCAAAGAGGAAGTGCAAAGCTACTTTCAGGGCATCTGCCCCAAGGCCCGACAGCTGATTGACCTGCCCAAGACCTGGAAGCGCTGGGCCACCGCAGACCGCGAGCCGATTGGCCAGTGGACTTACGGCCGCGTGACCTTGCTGGGCGACGCCGCCCATCCCACCACCCAATACATGGCCCAAGGCGCCTGCATGGCGATGGAAGACGCCGTCACTTTGGGCGAGGCGCTGCGCGCACACCACAACGACTGGCCCCAAGCGCTGGACATGTACCAACGCGCCCGCGTGGCCCGCACCGCCCGCATCGTGCTGTCGAGCCGCGAGATGGGCCGCATCTACCACGCCAAAGGCGTGGAGCGTTTGGTGCGCAATGACCTGTGGCGCGGCCGCAGCCCCGAGCGCTTTTATGATGCGATGGCATGGCTTTACGGCTGGAATGTGGGCAACTGCCTCGACGCCGCACAACATCACTGATTGCTCGGAGACACAAGATGAACGACCTCGGCCGAATCGAAGACCTGCCCAAAGACTATGTGCAGGACCTGCGCGACTTGAATCTGGTGCCGCTGTGGCCCAGCCTGCGCGGCGTGCTGCCGCCCAAAGTGCCCACCAGGCAGACCCAGCCCACCTGCTGGGCCTACAAGGACATCAAGCCCCTGCTGCTCAAAGCGGGCGAGCTCACCCCGATTGAAAAAGCCGAGCGCCGCGTGCTGGTGCTGGCCAACCCCGGCCACGGCCTCGACAAAATGCAGGCCAGCGCCGCCATGTACTTGGGCATGCAACTGCTCATGCCCGGCGAATGGGCCCCCAGCCACCGCCACACCCCCAATGCGGTGCGCATGGTCGTGGAAGGCGAAGGCGCCTGGACCACGGTGGATGGCGCGAAATGCCCCATGAGCCGAGGCGACTTGATCCTCACGCCCACCGGCCTGTGGCACGAACACGGCCACGACGGCACCGAGCCTGTGATCTGGCTCGATGTGCTGGACTTGCCCTTGGTCTATTACATGGAGGCCAGTTACCACATCAACGGCGACCGCCAAAACGTGGTGCCCGGCCAGGGCGACAAGCAATACGCCCGTGGCGGCGTGGTGCCCAGCCATGTTTTTGAGCGCAGCAAGAAGGCCTACCCCATGCTGCGCTACGCCTGGCAAGACGCCAAAGCCGCGCTCGAATCACTGGCCTCTGACGATGCGGGTCTCGAACAAGTGCAAGTGACTTACACCAACCCCGAGACCGGTGGCGACGCCGAAAACATCTTGGGCTTTTACGCCCTGATGCTGCGCCCCGGCCAGACTCTGCGCTTGGCCGCACGCTCGCCCGCACAGGTCTTCCACGTCATCGAAGGCGCGGTGCAGGCACACATCGTGGCCAGCACCTTCACACTGGCCGAAGCCGACACCTGCTGCGCACCCGGCTATGAAGCCGTGACGCTGACCAACCTCCAGACAGCTAAACCTGCCTTCCTCTTCATCGCCGACGAATCGCCCTTGCACCGCAAGCTGGGCGTGTACGAAAACCGCGGTTGATTTTTATTTCAATGGAACCCATGACTTCTTACCTCTTCACCCCTCCCGCCACCCCCTCCCTGCCCATCCGTGGCCAACAAGAGCGCTTCCCTGTCAACCGCATCTTCTGCGTGGGCCGCAATTACCATGCACACGCCGTCGAGATGGGCCGCCCGGTCGACAAGAGCGTCGAGCAGGCGTTTTACTTCACCAAGTCGCCGCAGACCCTGGTCGAAAGTGGTGCCACCATCGCCTACCCGCCGCGCACAAACAACTACCACTTCGAAATGGAACTGGTGCTGGCGATTGGCAAAGCAGGTTTTCGCGTGAGTGAAGCCAACGCGCACGAACTGGTCTATGGCTACGGCGCAGGTTTGGACATGACCCGCCGCGACCTGCAACTGGTGGCGCGCGACAAAGGCCGCCCTTGGGACACGGGCAAAGACATCGAGCAAGGCTCGGTCTGCTCCGAGATCGTGCCCATGCCCAGCGTGGTGATCGAGAACGGCGCCATTGCTTTGGAAGTGAATGGCCAAACCAAGCAGTCGTCCAACGTGGACAAGCTGATCTGGAACATCCGTGAAATCATCGCCGACCTGTCCACCTACTACCACTTGCAACCGGGCGACCTGATCTACACCGGCACCCCCGAAGGCGTGGGCGCCGTGGTGAGTGGTGACAAAATCACGGGCCGGGTCGAAGGCGTGGCCGAGATTGCGCTCACGATTGGCGCTGCTGAATAAGTCAGGCCAACCTCAGACGCCACGCCCTCACGCACCAGCCCCAACAGGAAATCAGACCATGAAGCTCTACAGTTTTTTCAGAAGCGGCACCTCGCACCGCCTGCGCATTGCCCTGAACCTCAAAGGCGTGGCCACCAACTACGTGGCGGTGGACCTGCGTGTCGATGAACAACAAGGCGAAGCCTTCAAGTCGGTCAACCCTCAGCAAATGGTGCCTGCGCTCGACACCGGTAAGCAGGTGCTGATCCAATCGCCGGCCATCATCGAATGGCTGGAAGAAAAACACCCCACGCCCGCCCTGCTGCCTGCAGGCGCGGACGACCGCGCCCGTGTGCGTGCACTGGCGGCCATGGTGGGTTGTGACATCCATCCCCTCAACAACCGCCGCGTGTTGCAAACGCTGCGCCAACAATTCGGTGCCAACGAAGACGCCATCAACGCCTGGTGCGCCAACTGGATCAGCGCAGGCTTTGACGCCTACGAAGCCCTGATCGCGGCTGACAAGACACGCGGCCGTTTCAGCTTTGGCGACACGCCCACGCTGGCCGATGTGTACCTGTTGCCCCAGGTTGAAAGCGCTCGCCGCTTTCATGTGGACCTGACGAAATGGCCACACATCATGGCGGTGGAAAAAGCCTGCATGGCACTGGAGGCCTTTCAAAGAGCTGCGCCGGGGCAGCAGCCGGATGCGGGCTGATCAAAAACCTCCAAAAAGCAAGGGCCCTTCGGGGCCCTTGTGATGTCAGTCTCAGTCTCGGCGCGCAGCTTTGTACAAAGGCAAGACAGTCGGCAGCAATTCTTCGATTTGCTGCACGCGGCTTGCCTCTGTTGGGTGAGTGCTTAAGAATACGGGGGGGCTGTCTCCACTGTTGGCTTTGAGCATTTTCTGCCACAGCGTGACCCCTGCGCGCGGGTCATAACCAGCCCGCGCTGAGAGTTCCAGACCCATTCGATCGGCTTCATTCTCATCGGTCCGGCTGAAGCGGGTTGCTACGAGAGACTGGTACAGGATTCCTGCAATGTCGGCAGAACCTTGGCCAAAGCCGAACAGTGCAGCGCCCAGTCCTATTGCGGATTGTGCAGCCAAGGCCTGCGAGACCTGTTCGCGTGAGTGTTCCCTCAATGCATGCGAAATTTCGTGCCCCATCACCACGGCTATTTCTTCATCGGTCAGATTCAGTTGCCGGATCAGGCCTGAATAAAAAATGATTTTTCCACCCGGCATACAGAATGCATTGAGTTCACTGCTGTTGATCATGTTGACTTCCCACTTCCAATCAGGCGCGTCGGGACGAAAAATTTTTGTCTGGGGTTCAATTCTCTGGGCAATGGCACGAAGGCGCCGAAGCATGGAAGCATCGGTATTGAGGGTGCCTTTTGCAGCGGCTTCGGAAGTCAGCTTGCTGTAACTTTGCGCCGCCATCTGTTCAAGCTGCTGGGACGAAACCAGAAGGAGCTGTTTACGGTCCGTGCCGACCGCACCACCACTGGTGGTGGTTTGGCATCCACCGAGTGTCAGCGCCGCAAGCAACAGCGAAAGGAGGGAAAGGCGTCGCAAAAGAATCATGGTGATCTTATTGACACTGATGACCCTCTTTGGGTGGCTCAGGCCTTTTTGGCCCAGGACGTGCACCAACCCTTGGCCGCCACATTCTTGCCGGCAAACAGAGGGCATCCACCGGCGACATCGCCTGCCTTGCCTTGGTACAAGGCGCAGTTGCTGCAAGCACTGCCAGACACGTGGTTTTTGAATTTCACCTTGTCCGCTTGGGTCGCGTCGTCCACATAACCAAATACTACGGCTTGGGCGTCGCCTTTTTCGACCATTGGGAGATTGATGGCCGTCTTTGATGGTGCTGGTGCGGGCGTGGGTGCCGGATTCGGGGCGGGCGTGGTCGCCATCGGCGCACTCTGTGGTTCGACTTTGGGCGAGCAAGCGGCCAACAGTGCAAGACCGGCAAAGGGCATGATTTCGATAAAGCGTCTGCGTGTTGGCGTTTTCATTTGGGGGTTCCTTGTCCGGAGGGGTGTGTCGTCAGGGTGCCAAAGTGCAATGGCCCGCCAACGGACTGACGCGTTAACGTTGAGCGATCCACGAAGACATATTGCATGTGACAGTGGCTGCGTGTCGGTGCGATGGTTCACACAGCTCACCCAAGCCACGGACGACAGCGAAGGCAGCCATCCAGCCTTCTGTGGCAGACGCAAAACATCAGCCTCAGCCGAGGCTGATGTACCTGTGCACACGGTGGACCGTCGAACCTCTTTCAACAAAGATCAAATGGAAAGACACCATGTGAAGTGGGGCTATGGCACTTGACCGGGTCAAGCCCGAGGATGGCCAAGCTGTCAAGCAAAAGTCTCGGTGTCCACCTCGCTGTTGGCCTGCGCGTTGTAACGATCACCAGCCACGGTGCGCTGGTTGATGAGAGCGTCCAGGCGTGCCATCAAACTGGCATCGAGCTGCACATCCACCGCCGACAGATCGTCCAGCAAGTGCGCCACCGAAGTGGTGCCGGGGATGGGGATGATGTCTTCCCCTTGGTGCAGCAACCAAGCCAGTGCCAGCTGCGAGGGACTGCAGCCGGCCTCTTGTGCGAGGGCGTGGTAGGCGGGCAAGAGCTTCAGATTGGCGGCGTGGTTCTCGGGCGCAAAGCGGGGCATGCCGCGGCGGATGTCCTTGGCATCAAAAGAACTCACATCCAAAGCCGCACCGCACAAAAAGCCCCGCGCCACCGGGCTGAAGGCCACAAAGGCCACGCCCAGCTCGCGGCAGGCCTGCAGCACCGCGATCTCGGGGTTGCGCGTCCACAGCGAATACTCGGTCTGCAGCGCCGCAATCGGGTGCACCACATGCGCTTTGCGCAGCGTGCTGGCCGACACCTCGGACAAGCCAATGGTCTGGATCTTGCCTTGACGCACCAGATCACTCAATGCACCCACGCTGTCTTCGATGGGCACTTTTTTGTCCCAGCGGTGCAGGTAATACAGGTCGATCACCTCGGTCTGCAAACGGCGCAATGCATCCTCGCAGGTCTTTTTGATCGTCTCGGGGCGGCCATCGATGACACGCACTTTGCTGCCATCGCTTTGCTCAACGCCTTGCATGCCGCATTTGCTGGCCAGCGTGAAGCGGTCGCGGTGCGGCCTCATCACTTGGCCGACCAAGGTCTCGTTGGTGCCAAACCCATACAAAGCGGCGGTGTCAAAAAAAGTCACGCCTTGGTCCAAGGCGGTGAGCAGCACGCGTTCGGCTTGCTGGGCCGAAACAGGTGCGCCATACGCGTGGCTGAGGTTCATGCAGCCCAAGCCTATGGCGCTGACGGAGAAAGAGGCCAATTGACGGTTTTTCATGCCGCCTATCTTAGCCAAGCCTCAAGGCCCCTGTGTCTTGTCCAGGACAGGCGCCCCGGTACAGCCTCACATTCGGCGCAGCGGGTTGAGCAAAGCCGCGGGCCGTGCGTCGCCCGGCCAATGCGGATCGCGCCCGGCCGCCCATTGGGTTGGGTCGCTCACATCGATCAGCACCATCCGATTTTCGACTCCCCACTCGTCCACCGTGGCATCAATCCGCACCTGCAAGGCACTGCGGTGCACCGTGGCCGTGAAGTGCACCACGCAGTGGCGACTGCACTGCCCGCCCAAGACCTCAAGGTGAAAATGTGCAAAAGCCGCTTGTGATTCGTCGGCCAAAAAGTCTGAAAAAGCATGGTGCTGGCATTGCGAGCGCTGAATGTCCAACAAGATGGCGCCCGCCAAATTGGTCTGAAGGATGCGCCCCTGGGCGTCCAAGGTGACAAAGCCCACCGGGGCAAAGTCATAGGCATCGACATATTTTTGCAAATCGCCCTTCAGTGACATGGGCGTATCGGGGGGCAAACCATAGGGCGTCAGTGCCAAAGGTTCAGAAGCATGGCCTGCATCCCCATGCAGGGGGGCATGCTGGGCCAATTGGGCCAGTTGCTGTAGGTAGCGTTTGGATTCCTGCTGGCTGCGCGCCTGGCACTCACAGGCCATCGAACGCAAGCCCTCCGGGTCTTTCAGGGTGATCTTGCCTCGGCTGTTGGCGATCCAGCCGGCCGCTTGGAATCGTCCTGCGGCTTGGGTGATCGACTCGCGCCGCACACCCAACATGTGCGAAATGGTTTCGTGCGTGACGCGCAGCTCTTGGGAGTTGGCGCCTTGGGCGTTGCTCAGCAACCAATGGCTCAGGCGCTCCGACACGGCATGGTGACGGCTGCACACAATGCTTTGTGCCATCTGCCCCATTTGCCATTGCACGTAAAGCAAGGCCAACTTGTGCAGGCGCGATGGCGCAGACATTTGCCGCACGAACACATCGGCGCCCATGCGCAAAGCTTCACCGCCGCATTGCACTTGCACTGTGTGCTGCATGGCCGCGCCACCCAACACCAAGGGCACACCGATCAGGCCATCGCGCCCCACCAGCGCCAGCTCATCGGACTCGCCATCGACCGTGTGTGACACCCAAGACAAGCTGCAACTCGTGGGGAAGTAAACATGCTGCAAGGCTTGACCAGGCTGGCCAATGACCTGCCCTGTGGTCAAGGTGATGCGTTCGAGGTGAGGCACCAAATGGGCCAACTCGGCGGCCGACAGGGACGACAAAATCAGGTTGTCAGGCAAAGCGGTCTTGCCTGTGGACATGCCGTTTGAACGCCACTGTGAAACGTCGGCACACGCGTGATCGGCATGCGCCTCTGCCCCTAAGAAATGGTCATACAACAAGGCCTGCAATTCAGGCGCACTGACCAACTGGGGGGGGAAAGTGCGCGGAGTGAAGATGGTATGGGGGTTCAACATGCTTATCTCCAAAGGTGAAGGTCACTGCAAGCCTTGCAGTTCAAACCATGGCTGGATGCTCGGTCTTAAAAAACGTGACGTCCATTGACCTTACGGCCTGTTGGTGTGTGCCCAAAGGTCTATACCCATTGGCTTGAATTTGTTCAAAAAATGGCGGGTACGCCAGAGGTTTTGCTCCGCATCACTTGTACAAACTCGGTGGTGAAATGACGCCGTAATTTGGACCAATACCTCCGGAGGGCAGGGAGGGGCATTCGTTGCTCATCTGGACTTTGATGTATTTTTTGCTCCCGCCTTCAGCCTCCAACAACTTCATGCAAGCGAACCCCCTGATGGTGGCGCTGGATCCTGGCACCACCTGGTCAACGATCGGAAGCACCACCAAATCACAAGGGGCAATGCGGGCACCGATGCATTCATCAACCGTTTTGTAAAGACTGGTTTTGCTGCCGCTCTCCAAGGTCAGCGTGTCCCCCACCGACAACATGGGCGGCGGTGGGTCGAAAAGTGACGGTTTGTGCTCAATGATGTCGGCGATCAAGCTGGCACCATTGCCCTCGAAATTGAGGGCTGTCCATTGGCCTTTGGCGCAAGGGTCCGAAGACTTTTCATTGGCGATTTCAAAGACAAAAGGTTTTTGAGTTTTGGGGTCAACTTTTGGCGCTGGGGGCTGAGTGTTCAGGTCCCAATAGGTTTGGTACATGCACTGCGCGATGGCCACAGGAAAAGTCAAGGCCGCGCTGGTGGGGCTGTGCACACCGGCGACCGCGGTGACCCGCACCGGTTTGGCATAGACGCCCCAGATGCTGGCCAAAAAAGTCTGCACTGGCCCTTGGTTTTGAGTATCGGTTTTGCCCAATGTGACTTGCACTGCAGGCGCATCGCTGGGCCCTGGCGTCATGGACTGGTCTTGCAGGCCTTTGGCGCTCTGGGTTGTGTCCCAATAGCCTGTGGTCACCTGGCCCTGCGTCAAGGCATGGCCTGCCGCATGGTTGAGGCTGATCGCGTTGCTGGCCGTGGTGGCAGCGCCCGTCCAATTAAGGGCAGAGGCCCCTTGGGTGTAAAGCTTTCGAGCACCAGCAAGCGCGGCGGCGTCGGCATCGTTTTGCAATTCATTGCGCACCACATGCAGGTAGGCCAAATCCACCGCCAAAGCACCCACACCCAAGAGCACCGGCAATAAGAGGGCAACGAGCACCGTGACAGCGCCTTTTTGTGGTGTTGCAGGCCCCTTGATTTTTTTCATGTCTACACCCCTTATTCGTAAACCATCACCGTGCTGGACTGCAACACCCACGGCTTGCCCAGGCTGGCAGACAAACTGCCCAAGCCCACACCCTGAAAGGTGTAGCGCACCGTGACTTGCAGCGTGACGTCACCGCCCAAGCTGCCCTTTTGGATATGCACCGAGGGGAGTGCCAAAGTGCTGCCCAAACTGACCAATGCACCTTGCAGATAGTTCTGGACGACCTGCTGAATTTGCGCGTCGGTGAGCGACGGGCTGCGGGCCACGATGCCTGCGCGTGCACCTTCGCGGCTGGCGTTGGTGATCACGGCCTTGTCGTAGAGCGCCAAGCTCACATCGACGATGCCCACCAGCAAGACCAAAAGGATGGGCAAGATGAGCGCGAACTCGACCACCGCCACGCCGCGTTGGCAGTGAGGCATCCGCGCTTTTCGTGGGGTCTGTGAACACCGGTACATGGGCAATCTCCTGGACGCAAGCTGTCAAGCCATTTGGAAAGCCTTGACCTTAAAGAGCACGGTCCAGTGTCTCGGTGCGTTGCCTCACACCCCCATGCAAAAGCAATGCACATGTGCGCTTTGGTGCGTTGGCATACCGTCCAGATCGAAATTGTTTTTTACATTGACCTGTCGGTTTTGACAGTTCAAAGCCGATGCAAGGCCGAAGGGCCGTTGCTGGGCTTGAGCGATCAGCCTGGGACAACCCAGAGGCCTGCAGTTCTCCTCTACTTTTCAACTTTGGAGTTAGCAACATGAAAAACTTTTCTCAATCTTTCAAGACATTTTGGGCCGATGAAGAAGGTGCCACCGCCATCGAATACGGGCTGCTGGCCTCGCTGATCGCGGTCGTGATGGCTGTCGGTGCAGGCGCTTTGGGGGTTCAACTGAACACTTTGTTTGATGGGATCGCAACCCAACTTGGTGCGGTGTAAGCCACTTCAAGCGTGCAAATGAACCGCACTTGAATCAAGCCCATGCCCCTCAGCCTGTTTGACTGGACACACTTGGCCGCACTGACCGCCATGCTCTTGGCGGCCATGGGGCACGACACCGCTTCGCGCCGAATTCCCAACACCGTGGTGCTGTGGGGTGGCTTGACAGCCCTTGGGCTGTCGCTGTCGCCGCACGGCGTCGGTTGGGGATCGTCGCTGGCGGGGGGCATGGTGGGTTTGTTGGGTTTTGGGGTGTTGTACTTGCTGCGCACGGTGGGCGCAGGTGATGTCAAATTGGCCACCGCCACGGGACTGTTTGTGGGGCATCCCGACATGCTGTGGGTCAACCTGCTCATCTTGCTCGCCGGGGGGGTGCTGTCCATCATTTGGGCTTTGTTCAGCGGCCAACTGCGACAAACCCTGCACAACCTGAGCACCGGCCTGACGCAGCTATGGCTCAGCCGCCCACACGGACCACGCTTTGAGCGCACCGCTTTTCCCGTCAGCACCACGCGCATGCCCTACGCACTGGCCATTGGCGCGGGCACCGCTGTGCATGCGCTGCAGCGTTGGCCTTTGTCCTGAATTCACTGCCCTTGTAAGGACTGATTGCCATGAGAAATATTCGACCTTTGGGCGCGCTGTTGCTGGCCCTGGCACTGGGGTTGGCCGCTGCGGCTTATGCCACCAGCTGGTTGCAGCAACAAGGCTCCGCCAACACCTTTCAAGTCATCGTGGCCGAACGTGATTTACTCATGGGAACACGGCTTCAACCCGACATGCTTCAAACCCTGGACTGGCCCAAAGCCGCTGCCATTCAAGGGCCATTGACCACCCTGGACCAAGCCGTCGGCCGGGTCATTCGCACCCCAGTGCTGCGCGGCGAGCCCTTGTTGCAAAGCAAATTGGCACCCGTTGGCGAGAAAGGCGGGCTGTCTTCGGTGCTGGCTCCGGGGCAACGTGCAGTGACCGTGAAGGTGAATGAAATCATGGGCGTGGCCGGTTTCGCCCTGCCAGGCAACTACGTGGACGTGATGGTCAACACGCCAGATGGCGAAAATCAACCCGTCTCAAAAATCGTGATCGAACGCATCCAGGTGCTGGCTGTGGCACAAGACGCTTCCACCAACGAGAGCAAACCCCGCGTGGTCAATGCCGTGACCTTGCAGGTGAGTCCGCAACAGGCCGAGCAAATTGATCTGGCGCGCAGCGTGGGCACTTTGTCTTTGGTGCTGCGCAGCCACGGCGATAACTTGCCTGTGCAAACCACGGGTGCGCGCAAGCTGGACTTGCTGCCGCGTGCCCCCATCATGGTCGCCTCGGCGATTCCGATGGCCCCCAGCAGCAAAGCCGTGGCACCCCGCCCACGCGCCAACCGGTCCCTACCCGTATCCGCGCCAGCGGTCACATCTGAAACCGTGCGCCTCGAAGTCATCCGCGGCTTGTCTGTCTCACAGGAATAAATACCATGCCCCAAAACAATTTGGCCACCTTGAAAGCCCTCACCACCCGCCTGCACAGCCAACACAGCGGGCCTGTGCGCAGTTTGCGGCAACCGGCCCGCCTTCCAATTCATGCCTGGGTGGTGGCCCTCGGCCTGATCGCCGCTGGAGGGTCAACGGCATGGGCCAACCAAGCGCTGGACCTGAGCGCCGCGGCCGCCAGCATGGCCAAGCCGCCCACCCTAGGCAAGGTGTCCACCAAACCGGAAGTGCAAACCCAGGGCCCTGTGCAAATGGCCGCCCCCCTGCGCCTGACTGCGGGCAAGTCGATGCTGCTGCAATTGCCTGAAAAGGCCGAGCGCTTGTCGGTGGGCAACCCCGATGTGGCCGATGTGGTGCTGATCAACCCGCGTGAAATTTACCTGCTGGGTAAAAAATCAGGGCACACCAATTTGCTGGTGTGGACCGCCCAAGGCAGCACCACTTTGCGCGACATCAGTGTGGGGGCCGACACCGACAGCCTGCACGCCAAACTGCGTGAATACGTGCCCAGCGCGGAAAACCTGCGCGTGGACAGCGTGGCCGACAGCCTTGTGCTGAGCGGACGCGTGAGCGACGGCATGAAGGTGCAACGCCTGATGGCGCTGACCGAAGCCTTCAATGGCAACAAAAAAGTCATCAACCTGCTGAGCGTGCATGGGACGCAACAGGTCATGCTCGAAGTCAAAGTGGCCGAGGTGTCGAAAACCTTGCTCGATGAACTGGGGGTGGACATCAACCTGACCCGCACCATGGGCAACACATCGGTCAATTTGCTGTCACAACTGCTCAGCGCAGGCGCTACCTCACTGACCACAGCCCGCGCCAACGGCCTGACGACCGTCACACTCACTGCTGAGATGAAAAAGGGCTTGGTCAAAGTCCTGGCCGAACCCACCATCACCGCCATCAGCGGTCAAGAGGGCTCGTTTTTAGCGGGTGGAAAAATCTACATCCCCGTGCCCCAAACCAATGCCAACGGTGGCACTTCCATCACCTTGCAAGAAAAGGAATTCGGCGTGGGCTTGCGCTTTTTGCCCACGGTGCTGGAGGACGGCTTGATCAACTTGAGCGTCACACCCGAGGTGTCCGAGTTGTCGCAATTGGGCACCACGGTCAAAGGCCTGGGTGGGCAAACCAGTTTGTTGCCCACCATCACCACGCGTCGAGCGTCCACCACGGTGCAGTTGCGCGACGGCGAGAGCTTTGCGATAGGTGGCTTGGTCAAAAACAATGTGACACAAACCATCAAGGCTTTTCCGATTTTGGGCGAACTGCCGATTTTGGGCGCCTTGTTTCGCAGCACGGCTTTTCAAACCGACAAGTCAGAGCTTTTGTTTGTGGTGACACCGCGACTGGCCCGTGTCTTGCCCAGCAACTACGCCCTGCCCACCGACAGCTACATCCAGCCCAGCCGCAGGGAATACTTTTGGAACGGCCAGCTTGAAGGCACACCACCTGCGGCCATGCCTGTACCCATGCCTGCCCCCCCAACCTCGGATTGACCCAGGAGAACTACACCATGCACACCATCCCATTGCCTGCAAACAGGCTAGGCCATCTCAAATGGCCACAGATTTTGTCATTGACGCTGGCGCTGTCCGGTTGCACCAGCGCACCCAGCTTGGTCGACCGTCACTTTGGTTTGGCGGTGCAACGCGCCCAAGCCCAGCAAAGCCAACCCAGCCCCTTGCGCGCCAGCACAGCGCCAGTGGCCGACACAGACGGTGTCACTGCCGACGCGGCCGTCGCGCGTTACCAGCAAAGCTTTCAAACCCCCGCAGCACTCTCCCCTGTCATCAACATCGGTTTTGGCACGCCCAAAGCCCCTTGAAAGAGCCATGCCATGTCCATCCATGTGATCGCCTCGAACGAAACCCTGCTGGGCACGCTGCGCAGCAGCTTGCAGCAAAACGCCATGCCGCTGGCCAGCGCCGTGTTGCGGCCACCAGGCCCCAGTTTGCTGCAGCAGCTCCAAGCACTGGACGACGCGCCACCCGGCACCATCGTGCTCCTGGACAGCCCCGTGCGTCCCAACAACCCCGCCAGTCCCAGCAACTCTGAGAGCGATGACTTGGCATCTTTGGAGGCGTGGTTACGGCAACGACCTCAGCTGAACGTGCTGCTGCTGAGTGAAGACAACAGCAAATCATTGCTGATGCGGGCCATGCGCGCCGGGGTGCGCGAAGTCTTGCCCCTGCCGCCCGACCCGGACGAACTCGCGCAAAGTCTCAAACGACTGAGCGATCGCTCTGCCGCCCTGATCCGCCAAAACACATCCCTGCAGCCATCAGAGGGAACGGATGCGACACCTCCCCGGTCCGGTCGGCTGCTGGCCTTCATGGGGTGCAAAGGCGGCACCGGCACCAGCTTTATCGCAGCCAACATGGCCCACATCTTGGCCCGTGAGTTTGACAAAAAATGTGCCTTTGTGGACTTGGATCTGCAATGCGGTGATGCCTCCTTTTATTTGGGCAACGGGACCAACCAACACAGCCTGGGCGACCTGACGCGGCAAATCGACCGGCTGGATGCGCCCTTGCTGATCAGTTGCCTGCACGCTGTGACACCCCAGCTGAACTTGCTGGCAGCCCCCCATGCACTGGAAAACGCCATCGCCATCAGCGCGCAAGACATCGAAAAAGTCCTCGACTTGGTCCGCAGTTTGCACGAGTACACCGTGGTGGACTTGCCTCGTCACATGAACGCCTTGACGCTCAAGGTGTTGGACATGGCCGACACGGTGTTCATCGTGATGCAAAGCCAGACCCAGGATGTGCGCGATGCGCAACGCTTGGTCAAGATGCTGGGTGCACTCGACCTGGACGAAGCGAAATTTCACCTGCTGGTCAACCGACACAAGGCTGGCGGTTGGGTCAGCATAGACGAGCTGCAAAAGGCGGTGGGCCTGACAGCGAAACACATCATTCCCAATGGTCCTGAGTGGGTGGACGAGGCTTTGCACACCGGTCAAGCCTTGTCTGACGTGAATGACCACAACGCCGTCATCCATGCGCTGAGAGAGGCCACGGCATCTTTGCTGCCCATCACCCCGCAAAAGCACCGTCACTGGATGCAGCGCTGGATGGGGCAAACCGCTTGAATCCACCCATGGTCCTTGGATGTCCCTACTGGAGTGATGTGTGAATACCAGCCTGCGCTACCAATTTGAAAACGCCAACCCTGTCGAGGTGCTGCTGCGCCCACTGCAGGAACCCGTCCAAGTGGTGCCAGAGGTGCCTCCCTTGGCACGCATCGCGCCAACGAACGCCCCAGCGGCTGCCGAGCACCCGCGCTCTCAAGGGCTGCGGCTGGACGAAGTCAAAGTCCAAATTCACCAAGAAATTTTGTCCCTGATGGACTGGCAGCGCATGGAGAGCATGGCCCCAGATCGATTGCGCAGCGAGCTCAAAGCGCTGACCGAGGAGTTGATTGCCAAAAACAAACTGGCGCTCAATGAAAACGAGCGCCGAGGGATCATTCAAGCCATTCAGGATGAAATGCTGGGTCTGGGACCGATCGAGTCCTTGCTGTCCGACCCCACGGTCTCAGACATTCTGGTCAACGGTCCTTTCCAGGTGTATGTCGAGCGGCACGGCAAGATCGCGCACACCCCCATTCAGTTTGACAACGATGCCCACCTGATGCGGGTGATTGACCGCATCGTCTCGCGCATCGGGCGACGAGTGGACGAGATGAGTCCCATGGTCGACGCACGGCTGCCCGATGGCTCGCGCGTGAATGCGGTGATACCCCCTCTGGCCATGGACGGGCCCTTGCTCTCGATCCGTCGCTTTGCGGTGGTGCCTTTCAGCGTGCAAGATCTCATCAGGATGGGCACGCTGACCGCCGGCATGGCCGAACTGATTCAAGGCTTGGTCCGGGCGCGTTTGAATGTGCTGGTCTCGGGCGGCACAGGCAGCGGTAAAACCACGCTGCTGAATGTCATGTCGAGCAGCATTCCCGCCGATGAACGCATCATCACCATCGAAGACGCGGCCGAGTTGCAACTGCAGCAACCCCATGTGGTGCGCATGGAAACTCGGCCACCCAACATCGAGGGCAAGGGCGAAATTTCGCAACGTGATCTGCTGCGCAACAGCCTGCGCATGCGGCCTGACCGCATCATCATGGGCGAGGTGCGGGGTGGCGAGGTGCTCGACATGCTGCAGGCCATGAACACCGGCCATGACGGATCCATGACCACCATCCACGCCAACTCGCCGCGCGATGCGTTGACACGACTCGAACACATGTTGGGCATGGCGGGTCTCAAAGCCGAGTCGCGTGCGATGCGCCAGCAAATCAGTGCGGCGCTGTCGGTGGTGATTCAGGTCTCACGCCTGTCCGACGGTCAGCGCAAGATCACCAGCTTGCAAGAGATCACAGGGATCGAGGGCGAAGTGATCACGATGCAAGAGATTTTCCGGTTTGAGCAAACCGGTCTAGACCCTGACGGCCGCGTTCAGGGCCTGTTTGTGGCCACGGGCATTCGGCCCAAATTTGTGCAACGCCTGATCACGCGGGGCATTCCCCTGAGCGACAACTTGTTCAACCCCACCGAGCGCTGGACTTGAATCATGAAGACGCATTTTTGGACCATCGCTCTTTTGGCGGCTTTGAGCATCGGCAGCCTGGTGTGGGGCCTTTACGGGTTGTGGCGAGAGCACTTTGACCCGCGCCGAAAGGCCCTGGCGAAAAGGCTGCATGCCTCCGCAGCCTTTGGTCCTGCCTCCTTGACAGAGCCCTCGCTCAAGTTTCGATCCAGGCGGCTGCTGAGCCAGTGGGGCTGGGCTGAGCGCGGGCTGCAAACCATGCCCAGCGTCGTGGCCATGGACCATTTTTTGCTGCAAACAGGTTTGACATTGAGCTTGGCACAGGCCTTTTCAGTGGCAACCGTACTGGTGCTGATGGCTTTGGCTCTGGGCACCAGTTTGGCTTGGCCAATCCCCTTGAGCTTGGTGTTAGCGGCTTTAGGGCTTTTGCTTTGGCTGGCTTTCTTGCAGCACCGCCGAAACCATCGCATGGCCATGATCGACCAAGCTCTGCCCGATGCCTTGGACCTGATGGCCCGCTCGATGCAAGCGGGACATGCGTTCATCAGTGCCATGCAGATCGCCGCCAAAGAGAGCGCGCCCCCTTTGTCGCACGAGTTGCGCACCGTCTTTGAGGAGGTTAACTTCGGCATCAGCACCCCCCAAGCCTTGCAAGCCTTAGCGGTCCGTGTGGCCAGTGAGGATGTGCGCTATTTTGTGGTGGCCGTGGTCATCCAGAGTGAAACGGGGGGCAACTTGGCTGAAATCCTGAAAAACACTGCACGTTTGATCCGTGAACGTCAAAAAATCGCAGGCATGGTGCGTGTGTTGTCAGCTGAAGGCCGCATCTCGGCGGTCATCCTGTCACTGCTGCCTTTCGCTCTGGCAGCGCTCATGAGTTGGGTCAACCCCGGCTTCATGTCACGCCTTTGGACCGATCCCATGGGTTTGCAACTGGTGTACGTTTCACTGATGCTGATGGCTTTTGGCATTTTGTGGATGTGGCGACTGATTCAGATCCGCGTTTGATGTCCTTTCACCCTGACTTTCCATGACCCCTTCCACCTTGATTTTTTCTGGACTTGTATTTGCGCTGGTCGTGGCGATGAGCCTGGCCGCACTCAGCCAATTCTTGCCCAACCCCGGCCGTGATCGCCTGGCCCGCCTGACCGCGAGCCGAACCGGTCCAACCGAGGGCAGTTCTGCATGGCAGCAGACCCAAGCGCATTTGCTGTCTGCGCTGCTCTGGTTCGGCCCCTGGACAGTGGGTCTATCGGGGGGGGAAGGCAGCACGCCTTCTGCACTGCGTCTGCGCTTTGGCCATGCGGGCTGGCGCTCGCCCATGGCGCTTCAGTTTTATTTCATCAGCAAGACCCTGTTGACCTTGTTGCTGCCCACCTTGGCGTGGGGGGTCATGGAGACCCAAGCATGGGCGACACCAAGCACATGGCGCATGGCGCTGGTCATTGTCGCTGCAGCACTGGGCTATTACCTGCCCGATGTGCTGCTGAATTGGCGCATCCGACGCCGCCAAGGCGGGTCTGGGTCTGGATGCTGCGATCGACCGCGTGGGCCGGGAAATGCGCCATGCTCGCCCCGAGTTGTCCGAAGAGTTCGCCCTCACCGGATTGGCCTTGCGAGGGGGGTCTTCTCGGGCCGATGCCCTGCGCAATCTGTCGCAAAGGGTCGGGCTCAAAGACATCGACGCTCTGGTGTCCATGTTGGTCCAGGCCGACCGTTTTGGTACCAGCGTGTCCGAATCCTTGGCCGTGCACGCCGAAGCACTGCGCACCCAACGCCGCTTGCGCGCCGAGGAGGCTGGCGCGAAACTCCCGGTCAAATTGCTGATGCCCTTGATCTTTTGCGTCTTCCCCAGCCTGCTGACGGTGCTGCTGGGGCCGGTGGCGGTGACACTGGTCAGGGGGTTTGTGCAGACCGTGTGAGAAGAGCCAAGCGGTTGGCAGATTAGACGCAGTTAACATATCGCCCGTAGGCTGTAAGTCTTGAACTCTCTGACGCTCACATGAACAACGAAGAAACGGTCGCTCCCAAACGCCAAGGCCTGTCAAGGGTTTGGCACGCTTTTTTTTACTCCATCGACGGTTTGCGGGCCGGCTGGGGCGAGCCCGCCTTCAGGCAAGAAGCCATCTTGGCCTTGTTGGTCTTGCCTGGTGCTTGGTACTTGGGTCAAAGCTGGACCGAAACGGTGTTGTTGATTGGCGTGGTCGTGGCGGTGCTGGTGGTTGAGTTGCTCAATACCGCGGTGGAATCGGCCATAGACCGCACGGGTTCCGAGTGGCATGCCCAGTCCAAACGCGCCAAAGACACGGCCAGCGCCGCTGTCTTGCTCAGCCTGCTGCTGTGTGCGGGCGTTTGGCTGAGTGCCTTGTGGCGTTGGTGGATGAACTGACTCCAGTGGGCCTTGCAGGGGTCCAAACCCTTGGATTTTTACCTTTGTTGCGGAGTCAATCACGAGACTGGCGTTCTCAAACCACGCGGCTAAAGTCAGCTTTTTCGCAACGGCTAGGAACACCCCATGACATCCATCGGCATGATCGGCATCGGCATGATGGGCCACGGCATCGCCAGCAACTTGCTCAAGCACGGGCAAAGCCTGACGGTGCTGGAGCACCCCGGCAACCAGCCGCTGGACGCCCTGCTGGCCGCAGGCGCCCGCACCTGCGCCACACCCCAGTCCCTGGCCGCGCAATCGGATGTGATCATCTTGTGCGTGACCGGCACACCCCAGGTCGAGGCGGTGCTGCTGGGTGAGGACGGTGTCTTGAAAGGCCTGCGGCCTGGCACCATCGTCATCGACTGCTCCACCGCCGTGCCCGCTTCGACTGAAAAAGTCGCAGCCTTGGTCATCGCTCAGGGCGGTCAGTTCCTCGATTCGCCCATGACGCGCACCCCCAAAGAAGCCGCAGAAGGTCGGCTGAATTTGCTGGTGGGTGGCGACGCGGCTTTGTTTGAACGCTGCAAACCCATCTTGACCTGCTTTGCCGAGAACATCGTGCACACCGGTCCGATTGGCTCGGGCCACCGCATGAAGCTCTTGCACAACTATGTGTCGCTGGGCACCGTCACGTTGCTGGCCGAGGCTGCCGCGTGCGCGCAACGGGCGGGGGTCGACACCCACACTTTTGTGGAAGTGCTGTCCAAAGGCGGCGGATGGGGCGCGGCACTCGATCGCCTCAAACCCATGCTGACGGCAGGCGACACCTCGGGCCTGCGGTTCAGCATGAGCAATGCGCTCAAGGACCTGAGCTATTACCACCAGATGGCCAGCGACACACAGGCCGAGCGCACGGTGGCTGCGGCCATCCAAAACACGCTGCAAACGGCTTGCCATGAAGGCGACCCGAACGCCCTGGTGCCGGAGTTGGTCACGCTGCTGGCAAAGCGGTCAGGGTCTTGAGAGCGCCTTGGCTGCGCTTTATCCGCCTGCTTTGGAGGCTTTGGATTTTTGGCGCTTGGCCACCTCGGCTTGCATGGCCTGCAAGGTTTTGGCATCCGGTGTTTTCCAATTGCCGCCAGACTGGTTGACCATGTGGTTCAAGGCTTCGGCAAAGGCCTCCAGCGTCAAGTCGGGTTGGCCGCCTTTGGCGGGCATGCCTCTGACCCCCACATAACCATGTGCGGTGAGGGTGACTTGGCCTTCACGGATCAATGGAGCCCATTGGGTTTTGTTGCCCAACTGCGGAGACTTGGGGAAAGCCTGCCCGTGGCAACTGGCACAAACGGCCTTGTAAGTGCCCTCGCCCGAGGCCCAAGCCGGCGCAGTCCCGACAGCGGCGCAAACCATCAGCAAGCGGTAAAGCATTTTCATGCGTTCTTTCATGGATTCAAAACAAACACGATACCCCATCCAGGACAAACTTTTGCAGGCTCAGCTCACACCAAAGGCACCGTCAGCTTGTGGATGACTGCAGCCGTGTCGGGCCTGATGCCGCGCCACCAAGCAAAGGCCTCGGCGGCTTGTTCGGCCAACATGCCCACACCATCGGCCAGGTGGGTCACGCCCGCTTGCTGTGCCAGTTTCAGAAAAGGGGTCAGGCCTTTGCCATAGGTCAGGTCATAAGCCAAGCCACCGGTGCCAAACACGCTCGCGGGCAAGGGCGGCAACTCGGCCGTCAGGCTGGATGAGCTGGCGTTGAGCACCACATCGAACACACCCTGTAAAGCTTCATAACCCACACCCGTCACCGGCACCTTGCCGGTTTGATGTTGGTACGCCAATGTCGCCAGCGCCTGCGCTTTGGCCACGGTGCGGTTGACGATCACGAGTTCGGCAGGCTGCTCGGCCAACAGCGGCAACAAAGCCCCACGCGTGGCGCCCCCCGCCCCCAAAATCAAAACCCGCCGCCCTTGCAGCGGACACTGCAAGTTGCACACCAAATCGCGCACCAGGCCCACGCCGTCAAAATTTTCGGCATACACCTTGTCGCCCTCGAACTTCATGGCATTCACGGCACCGGCCATTTGCGCGCTGGGCGCGAGGTGGGTGGCGTAAGCAAAAGCGTCCAACTTGAAGGGTGCAGTCACGTTCATGCCGTGACCTCCACTGACTCGGAATGCATCCACTGCTGCAGCAAACCCATCCAAAGGGGCGAACAGCTTGGAGTAGTCCATGACTTGACCCGTGAGCTGCGCAAACGCGGTGTGGATGAAGGGCGATTTGCTTTGTTCAATGGGGTTGCCGATGACGGCATAACGGTCGGGAATCGGATCGGTCATGGGGTTTCTCAAAAAGATGGCGGTGATCTTATCGCTTGAAATGGGCAGCCATCAGTGCCGCCCCACCAAGTGGTAAACCACTCCCCCCAAGACCACCACACCGACAGCCGCTGCACTGAAGGCGTAGGCCAGCCAGCCCATGTCCACACTTTGTGCCATCCATAAGACACCGGTGGATTGGCCAAAAAACAGCGAGCTGGCGAACAAAGTGACGGCAGTGCCCCGAGCGGCTGGCGCCATTTGGGTGGCTTGCACTTGCAAGGTGTTGTGCAACATGTAAAAGCCAAGCCCTGCCATGAAGCAGGCCAACATGCCCATCCAGGGCGAAGCACCCCACGCCAGTAAAAGCATGCCCGAGGCCACCAAACCAGCCCCTGTTTTAGCCAAGCCGCGCTCACCCAACCAAGCCAACCAACGCCGCGCCATTTGGCTGTAGAGCAAGCCGCCCACGCCATACAGCATCATCACCGAACCTGCGGCCACCACACTCAAGCCATAGTGCTGGTGCAAGTGCGTGGGCATGAAAGCCATGGTGCCAAACACCAAGGCGCCCTCGGTCGCCGTGACACCCAGCACCCAACGCACACGCGGCGTGGCCAACAACTGCCCGGTGTTGCGAAAAGAGGCCCACAAACCGGGCGCATCCGCTGACACGGGCATGGCCTGACCCCGCAGCAGCTTGAGCAGCAGCCCAGCCGATAGGGCGAACAAGATCGCCAAGACCACAAATGCACCACGCCAGCCCAAAGTGTCGGCAGTCAAGCCACCAAACCACAAGCCGCTCATCATGCCGATCACCGTGGCACTCATGAGTTTGGCCAGAGTTTCCTGACGCCGCTCATAGGGCACGCGGTCTCCCACCCACGCCATGGCCAGCGGAATTACCCCCGCCGTCGCCGCCCCCATGAAGCCGCGCATGATGACCAGCATGGGCAGGCTGAAAGACAGTGCGGTGATGGCGCTGAACACTGCACACGCTAAGACCGCCAAAGACACCACCCGCAATTTGCCAAAGCGGTCCCCTAAGGGCCCGAAAACCAGCTGCGAAAGTCCGTACACCACGGCATAAACCGAGACCACCGCCGAAGCGTCGCCGGTGCTGACTTGGAACTCCTCGCTGAGCACCACCAGCATCGGGTCGCAAATGCGCATCGACGCCATGCTGGCAAAGCCCGCCAGACCCAACAACTGAAGATGTTGGCGTTCTTGCGCAGGCGTCAAACTGAGCATGCTCAAGCCAATTGCTGCTCGAGGTCGTGCAAGACCTGGTAGCAAGGCAAGACCTGAGCAATGCTCGAATTGGGCTCACGGCCCTCACGGATCGCGGCAAAAAATTCGCGGTCTTGCAGCTCAATGCCGTTCATCGACACCGCCACTTGGGACACATCAATTTGCTCTTCCTTGCCAGTGAACAAATCGTCATAACGCGCCAAATACGTGCCGTTGTCGCCGATGTAGCGGAAGTAGGTACCCAAGGGGCCATCGTTGTTGAAACTCAAGCTGAGTGTGCAAATCGCACCATGGGCCGTTTGCAGCTGGATGCTCATGTCCATGGCAATGCCCAGCGTGGGGTGTATCGGGCCTTGCACCGCGTTGGCTTTGACGATGGGGCTGCCGCACTGGTAAGCGAACAGGTCCACCGTGTGCGCGGCGTGGTGCCACAGCAGGTGGTCGGTCCAGCTGCGGGCCTGGCCCAGCGCATTCATATTGGTGCGGCGAAAAAAATAAGTCTGCACATCCATTTGCTGGATGTTGAACTCGCCCGCCTTGATTTTGTGGTTGACCCACTGATGACTGGGGTTGAAGCGCCGGGTGTGGCCCACCATGGCCACCAGCCCGGTTTGCTGTTGCACGCGCAGCACTTCCTGGCCTTCCTTGTACACGTCGCACAGAGGGATCTCGACCTGCACATGCTTGCCCGCATTCAAGCAAGCCAGGGTCTGACTGGCGTGCATCTGCGTGGGGGTGCACAGGATGACGGCGTCGACTTCTTTCAGGGCCAGCGATTCACTCAGTTCGGTGGTGACATGGCCAATGCCGTATTTGTTCGCCACCTCTTGGGTTTTGGTGAACTCGCGCCCAATCAGCGAGACGACTTCAACGCCGTCGATATTTTGAATGCCGTCCAAATGTTTGATGCCGAAGGCACCCGCGCCAGCGAGGGCGACTTTGATGGTTTTGCTCATGGGTGAAGTCTCTCAGTTGTTTGCCAAAATAACATGGCCCACCGCCGTGTTGCTGGCGGGCACATGGTAAAAGCGGTGGCGCAGCTGGGGCGCGGGACCCGTGGCTTGACCCCCTTGAATGTCGCTCATCGCGCCCCGGGCGATCAGCCACATGACCAGCTCGATGCCTTCGCTGCCCGCTTCACGCACGTAATCAATGTGGGGCCTGGCCGCGCAGCTCGCCGGATCATGGATCAGCTGGTCCAGCCAAGCGTTGTCCCATTCGCGATTGATCAGACCGGCGCGCGCACCCTGCAACTGGTGGCTCATGCCGCCTGTGCCCCAGATGTGGACCTTCAGGTCTTCGTCATAACTCTCCACCGCCTTGCGGATCGCTTGCCCCAAATTGAAGCAGCGCTGACCGCTGGGCACGGGGTACTGCACCACATTCACCGCGAACGGGATCACAGGGCAAGGCCAAGCGCCCTTCACCGGGTCTTGTTCACTGCACATCAAGGACAGAGGCACCGTCAGACCGTGGTCCACGTCCATCTTGTTCACGATGGTCAGGTCAAAATCTTGCTGGATAACCGATTGCGCGATGTGGCTGGCCAGCTCGGGGTGACCTTTCACCACGGGCACCGGGCGCGGTCCCCAGCCTTCGTCAGCGGGCCGGTACTCGGCTGCGGTGCCGATGGCAAATGTGGGAATCAGGTCAGAGCTGAAGGCCGTGGCATGGTCGTTGAAGACCAAGATGACCACGTCGGGTTTGTTGTCCTTCATCCATTGCTTGGAGAAGTCGTAGCCCGCGAACACGGGCCTCCAATAGTCTTCCTGCGTCTTGCCCAAGTCCATGGCTGCGCCAATGGCGGGCACATGCGAGGTGTAGACGGATGCGGTGATTTTGGCCATGTTTATGCTTTCTTCCCGGCTGCGCCTTGCGGCTGGTTGTGGGCTTGGGCGCTGCCGTTTTCGCCAATGTAGCGGTTGCCTTCCACGCTGCGGCCGCCTGCGATCATCATGTGGCGGTATTCCTCTTCGGTCATGCCGGTCATGGAGCCCGCCATTTGTTGGAAGCTCTTGCCATCGGTCGCCCCGATTTTGGCCAAGAAGTAAATATTGCCGCCGGTGCGCATGCACCAGTTGAGGTCGCGCGCCAACACGGCTTGCTTTTGCTCTTCGGTCATGGACCACTCGTCCAAATAAGCGCGCTCATCGGCCTTGAAGCGCTCGCGGTTGTCGGCCTTCATCAGCGACATGCAAAACTGGTTGAGCCAGTAGCCTTTGCGCGATTGCTCGGCGTCAAAAATGATGGTGCCGGGCACGTCGGTATAGGGTTTGTCCAAAGCCATGATTCAGCCTTTCGATTCTTCAGGCCAGTAAAGCCGCATCGGGTTGTCCACCAGCAGCTTTTTTTGCAACGCTGCCGTGGGGGCAATGTGCGGGATGAAATCGACCAACAGGCCATCGTCGGGCATGTGGTCTTTCAAGTTGGGGTGCGGCCAGTCGGTGCCCCAAAGCACGCGGTCGGGGAACTCCTCGACGATCCGCTTGGCAAACGGGATCACGTCTTGGTACGCGTTTTGCTCGCCGTTCAAAGCCTTGGGACCAGTCACTGACAGCCGCTCTGGGCAAGACACCTTGCTCCACACATTGCTGTGCTCGCGCATGAACTTCTGGAACAGCGCAAACTGCGGTCCGTCCACCGGCAAAGACACATCAGGGCGGCCCATGTGGTCCACCACCACGGTGGTGGGCAGCGCGGTGAAGAAGTCCCAAAGCTCAGGCAGGTCCACCGCTTCAAAGTAGATCACCACATGCCAGCCCCATTTCTGGATGCGGCCCGCGATCTCCATCAGCTCGTCCTTGGGCGTGAAGTCCACCAACCGCTTGACGAAATTGAAGCGCACACCGCGCACACCTGCGTCGTGCATGGCCTGAATTTCTTCGTCGGTCACGCTGCGCTTGACCGTGGCCACACCACGGGCCTTGCCACCACTGCGCAGACACGCATCCACCATGGCGCGGTTGTCCGCGCCGTGGCAAGTGGCCTGCACGATCACATTGCGCGCAAAGCCCAGGTGGTCACGCAATGCAAACAGCTGCTGCTTGCTGGCATCACACGGTGTGTATTTGCGCTCGGGTGCGTAAGGAAATTCAGCACCCGGACCAAACACATGGCAGTGCGCATCGACCGCGCCTGCCGGCAACTTGAATGTGGGCCGGGTTGGACCGGAATACCAGTCCATCCAGCCAGCGGTTTTGGTGAAGTCACCCGTTGTAGGTTTGCTCATGAAATTTTTCCGTCAGAACAGATGATCCAGGGTTCAAGGCGCCGATGTGGTGCCACGCAAACCCGCCCGTTTCACAGATTTTTGCAATTGGCCGTTTTCACGGACCTGTTCTGCAAAGGCATTGACATAGGCGCGCCCGGCATCGCGGCCTTTGGGTATGGCGATGGCCAGATTTTCCAGGCCCCAGCGTCCGTTAAGAACCCGGGAACCTGCCAACTCATCGGACATTTCGAACAAAATGCCCTTGTTGGTGGCAAAGGCATCGATGCTCTTTTGCCTGAGCATGTCTTGCGCCTGTTTCAGGCTCGCCGCCGGAACGACGCTGGCGTTTTTGAATTCACGGGTCAATACCCCCTGCGAAGTGCTGCCCTGGCTCACGCCGACCCTGACACCAGCGCGGTCAAGCTGCTCAATTTGTTTGATGGACGAGTCGTTCATCACCAAATACCCCAACTCCAACTGCACAAGCGGACGGGTGAAGTCCATGTCGCGCGCACGCGCTTCGGTCGCATTGGTCACGGTGAAATCAACTTGACCTGTTTTGAGCGCATCCAGCACAAGCGCCAGCCTTGGAAACTCCACCACCTGGACGGGCACACCGAGTTTTTGAGCCAGAAGAGGACCCATGTCCCCTGCCACACCTGCGCGTTGGCCTGTTTTTGCGTCGACCACCAAGGAAGTGGGGCTGCCTTGGTAGACACCGACGCGCAGGGTGCCCGTAGGGGCCAGGGCGTCACGGACTTTGGGATCTGCGGGTGACTGAAAGTGTGCGCAACCACTGATCAGAACGGCTCCAACGATCAGGATCGCGTTGAAAAATCTTCGGTTGATGTGCACAGCAGCTCCTGTTTTTGTGGAAGTAGGGTGGGTCGGTCGATATGACCAGACATGTCAGGTCAATCGATGTACTTCAGGCCCGCTGCCGCCAGCGGCTCGCGCATCTTGTACATGTCCAGGCCCAGCACGCCAGCAGCGAGCTTGGCCCGTTTTTCACCTTCGTTGGCCTCACGCGCTTGCGCGGCAGCCAGCGTTTTGGTGGCCAGCGCCTGGGGCACACACACCACGCCGTCGTCGTCGGCCACGATCACGTCACCGGGGTGGACGATCATGCCAGCGCACACCACGGGGATGTTGACCGAGCCGATGGTGGACTTGATGCAACCCTTGCTGCTGATGGCTTTGCTCCATGCAGGGAAGTTCATCTTTTGCAGCTCTTTCACATCACGCACCCCGGCGTCGATGATCAAAGCGCGTGCGCCTCGGGCCTGGAAGGACGTGGCCAGCAGGTCACCAAAATAACCGTCGGTGCAATCGGCCGTGATGGCCGCGACCACGATGTCGCCAGGCTGAATTTGCTCGGCCACCACATGCATCATCCAGTTGTCGCCGGGGTGCAGCAGCACCGTCACGGCAGTCCCCGACACCTGCGCACCGGGATAGATGGGTCGCATGGAGGGCTTCATGAGGCCTACACGGCCCATGGCCTCGTGCACCGTGGCCGAGCCGAGTGCGCCCAGGCCGTCAGCAGCTGCGCGGTCTGCGCGGGTGATGTTGCGGTAAACAACGCCGAGTTCGTACATGGTTTTCTCCTGAATTACGAGTCAATGGCTCACAGGCCTTTGGCGGTCAACTGATCGTCCAGACGCTTGAACACACGGCGCGCGTTGCCTTCGTAGACCATGTAGCGCTCTTGGTCGTTCAGGTTGGCCGTGGCTTGCACATAGCGCTTGGTGTCGTCAAAGTAATGACCGGTTTCGGGGTCGATGCCGCGCACCGCGCCAATCATCTCCGACGCGAACAAGATGTTCTTGACCGGGATCACCTTGGTCAGCAGGTCGATGCCGGGCTGGTGGTAGACGCAGGTATCGAAGAAGATGTTGTTCAGCAGGTGCTCTGACAACAAAGGCTTTTTGAGTTCTTGCGCCAAGCCCCGGAAACGGCCCCAGTGGTAAGGCACCGCGCCGCCGCCGTGCGGAATCAAGAATTTCAGAGTCGGGAAATCCTTGAACAAATCGCTGGTCAGGCACTGCATGAAGGCGGTGGTGTCGGCGTTCAGGTAGTGCGCGCCGGTGGTGTGAAAGCAGCTGTTGCAGCTGGTGCTCACATGGATCATCGCGGGGATGTCGTACTCGACCATCTTTTCATAAATAGGGTACCAAGCCTTGTCGCTCAGAGGCGGGGAAGTCCAGTGGCCGCCAGATGGATCGGGGTTCAGGTTGATGCCGACGTTGCCGTATTGCTCCACACACTTGACCAGTTCGGGGATGCAGGTGGCGGGGTCCACGCCGGGCGACTGGGGCAGCATGGCCGCAGGCACGAAGTGGTCGGGAAAGAGTTGCGCCACGCGGTAGCACAGCTCGTTGCAAATGGCCGCCCAGGTACTCGACACGTTGAAGTCGCCAATGTGGTGGGCCATGAAGCTGGCGCGGGGGCTGAAGAGGGTGATGTCCGAGCCGCGCTCTTTCATCTTGGCCAGCTGGTTGGTCTCAATGCTCTCACGCAGTTCGTCGTCGCTGATCTTCAAATCGGCAACTTTGGGGCTGACGCTGGGGTCTTGGATGCCCGCAATTTGCTGGTTGCGCCAGACTTCCAGCGCCTTGGGGGCGGTGGTGTAGTGGCCGTGCACGTCGATGATCAAGGGTTTCGTTTGGCTCATGGGCAATCCTGATGGGGCAAAGGGTTGACGCAGATTGTGCAGGTTCATCCCGCCAAAGCCCAGCCCCCGGCCCATCTACCAGCTAGAACAAATAGGCATAACCAAGAACTGGATATGACAAAATCAAACCAACCGAAAGCCCCTCCCCCAGATCATCATGGACCTCAAACAGCTCGAATATTTTGTGCGCGTGGCCGAACTGGGCAGCTTCACGCGGGCGGCCCAAGCCCTGAACATCGCCCAGCCCGCGCTCAGCCGACAGGTGCGTCTGCTCGAAGTCGAGCTGCGGCAAAACCTGTTGGTGCGCAATGGGCGCGGCGCCACCCCCACCCAGGCCGGGCAGCTGCTGCTGGAGCACGGCCGGGGCATCTTGCACCAAGTCGACCGGGCGCGGGAAGAACTGGGCCGGGTGCGCACGGGCCTGACGGGCCGAGTGGCTTTGGGCCTGCCGCCCAGCGTGGCTCGGGTGCTGACGGTGCCATTGACCCGGGCTTTTCGTACCAAGATGCCCGAAGCGCAACTGTCCATCAGCGAAGGCCTGTCGAGCGCCATGCAGGAAAACCTGCAAAACGGTCGGTTGGACATTGCTGTGCTCTACAACCCCAGCCCCGTGCTTGGCATCGCGCACACCCCGCTGGTGCAAGAAGAGTTGCTGCTGGTGCAAGCACGACCACCGGGTCTGCAAGAAGACCCACCGCCGCCGCCCATCGCCCTGACAGAAGTGGCGAATTTGCCGCTGGTGATCCCCACCCGTCCCAATGCGATCCGCATGCATGTGGAGTCAGAAATGGCCGCCATCGGCGCACGCCCCCTCATTGCGCTGGAGATCGACGGCGTGAGCGCCATCCTCGACTTGGTGGCCGACGGCGCGGGTTACGCCATCTTGCCGCGCAACGCCGTCATGCGCTCGGTGCGGCCTTCCGCATTTTCAGTGCGCCCCTTGACTCAACCTGCCCTGCACATCCAGCTGACCACCGCCATCAGCGCGCAGCGCCCCAGCACCTTGACGCAGCAAGCCACCCTGGTCCTGCTGACCGAGCTGGCCGTGCAATGGCTCAGCCCGCCATGAGACTGCCCGGCGCATGACGCGTCAAAACCTGCCCACGACGCGTTCACGCAGGCTGCAACTGCAAGACCCACAACAAGGCACTGAGGCTGAAGAAAGACAACACCGTGGTCACCAGCAGGGCCGCTGCACTGACCGTGCCATGGCCATGGCGCTGACTGAGGATGGTGTAAATGGCCAACATGGGCATGGCGCCCGTGAGCACGGCCGCCGCTCGCAGCGCGGGATCATCGATGGGCACCCACCACAGCGTGACCAACCAAATGGCCAAGGGGTGCAACACCAGTTTGCCTAAGGCAATCGGCAACACCGTCGACTGCAACCCTTTGGACTGCAAGGCGACCAAAGAGCCGCCAATCACAAACAAGGACAGAACAGCACTGGCTTGCGCAAACAAATCGATGGTGCGTCCCACAGGTGCCGGCAAGCTCAGTCCTGAAAACGCGAACAAGAACCCCAAAACGATGCCGATGATCATGGGATTTTTCAGCAAATTCTGCACGGTTTGAAGCAGCACGTTTTTCCAGCGCCCAGGGGCTGCGCCTTCCGAGTCGGCAATGGCCAGCAACAATGGCAGGAGCAGCAGGTTTTCCACCACCATGTTGAGCGCCAAGGCCACACCTGCGACCGGCCCCAACGACAACAAGATGATGGGGTAGCCCACAAAACCGCTGTTCGGACAAGACATGCCCATGGCCATCATGCTGCTGTAACTGAGGCTTCGGCCTTGGATTTGACGCGCCCAAAACAGCCCGGCAGCCAGCACCATCAAGGACCCCAGCGCATTGGCCAGCAGGTAGTTGTAGTTCAGGATGTCTTCCACCCGGCGTTGGGACAAGGCATTGAACAAGAGCGCAGGCAGGGCCAGATTCAGGGTGAATTTGCCCAGCACCTGAAGATCGGCCTTGGCAAAGAAACCCTGGCGTGTACAGACATAGCCCAGCGCCATCACCAAATAAATGGGGACTGTGATGCCCAAGATGTCCAGCAAGGCCGTCATCGAACCGATCGCTGAGATGCCCTGCCCATCAAGCCCTCACAAGTCCAGCACCAGGCGCGCTGTTTGGCTGCGTGAGCAGCACACCATGATGCAGTCACCTTTTGCCTGCTCTTCGGGCGTGAGGTACATGTCCCAGTGGTCGGGCGTGCCCGCGACCACTGTCGTCAGGCAAGTGCCGCAAATGCCTTCTGAACAAGAAAACGGCACGTCGTGACCTGCGTCTTGCAACACTTTCAAAATGGACTGGTCTTTGCTGACTGGCAGGGTCTGGCCGCTTTTTTGCAAATGCACTTCGAACGTGCCATCGGCGGCAATCGGGGTCTGGCTCCAATCTGGTGCGCTCATGCGGTCACTCCTGTGTTGTTTTCTTCAGCCAGCAAGCGGTCGATGATGCGGCGCGACTGCACGCCGCCCGAGTCGATGTTGAGCATGAGCAGCTTGCGGTCATGCCCTGCGCGGATCTTGTCCGTCAATTCAGCATCGTGCGGCTTGAACTGGCGTGCCATGCCCCAGTGGTACCAATGCGAGGTTTCGGACTCGGGGGTGATGAAGTCCACCACCACGCTGTAGGCCTTGTGCTCGGGCGCGGCGTCAAAGCCCCCTTTACCCGCCAGCGCCACGCCCACGTCGATCATGATGTGGGTCGGTGGTGTGAAGCGGCAAATTTGCCAGCGGTCGACTTTGGCCTGGGGGTCCAGCCCGTTGGCGCTCATGGCCATTTGCCAAAACGGCGGGGCTTGAATGCCTTGCATGTGGCGCTGCAGAATGACCTGGTCACCCTCCACCTTGGTTTCGCAAGGTGTCTCGTCGATCTCGGGCTGGCCAATGCTGTTGGCGTGCACATAGGTCTCGTGGGTCAAGTCCATCAGGTTGTCGATCATCAGGCGGTAATCGGCCTGGACGTGGTAAAGCCCGCCGCCGTAGGCCCATGCCGGGTTGTCAAAAAACTCGAACACCGGCATCAGGGCCACATCGGCTTTGGACGGGTCGCCGGGCCAGACCCAGACAAAGCCATAGCGCTGGGTCACGGCATAAGCCTTGATGGCCGGAAATCCGCGCACCCGCTGACCCGGCATGTGCACGGTTTTTCCTTCGCAGCCCATCTCCAGGCCGTGGTAGCCGCACACCAGCTTGCCCTCGCACACCTTGCCCAGCGACAAAGGTGCGCCGCGGTGGGGACAAAAATCTTCCACAGCGGCCACTTTGCCGTCCGGGCCTTTGAAAAAGACCATTTTCTCGTTGCAAATGGTGCGCCCCAAAGCTTGGACGCCTTTGGCCTCGAGTTCGGCCTCGGTGCAGGCCACGTACCAGGTGTTTTTGATGAACATGCTTTACCCCTTTTGACGAATGAGTTGAACACCGGGCGTGACCGCGTGTTGTGGATGCTGGAGGGCCAGGCTCAGGTGCTGACGAGCGATGCGCGAGTGCTCCCGCACCAAGGCTTCGGCACGCCCTGCCTCGCGCTGGGCAATGGCTTGCAGCACTTGGCGGTGCTGGTGCTGGGCCACCACCAAGGTGTCGCGAACCCCCGGCTTGTGGGCCTGCACGCCCACAAAACCGGAGGGCGAGGCAAACGGCCAACTGCAAGCCCGTTCGATTTCGCGCGCCAGCACGCTGCTGTCGGCCATGTCTGACAACAGCTTGTGAAATTGCGCGTTCAGGCGCACATAGCCCGAAAAAGCCTCATCGTCCAAACCCTCTTGTTGCAAGAGGCGGTCTATTTGGTCCAAGCAATGACCCGCTTGGCTGAGCAAAGCGGGTGCGGCACCGCGCTCAGCCGCCAAGCGTGCCGCCAACCCTTCCAGCGTGCCGCGCAGCTCGATGGCGTCGGCCACCTCACGCTCCGAGAAAGTGCGAACCGCATACCCACCATGGGGCAAGGCCAACAGCAAACCTTCTTGCCCCAAACGCATCAAAGCCGCCCGGATTGGCGTGCGTGACATGCCCAAGCGTTCGACCATGGCCAACTCGGTGATGCGTGTACCCGCCGACAAGGCGCCCGCCAAAATCAGCTCGCGCAGGCGCTGCTGGGCCTTGACGGCTTGCGAGCTGCCTTCTTCAGCGCCAGGGATGGTCGCAGGGGGGTGGGCGGGAGTGGGCATGCAGATCCAAAAAACCAATGAAACCCATGAGAAACCACAATGTATACACAAAAGCCATGAACTGCGGTTCAAATGGCATGAAACCATGAAAAACAGTCAACTTTGTATCCCAAATACCGCAGGCCATGCCTGAAGGCCTGGATAAAAAGCCGCATGGCAGCCGCTCAGGCGCCTGAAAACGGGGCTTGGGGCGGTCACAATCGACCACCAAGGAGTGCGTCAACATGACTTTGCAATTGCTGGACTTTGACTGCAGCGACGACGCCGACGGCGTGGTCTGTTGGGATGCGCTGGCCCAACCTGAGCCTGCTTTCAACCCGGCCTTGCTGCAAGAGGTGGCTCAGGTCTTGGTCTGGGCGCACGCCTTTGACACCCAAGGCCCAGGCCCCCTGGAAAATGGTGCCAATTGGGACTTTGACCTCCAGGTCACCTTGCTGCCCAAAGGACAAGCACCGCAGGTGGTGGCGCCCCGCTTTGTGCCCAGCACCGGCCAGCTGAGCCTGGTGCCTGCGCCCCCAGCCGATCAACACATGGCGCTCAGCCTGACCCTGAGCGGCACGCCAGCTTTTGTCCAAGCATTTTGTGAACAGTTCGATCTGGCATGAGCACTGACGGGCCTCACCTTGACCCCGCCGGCGCCAGGGCGCCGGTCAGCTTCAGGCAGGCTTTGAAGTTTTGGTTCTGGCTGGGCTGCATCAGTTTTGGCGGACCCGCCGCACAAATCGCCTTGATGCACGAAGAACTGGTGGTGCGTCGCCGCTGGATTTCGGAAAAACGTTACCTGCACGCCTTGCATTACTGCATGTTGCTGCCCGGCCCTGAAGCGCAGCAACTGGCCACCTACACCGGTTGGTTGCTGCACGGCACACGCGGCGGCATCGCCGCAGGCGCCTTGTTTGTGCTGCCCTCTTTGGTGTTGTTGGTGCTGCTGAGCTGGGCCTACACCGCTTGGGGCAGTCACCCTTGGGGTCAGGCCTTGCTGTGGGGCCTCAAGCCTGCGGTGACCGCGCTGGTGGTGCAGGCAGCCTACCGCTTGGGGCTGCGCACCTTGAAAGAGCGCTGGTTGTGGGGGGTGGCGGTCTTGTCTTTGTTGGGCATGCTGTGGGGACTGTCCTTCCCCTGGAGCCGCCAGGCTTGGCTGAACGACGACACGCCGCCACCGGCCCACACCCGTTACAGCCCTCCCCGCTTGTTGCGGGCCTTGGGCTTGGGCTTGGGTTTGTGGGCCCTGAGCCTGGGCCTGCTGGCCCTGCTGTTGGGGCTGGGTCACACCTTGACGCAAATGGGCGGATTTTTCACGCAAGCGGCTTTGCTCACCTTTGGCGGTGCCTACGCGGTTTTGCCCTACGTGACGCAAGCGGCTGTGGACCAATACGGCTGGCTGACCGCGTCGCAAATGATGGATGGCCTGGCCTTGGGCGAGAGCACACCCGGGCCTTTGATCATGGTGGTGGCCTTTGTGGGCTTTTTGGGCGGCCACAGCCAGGCCCTGCTCGGCCACCCGGTCCTGGGCGGTGTGGTGGCGGCCTGCGTGGTGACCTGGTTCACTTTTTTGCCTTCCTTTGTCTTTATCTTGGCGGGCGGCCCACTGGTCGAGTCGACCCGCCAAATGCCCTCGCTGGCAGGGCCACTGCAAGGCATCATGGCCGCTGTGATCGGTGTGATCGTGCACTTGGCCGGCGTATTTGCCCGGCAAACTTGGCTGCCCGGCGGCTGGCACATGCTGCCCGATCTGGGGGCCGTGGCGCTCACGGTCTTGGCCACATGGCTGTTGATCAAGCGACAAATGGGCGTGGCCTCTGTTTTGGGTGTGTGCACCGCTTTGGGCTTGGTGCGCCTTTTTTTCAACTGAGCCTCACATGACCGACGAATTCCAGATCGACATCCCGCCCTCCTTCATGGCTTTGTATGTGCCACCCGGCAAGATCAAACCCAGCTTGGGGCAGCGCGACCTGGCTGGGCGCTACGAGCTCTGCGAGGACTTGGCCAACTTGCTGACTGAAAAAGCTGCCAACCTGCAGTTCACGCTGGGCATCACCGAGGACTTGGTGTTGCTGCAATGCGAAACCGGCTTGTTGACCGATCCTGCCGTGGTCACCCCCTTGGAGGCACGCTGGGTGGTGTGCCGATTGGCCGAGTTGCTGCAGTGGCCCATGGACCAGCTGTTGCAAGCACCCGTCGCGGACGCGCAGGGGTCTGGACTGTGAGCGGGGCACACCCCGATTTGCAGCGGCTGTTGACCGCCCCCATCTTGCCCACCTTGCTGCGCTTGGCCGCACCCAATGTGCTGGCCATGGCCATGTCGGTGCTGGTGGGTGTGGCCGAGATTTACTACGTGGGTCGACTGGGCACGGCGCCGCTGGCGGCCATGGCCTTGGTCTTTCCGTTTGCCATGCTCACACAGATGATGTCGGCCGGCGCCATGGGCGGCGGCGTGTCGGCGGCCATCAGCCGGGCCTTGGGCGCAGGCGACCTGGAGCGCGCCCACAGCTTGGTGCAGCATGCCTTGGTGATTGGCCTGGGTGCGGGCCTGTTGTACAGCCTGGTCATGGTGTGGGGAGGGCCGCACTTGTATGCCCTGCTGGGCGGCCAAGACGCGGTCCTGCAAGAAGCGGTGCACTATGGCCAAGTCTTGTTTTCGGGGGCTGTTTTGGTGTGGTTGCTCAACACGCTGGCCTCGGTTTTGCGGGGCACTGGCAACATGAAAACCCCCTCGGTGATCTTGGTGGCAACCGCCGCACTTCAAATCGTCTTGAGCGGCGTCTTGGCTTTGGGCGCTGGGCCTGTTCCCCCCATGGGCATGGTGGGCGTGGCCGGGGGGCACTTGGTGGCCTCTGCGGCCGGAGTGGCCTACTTTTTGGCTTACTTGATCCAGGGGCGTGGGCGCTTGGGCCTGAAAGTGCAAGGCTTTGCGCTGCAAAAAACCATGTTTGCCGACATCCTCAAAGTGGGCGCGATCGCCTGTCTGTCGCCTGTGCAGTCGGTGTTGGCCATATTGATTTTCACGGGTCTGCTGGCGCAACAAGGCACCGAAGCCTTGGCCGGTTATGGCATTGGGCAGCGCTTGGAGTTTTTATTGATCCCGATCGCTTTTGGCATCGGTGTGGCGGCGGTGCCCATGGTGGGCATGGCCATGGGTGCTGGCAAAGTGGACCGCGCCCGGCGGGTGGCGTGGACGGCAGGCGGCGTATCGGCTTTCAATTTGGGGTGGATTGGCGCCGTGGTCACACTGGCCCCGGACCTGTGGGCCCGGCTGTTCACCCAAGACGAGGCGGTGCTGGGTTTTGCGCGGCAATACCTGGTGACCGCTGGTCCCGCCTTTGCCTTTTTTGGTCTGGGCTTGACCTTGTACTTTGCATCGCAGGGAGCTGGGCAAGTCATTGGCCCGGTGCTGGCCGGCACGGCAAGGCTGGTGTTGGTGGCTGGCGCGGGCTATGTACTGGCCCAAAACCAGGGCTCAGCGGACAGCTTTTACATGCTGGTGGCGGTGGCCATGGTGGCCTATGGCTTCCTGACTGCAGCCGCCATCTGGCTCACCCCTTGGGGCCCAAAATCAAGGGTAATCACCTAGATTCAAGCCCCATTCATCTGGGGACAATATGGTTATCAAGAATAACTTTATTGGCCACTGCGCCCAGCCTTCCCCGGAGCCATGAATGACCCTTTCTCCCTCTCTCGCCGCCAACCCCATCCTTGAACGCGCTGCCGCCAACGGCGTCGCCCTTGACATGCAAGGGGCTGTGGCTGTGGTGCGTTTGTGCCGCCCAGCCAAACGCAACGCGCTGAACGATGGCCTCATCGAAGCGCTGCGCGATGTCTTTCAAAACTTGCCCGCCGAGGCTCGGGCTGCGGTCATCCACGGCGAAGGCGATCACTTTTGCGCCGGGCTCGACTTGTCGGAGCTGAAAGAGCGCGATGCAGGCGAGGGCATCCACCACTCACGCGGTTGGCACGTGGCCTTGAACGCGGTGGAGCAAGGCAGCGTGCCCGTGGTCTGTGCGCTGCATGGCGCGGTGGTGGGCGGGGGTCTGGAGCTAGCCAGCGCCAGCCACATCCGCGTGGCCGACGACAGCACTTTTTACGCCTTACCCGAAGGCACACGCGGCATTTTTGTGGGTGGCGGTGGCTCTGTGCGCGTGCCCAAACTGATTGGCACCGCTCGCATGGTCGACATGATGCTCACCGGCCGCGTGTACGACGCGCAAGAGGGCGAACGCGTGGGTTTTGCCCAATACCGGGTGCCCACCGGCACGGCACTGACCAAGGCCGTCGAGCTGGCCTCGCGCATCGCCACCAACGCCCCGCTGACCAACTTTGCGCTGACACACGCCATGCCCCGCATTGCCGAGCAGCCCGCCGACCATGGGCTGTTCACCGAAGCGCTGATGGCCTCGATCGCCCAAGCGGCACCCGAAGCCAAAGCCCGCGTGCGTGCCTTCCTCGAAGGCAAAGCCGCCAAGGTCCAAAAATGATCCTCCAGCCCCAACGCAGGCATTGATCCCATGAGCGACATCCAATTCCGCCCGCTGAAATTCGGCGTCACACGCGTCACCCTCCAAGAGGGCCCTCCCGGCACACGCTATGTGCAAGCCGATCAAGCCCTGCAAGACTACCCGGACCGCTTGACCGACCGCCTGCAGCACTGGGCCCAAGTCAAGCCCCAACACACCTTCATGGCGCGGCGTGTCCCGCAGGCCGATGGCACGTGGGGCGACTGGAAACACCTGAGCTATGAGCAGGCTTGGCGCACGGCGCGCAGCATTGCGCAAGGCCTGATTGACCGGGGCCTGAACGTCGAGCGGCCGGTGGTGATCTTGAGTGAAAACAGCCTGGAGCACGCCTTGTTGGCCCTGGGCTGCATGGTGGCCGGCGTGCCTTTTGTGCCCACCTCGCCGCCCTACTCTTTGGTCAGTGTGGACTATGACAAGCTCAAGCATGTGCTGCGCACCGTCACACCCGGCTTGGTGTTTGCATCGGACGCACGCTATGCCAAGGCCATTGCCGCCACCGTGGGCTCAGACATGGAAGTGGTGATGTGCGAGGGCGGCGTGGCGGGCCGAGAAGTCACCCGTTTTGAAAGCCTGTGCGCCACCCCGGCCACCGCCCAAGTGGACGTGGCGATCGCTGCCACGGGCCCGGACACCATCGTCAAATTCTTGTTCACCAGCGGCTCGACCAAACTGCCCAAAGCCGTGATCAACACACAACGCCTGTGGTGTTCCAACCAAAGGCAGATGGCCCAGTCCATGCCCGTGCTGGCCGAACAAGAACTGGTGCTGGTGGACTGGCTGCCCTGGAACCACACCTTCGGCGGCAACCACAATTTCGGCATGACGGTGTTCCACGGCGGCACTTTGTACATCGACGACGGCAAGCCGACGCCCGCCTTGATCCATGAAACCCTGCGCAACTTGCGCGACATCGCCCCCACGGTGTATTTCAACGTGCCCACCGGTTTTGATGCCATTGCCAGCGCCATGAAAACCGACGATGCGCTGCGCAAAACCTTGCTGTCGCGGGTGCAGATGTTCTTTTATGCAGGCGCTGCCCTGGCCCAGCCGATTTGGGACAGTTTGTACGAATCCCAAGAGCGCGAAGTCGGCGAGCGCATCGTCATGACCACCGGCTTAGGGATGACCGAATCCGGGCCCTTTGGCATTTTTGTGACCAACCCCCATGTCAAGGCGGGCGACTTGGGTGTGCCGACACCAGGCATGGCGCTCAAACTGGTGGAGACAGATGGCAAAACCGAGGTGCGCTACCGCGGCCCCAACGTCACGCCCGGTTATTGGCGCGCACCGCAAGAAACAGCGGACGCGTTTGACGAAGAGGGCTTTTTCAAAACCGGCGATGCGGTTCGATGGATTGACGAGTCCAACCCGCATTTGGGGCTCAAATTTGACGGCCGGATTGCCGAGGACTTCAAACTGGCCACCGGCACATTCGTCAGCGTGGGTCCTTTGCGGGCCAAGATCATCTCTTTGGGTGCGCCCTACATCCAAGACGCGGTTCTGACCGGCATCAACCTCACCGAAGTCGGCGCGATGATTTTCCCCACGCCAGCGGTGCGCAGCTTGTGCGACTTGCCCGCTGGCGCGTCTTTGGCCGATGTGTTGGCCTCGCCCGCCGTGCTGGCGAAATTCCAAGACATCGTGAACGAGCTGGCCCGAACCGCCACCGGCAGCGCCAACCGCATTGCGCGCCTGTGTCTTTTGAGCGAGCCCCCCACCATCGACAAAGGCGAGATCACCGACAAAGGCTCGATCAACCAGCGCTCGGTGTTGGCCCACCGGGCCGACATGGTGGCCGCTTTGCACGCCAACGGCTTGCCCAACATCCTCCAACCCCAATGACCCCTCTGTAGGAACCCACCCCGGGGGCGATGGCCTTCGAAACCCCAGTCGGCCCATCGCCCAAGGGGTGGGCTCCTGCACCACACAGAAAGAAAACCATGAGCTCCAAAGGATTTTTCAACGCGTTTGCCGATGTGTGGATGCACGAGGGCGTGCGCACGCCCATGGTCGATTACTGCGGGGCGCTGGGCCACATCTCGCCCACCGACCTGGGCATCAAGGCGGCGCGCGAAGCGCTCAAGCGGGCAGGTATCGCCCCCAGCGAAATCGGCTCGGTGATCACCGGCAACATGGCCCCTGGTGACTTCGACCAGTTTGTGCTGCCGCGCCACATCGGCCTGTACGCCGGGGTACCACAAGAGGTGCCCGCCATCATGGTGCAGCGCATTTGCGGCACCGGTTTTGAGCTGTTCCGCCAAGCGGGCGAACAGATCGAAGCGGGCGTGTGCGAGGCCGCGCTGGTGGTCGGCACCGAGAGCATGACACGCAACCCGATTGCCGCCTTTGACCACCGAACGGGGTTCAAGCTGGGCGCGCCCGTGGGCTTTAAGGACTTCATGTGGGAAGCACTGAAAGACCCGGCCGCCGGCATCAACATGATCCAGACCGCCGAGAACTTGGCCAAAAAATACAACATCACCCGCGAAGCCGTGGACCAGTTCGCGTCTGACTCGTTTGCCAAGGCCGTGGCGGCCCAACAAGCGGGTTTCCATGCGGGCGAAATCGTGTCGGTGGTCACTGAAAAATTCGAGCTCGAAGGCTACATCCCCCGCGGCATCCAACTGCAAGGCAAAGTGACCGAGGTCAGCGCCGACACGCACCCGCGCCTCTCGCCTGCCGAGGTGTTGGGCAAGCTCAGGCCCGTCTACGAAGGGGGCGTGCAGACCGGTGGCAACAGCTCGGCCCTGGTCGATGCAGCGGCCGCTTGCGTGGTCACCTCCGGCACCTATGCCAAAGCCCAAGGCAAAAAACCGATGGCCCGGGTGGTGGCTGCTGCGGCCGTGGGCGTGCCGCCCGAGATCATGGGCATTGGCCCCGCCCCTGCCATTCGTTTGTTGCTGGAGCGCACCGGCCTGAAACTGTCCGAGATTGGCCGCTTTGAGATCAACGAAGCGCAAGGCGCGCAAACCCTGGCGGTGGCCAAAGATCTGGGTCTGGATTTGGCCAAGCTCAACGTCAATGGCGGCGCGATTGCGCTGGGCCACCCGTTGGCTGCCACGGGTGTGCGCCTGACCATCACGCTGGCGCGTGAACTCCAGCGCTCTGGTTTGCGTTACGGCATCTCCAGCGCCTGTGTGGGCGGCGGTCAAGGCATTGCGCTGTTGATCGAAAACCCCGACGGCATTTGAAAAGGAACTGACATGAACATCCAAGGACAAGCAGCACTGGTCACCGGCGGTGGCTCGGGGCTGGGCGAGGCCACGGCCCGTGAACTGGCCCGCCTGGGCGCCAAGGTCGCGGTGCTCGACCTGAACATGGCCAACGCCGAGCGCGTGGCCGCCGAGATTGGCGGCGTTGCTGTTCACTGCAACGTGAGCGATGCAGACAGCATGCAGCATGCCATCGAGACAGCCACTGCAGTGCATGGTCCGGCCCGCATCCTGATGCAAATCGCCGGCATCGGCACCGCCAAGCGTGTGGTCGGCAAAGACGGCAAAGCCGCGCCGCTGGACGAGTTTGCCAAAGTGATCACCGTCAACCTGATCGGCACCTACAACGCCGCGCGCTTGTTCGCCGAGGCCTGCAGCAAGCTCGACCCTTTGGAAGACGGTGCGCGCGGCGTGATGGTTTTCACCGCCTCGGTCGCGGCCTTTGACGGGCAAGTGGGCCAGCAGGCCTACAGCGCCTCCAAAGCGGGGGTGGTCGGCATGACGCTGCCCATGGCGCGCGACTTGGCTCAACACGGCATCCGCGTGTGCACCATCGCGCCCGGCTTGTTCAAGACGCCCCTTTTGGCCAGCTTGCCCGAACCGGTGCAACAATCGTTGGCCGCCAGCATCCCCTTCCCCGCCCGCTTGGGCAAGCCCAGCGAATTTGCCGAATTGGCCTGCCACATCGTGCACAACGACCACCTGAACGGTGAAGTCATTCGCCTCGATGGCGCGCTGCGCATGGCCCCCCGCTGAAAGCCAATCATGAGCAAAACCGTTGTTTACGACGTGCAGGTGGTGTTCGGCGATTGCGACCCTGCAGGCATCGTGTTCTTCCCCAATTTTTCCAAGTGGATGGACGCCTCATCGCTCAACTTCTTCATGAAATGCGGCATCTTGCCCTGGCGCGAGCTGGTCAAGACGCGCGGCATCATCGGCACGCCGCTCTTGGAGATCAACACGAAGTTCATCCGCCCTGCCACCTACGGCGAAACCATCCAGGTGCACACCAGCGTGCAGGAATGGCGCGAGAAAGTGTTTGTCCACAAGCATGTGGTGATGCGCGGCGACACGGTTTTGTGCGAAGGCACCGAGGTGCGCGCTTTTTGCATCAAGCACCCCGATGATCCGGACCGCATCAAAGCGATTGCGGTACCCGAAGACATCAAGGCTTTGTGCAGTTGATGGGTTCCTTTTCCTTTTTCACCCCACCTGAGTTTTTTACCCCCTAGGAGACAAGCATGAGCAACCGCCGCGAATTCATCCAATCCACCCTCGGCGCTGCCGTTTTGGGCAGCACCGCATTCCAGCAAGCCTGGGCGCAAAGTGGCCTGCCGATCGAGCAAGTCAAAGTGCTCTACGGTTTCCCCCCCGGCAGCTCAGGCGATATTTGCGCCCGCCGCGTGGCCGAAAAATTTGGTGGCACGCCTTACAGCAAGAACGCCGGCATCATCGACAGCCGCCCCGGTGCGGGCGGCCAGATTGCACTGAACCTGCTCAAAAGCGCTCCGACCGATGGCTCGGTCTTGGCCATGACCCCGTTTTCGGCCATTTCGCTTTACCCGCACATCTTCAAAAACCTGCAGTACAAGCCCTTTGAAGACTTCACACCCGTGGGCACCGCCTCCATGATCCACCACGGTTTTGCCGTCGGCCCCATGGTGCCGGCCAGCGTCAAAAACGTGAAAGACTTCATCGCCTGGGCCAAAGCCAACCCGGCCCAGGCCAGCTACGGCTCGCCCGCTGCAGGCTCCACACCGCACTTCATCGGCGCTTTGCTCGGTCTGAACCAGAGTTTTGAGTTCAAACATGTGCCTTACCGTGGCTCGGTGCCCGGCGTGACCGACGTGGTCGGCGGCCAGATCGCCTGCATGTTCACCCCGCACGGCGACTTCATTGCCAACCACAAGGCGGGCAAGATGCGCATCTTGGCCACCTCGGGCAAAACCCGTTCACCGTTTGTGCCCGACGTGGCCACCTTTGCCGAACAAGGTTTCCCCGAGTTGACGGTGGAAGAATGGTTTGGCTTTTACGCCCCCGCCAAAACCCCGGCCAACGTGGTGCAAGCGGCCAATGCGGCGATCAATGCCGCCCTCAAAGACAAAGGTGTACAAGACGCCCTGACCGTGGTGGGCTTGATCCCTTACGGCGGCAGCGCCGCAGATCAGCTGAAAAGCTCACAAGTGGAGTTGGAGCGTTGGGGTCCGTTGATCAAGCGCATCGGCTTCAGCGTCGATTCCTGATCCTTGGCAGTCAAACGCTTTCCGGCGCACCAAGACGGATGTGCCGGATTTTTCCATTGAGCCCAGAACGCCATGAACGCCTACCAACCCCGCACCGACGACATGCAATTTTTGCTGTCCCGCGTTTTGAACGCGCCCGCTCAACTGCAAGCCCTGCCCGCCTTTGCCGAGGTGGACGCTGACCTGATGCAGCAAGTGCTGGAAGAGGCGGGCAAATTTGTGGGCGAAGTGATCGCCCCACTCAACCGCGACGGCGACGAGATCGGTGCCCAATGGCAAGACGGCGCGGTCACCATGCCCCCTGGTTTCAAGGCCGCTTATCAAGCGTTCTGGCAATCGGGCTGGCCTGCGCTGGCCTCCAGCAGCCAAGACGGTGGCCAGGGCCTGCCCAGCGTGCTGGAAGCCATGCTCTATGAAATGCTGAGTGCAGCCAACATGGGCTGGACCATGGCCCCCGGTCTGCTGCACGGCGCTTACGAGTGCATCAAGCACCATGCCAGCGACGCGCTCAAAGCGCACTATTTGGAGAAAGTGGCCACCGGCGAATGGCTGGCCACCATGTGCCTGACCGAGCCGCACGCGGGCTCCGACTTGGGGCTGGCCCGCACCAAGGCGGTGCCCCTGCCCGATGGGCATTACGCCGTCAGCGGTACCAAAATTTTCATCTCGGGTGGCGAACACGACATGACCGACAACATCGTGCACCTGGTGTTGGCGCGCCTGCCGGATGCGCCGCCCGGCCCCAAAGGCCTGTCGCTGTTTTTGGTTCCGAAGTTCCACCCCGACGGCTCGCGCAGCCGGGTGCATTGCGACCGCATCGAAGAGAAAATGGGCCTGCACGGCAGCCCCACTTGCGTGATGCGTTTTGACGAAGCCGTGTGCGCCATCGTGGGAGCACCCGGCAAGGGCCTGAATGCGATGTTCGTCATGATGAACGCCGCCCGACTGCATGTGGCCCTGCAAGGCATTGGCCTGCTGGACGCCGCTTGGCAAAAAGCCGATGCGTATGCGCAAGAGCGCCGCCAGATGCGCGCTCCCGGCAAAGGCAAATCGGCCGCAGAAGCAGACTTCATCGCCGAACACCCGGCCATGCGCCGAATTCTGGACACGCAACGTGCCTGGGTCGATGCCGGTCGCGTGTTGGCCTACCGCACCGCGCTCGAACTCGACCTCATCCAACACAGCCAGGATGCCGACACAAAAGCCGCTGCCCAGCGTTGGTGCGCGCTGGTCACGCCGGTCATGAAATCGGTGTTCACGCACCAAGCCTTCCATGGCGGCAGCGACTGCCTGCAGGTCTTTGGCGGCCACGGCTATGTGCGCGAATGGGGCATTGAGCAAATCGTGCGCGACGCCCGCGTGGCCATGATTTACGAAGGCACCAACGAAATCCAGGCGATTGACCTCTTGGTGCGCAAAGTGCTGGCCGATGGCGGCAGCGGCATCCATGCCCTGCTCGACAGCCTGCAAGCCGACTTGCCACCCGGGGCCAAAGCCAGCACACAGGCTGGCGCACGCATCCAGACCCTGCGCGCCATCACCGCACAAATTGTCAAAACCGCCCCTCAAGACGCCGCCCTGGCCTACCGCGTGGCCGACGACTATCTGCGCGCCGTGGCGCTGGTGCTGATGGACTGGGCCTGGTTGCGCATTGAAGCCGGTGTCGACGACACCACCCCCAACGCCCCAACACGCTGGCGAGCCCCGGCCCAAGCCCTGCGCAGCTGGGTACTGCCCGAATTCCAGATGCGCACATTCATCATCGTCCAGCAGTGCACAGCGGCGGCATAATTCGCCCACCATGGCCCGCACGTCCCAAACGACACCCCCAGCCTCAGTGCCCACCGCGAGTGGTCAACGGCCTCCCGCTCATTCAGGGCCTTGCGCCGTGGATGTGGTGGACACGGGCTACTTGCAGACCCTGATGGGCTACAACGCCCGCCGGGCTGCACTGAGCATCATCGAGGTCTTTTTGGAGCGACTGGCCCCCTACGGACTCAAGCCGGTGGATTTTTCGGTCATGTCCACCATTTGCCACAACCCGGGGGTGACCTCGCGCCAGCTGTGCAACACCTTGAGTTTGTTGCCCCCGAATTTGGTGGGCCTGATTCAGTCGCTTGAATCTCGGGGCTTGATTGAGCGCAGACCCCATCCCCACGATGGCCGGGCCGTGGGTCTGCACGCCACCCCCAAGGGCCTGGATTTGATGGCACAAGCCGAACAAACGGCGACCGAACTGGAAGCCGAAAAAACCGCCAAACTGACACCTGCACAGCGCAAAACCTTGCTGAGCCTGCTGCAAAAAATTTACCTTTGATGGGTCGAAAGCGTGAACCATGACACACACCAGCCTGCCTGTTGATGCGCACCAAGCCTTGCTGATTGGGCGTTTGTGGGTCCCCGGTCAAGGGGCCCATGTGGTGGCCGTCACCCCCCTCGACGTGCTGGACTTGTCAGGTCTGGCCAGCACCTGCAGTGCCTTGTTGGACTTGCCCGATGTGGCCACCCAGGTCCGCGCCCATGTGGCTTCGGGTCAGGCCAAAACTCTGGCCCGCACCGCCCAAACCCTCGCCTACAGCGACGCAGCGCAGCGCACGGAGGGTCAAGCCTGGTTCCTGGCGCCCTGCGACCTGCAAGCCGTCAAGGCCGCCGGCGTGACTTTTGTCGCCAGCATGCTCGAGCGCGTGATCGAAGAGCAGGCCCGCGGCGACGCCAGCCGCGCCGAAGCCGTGCGGCAAGCGGTGGTCGCCGTCATTGGCGACAACCTGCGCAGCGTGGTGCCCGGCTCACCCGAATCGGCCAAACTCAAAGACGTGCTGCTGGCCCAGGGCATGTGGTCCCAATACCTGGAGGTGGGCATCGGGCCGGACGCTGAAATTTTCACCAAGGCCCAACCCATGAGCGCGGTCGGCTCCGGCTCACCCGTGGGCATCCACCCCGACAGCCAATGGAACAACCCCGAGCCTGAAATCGTGCTGGCGGCCAACTCACGCGGAGAAGTGGTGGGCGCCACCTTGGGCAACGACGTGAACTTGCGCGACTTTGAAGGCCGCAGCGCCTTGTTGCTGGGCAAAGCCAAGGACAACAACGCCAGTTGTGCCATCGGTCCCTTCATCCGCTTGTTCGATGCCCACTTTGGCATCGACGATGTGCGCCAGTGCGATCTGAGCCTCAAGGTGCAAGGCCCCGAAGGTTTTGTGATGCAAGGCACAAGCGCCTTGAGCCAGATCAGCCGCGACCCGCTCGATCTGGTGGGCCAGGCCATGGGCAAGTACCACCAGTACCCCGACGGCATGCTGCTGTTTTTGGGCACCATGTTCGCCCCCACCCAAGACCGCCACGGGCCCGGCCAGGGTTTCACCCACGTGGTGGGCGATGTGGTCTGCATCTCCACCCCGCTACTGGGCACCTTGGTCAACCCGGTCACCACCTCGGACTTGGCGCCCCCCTGGACCTACGGCATCCGCGCCTTGATGAACGATCTGGCCAAACGCCAGCGCAAGGCCTGAACGCCCCTGACTTGGGGCTGGCATAATTTTGGGTTTTCCACACCCCGGTGACCCAGCAGCGGCGCCGGGTCCTTTCTGACAGGATGACCCCCATGAACACCACCCCTTCCGGCCTGCAATACGAAGACACCGTTGTCGGCGAAGGCGAAGTCGCGACAGCAGGCCAGGACGTCACGGTGCACTACACCGGCTGGCTCTACAAGGACGGCCAGCAAGGCGCCAAATTCGACTCCAGCCGCGACCGCCGTGACCCGTTCGTGTTCGGCTTGGGTGCTGGCATGGTCATCAAAGGCTGGGACGAAGGCGTGGCCGGTATGAAAGTCGGCGGTCAGCGCACCCTGATCATCCCGGCGGAGCTGGGCTATGGCGCACGCGGTGCTGGCGGTGTGATCCCCCCCAACGCCACCTTGAAATTCGACGTGGAACTGTTGGAACTGAACTGATTCCCGTCCCACCTGGCGCCGGCCCCACCCGCCGTTTGGCGGGTTTTTTTGGGGCCAAGCCCGCCATGTCCTCCTTTTAGCGCCTCTTGAAGCCTGAGACAACGCCCCTATTTGTCAGGGGTCAACATTTTTTTGCGGTCATTGTTCATGTCAGAACCCACTCACACCCCACCCACACCGGCCCCAAGCGAAGAAGAGTTGGCCGCTGCCTTGGCGTCCGCCGATCCGCTGGGCGATGCGCAAGCCGAACTGGCCAACCTGAAGGCACAAAACGCCGATTTGGCCGACCAATACCTGCGCGCCCAAGCCGATGTGCAAAATGCGCGCCGCCGTGCCGACGACGAAATCGCCAAGGCGCGCAAGTTCGCGGTCGAGGGTTTCGCCGACAGCCTGCTGCCGGTGCTGGACAGCCTGGAAGCCGGCCTGGCCATCCCGAATGTGACGATTGAGCAAATCCGCGAAGGCTCTGAGGCCACCTTGCGTCAGCTCAAAAGCGCACTCGAGCGCAACAAAGTGCTCGCCATCGATCCGCCTGCCGGCACCAAATTCGATCCGCACCACCACCAAGCCATCAGCGTAGTGCCTGCTGAACAGGAAGCCAACACCGTGGTCTCGGTACTGCAAAAAGGCTACCAAATTGCCGATCGTGTGCTGCGCCCGGCTTTGGTGACCGTGACGGCCCCCAAATAAACAACATCCTCTTTTGGCGTGTGGGGACTTGAAAACTGACAGCCCCCGCCTCAATTACCAAACATCAACACTTTCACTCAATTTCGGAGCATCAAAATGGGAAGAATCATTGGCATTGACTTGGGCACCACCAACTCTTGTGTGGCCATCATGGAAGGCAACTCGACCAAAGTGATCGAGAACGCCGAAGGCGCTCGCACCACCCCGTCCATCATTGCTTACCAAGAAGACGGCGAAATCTTGGTCGGCGCTTCGGCCAAGCGCCAAGCGGTGACCAACCCCCGCAACACGCTGTACGCGGTCAAGCGCCTGATCGGCCGCAAGTTCGCAGAAAAAGAAGTCCAAAAAGACATCGACCTGATGCCCTACACCATCGCCAAAGCCGACAACGGCGACGCCTGGGTGGAAGTGCGCGGCAACAAACTGGCCCCGCCTCAGATCAGCGCTGAAATCCTGCGCAAGATGAAAAAGACCGCCGAAGACTACCTGGGTGAAGAAGTCACTGAGGCCGTGATCACGGTGCCCGCTTACTTCAACGACGCCCAGCGCCAAGCCACCAAAGACGCTGGCCGCATTGCCGGTCTGGACGTCAAGCGCATCATCAATGAGCCTACCGCTGCAGCCTTGGCTTTTGGCCTGGACAAGCAGGAAAAGGGCGACCGCAAGATCGCCGTGTACGACTTGGGTGGCGGCACGTTTGACGTGTCCATCATCGAGATCGCCGACGTCGACGGGGAAAAGCAATTCGAAGTGCTGTCCACCAACGGCGACACCTTCCTGGGCGGCGAAGACTTTGACCAGCGCATCATCGATTTCATCATTGCCGAGTTCAAGAAAGAATCCGGCGTGGATTTGGCCAAAGACGTGTTGGCCCTGCAGCGCCTCAAAGAGTCCGCTGAAAAGGCCAAGATCGAGTTGTCCAGCTCGGCCTCCACCGATGTCAACCTGCCTTACATCACGGCCGACGCCACCGGTCCCAAGCACCTGAACATCAAGCTGACGCGCGCCAAGCTCGAGCAATTGGTGGAAGAGCTGATCGAGCGCACCATCGCCCCTTGCCGTATGGCCATCAAGGACGCGGGCGTGTCGGTGGGCGAGATCGACGACATCATTTTGGTCGGCGGCATGTCCCGCATGCCCAAGGTGCAAGAGAAAGTCAAAGAGTTCTTCGGCAAGGAACCCCGCAAGGACGTGAACCCCGACGAAGCCGTGGCCGTGGGCGCTGCGATTCAAGGTCAGGTGTTGTCGGGTGACCGCACCGACGTGCTGCTGCTGGACGTGACGCCTTTGTCTTTGGGCATTGAGACCATGGGTGGCGTGATGACCAAGATGATCACCAAGAACACCACCATCCCGACCAAGTTTGCCCAGACCTTCTCAACCGCCGAAGACAACCAGCCGGCGGTGACCATCAAGGTGTTCCAGGGTGAGCGCGAAATCGCCAGCGGCAACAAGGCCCTGGGCGAGTTCAACCTCGAAGGCATCCCACCCGCAGCGCGCGGCACGCCTCAGATCGAAGTGTCTTTTGACATCGACGCTAACGGCATCTTGCACGTGGGCGCCAAAGACAAGGGCACGGGCAAAGAAAACAAGATCACGATCAAGGCCAACTCCGGTTTGTCAGAAGCCGAAATCCAGCAGATGGTGAAAGACGCCGAGCTCAATGCGGTGGAAGACAAGAAAAAGCTCGAACTCGTGCAAGCGCGCAACGCGGGCGAAGCCGCTGTGCACAGCGTCAAGAAGAGTTTGACCGAGCACGGCGACAAGATCGAAGCGGCTGAGAAAGAAGCCATCGAAGCCGCCGCCAAGGATTTGGAAGAAGTGTTGAAAGGCGAAGACAAAGACGCCATCGAAGCCAAGACCGAAGCCTTGATGACGGCCAGCCAAAAGCTGGGCGAGAAAGTCTATGCCGACATGCAAGCCCAGCAAGCCGCTGCCAGTGCAGGCGCTGCCGGTGCAACCGATGCCAAGCCACAAGACGACAATGTGGTGGACGCAGAAGTCAAGGAAGTCAAAAAGGGCTAACACCCTACCCTCTGCGGCCTGGCCGCAGTCCCGCCGCGCAAGCCGGTTCAGCCCCCCTGAATCGCCTTCGCGGCGTTCTTGTTCTAACGGTTGGATTGCCTCATGGCCAAACGAGATTTTTACGAAGTGCTGGGCGTTGCCAAAAACGCCTCTGACGATGACATCAAAAAGGCTTATCGCAAGCTGGCGATGAAGTACCACCCTGACCGCAACCAGGGCGAAGACGCCAAGGCCAAAGAAGCCGAGGCCAAGTTCAAAGAGGGCAAAGAGGCCTACGAGATGTTGTCCGACCCCCAAAAGCGCGCGGCTTACGACCAGCATGGGCACGCCGGCGTGGACCCCAATATGCGCGGCGGTGCCGAGGGCTTTGGTGGTTTTGGCGACGCATTTGGTGACATCTTTGGTGACATCTTTGGCGGCCAAGGCCGCGGCGGACGCGGCGGTGGACGCCAGGTGTTCCGTGGCGCAGACCTCAGCTACGCGATGGAAATCACGCTGGAAGAAGCGGCCAACGGCAAGGACTCGCAACTGCGCATTCCGAGCTGGGACGCTTGCGACACCTGCAGCGGCACCGGCGCCAAACCCGGCACCAGCGTGAAAGCTTGCGGCACTTGCCACGGCCAAGGCCAAGTCCAGATGCGCCAGGGCTTTTTCAGCGTCCAACAAACCTGCCCCACCTGCCGGGGAACGGGCAAGATCATCCCCGAGCCTTGCGGCACCTGCCACGGACAAGGCAAGCTCAAAAAACAAAAAACCCTGGAAGTCAAAATTCCGGCCGGCATCGACGACGGCATGCGCATCCGCAGCGCGGGCAATGGCGAGCCCGGGACGAATGGCGGACCACCGGGCGACTTGTTCATCGAGATTCGCCTGAAAAAGCACGACATCTTCGAGCGCGATGGCGACGACCTGCACTGCGCGGTGCCCATCGGTTTTTCCAAAGCGGCTTTGGGCGGCGAGATCGAAGTGCCCACGCTGGGCGGCAAAGCGGCCATCGACATCCCCGAAGGTACCCAGACGGGCAAGCAGTTCCGCTTGCGCGGCAAGGGCATCAAGGGCGTGCGCGGCAGCTACCCGGGCGACCTGTATTGCCACATCACGGTGGAGACGCCTGTCAAACTGACCGAGCACCAAAAGAAACTGCTCAAGGAGTTCGAGGAGTCGCTCTCCAAGGGCGGTGGCAAGCACCAACCCAGCGGAGAAACCTGGACCGATAAGTTGAAGGGCTTCTTCGGGGCTTGAGTCTCAGATGACCCGCAAGGCAGTGCGAGAGGGCTTGCGGCGGGTGACGGTTTTTAGTATCCGCCATGAGGAACCCTCCGCAGCCCGAGAGAACGTGCGTGAGGGGTTGCGGCGGGTGAGGATTTTTGCGTACCCGCCATGAGGAACCCGCCGCAACCCCTCACGCATTTCGGGCCGAATTCTCTGGCCAACGTCTTAGTTGACCCAAGTCAAACAGATCGCCCCTCATTCGCGTGACCATGGCGGCATGAGCGCCACCATCACCTTTCTTGGCGGAGCCGACACCGTCACCGGCTCCAAGTACCTGATCGAGCACCACGAAAAAAGGCTGTTGGTCGATTGCGGGCTGTTTCAGGGCTACAAACAGCTGCGTTTGCGCAACTGGCACCCTTTGCCCGTCGATGCGGCACAAATCGATGCGGTGGTCCTCACCCATGCCCACCTGGACCACAGCGGATACTTGCCTCTGTTGGTTAAAAATGGTTTTCGGGGTCGGGTGCATGCCAGCGCCGCCACCTGCGACCTGGTCAGTATTTTGTTGCCCGACAGCGGACACATTCAGGAGGAAGACGCGTTTTTTGCCAACCGACACGCTTTTTCCAAACACACCCCGGCCTTGCCGCTCTACACCAAGCAAGAGGCCATACAAAGCCTCAAGCAACTGCGCGCCGAGCCCATGGGGCCCTGGTTCGAGCCGATTCGCGGCTGGAAGGCCCGCTTTCAGCCTGCGGGGCACATTCTGGGCGCGGCCAGTTTGCTGCTGGATGTGGACGGGCGACGCGTTCTGTTTTCGGGCGATTTGGGTCGCCCCGACGACCCGTTGATGAACCCGCCGGAGCCGCCGCCACAGGCCGACACGGTGCTGATCGAATCGACCTATGGCGACCGTCAGCACCCCAAGGAAAAGCTGTTCGAGGAACTTGGGCCGCTCCTGAAAAAACTGGCAGCTCGTGGCGGTGTGGCCGTGGTGCCGGTGTTCGCCGTTGGGCGGGCACAAGCGGTTTTACACACCATCGCACAGCTCAAGGCCGCAGGGGAAATCCCCAAAAGCTTGCCGATTTTTCTGGACAGTCCGATGGCCATCCACACCACGGCTTTGTTTGAGCGGCACCCGGGCGAGCACCGTCTGAGTGCGCAAGAAGTGCGCCAAATGGACCATGTGGCCACCATGCTGGAGACGCCCGAACAGTCCAAGTCTTTGGCGCATCGGCATGGGCCCATGGTGATCTTGGCGGCCAGTGGCATGGCCACCGGTGGGCGGGTTTTGCACCACCTGGTTCACTACGCAGGTGACCACCGCAATTTGATCGTCTTGACGGGTTACCAAGCACCAGGCACGCGCGGTGCCGCGCTGGCCAGTGGCCGCGGCACCATCCGCATCCATGCACAAGATGTCGCGGTCAGGGCCGAAGTAGCACAAATCGAGTCGGCCTCGGCACACGCCGATGCCAACCAACTGCTGAGTTGGCTGCACAAAATGCCCAGCGCGCCTGGGCAGGTGTATGTGGTGCACGGTGAGCGAGAAGCGTCCGACATGCTGCGTCAGCGCATCGAGCATGAGATCAAATGGCGCGCCCTGGTGCCCGAGCAGGGCTCGGTCTGGCCGCTTTGAGGTGGCTCAGAGAAAACGGTCCAGCAGTTTGCGTGAGTGTTTGTCCATGGCCGCCAAGTCTCGGATCATGTACTGAACACCGTCGGCATCGTTGATCAGCAACACCGTGCCCGTCAGACGGCGAATGTCTTCCTCACCTTTGAGTAAAAAACGGGCCGTGCCGCGATCGGTTTGGACCGTCCAGGTGCTGGGGGTGGCAAAACTGCTGACACTTTCCAGCCGATCGATGACGGGCAAAAATTCCCGCTCAGACAAGGCTTGCAGCACACGCGATTGCAAGTCAGAGGACAAATCATTCAAGGCATCCAACCAGATCAGTTCATGCCCTTCGGCATCCATCAGCGCCACGCCCCCGTGGGGCGAGGTGACGGGATAAGCCCGCAAGGCTGTGACGGGCCCGTGCTGGGCACCGTCGGGCATGTGCAGCACCCATTGGCCGAAAGCATCGCGTTGCAAATCAAATGTGTTCATGCCAGCACCTTCTGTTCAAGGCCACCACCCAAGACCGTCTCGGCTTCGGCTTGGCGCTGCTGCGCTTCGTACAAGCGCCAATAAGCGCCCTGCGCGTCGATCAAGGCATCGTGCGAGCCCTCTTCCACCACGACGCCTTTGTCCATCACCACCAAACGGTCGGCTTTGCGCAGGGTCGACAACCTGTGCGCAATCGCAATCGTGGTGCGGCCCCTGACCAAATTGTCCAAAGCCCGTTGGATTTCTTTTTCTGTCTCGGTGTCGACCGCCGAAGTGGCCTCGTCCAAAATCAAAATGCGGGGGTTGATCAACAAAGCCCGCGCGATCGAGATGCGCTGGCGCTCGCCACCCGACAGACCTTGCCCCCGCTCACCCACCAAGGAGTCATAGGCCTGCGGCATGCGCATGATGAACTCGTGAGCGTGCGCCGCCCGCGCAGCAGCCACGATGTCTTCACGGGTGGCGCCGGGTTTGCCATACGCGATGTTGTCCGCGATGGTGCCAAAAAAGAGAAAAGGCTCTTGCAAAACCAAGCCAATTTGGCTGCGGTAATCGGCGATTTTCAAATGCCGAATGTCGGTGCCATCCAATTCAATGGACCCATCGCTGACATCGTAAAAGCGACAAATCAGGTTGACCAGCGTGCTTTTGCCAGAACCGCTGTGCCCCACCAGACCAATCATCTGGCCCGGCAAGATGTCCAGGTTCAACTGGCGGATCACGGCCCGGTTGCCATAGCGAAAGCCTGCATCGCGCACCGTGATGCGACCCTGCACGCGCTCTGGCAAAGCGACTGGGCGAACAGGCTCGGGCACACTGGAAACATGGTCCAAGATGTCAAAGATGCGCTTGGCCCCCGACGCCGCTTTTTGCGTGTGCGAGACGATGCGGCTCATGGTGTCCAAGCGGCCGTAAAAGCGGCCGATGTAGGCCAAGAAAGCCGTCAACACCCCCACGGTGATTTGGTCGTCTGACACCAACCAAATGCCAAAGCCCCACACCACCAACAAGCCCACCTCGGTCATGAGGGTGACAGTGGGTGAAAACAAGGCCCAAACGCGGTTCAAGCGGTCATTCACCATCAGGTTGTGCTGGTTTGAATCTCTGAACCGCTTGGACTCGCGGTCTTCTTGTGCAAAGGCCTTGACCACCCGGATGCCGGGAATGGTGTCGGCCAACACATTGGTCACCTCGGCCCAGACGCGGTCAATTTTTTCAAAGCCCGTGCGCAAGCGTTCGCGCACCAGGTGAATCAGCCAACCGATGAACGGCAGGGGCAGCAAAGTCACCAATGCCAGCGTCGGGTTGATGGTGAACAGGATGATCGCGGTCATCAAAATCATCAGCACATCGGTCGCAAAATCCAGCAGGTGCAGCGACAAAAACACATTGATGCGGTCGGTTTCATTGCCGATGCGAGCGATCAAGTCGCCGGTACGGCGATCCCCAAAATACTCCAAGGACAAATTCAACAAATGGTCGTAGGTGGTCGTGCGCAGATCGGCCCCAATGCGCTCGGACACCAAAGCCAAAATATAGGTTTTGGCCCAACCCAAGCCCCAGGCCAACAAAGCCGCGCCGAACAGGCCCAACAAGTAAAGTGACACAAGACCCGAGTCGATGGCCACACCGTTTTGGTAGGGAATCAACACCTCGTCCATCAGCGGCATGGTCAGGTAAGGGGGTACCAAAGTGGCTGCGGTCGAGGCCAAGGTCAGCACAAAACCCGCGAACAAAGACTTTTTGTAAGGCTTGGCAAAACGCCACAGTTTCAGCAGCGTCCAGGTCGAAGGCGGTGCCAGATCTTCGCGACCGCAGCTTGGGCATTCGTCATCGTCGTCTCGCATGACCGCTTGGCACACTGGGCACACGGCGACCGACAAACTTTGCTGCACAGGTGTGCCATTGCCCGAGCGCTTGGCCTGCTGTTTTTCAAACTGGGCGACCCAGCGGGCCGCAGCCGATTGCAAGCCCAAAGTAAAGCGCCACACCGCCAGCTGTCCGGTTGGCGAAACCAATGCCAAAGTCCCCACTCCGGCGTGATCGCTCAGCTTGAGGCTCAAATCTGGCTGCAATGGCCAGCTTTGCCAAGTTTTTTGCAGGCCCGAGCCAAACAAGACCCTTTGATCGGTCAAAATCACCAAGCTTTTGGCGAAATACAATTTCCCATCAAGGTCAACCTCCAACCCCGCTGAGACGTTTTCATAGGGTTGAAGAAGGGTATGAACTTCTGCTTGCCAAGCCTCCGGAATCCCCGGAAGTGCCAAAACTGAAGCAGGTGTTGGAATCATGTCAAAAAACCGCGGTGTGCCCGTCACGCAGATGGTGCGGAGCGAGAATGAAAAACCTTGATCTGGCCCACTGTTTCCACAAGATTGCCCATGTTTAATTTGAATCCTGGTTTTTCAGCGCACTTGAAGGCCAATGCCACAATGGGCAGTTCATTGTATCGCCGCACCTTTTGCATATGAGTCCTAAAAATATCGAATTTCTGCGCTTGACGTATTTGCGGGGCCCCAACATCTGGACCTACCGCTCGGTGATGGAAGCCCTGATCGACATCGGGGAGTTGGAAGATTTCCCCTCCAATCTGTTGCCTGGCTTCAATGAGCGGCTCAAAGCTTGGTTGCCTCTGATGATCGAGCACCACTGCACCCCGGGTGTTCGGGGTGGCTTTTTTCAACGCCTGGACACGGGCACCTGGGCTGGACACATTTTGGAGCACGTCAGCCTCGAATTGCAAAACCTGGCAGGCATGCCCATGGCCTTTGGCAAAGCGCGAGAAGCCGGTCCGCGTGGCGTGTACAAAGTGGTGATCCGCACCGACAACGAAACCGTGGGCAAAAGATCGCTCGAACTCTCCCGCGAGCTGATTTTGGCCGCCATCCACGACACGCCCTTTGATGTGCCTGCCGCCGTGTCCCAACTGGCAGATTCGGTCTATGACTTTCAGGTGGGCCCCAGCACTTACAGCATCGTCGAGGCGGCCGACGCCCGTCGGGTGCCTTTCATCCGGCTGAATGATGGCAACTTGGTTCAGCTCGGGCATGGCGCCAAGCAGCGCCGCATCTGGACGGCAGAGACCGACCGGACCAGCGCCATTGCCGAGGGCATCTCCAGAGACAAAGACCTGACCAAAAAACTCTTGGCCATGTGCGGCGTGCCCATTCCCGAAGGCCAAGTGGTGAACAGTCCAGCTGCCGCCTGGATCGCGGCACAAGAGATCGGTTTGCCCGTTTGCGTCAAACCCAGCAATGGCAACCGCGCACGTGGGGTGTCGCTTAACTTGAGCACCCAAAGTGAGATCGAAACCGCCTACGACATCGCCATGGCTCAGGGCCGTGATGTCATTGTGGAGCGCTTTGTTCGCGGCTCAGAGCACCGTTTGTTGGTCGTAGGTGATCGCATGATTGCCGCATGCCGCGGGGATGGTGCCAGCGTCACTGGCGATGGCCAACACACTGTGCGCGAACTGGTCGAACTCCAAATCAATTCAGACCCCCGCCGCGGCAGCGGAGGCAGCTTGCCCCTCGAATTGGTGGTCTTGGCAGACAACAGCCCAGAAGTGCTGGAACTCAGTCGCCAAGGCTTGACCGTCGACAGCGTGCCCGCTCTGGGGCAGTCGGTGTTGGTCAAACGCACCGGCAACATGACCACCGACATCACCGATGTGGTTCACCCCGATGTGGCGGCTCAGGCCGTTTTGGCCGCCCGTGTGGTGGGCTTGGACATCGCAGGCGTGGATGTGGTGACCCCGGACATTGCCCAACCCCTGGGGACCCAAGGCGTGGTGGTTGAAGTCAATGCAGGCCCCAGCCTGTTGATGCACCTGAACCCGGCAGAAGGTCAACCCCGATTGGTGGGTCAGGCGATTGCCGAGCACCTCATCTCGCCCAATGAGACGGGCCGGATTCCAGTGGTCGGTCTGATGGGCGATGGCGACACCACCAAAAGTGCCAAACTCATCGCGTGGCTTTTGCATTTGCAAGGCCAGTTCACCGGACTGGCTTGCGCTGACGGTCTTTATGCCAACCAACGTTGCCTGTTCAAAGGCAATGCCATGGACTTTGACCAGGCCGAGCGCTTGCTCGTCAACCGCTTGGTGGAAGCCGCAGTCTTTGAAAGCGATGCCCGCCATCTGCTCACCCAAGGCCTGCCCTATGACCGCTGCCAAGTCGGCATCGTCACCCAAATGCCCAAAGCAGCGCCCCTGGAAGATTTGTACCCAGGGCCAGACGAAAAAATGCCCAGCTACATCCGCACCCAAATCGACTTGGTGTTGCCCACCGGCTATGCCATCTTGAATGCCGAGGATGAGGCGGTGGCCGAACTCGCTGAATTTTGCGACGGCAGTGTGATTCTCTTTGCGTCCGATGACCAACAAGAACGGCTTCTGGCCCACCAAAAAGAAGGCGGACGTGTGGGTTTTTGGCGCGAAGGTCAGTTGATTTTGGCCGAAGGCCATGTGGAACAATCGGTCTTGTCGGTTCAGCGTCCTGGGGTGTCACGTTTGCTCAAAAACAACTTGCTCAGCACCCAAGACATGCTCGTGGCCGCTTGTGCGGCCTGGGCCATGGGCATGGATGCAGACCTGATTCGCGCCGGTGTCAAAAGTTACGGCCAAATCCCGACAGCCTGAATCGGCTCGACAAAAAACAACAGGAACCGATCTTCATGGAAGTGTCCAGAATTCGCGCTTTGCGCGGCCCCAACTTGTGGAGCCGTCACACGGCCATCGAAGCCATCGTCACTTGCTCTGCCGACGAACAAGGCCTCAGTCCACAACACCCCACCGAACAACACCTGCGCCGAATTTTTCCCGAAGTGGGACCGTTTGACACTGTTCGGCCTGGGCTCGCCGTCAGCTTGGCCCATGCACTGGAAAAGGTCACTTTGGGCTTGCAGATCCAAGCGGGTTGCCCCGTCTCCTTCAGCCGAACCACCCCCACCGAAGAGCCCGGTGTGTACCAAGTGGTGGTGGAGTATTCCGAAGAAACAGTGGGCCGAAAAGCCCTGGAATTGGCCGAAAAACTTTGCAACGCTGCCATCTCGGGCATGGGTTTTGATCTCGAAGCTTCCATTGCCCATTTGCATGAACTCGACGAAGAAATCCGTTTGGGGCCTTCCACAGCGGCCATCGTGGACGCCGCCTTGGCACGGGGCATCCCCGTCAGACGCCTGACCGACGGGAGCATGGTGCAGTTTGGCTGGGGAGCCAAGCAACGCCGCATCCAAGCGGCCGAAGTCGACACCACCAGTGCCATCGCAGAATCCATCGCCCAAGACAAGGCACTGACCAAGAGCTTGCTGCATGCTGCAGGTGTGCCTGTGCCTTTGGGCAAACCGGCCACCTCCCTAGAGCAAGCCTGGCAGATCGCCCAAGGACTCGGTTTGCCTGTGGTGTTGAAACCCCAGGACGGCAACCAAGGCAAAGGGGTCTCGGTCAACATCACGGACCGCACCGCCTTTGACAAGGCCTACGCCACCGCCCTGCGCTACGGCGTGGTGATGGTCGAGAAATTTTTGCCTGGCCATGACTACCGGCTGTTGGTGGTGGGCAACAAACTGGTGGCTGCCTCGCGCCGGGAGCCCCCTTTGGTGGTGGGCGATGGCAAACACACGGTGCGGCAATTGGTTGACCTGGTCAATGCCGATCCGCGCCGCGGCGATGGCCATGCCACCTCGCTGACAAAGATTCGTTTCGATGACATTGCCATTGGTCGCTTGCACGAACAAGACCTGCAACCCGAATCCATTCCCGTCAAGGGCCGCCGGGTTTTGCTGCGCAACAACGCCAACCTGTCCACGGGGGGCACCGCCACCGACGTGACCGATGACGTGCACCCCGAAGTGGCCAGCCGCGCCATCGAAGCCGCGCAAATGGTGGGTTTGGACATCTGCGGCGTGGATGTGGTGTGCGAATCCATTCAACGCCCCCTTGAAGAGCAAAACGGCGGCATTGTGGAGGTCAACGCGGCACCGGGCCTGCGCATGCACATCAGCCCCTCGTATGGCAAAGGCCGCGACGTGGGCAAAGCCGTCATCGAGCACATGTTCGCCTCAGGTGACCTTGGCCGCGTCCCTGTGGTGGCCGTGACCGGCACCAATGGCAAGACCACGACCGTTCGCTTGATTGCCCACCTGATGCGCAGCCAGGGTCTGCGTGTGGGCATGACCAACACCGATGGCGTTTATGTCAACGGCCGACAAACCGATTCGGGTGACTGCAGCGGCCCCCGCAGTGCCCGCAACGTGCTCATGCACCCCGAAATGGATGCGGCGGTTTTTGAAACTGCACGGGGTGGCCTGCTGCGCGAAGGCCTGGCTTTTGACCGCTGCCAAGTGGCCGTGGTCACCAACTTGGGCACGGGCGACCACCTGGGTTTGAACTACATCACCACGCTGGAAGACCTCACGGTTGTCAAACGCGTGATCGTGCTCAACGTGGACCCTGAAGGCATGGCCGTGCTCAATGCCAACGATCCGGCGGTTGCCGCCATGGGTCGTCACTGTCCCGGACAGGTGACCTACTTCGCGCTCGATGCCAACCAGCCCGTGCTGGCCACCCACCGTGCCCAAGGCAAGCGTGTGGTGTATCTGGACAAAGGCGATATCGTGGCCCAAAAGGGGCAACAAACCTTTCGCATCCCTTTGAGCCAAGTGCCGCTGACCCGGCAAGGCCAAATCGGTTTCCAAACGGAAAACGTCTTGGCCGCAGTGGGCGCAGCATGGGCTGTGGACATGCCTTGGGCGGTCATTGCCCAAGGCCTGGCCAGCTTTGTCAGCGACATCCAAGGCGTGCCTGGACGCTTCAATGTCTTTGATTACCGGGGCGCCACCCTGATCGCCGATTACGGCCACAACCCCGATGCCATCCAAGCCTTGGTGCAAGCCGTCGAGAACATGACCGCCAACAAACGCATGGTGGTCATCAGTGGCGCTGGGGACCGGCGTGACCAAGACATCCGGGACCAAACCCACATTTTGGGCAAAGCCTTTGATGAAGTGTTGCTCTACCAAGATGCCTGTCAGCGGGGCCGTGAAGACGGCGAAGTCCTCGGTTTGTTGCGCGAGGGTTTGCAAGGTGCGGCCCGTACCACCCATATTCAGGACATCCAAGGCGAGTTCAATGCGATCGATGTGGCCTTGTCCCGCTTGTCACCGGGTGACTTGTGCTTGATTTTGATCGACCAAGTCGAAGAAGCCCTGGCCTACATCACGGCCAAAGTCAAAGCGTCCCATTGATCAGCACCGCCAGCAGTGCGCTGGCAATGAACACCTCAGCCCAAACCCACCAGCGGCGCCCAGTGGCCGCTGGCTTTTCGACCCACTCGTAAAGCCAAGCGCCTGCCAGTAAGGACAACAGCAGCGCGGCCAGCATGCCCAAGGCGTTGACCCACACGTCTGCAGGCCACCCTTGAGTGACCACGGCATTGACCACCAGACTGACCGCGAAGTGCACCACAAAGACACTGTAGGACACGCGTGACAACCAGGCCATTCCTTGCCGCCAAGCACTCACAGTTTGGCCCGTGCCCATCCACACAGCTTGGGGGGCACACGCCAGGCAAATCGCCACGCCCCAAGCTGTGGCCACGCGCCACCGGGGTTCCAGCCACCAGGCCACCGCACCCAGCAAAACGATGGCCCAGACACCCATTGGGGGGGCATGGGCATGGCGCACCGCGTGTGCCAACCAGCCCAGGCCATAAGCACCCAAAAAATACAGGTTCAAGTCTTCCAGCTCGGGATGCCGGTTCCACCACCACAAAGACCCGGCCACAAGGACCCACCAAAAGGTGCCCAGCCAAGCCTTGAGCGGCCACTGGGGCCAACGCGCATGGACCTGTTGGGCCATGAGCATCAGCAACAGGGCCGAAACATACAACTGCAAGTCAACCGCCACATACCAAACTCCAGCAGACAAGCCATCCATGCCCCCCAGGTGCTGCAAGAAAAAAACATGGGCCAAAGTTTGCCAAAACTCGGGCGGAGGTGACAAAGAATCGTGGTCAAAAATGGGCCGAAGCAGCTCTGTGACCAGCACCGTGAGGCTGAGCGCTGCAAGCAAGGGAATGGCCAATCGCAGGTAACGCTTGCGCACCAAGCCCCAAATCTGGTGTCCAGCCAAAGGCCCCAACTTGGCCAAACTGCAGGCCGTGAGGTAACCGCCGCAAACCAAGAAAACCTGCACGGCCAAACGGCCATGCTCGCTCAACCAGCCCACCCCAACGGGCCAAGCCTGCGCGACCACATCGGCCATCGGCCCATAAAAGGCCAGATGGTGCAGCACGATGAACAGGCACCCCAGCCCTTTGAAAGCTTCCAGCAACCCAACGCGCTCGGCCGCGGAAGGCATCGGTGGGTTCATCGCAAAAGCTGGCGGGTTCACATGGCCAAACGCTGGCGAGCAGCTTGGTACTGCGCCTTGAACTGGGCCACCAACTCTGCCGTGCTTTGCACTGTATGGATCGCGCCAATGCCTTGGCCGCAGCCCCAAATGTCTTTCCAGGCTTTTTTGGCGTCACCGCCAAAGTTCATTTTGCTGGGGTCAGACTCGGGCAGGTTCTCCGGGTCAAGACCTGCTGCGCGGATGGACGGGGCCAGATAATTGCCATGCACGCCCGTGAACAGATTGCTCAAGACGATGTCATCAGAGTCGCAGTCCACAATGGCTTGCTTGTAATCGTCTGTGGCTCGCGCCTCAAGGGTCGCGATGAAGGCCGAACCAATGTAGGCAAAGTCTGCGCCCATGGCTTGCGCCGCCAAAATCGCATCGCCCGTGGCAATTGAGCCGGACAAAGCCACTGGGCCGTCGAACCACTGGCGGATTTCCTGAATCAAGGCAAACGGGCTTTTAACACCCGCATGGCCGCCCGCACCTGCGGCCACGGCGATCAGGCCATCTGCGCCTTTTTCAATCGCTTTGTGCGCGTGCTTGTTGTTGATGATGTCGTGCAGCACCACACCGCCGTAGCTGTGGGCGGCCTCGTTGATTTCTTCGCGAGCGCCCAGCGAGGTGATGATGATCGGCACCTTGTACTTGACGCACATGGCCATGTCGTGCTCCAAGCGGTCGTTGCTCTTGTGCACGATCTGGTTGATGGCGAAAGGCGCGGCAGGCTTGTCCGGGTTGGCGGCGTTGTAAGCGGCCAGGGTTTCTGTGATTTCGATCAACCACTCTTCGAGTTGTGCAGCAGGCCGAGCATTCAAAGCGGGCATCGAGCCCACAATGCCGGCCTTGCACTGCTCAATCACCAACTTGGGGTTGCTGATGATGAACAAGGGCGAGGCAATGGCTGGAAATGGCAGGTTGGCGAGTACGGGGGGCAGTTTGGACATTTCGTCTCCTCAGAATTATTTTGAAAAATTGGGTTCAGAAGGCTTCGAGCGCCATGGCAGTCACACTGCCCGCCCCTTCGACGATGCTGTCGCGGATGCCGGGGGCCTTGGACAGGATGTGGTCGGCGTAAAAACGCGCGGTGGTGACTTTGGCGGCCATGAAGGCGGCGTCTTGGGCTTGCGCTTCGGGTGTGAGGGCCACCAGCAAGGCACGGCCCATTTGCCAACCCGCCATCAGGTTGCCCGCCAGCATGAGGTAAGGCACGCTGCCAGCGAACACGTCGTTGGGGTGGGCCTTGGTGTTGCCCGCCACAAACTCGACCACGTCCACAAAGGCTTCGCGGGCGGCTTTGAGGCGACGGGCCACGGCCTGTGCGTCGGCGTTGCCCGATGCCGCGAGTTCGGCTTCGGTCTGGGCCACTTGCGCGGCCAATGCCTTGGCGGTCTGGCCGCCGTCGCGGGCCGTCTTGCGGCCCACCAGGTCGTTGGCCTGGATGGCGGTGGTGCCTTCGTAAATGGTCAAAATTTTGGCGTCTCGGTAGTACTGCGCAGCACCTGTTTCTTCGATGAAGCCCATGCCGCCGTGCACTTGCACGCCCAGGCTGGTGACTTCCAGGCTCATCTCGGTGCTGTAGCCCTTGACCAGCGGCACCATGAATTCATAGAACGCCAGGTTTTGTTGGCGCACCTCGGCATCGGGGTGGTGGTGCGACGCGTCATAGGCCGCAGCGGCCGTGGCCGCCATGGCGCGGCAGCCTTCGGTGTAGGCGCGCATGGTCATGAGCATGCGGCGCACATCGGGGTGGTGAATGATGGGGCCTGCAGCGGGCAAACTGCCGTCCACCGGGCGGCTTTGCACGCGGTCACGGGCGTACTGCACAGCACGCTGGTAAGAACGCTCGGCAATCGCGATGCCCTGCACACCCACGGCATAACGGGCGGCGTTCATCATGATGAACATGTATTCGAGGCCACGGTTTTCCTGGCCGACCAGATAACCCACGCCGCCACCGTTGTCGCCAAACTGCAGCACGGCCGTGGGGCTGGCCTTGATGCCCATCTTGTGCTCGATGCTCACGCAATGCACGTCGTTGCGCGCGCCCAAAGAGCCGTCGGCCTTGACAAGCACCTTGGGCACCACAAACAAGCTGATGCCTTTGACGCCTTCGGGTGCGCCCACCACACGGGCCAGCACCAGGTGCACGATGTTCTCGGCCATGTCGTGCTCACCGTAGGTGATGTAGATCTTGGTGCCGAAAATTTTGTAGGTGCCATCGGGCTGAGGTTCGGCTCGGGTGCGCACAGCGGCCAAATCCGAGCCGGCTTGTGGCTCGGTTAGGTTCATGGTGCCGGTCCACTGGCCGGAGATGAGCTTTTCAAGGTAAGTGGCTTTGAGTTCATCGGAACCTGCGGTCAGCAAAGCCTCGATCGCGCCGTCGGTGAGTAAGGGGCACAGCGCAAAAGCCATGTTGGCCGAGTTGAGCATTTCACCGCAAGCCGCGCCGATTGTTTTGGGCAGGCCTTGACCGCCAAAGTCGGCCGGGTGCTGCAGACCTTGCCAGCCGCCTTCGGCGTACTGCTGATAAGCCTCTTTGAAGCCGGGCGTGGTGGTGACTCCGCTGCCGTTGTGGAAGGACGGGTTTTTGTCGCCTTCCCAGTTCAGGGGAGAGATCACGTCCTGGTTGAGCTTGGCGCATTCCTCGAGCACCGCTTGCGCGGTTTCAAGGCCAGCGTCTTCAAAGCCAGGGATCTGAGCGATTTGGTCGATGCGGGCCAGATGCTCGATGTTGAAAAGCATGTCCTTGAGGGGGGCGATGTAGCTCATGGTTTATCTCTGTTCGTTGAAAGAAAGATTGAATCTGGCCTTCGGGAAGACGCCTTGCGCGGGGCTCGATTCGCCACTCAGGCTTATTTGAACGGGCACGGTTTCAATTGGCGACATGGAAACAGGACAGCCTTCGGCTTGTCTTTTCGCTGCGAGCGCAAAGGCCTTGAAACACAGTGCGCCGGGTTCGGTGGCTGGGGCTGGCGATGTGGCAAAGCGAAGCGCCTCTGAGCCAGCCCCAGCCACCGGATCCGGCGCAAGGAAAAAACGTGAACCCTGTTTCAGCATGAAAGCGCTCCAGGGCCCGTCAGAAGATCAAAGCGCCTGCGTCAGCTCAGGCACAGCCGCAAACAAATCGGCTTCCAGGCCAAAGTCCGCCACGCTGAAGATCGGCGCTTCGGGGTCCTTGTTGATCGCCACGATCACCTTGGAATCCTTCATGCCGGCCAGGTGCTGGATCGCGCCCGAGATGCCGCACGCGACATACAACTGTGGCGCCACGATCTTGCCGGTCTGGCCCACCTGCAGGTCGTTGGCGGCGTAACCGGCATCGACCGCGGCGCGGCTGGCACCGATGGCGGCACCCAGCTTGTCGGCCAAGGGCGTCATCACTTCGTTGAACTTTTCTGAACTGCCCAGAGCCCGGCCGCCCGACACGATGATCTTGGCTGCCGTCAGTTCGGGTCGGTCGTTCTTGGCGATCTCGCTGCGCGTGAAGCTGCTCTTGCCGCTGTCGGCTTGGGCTGCAGCGCTTTCTATCAATGCGCTGCCACCGGTCGCCGCTGCGGCGTCAAAACCCGTGGTGCGCACGGTGATGACTTTGGTCGCGTCGGTGCTTTGCACCGTGGCCATGGCATTGCCCGCATAAATGGGGCGCTCGAAGGTGTCAGCAGAGAACACTTGCGTGACATCGCTGATTTGACCCACATCCAGCTTGGCGGCCACGCGGGGGGCCACGTTTTTGCCTGCGGCAGTGGCAGGGAACAGGATGTGGCTGTAGTTGGCGGCGATGGCCAGCACTTGCGCAGCGACGTTTTCGGCCAATCCGTGGGCCAGCGCGTCACTGTCGGCGTGGATCACTTTGGACACACCCACGATGTGCGCAGCGGCTTGTGCGGCGGCAGCGGCGTTGAGGCCCGCCACCAGCACATGCACATCACCGCCGCAAGCGGATGCGGCCGTGACGGTGTTCAGGGTGGCGCCTTTGATGGAGGCGTTGTCGTGTTCGGCAATCACAAGAGAAGTCATGTTTATTCCTTGTTCAATCAAATGACCTTGGCCACGTTTTTCAATTTATCAACCAAGGTGGCGACATCGGGCACCTTGATGCCAGCGCTGCGCTTAGCGGGCTCGGCCACCTTCAGGGTCTTGATGCGGGGGGCGACATCGACGCCCAAGTCTTCAGGCTTGAAGGTGTCGAGCTGCTTTTTCTTGGCCTTCATGATGTTGGGCAGGGTCACATAACGCGGCTCGTTCAGGCGCAGGTCGGTGGTGATCACCGCTGGCAAGCTGATGCTCAGCACTTCCAAGCCGCCATCGATCTCGCGGGTGACTTGCGCTTTGCCGTCCACGATTTCGACCTTGGAGGCGAACGTGGCTTGGGGCAGATCGGCCAAAGCGGCCAGCATCTGGCCCGTCTGGTTGCAATCGTCGTCAATGGCTTGCTTGCCCAAAATGATGAGGCCCGGTTGCTCTTTGTCGATCAAGGCCTTGAGCAATTTGGCCACGGCCAAGGGCTGCAAGTCCAAGTCAGCTGGCGTCTCGACCAAAATGCCGCGGTCGGCGCCAATGGCCATGGCGGTGCGCAGGGTTTCTTGGCACTGGGTCACGCCGCAAGACACCGCGATGACCTCGGTGGCCAGGCCTTTTTCTTTCAGGCGCACAGCTTCTTCGACGGCGATCTCGTCAAAGGGGTTCATGCTCATCTTGACGTTGGCGATGTCCACGCCCGAACCATCGGACTTGACGCGGACCTTGACGTTGTAGTCCACCACCCGCTTAACTGGAACCAGAATTTTCATGAAATCAACTCCATTGAAGATCAAAACCTATGGCGTCGACGCTGACGCCGTGCACAAAAACGGTTAACGTTGACGTAAACGTCAATTGTGCCTCAAAACCGATTTTCTGGCTGCTCATTATGAACAAAAAAGCACGGTCGTTCGGATTTCATGTTGATCAGAACAGAGATTTTTGATCAGACCCCCGGGAATTCACCGACCGATTGGTCGGTTGTTCAGGGTTAACATGGGTTTTATTCTGATCTTTTCCGGATTAGATTATGATTTGTAACCAATTCAATGGAGACCTTTGATGAAAAAAAACCTGATTTCCTTGGCAACACTGGCCCTGACCAGCTGGGTCGGCATGGCCCAAGCGCAAACTGTTTTGACGGTGTCCAGCTGGGTTCCACCCACGCATGGCTTGTCGGTCGCCCAAAAAGAATGGTGTGACGCCCTGACGGCCAAGACCTCCAACCGTGTTCGCTGCAACATTCTGCCCCGCGCGGTGACGCCCCCGGTTGGTACTTACGACGCCATTCGCAATGGCTTGGCGGACGTCTCTTTCACCGTGCACGGTTACACCCCCGGCCGCTTTGTGTTGACCCAAATGGTCGAATTCCCATTCATGGGTGACCGTGCCGAGCCGCTGTCCGTGGCTTTCAACCGCGTGGCCAGCAAGTACCCTGAATTTGCAGCCGAACACCAAGGCGTCAAGGTCTTGGGTTACTTCACCCATGGCCCCGGCATTGTGTTCAACACCAAGCGGCCCATCACCAAAGTGGAAGACCTGGTCGGCATGAAGTTCCGTGTGGGTGGCGGCATGGTCAACGAGATCGCCAAAAACCTCGACATGAACGTGACCCTCAAGCCTGCGCCCGAGTCTTATGAACTCTTGTCCACGGGCGTGATGGACGGCACCTTGTTCCCAGCCGAGTCCACCGACTCCTTCAAAATCGACAAGGTCATCAAGCACGCCACCACCTTCCCTGGGGGTTTGTACAACACCAGCTTCGTGTTCATGATGAACCCGGCCAAGTACAACAGCCTGTCGGCCGAAGACAAGAAAGCCGTGGACGAATTGTCTGGTGATGCCGTAGCGAGCCGGTTTGGCAAATCTTGGGACCGCGTGGAAAACGGGGTCAAATTGATCAAAGCCGATGGTGCTTTCATCAGTGGCGTGACCATCCGTGTGAGCAAACTCGAGCGCGATTGGGCCCAAGCTGCCAAGGCCAAAGGCGTGAAGGACCCTTCTCGCATGCTGGCCGAATTCCGTGCCGAAGTGGCCAAGCTGCAACAGCAAAAATAAACTTGGCCATTTGAGATCTGACTTCTGAGAGGTCACAATACCAACGGTACCTGCCAAACCTGCAGGTACCGTTTTTTTGTATGGGTATGACGTTGAAAAAAATCTTTGAAACCGTGTGCGGCACACTTGCAGGTCTGGCCTTGCTGGGCATCATGGTGCTGACCTTTTTCGACGTGAGCGGCCGCAAAATCTGGTCGCACTCCATACCCGGCTCATTGGAGCTGACCGAACTGCTCATGGTGGTGGTGATCTTTGGCGCCTTGCCCCTGGTGTCCCTCAAGGGTGAGCACGTGGTGTTTGATTCTTTGGATACGCTGTGGCCACGCTGGCTGCAAAAAATCCAACAAGCCCTGGTTCACCTGGCCTGCGCCGGCTTGCTGTTTGGCTTGGCATATCTGATGTGGAAAACAGGCGCAGACATTGCCACCACCGGAGAAACCACCGCCCAACTCAAAATCGCCAAAGCCCCTTTCATCCAAGGCATGGGGGTGCTGTGTGGCCTGACTGGGCTGGTCCACGTGGTCAAAGCTTTTTGGCCTGCCATCGCGGCTGAAGACGCATCCGAAGGGGGCACACTGTGACCGAAGCCTTGCTTGGATTTTTGGCCATCTTTGCCTTGGCCTTGCTGCGCATGCCCTTGGCTTTTTCCATGGGCTTGGTGGGCATTGTGGGGATTGGCCTGACCCGAGGCTGGATGCCCGCCATGGCCAGTGCCGCGCAAGTGGTGCACGAAACTGGCTTTGCCTACACCTTGTCGGTCATTCCCCTGTTCATTTTGATGGGTAACTTTGTCGCCCGCGCTGGCTTGGCCCACGAACTCTTTCATGCGGCCTACACCTTCATTGGCCACCGCAAAGGGGGTTTGGCGCATGCCACCATCGCCGCATGTGCGGGGTTCGGTGCGATTTGCGGCTCCTCCATTGCCACCGCCGCCACCATGAGCAAGGTGGCCTATCCCTCGATGAAAAAAATGGGCTACAGCGATGCCATGTCCACCGGCGTGATCGCTGCTGGCGGCACCCTTGGCATCATGATCCCGCCCTCCACCATCTTGGTCATCTACGGCATCATCACCGAAACCCACATTGGCAAACTGTTTGCTGCAGGCGTTTTGCCCGGCATTTTGACGGCACTGCTGATGATGCTGGCCGTGGTGTTCATGACCTGGCACGACCCAGAGCATGCACCTGCGGGCGAAAAATTCAGCTGGACTGAACGGTTCAAGGCCGTGCGCGGCATCTGGGGCGTCTTGCTTTTGGTGGTGCTGGTTTTGGGCGGTATTTATGGTGGCTTTTTTACCGCCACCGAAGGCGCAGGCATGGGGGCCATGGGCGCATTTTTGTTCGCCTTGGCGCGCAAAGCCTTGAGCTGGAAGGTGCTGTTGCAAGTGCTGATCGAATCGGCACGCACCACGGCCATGTTGTTCACACTGCTGATCGCTGCCACCATCTTTGCGAACTTCGTCAACTACACCAGCTTGCCGTTTGAGCTCAAAGACTGGATCACCGGCTTGGGCCTGTCGCCCATCATGATTGTGGCGGCCATGATGTTGATCTATGTGCTGTTGGGCACCGTGATGGAAGAGCTGACCATGGTCTTACTGACCATCCCGCTGTTTTTCCCCATCGTGGTGCAACTGGGCTTTGACCCGGTATGGTTTGGCGTGCTGATCGTGATGGTGATTCAGATCGGGCTGATTTCGCCCCCGGTGGGTATGAACCTTTTTGTTCTGAATACTTTGCTGCCGCACGTGGGCTTGTCCAACATCTTCAAAGGCGTCTGGCCCATGGTGCTGGTCTTGATCATCACCCTGGGCATCTTGCTGGCCTTCCCGGCCATCAGTCTGTGGCTGCCGTCGATGATGGACTGACCATGTGCATCACCCGCTGCGGGTACGGGATCTCGATTTTGTGCTCGCGCAGAGCGGCCAAAATCAGCATGTTGATGGTGGAGCGCAGGGCCAGTTGGCCATTTTCCGGGTCACCAATCCAATAGCTGACGGTGAACTCCAAACCATCCGCGCCAAACTGACTCAAAAAGGCATTGGGCGCGGGGTCTTTCAGAACCCGATCCTGGCTTTCGCAGGCCGCCACCAAAAGCTGCCGCACCAAATCCACATCGCTGTCGTAGGCCACCGACACCAAAGTGGTTTGCGACAACTTGGGGTCCATCAAAGTGAAGTTTTCAACCCGGTTGATGATCAAGAACTCATTGGGCACGATCGACTCGCGGCCGTTCAAGGCCCGGATCACGGTGTAGCGCGCCTTGATGTCCACAATGCGCCCTTCGAAACCGTCCACCAGCACCATGTCTCCGATGCGCATGCTGCGCTCAGCCAGAATCACAAAGCCGCTGACGTAATTGGAGGCCAGCTTTTGCAAGCCAAAGCCAATGCCCACGCCCACCGCGCCACCCAGCACCGACAAAGCCGTCAGGTCAATGCCCACCGAAGACAAGGCCAACAACAAGCCCACAAACAAAAGCAAAGCACGCACCGAATTACTGATGACCTTGCGCAGCGACAAATCGCTGCCCGTGGCCGATTTGAGCAAACGCGCCTCGATCGCCGCGGACACCCACAGCGCCACAATCAGCACAGCCCCAGCGGTCAGCGCGCCCTCAATCAAAGTCCGCACCGACAACACGCTGCCCCCCACCTTCCAGCTGATCTGGTCCAGCTCATGCAACACCAAGGGCAAAACGCCAGTCACCCACAACACCACCGTGCCCCAGGCCAACCAAGAAATCGTGCGCTCCAACACGCGCACAAAAGGCGCCTGGGCAAAAGCCACCTGCAACACCTTGACGCCCAAACGGATCACCGCCAGCGAAATGCAAACCGGCAGCAAGATGGCAAACAAGGGCGCAGGTTGTTGCTGCGTGAGCACTGTGCGCGCCACAAAGGTCAAGCCCAAAAGCAGCACGGGAAACAGCACACCGTCGACCAACTTGCGGCCCAACAAAATGGACAACTCCTGACCGTTGAACACCCGGCGCACGCCCCAGGTCATGAGCCAGGCCAACACCAAACACCCGGCAAAAGCGCCCAGCGCCCACAAAGACTCGGAGCGGTAAATGGCCTCTGCCCAAGCCATGGGATGCACCAACGCTGTGTTGTTCATGCCCGCCATGTGGGTGGCCTTTTGTCGATGAACGCCTGCACACCCTCTTTCGCCACGTCGTGCACCATGTTGCAGGCCATGGTCTGGCCCGCCAATTGGTAAGCGGCCGCTATGCCCATCTCTCGCTGCTGGTAAAACAAAGCCTTGCCCACCCGAACCGCCTCACGCGGCTTGGACAAAATGGCGTGCACCAGCGCATCCACCTGCGCATCCAATTGATCGGCAGCGCAGACGCGGTTGATCAAGCCTCGGGCTTGGGCCTCGGCAGCAGAGATGAAACCGCCGGTTAACAGCATTTCCATCGCTTGCTTGGCGTGCATATTGCGCACCAGCGGCACGCTGGGCGTGGCGCAAAACAAACCCACATCGATGCCATTCACCCCAAACGTGGCACTCTCGACCGACACCGCCAAATCGCATTGCGCCACCAGCTGGCAACCGGCCGCTGTGGCCAAGCCCTGCACACGTGCAATCACCGGAACAGGCAAATTTTGAATGGCCATCATCATGCGGCTGCACTGGGCAAACAGCCGCTGGTAATAGGCCA
>JAJTEW010000011.1 GCA_021299875.1 Comamonadaceae bacterium | reverse complement strand
CAAGATCATTGGCCGGGTTGATGGTGACGGTAGAGCCGTTGAATGTGACTTGGCTGGAATCTGTGGCGGCAATGGTGCCAATCGTGGCGGACCCACTTTTGATGACAAAGCTGCCTGTTCCTGCTTTGACAGTTTCGTTGAAGTTCAGCACGAAATTAGAGCCAACTGCGACACCCGTTGCACTGTCCAATGGACTGATGCTTGAGAGCAGGGGGGCTGCCGTATCAGTTGCGGTGCCAAATTCGACAACGAAATACAAACCGCTGCTACCAGAGAACCTGTATCCAGCAACATCATTCCATTGACCAGCAATGCCAAGTGATCCACGACCGGGACCACCATATTCACTGTAATCGACATAAGGCCAGGCTTCGATACCCATGGCCAAGTAATCCTGTCCTTGCGGGAATACTGATGGCTCAGTGTAATTATCTGGTTCGCCTGCCTGCCCCAAAATTGCATGGCCTGGACCAGTGCCCCAAAAAGTATTTGATGAACCCAAAACCGTGCTCAAAATCGAGTTGTCTTTGCTCCATCTCCAATCACCCTCTTTGGCTGAGTCACTTGCGCCTAGCCATACATACGCTGAACCACCACCATCATCAGCGTACGAAGTCAAGTAATCGCTCATTGTAAAGTTTTTTAATACATTATCATAGACAGAGCTATTTTCGGCTGCAGAGCCAATATTTACAAGATAACCGCCCAATTGATTGGCAAATAGGGATGCGGCATCCCAGGTTTTTAATTCTTTATACAAAACATACGTGTGCCCACCATATTGCCAAGTCGCGCCTGAAGTTGTTGACATTACTGGAATCCTCATTCAAAATAAAATTTCATTTGATATAGATACGAACCAATTTAATAGGCTTTGTTCGAATATCAAAATAATCCGATGGCTTAAATTGCATCTCAGGGTTGTCAGTCGGTTAAGTGCCTGGCACCAAGACTTGACTGACGCATCTAGGGTGCTGAACAGGACATCCTTTTCTCAACCCGATCATCGATAAAGAAAATACTGTTTACAGTCACTTGATGCCTCGTTGACTTGAACTACGAGGTATTGCTTATTTTGACGCAATTTCACATTCTCTTCAATATTTTATTTTTGTTTTCAATAACATATAACTTGGTATAAAAAAATCAATATAAATAATTTATAAGCAAACAATTTTTTATCGGCTTGAGTGGGTCAACGAGTGATTTCTTAGAGAAAATTCAACCCCAAAAAGCGTGCGTACATGTCCGAAAAGTGACCCGCTGTCCAACCGTGTCAATCACTGCAGCCTCTTGCATCGTGCTTTGTGGAGTTCGGACAGGTTTCCCCGCCAAAGTCTGGACCTCGCACGGTTCAGTCGACAGCGTGGAACTTAGATTGGACGTCCGGGTGACGTGCGCGTGCCTGAAAAGTCGTCCAAGTCAGACTTTTGCGCCGTGTGCCAAAGCCCTTTCGCGGCTGGCGGCCAGGGCTTTTTCGTCAGGGGCTGACAAATCCCACGCTTGCATGTGGTCCAGGCTGATGTCGGCCAGCGCCTCGATCCATGGCGCGTTGTTGTTCAAACAAGGGATGTAGTTGAAGCTTTCGCCCCCCGCATGCAAGAAAGCTTCTTTGGCCTCGAGTTGAATTTCTTCCAAGGTTTCCAAGCAGTCACTGGTAAACCCCGGGCAAATGACATCGACGGCCTTCACGCCTTGACCAGCCATGGCCACCAGTGTGGGCTCTGTGTAGGGCTCTAACCACTTGGCTTTGCCAAAACGTGACTGGAAGGTCAGCTTGTATTGGTCTTTGCGCAGCCCCAGAGCTTCGGCCAGCAAGCGGCCGGTTTTCATGCATTCGCAGTGGTAAGGGTCACCCAGCTGCAAGGTGCGCTCAGGCACGCCGTGAAAACTCATGAGCAATTGTTCGGATTGACCTTTCGTGGCCCAGTGGTCGCGCACGGTTTGCGCCAATGCAGCGATGTAGCGCGGGTCGTCGTGGTAACGGTTGACAAAGCGCATCTCAGGGATCAGGCGGGTTTTCAGGCCCCAGCGGTAGACGGCGTCGAACACGCTGGCGGTGGTGGTGCCGCTGTACTGCGGGTAGGCGGGCAGCATCAGCACACGCTGAACGCCTTCGGCTTTGAGGGCGTCGAGCTGTGCGGGGATGGACGGCTGGCCGTAACGCATCGCATAACGCACGCTGACGTGGTGGCCGCGTTCTTGCAAAGCAGTGCCCAGAGACAGGGCTTGTTGTTCTGTGAAAGCTTTCAGAGGCGAACCCTGTTCGGTCCAGATGCTGGCGTATTTGGCGGCCGATTTGGCGGGGCGCACGCGCAAGATGATGCCGTGCAGGATGAGCCACCAGATGGGTTTGGGGATTTCGACCACGCGGCTATCGCCCAAAAACTCGGCCAGATATTTGCGCAAAGCGGGTGCTGTAGGTGCGCTGGGCGTGCCCAGGTTGCAATACAAAACAGCCGTTCGGGCTGCCTGACCATGCTGGAAAGAGGGTTCTTTTTGAAATGCCATGCGGTATTCTCCCACCACCATGATTGACATTTCTAAAATCAGAGCCATTACCCTCGATCTGGATGACACATTGTGGCCCGTTTGGCCCACGATTGGCCGTGCAGAAACCGCATTGCAAGACTGGATGGCCGCGCATGCACCCAGTACAGCGGCGCTCTCGGCCGATCCTGAGCTCAAAAAAGCCGTGCGCGCCGAAATCAATGCCCACCATTCGGACCGAGCGCACGACTTGTCGTTTTTGCGACTGCAGTCCATTCGTGCCCTGCTGCAGCAAGCGGGAGACCCTGTGCACCTGGCCGAAGCTGCGTTTGAGGTTTTTTTCGCTGAGCGCCAGCGGGTCGATTTGTTTGACGACGCGCTGCCTGCCTTGGCGTTTTGGAGCCAGCGCTACCCTGTGGTGGCCCTTTCCAATGGCAATGCCGACGTGCACCGGGTGGGCATTGGCGAGCATTTTCACGCCAGCGTCAGCGCCCAGTCTCTGGGCGTGGCCAAGCCCGATTTACGCATTTTTGAAGCTGGTGCCTCAGCCGCTGGCGTGCAGCCGCATGAGGTGTTGCACATTGGTGACGATGCGCACGCCGACTGCGTGGGCGCATTGGCAGCAGGCATGCAAGTGGTTTGGCTCAACCGCGAAGGCCATGCCTGGTGCCACGGTGACCCCCGCCCGCACTTGGAAGTGCGAGACTTGCTCGCGCTGTGCGCCTGCTGGCCCGAATACAAACCCTGAGGAAAACGACATGACTTTGAAGATTTACGGCATTGGCGCTTCCCGCGCTGCTCGACCCCTCTGGACCGCCTTGGAGTTGGGCGTGCCATTCGAACACATTGCCACGCCCTATGCGGGTGGGGCGACCCGTACCCCCGAGTTTTTGGCGCTCAACCGCAATGGCCACATTCCGGTGGTGGTCGACGAACGGTCCGATGGCGCCGTGACCGTTTGGGAGAGCATGGCGTGCGCTTTGTACATTGCACGCGTGCACGGCCAAGCCGATGGCCAGTCGCTCACGCCTGCCACGCCCCGGGAAGAAGCCGAAGCCTTGCGCTGGAGCTTTTGGACGGTGTCTGAGCTGGAAAAAGACGCGCTCACGGTGCTGATGCACCGCATGGCCATGCCTGCCGATCAACGCAAGCCCGAGCTGGCCGAGCAAGCCGAAAGCCGCCTGAAAGTGCCTTTGGCGGTACTGGAGGCTCACTTGCAAGCCCAAAAAGCCAAGGGCCAAGCGCATCTGGCGGCCCAACGCTTCACGGTGGCCGATGTGTGTGTGGCCAGCGTGGTGGGTTGGGTGCGCCCGGCGCCTGCTTTGTTGGCGCAGTTCCCGGCGGTGTCTGTTTGGCTAGAGAGCTGCTTGGCCCGCCCGGCTCAGGCACAGGCGCGCAGCCTGAAGTGAAGCCGCTTTTCAGGCGTGATGGAGCGTCAAAACCGCCCCAACGCCTGCATCTTCCACGCCAGCCACAGCTTGCGCAGCGGCGTGAGCGCGATGCGTTGGTGCAGCACCTGAAAGCCCGAGGCCTCGATCTCGCGCAGCAAGGTGCGGTAGATGCTGGCCATCATGAGTCCGGATTTTTGGGTGCGGCGGTCGGCTGCAGGCAGCAGGTCCAGGGCTTCGTCGTAGAGCGCGTGGGCGCGGTCGGTCTGGAACTTCATCAACGCGGTGAAGTGGTCTGAATAGCTGCGTTGGATCAGGTCTTGCGCTTTGACGCCAAAGCGTTGCTGCTCGTCCAGTGGCAGGTAAATGCGCCCGCGCATGGCGTCTTCGCCCACGTCGCGGATGATGTTGGTCATCTGAAAGGCCAGGCCCAGCTTGTGCGCATAAGCTGTTGTGGCCTCATCGCTCTGGCCAAAGATGCGGGCGGCGACTTCGCCCACCACACCGGCCACCAGGTGGCAGTATTGGGTGAGACCCACAAAGTCCAAGTAACGGGTCTGGTTCAGGTCCATCTGGCAACCTTCGATCACGGCCAGCAAGTGGTGGCTTTCGATGCCAAAACGGCTGGTCAGCGGCATGAGGGCGTGCATGACGGGGTGGCTGGCTTGACCCGAATAGGCTTGCAGCACTTCTTTTTGCCACCAAGCGAGTTTGGTCGCGGCCACACTGGGGTCGCTGATTTCATCGACCACATCGTCCACTTCGCGGCAAAACGCATAAAAAGCGGTGATGGCTGCACGGCGCTCGGGCGGGAGGAACAGAAAGGCGTAATAAAAACTGCTGCCTGAGGCGGCGGCTTTTTGCTGGACGTAGTCTTGCGGGCTCATGGGGGTGGATTTTCGCACCGAAACAAGCTGCCTTCCGCGCTGGCTCAAGGCCGGGTTTTGAGGGGACTCAAGCGCGCCCATCTTCAGACAATCGGTGAAATTGCTGGTCCAACGCCTTGCGTGAACCCCACCCCAGCGCAATGCGCCACAGCAGCACGCGGACTTCGTGCCGCGGCATTTTGACGCGTTGGGTCAGTGCCGCAGGACCGGCTTGGCGCAGCAGGGACACGGTGCGCGCACCGATCAGCGCGGGCAGGGCGCTGGCCAAGCGCAGACGCCAAGGCTGGAGTGCCAAGGCGTAACGCATGCCACAGGCCAGTTGGGCCTGGGTTTGGTCCAGCCATTGGGTGTAAAGCGGAGTGAGGGTTTCCAGGTTTTTGGAGTCCGCCCTTGTTTTTGAGGCTTGGGCCAGCCATTCGGGTGTCAGGCCCACCCGCTCCAAAGTCTCTCGCGGCCAATAGCAGCGACCGTCTGCCAAGTCGGCGCCCATGTCGCGAATGATGTTCAGGCGTTGCAAGCCCATGCCGTATTCGCGTCCAATGCGCAGCATCTCGCCTTGTGACAACAACGCATAGCCGGGCAGGTGGCGATCGCACAATTCGGTCCAAAATTCGCCCACGCAACCGGCCACCAGCCAAGTGTAGTGGTCCAAGTCGGCTTCGGTTTGCAAGGCGACCAGCTGTTCAGGGCCACGGCCAAAAAGGGTCATGTCTTGTTGTTGCCCTCGCTTGATGTGGCCCAGCACCGTGCGCACGCTGGCTTGGTCGGCTTCCGAGAGGGTGTGTTGTAAATGAAAGCACTCAGGCAGCGCCTGCATCAAGGCGCGCTCGTGCGGATGGCTTTGTTGCGCTGCAAAGGCTTGGGTCAAGCCGTGGATTTGCCGGTGCAGGTGTTGCTCGCTGCCGTCCTTTGGGGTGTGGATGGCTTCATTCATGAGGTCGAGCAGCGCTTGCCGCTCGCCCAAGGGCAGGGCACTGGTGTCGGCCACGGTGTCGGTGGCGCGAGCCAGCAGGTAGCCGATGGCCACAGGTGCCTGCAGTTTGGAGGGCAACAGCCGAATAGACAAATCAAACGAGCGAGACACACGGCTCAGCAGCAGCCGTTGTTGTCGGTTCAATCCTTGGCCGCTAAGCCTGAATGGGGGGGCTGTTCTCATGATCAATGGCTATTGTCGCTTGACAGTTGAACCCGGTTTGAATAGATTACTAACCAATTGGTCATTATTAATTTCTGGATTGCCCATGACTTTATTGATTTCACTCGCCTCTGGGCGAGTTATTCGTTTATGCGCTTTGGCCGTTTTTTTGACGACTTTGGTGGCATGTTCCAAGACGCAGGCCCCACAGGAGCCTTTGCGCTCGGTCAAATTGATCACTGTGGCAAGCAGCGACTTGACCGCGGAAGGCATGTACTCTGCCGAGGTGCGGGCGCGGGTGGAGTCCCGGTTGGGGTTTCGCGTGGGCGGTCAATTGGTGCAGCGGCCCGCCGAGCCGGGGCAGCGCGTGCTGGCTGGCCAGTTGTTGGCTTGGCTGGATGCACATGATTTTCAGTTGGCCGCGCAAGCTGCGCAGGCCCAGGTGAGTGCTGCGCAAAGCCAGCGCGATCTGGCCGCGGCTGAATTCAAGCGCTTTGAGGTCCTGAAAGCGCAAAACTTCATCAGCGGTGCCGAATTGGAGCGGCGCGAGGCCAGCCTGAAGGCGGCCGATGCGGCCTTGAACCAGGCCAAAGCCCAGGCGCAAGCGCAAGGCAACCAAGCGGGCTATGCCCGTCTGATGGCAAGCCACGCGGGTGTGGTCACTGCCGTGGAGGCCGAGGTGGGCCAAGTCGTGTTGGCAGGGCAACCCGTTGTGCGTTTGGCGCACGATGGCCCCCGCGATGCGGTTTTTGCCGTGTCCGAGTCGGCCATCATGGGGCTCAAGACGGGCCAAGTCATGCAGGCCACGGTCCTCAGCACAGGTCAAACCGTGCAGGGCAAGGTCAGGGAGTTGGCTGCCATGGCCGATCCGGTCACGCGCACCTACTTGGTCAAGTTGGCGCTCGATGCAGGGGCTCATCTGCCTTTGGGGGCCTCGCTCAATGTGCGGACCGCGGGTTTGCCGGGCTCAACGTCCCAGGCCATTCAGCTGCCCACCAGCGCACTGCGCCAAGACGCGCAGGGCACGGCGGTGTGGGTTCTGAATGAAGCCACCATGACGGTCAACAGCCAGGTGGTGCAGCTGGGCCCCGTGAATGGCAACGATGTGGCTGTCCTATCGGGTCTCGCGCCGGGACAAAAGGTGGTGAGCGCTGGCGTGCATGTGCTTTCTTCAGGGCAAAAAGTCACCGTTTATGGCCCCGCCCCAAGCATGTCGCCAGCGGCGGCGGCAGCGCCAGCACGGTGATCGCATGAGCCACACCGACAACACCCGATTCAACCTCTCGCGCTGGGCGCTGGAGCACCCGGCCCTGACCCGCTACCTGATGGTGGTGCTGATGGTGCTGGGCATGGCCTCTTACTTTCAGTTGGGGCAAGACGAAGACCCGCCGTTCACCTTCCGTGCCATGGTGGTGCGGGCTTATTGGCCTGGCGCCACAGCCGAGCAAGTGGCTGAACAGGTGACTGACAAAATTGAGCGCACGCTGCAAGAGGTGCTGTTTGCCGACAAGATCCGCAGCTACTCCAAGCCGGGCGAGGCGCAGATCATTTTTCAGATCAAGGACAACTCCAATCCTGCCGATGTGCCGCAAATTTGGTATGCCGTGCGCAAAAAGATCGGTGACATGCGCGGCAGCTTGCCACCCGGGGTGGTGGGCCCGTTTTTTAACGACGAGTTTGGCGATGTGTTTGGCGTGATTTATGCGTTGGGCGGTCAGGGTTTCACACCTGCCGAAATCAAGACGCAGGCAGACAGCTTGCGCCAGCAATTGCTGCGCGTGCCCGATGTGGCCAAGGTGGAGTTGTTCGGTGTGCAGGACGAAAAGGTGTTTGTGGAAATTTCGCAAACACGTTTGGCGCAAATGGGTCTAGACATGGGGGCTGTACTGGCCCAGTTGAGCCAGCAAAACGCGGTGGAATCGGCAGGCAGTATCCAGTCGCCAGCCGATGTGGTGCAGGTGCGCGTGGGCGGCCAGTTTCAGAGTCTGGAAGACTTGCGGGCAATGCCGATTCGCGGTGCATCGGGTGCCCAAATCCGCTTGTCTGACTTGGCGACTGTGACGCGGGCTTATGCCGATCCGGCCAGCGTGAAGGTGCGTCACGATGCGCAAGAAGTGATCGCGCTGGGGGTGTCGATGGCCAAGGGCGGCGACATCATCGCCTTGGGCAAGTCCTTGCGTTTGGTGGTGGCTGCGACCCAAGCCAGCTTGCCTGTAGGCATGACGCTGTCGCAGGTGCAGGACCAACCCAGTGCGGTGGCCACCTCGGTCAATGAGTTCATCAAGGTGCTGATCGAGGCGGTGGTGATCGTTTTGGCGGTGAGTTTTTTGGCGCTGGGCCTGCACAAGCGGCCAGGTCAACACCCTTTGTGGCGGCGCTGGACGCTGGACATCCGTCCGGGTTTGGTGGTGGGCATCACGATTCCATTGGTGCTGGCGGTCACGTTTTTGGCCATGTATTACTTGGGCATTGGGCTGCACAAAATTTCTCTGGGCTCACTCATCATCGCATTGGGTTTGCTGGTGGACGACGCCATCATTGCGGTGGAGATGATGGTGCGCAAAATGGAGGAGGGCTACAACAAAGTTCGGGCCGCGACTTTTACTTACGAACTGACCGCCATGCCCATGCTGACAGGCACCTTGATCACAGCCGCTGGGTTTTTGCCCATAGGCATGGCCAAGTCCATGACGGGCGAGTACACCTTTGCGATTTTTGCGGTCACGGTGGTGGCGCTGTTGGTCAGTTGGGTCGCTTCGGTTTTCTTCGTGCCTTATTTGGGCACTTTGTTGCTCAAGCCGCCTGTGCACGCGCTGGCCGCCGAGCCCTTGGACTCCCCGCAGATGTTCAACACGCCGTTTTATCGGCGCTTTCGAGCCTGGGTGACCTGGTGCGTGATACACCGCTGGAAGACGATTGGCATCACGATCGCTTTGTTTGCGCTGGGCATGGTGGGCATGGGCAAGGTCCAGCAGCAGTTTTTTCCTGACTCCTCTCGTCCAGAAATCATGGTGGACTTGTGGCTGCCCGAGGGCTCACCCTTCAAGGCCAGCGAGGACCTCACGCGCCGCGTGGAGCAGCGACTGACCCAAGAAGCGGGTGTGAAATCGGTCACCGCCTGGGTCGGCTCGGGCGTGCCGCGTTTTTATTTGCCGCTGGACCAGGTGTTTCCACAGACCAACGTGTCGCAGCTGATCGTGTTGCCCACCGACTTGAAAACCCGGGAAGTGTTGCGGGCCAAGTTGCCCGCCTTGCTGGCGCAAGAGTTCCCCGAGGTGCGCGGGCGTGTCAAATTACTGCCCAATGGCCCGCCTGTGCCTTACCCGGTGCAGTTCCGTTTGGTGGGCCCTGACCCCAAGGTCTTGCGCCTGAAGGCCGAAGAGATCAAGGCGCAAATGCGCTTGAACCCCAACACGCGCGGCGTGAACGACAACTGGAACGAGTCGGTCAAGTCGGTGCGCCTGGAGGTGGACCAGGCCAAGGCCCGCGCTTTGGGCGTGAGCAGCCAGTCCATCGCACAGGCCTCGCGCACCTTGCTGACGGGCAGCGCGGTGGGGCAGTACCGTGACGGCGACAAGCTGATCGAGATCGTGCTGCGCCAGCCATTGGCCGAACGCGATGCCTTGTCAGACCTGGGGCAGGCGTATGTGCCAACGGCCTCGGGGCGTTTCATCCCCTTGCTGCAAATTGCGACGCCGGTATTGGCCTGGGAGCCGGGCGTGATGTGGCGCGAGGGGCGGCAGTTCGCCATCACCGTGCAGGCCGACATTGCCGAGGGCTTGCAGGGTGCCACGGTGACGGCTCAGTTGCTGCCTGAGTTGAAAAAGACCGAGGCCACTTGGCAAGGCCAGGGCTTGAGCGGCTATTTCATTGAGGTGGCGGGTGCGGTGGAGGAAAGTGCCAAAGGTTCGGCCTCGATTGCGGCTGGGGTGCCGGTCATGTTGTTCATCACCTTCACCTTGCTGATGCTGCAGTTGCAAAGCTTCAGCCGCGCGATGCTGGTGTTTTTGACCGGGCCACTGGGCATGGCGGGTGTGGCGGGGGCATTGCTCGTGCTGGACCGACCGTTTGGTTTCGTGGCCCTGCTGGGTGTGATTGCGCTGATGGGCATGATCCAGCGCAATTCGGTCATCTTGATTGATCAAATTGAGCAAGACCGGGCAGCGGGCATGGTGCCTTGGCAGGCGATTGTGGAGTCGGCGGTGCGGCGTCTGCGCCCCATCGTGCTCACGGCGGCTGCGGCGGTGCTGGCCATGATTCCGCTGTCGCGCAGCATTTTTTGGGGCCCGATGGCAGTGGCCATCATGGGTGGCCTGATCGTGGCCACGGCCTTGACCCTGCTGGCCTTGCCGGCCATGTACGCGGCCTGGTTTCGAATTGAGCGCCCAAATCAAACCCGGGCCTGATTGGGGCCCATCGAAGCGGCTAAAATATAAAGTTGACCGATTTCAAGCGGGCGGTCAGGTGAACTGAAGGCTGACAAGGCCTCAGGCCAGCCTGACGCCCTTTTTGTTTGGACATGCGCGGGTGGCGAAATTGGTAGACGCACCAGGTTTAGGTCCTGACGGTGGCAACACTGTGCGGGTTCGAGTCCCGCCCCGCGCACCAACCAACTGGTGGCCAAGGGTTCAATCCTGAGGCCTGAGAGACATTCAATTAACCGAGAACGACGATGACTGTGACTGTTGAAACCCTGGAAAAGCTGGAACGCAAGATCACCCTGACTGTGCCTGTGACGGCCATCCAGTCTGAAGTGGATGCACGTTTGAAGAAAATGGCCCGCACGGTCAAAATGGACGGTTTCCGTCCCGGCAAAGTGCCCATGAACGTTGTGGCCCAGCGCTATGGCTACTCGGTTCAATACGAAGTTTTGAACGACAAAGTTGGCGAAGCCTTCTCTGTTGCCGCCAACGAGGCCCAAGTGCGCGTGGCCGGTCAGCCCCGCATCTCTGAAAAAGACGGCGCGCCAGAAGGCGAGTTGAATTTCGAAGCCATCTTTGAGGTGTATCCCGAAGTCAAACTCGGCAACTTGGGCGACACCGAAGTCGAAAAACTGACGGCCGATGTGTCTGACGCCGCCATCGACAAGACCGTGGACATCCTGCGCAAGCAGCGCCGCACCTTTGCCCAGCGTGCCCAAGACGCTGTGGCACAAGACGGTGACCGCGCCACCATCGACTTCGAAGGCAAGATCGACGGGGAAGTGTTCTCTGGTGGCAAAGCCGAAGACTTCCAGTTCATTTTGGGTGACGGCCAGATGCTCAAGGAATTCGAAGACGCCGTGCGCGGCATGAAGTCCGGCGAAAGCAAGACTTTCCCATTGGCCTTTCCCGCCGATTACCACGGTCAAGACGTGGCAGGCAAAACCGCCGACTTCTTGGTCACAGTCAAGAAAATCGAAGCCGCCCACCTGCCTGAAGTCAACGAAGCCTTGGCCAAGTCCTTGGGCATCGCCGATGCTTCTGTCGAAGGCCTGCGCGCTGACATCCGCAAAAACCTTGAGCGTGAAGTGAAATTCCGCTTGCTGGCCCGCAACAAACAAGCTGCCATGGACGCTTTGGTGGCCAAGGCCGAGCTGGACTTGCCCCAATCGATCGTGCAAAACGAAATCGAGCGACTCAAAGAGGGCGCGCGTGCCGATTTGAAGCAGCGCGGTGTCAAGGATGCCGACAAGGCCCCGATCCCGGACGATATCTTCCGCCCCCAAGCTGAGCAGCGTGTTCGTTTGGGCCTGGTGGTGGCTGAAGTCGTGCGCGGCAACACTTTGCACGCCAAACCCGACCAGATCCAGGCGCACATTTTGGAACTCGCTTCCAGTTACGAGCGCCCCGATGACGTGGTGCGTTGGTACAACAGCGACAACCAGCGCATGGCCGAAGTCGAGGCGGTGGTCATCGAGAGCAATGTGTCCGACTTCGTTTTGGCCCAGGCCAAAGTGGTTGAAAAGGCCATTTCATTTGAAGAACTGATGGGTCAACAAGGCTGATCGTTTTCGTTACCCTTGCAAATGGGGCTTGTGCCTGGCTTGCAGTCTGGCGGACAAGCCCCATCTCATTGGTGGGCTTGAGAACTCGGGTTAAAGTCCCATTCATATTTTTGGAGAAATGATGAGCGCACTGGACATCACAAGCTTGGGCATGGTCCCCATGGTCATCGAGCAGTCGGGCCGCGGCGAACGCGCCTACGACATCTATTCGCGTTTGCTCAAGGAGCGCGTGATCTTTTTGGTCGGCGAGGTCAACGACCACATGGCCAACTTGATCGTGGCCCAGTTGCTGTTTTTGGAGAGCGAAAACCCCGAAAAGGACATTTCGCTGTACATCAACTCGCCCGGAGGCTCGGTGAGCGCAGGCATGGCCATTTACGACACCATGAACTTCATCAAACCCGATGTGTCCACGCTGTGCAACGGCATGGCGGCCAGCATGGGCGCTTTTTTGTTGTCTTCCGGTGCCAAGGGCAAGCGCTTTTCCTTGCCCAACTCCAAGATCATGATTCACCAGCCTTTGGGCGGTGCGCGTGGTCAGGCCACCGAAATCGAGATTGCAGCCCGCGAAATCGTCAAGACCCGCGCCCATTTGAACCGCATCCTGGCTGAGAACACGGGCCAACCGCTGTCAAAGATCGAACTCGACACCGAGCGTGACTATTACCTGTCCGCCACCGAGTCCAAAGAGTACGGTTTGATTGACGAAGTCATTTCCAAACGCGCTTGAGGATGACCGGGGCTACCGGCACCCATGCTGACGGCGTTTACCCTGAAAGGGTGAGCGCCGTTTTTCTTTCGTTATCATTGACGAATTCCGGATTCCGAGGCGAGATCTATGGCCGATAAAAAAGGCACCAGCACTGAAAAAAACCTGTTCTGCTCTTTCTGTGGCAAAAGCCAGCACGAAGTCAAAAAGTTGATCGCAGGACCATCGGTTTTTATTTGTGATGAGTGCATTGATTTGTGCAACGACATCGTGCGCGATGAGTTGGCCACCACCACGGTGGCTGCAGGTGACAAAGAAGGTTTGCCAACACCCCTGGACATCAAAACCAACCTCGACAATTACGTGATTGGTCAAGAAAAAGCCAAGCGCAGTTTGGCGGTGGCGGTGTACAACCACTACAAACGACTGAAACACAAAGAGGGCGCCAAAAAAGACGAAGTGGAACTGGCCAAAAGCAACATTTTGTTGATTGGCCCCACCGGCTCGGGCAAGACCTTGCTGGCTCAAACCATGGCCCGCATGCTGGACGTGCCCTTTGTCATGGCCGATGCCACGACCTTGACCGAAGCCGGTTATGTGGGCGAGGACGTGGAAAACATTGTGGCCAAGTTGCTGCAGACCTGCAATTACGACGTCGAACGCGCCCAGCGCGGCATTGTCTATATTGACGAGATCGACAAGATCACGCGCAAATCTGACAACCCCTCCATCACCCGCGATGTGTCGGGCGAGGGTGTGCAACAAGCCTTACTGAAATTGGTCGAAGGCACCATGGCCAGCGTGCCCCCACAAGGCGGCCGCAAGCACCCCAATCAAGATTTTTTGCAGATCGACACCACCAACATCTTGTTCATTTGCGGCGGTGCGTTCGCGGGCCTGGAAAAGGTCATTGAAAACCGCACCGAATCCGGTGGCATCGGCTTCGGCGCAACTGTCAAGAGCAAAAAACAGCGCTCGCTCACCGATGTGTTCAACGAAGTCGAGCCCGAAGACTTGATCAAGTTCGGCTTGATTCCCGAACTGGTGGGCCGTTTGCCGGTGGTCGCCACTTTGGCCGAACTCAGCGAAGAGGCGTTGGTTCAAATACTGACCGAACCCAAAAATGCGGTCGTCAAACAGTTCACCAAACTCTTGGCCATGGAGGGCGTGGAGCTCGAAGTGCGCCCCAACGCACTCACCGCCATGGCCCGCAAGGCCCTGGCCCGCAAGACGGGCGCCCGTGGCCTGCGCTCCATCATGGAGCAGGCCCTGATTGACACCATGTTTGAATTGCCCAACCAAGCCAACGTTGAGAAAGTCGTGGTGGACGAGTCGGTCATCGATGACCACAAGCCACCACTGCTGGTTTACCGCGAGTCGGCCAAACAGGCCTGACCTGCATGCGCAGCACCCTGATTGACACCCTTTCAAGTGCATGGGTTGAAATCTCGGTTGCAGCATCCATGTGCAGTTGAATTGACCTGAGGGACACACCATGTCTGGACACACACCATTGCCGCCCACCCTGATTGAATTGCCCATGTTGCCCCTGCGCGATGTGGTCGTTTTTCCTCACATGGTGATTCCCTTGTTTGTCGGGCGTCCTAAAAGCATCAAAGCGCTGGAGTCGGCCATGGCGGCAGAGCGACGCATCATGCTCGTGGCGCAAAAAACTGCGGCCAAGGACGAACCCGGCGTGGAGGACATGTTTGACGTGGGTTGTGTGTCCACCATCTTGCAGATGCTGAAACTGCCGGATGGCACTGTGAAAGTGTTGGTTGAAGGCCAGCAGCGTGCGCTGGTCAAGTCCATCGTGGATGGGGAAGTTCACTTTGTGGCCTCTGTCAACCCGGTGGACCCGGTCACTGAGCAATCGGATGCCAGCAGTGAAATCGAAGCCTTGCGCCGCGCCGTGATGCAACAGTTTGACCAGTACGTCAAACTCAACAAAAAAATCCCGCCAGAGATCCTGACGTCGATCTCCAGCATCGATGACCCTGGCCGTTTGGCCGACACGATCGCGGCCCACTTGCCGCTCAAGCTGGAGAACAAGCAACAGGTGCTTGACTTGGCCAACATCAAGTTGCGCCTTGAAAACCTGTTTGCTCAGTTGGAGCACGAGGTTGATATCCTGAATGTGGACAAGCGCATCCGTGGCCGCGTTAAACGTCAGATGGAAAAAAACCAGCGCGACTTCTACCTGAACGAGCAGGTCAAGGCCATCCAGAAAGAATTGGGCGATGGCGAAGAGGGCGCCGACATCGAGGAAATTGAAAAGAAGATCAAAGCCGCCAAAATGTCGGTGGAGGCCCGCAAAAAGGCCGAAGGCGAGCTCAAGAAGCTCAAGCTCATGTCGCCTATGTCTGCAGAAGCCTCGGTGGTGCGCAACTACCTGGACGTGCTGATTGGTCTGCCATGGAGCAAAAAGACCAAGCTCAAGCACGATCTGGCCAATGCTGAAGACGTGCTCAACCAAGACCACTTTGGCTTGGATAAAGTCAAAGATCGAATTCTGGAGTACCTCGCGGTGCAACAGCGCGTGGACAAAGTCAAGGCCCCCATTCTTTGCTTGGTGGGGCCACCCGGCGTGGGCAAGACCTCGCTGGGTCAATCGATTGCCAAGGCCACCGGCCGCAAATACGTGCGCATGGCGCTGGGTGGCATGCGTGACGAGGCTGAAATCCGTGGTCATCGCCGCACCTACATTGGCGCTTTGCCCGGCAAGGTGCTGCAAAACCTGAACAAGGTCGGCACCAAGAACCCGCTGTTCTTGCTGGACGAGATCGACAAGCTGGGCACGGACTTTCGGGGTGATCCTTCCAGCGCTTTGCTGGAGGTGCTGGACCCGGAGCAAAACCACACCTTTGGTGACCATTACGTTGAAGTTGACTTTGACCTGAGCAATGTCATGTTCGTGGCCACATCCAACTCGATGAATATTCCCTCAGCCTTGTTGGACCGGATGGAAGTGATTCGCTTGTCCGGGTACACCGAAGACGAGAAAACCAGCATCGCCATGAAGTATTTGCTGCCCAAGCAAATGACCAACAACGGCGTGAAAAAGACCGAGTTGCAGGTCACCGAAGACGCCGTTCGCGATGTGGTGCGTTATTACACACGCGAGGCCGGCGTGCGCTCGCTTGAGCGTGAGCTGGGCAAAATCTGCCGCAAAGTCGTCAAAGCTTTGCTGCTCAAGCAAATGACGCCGCAGGTGGTGGTCAACGAGAACAACTTGAACGAGTTTTTGGGTGTTCGCAAGTACACCTACGGCCGTGCAGAGCAAAAAAGCCAAGTGGGTCAAGTGGTCGGTTTGGCTTGGACCGAGGTGGGCGGAGACTTGTTGACCATTGAGGCCGCTTTGATGCCCGGCAAAGGCGTTATCACCCGCACCGGTTCGCTGGGCGATGTGATGAAAGAGTCGGTCGAAGCGGCCCGCACCGTGGTGCGCAGCCGCTCACGCTTTTTGGGCATCAAAGACGAAATCTTTGAGAAGAAAGACCTGCACATCCACGTGCCCGATGGCGCGACACCCAAAGATGGACCGAGTGCGGGTGCCGCGATGACCACGGCCATGGTGTCGGCCATGACGGGCATTCCAGTGCGTGCCGATGTGGCCATGACCGGTGAGATCACTTTGCGCGGTGAGGTCACAGCCATTGGCGGCTTGAAAGAAAAGCTGTTGGCTGCGTTGCGAGGGGGCATCAAGACCGTGTTGATTCCAGAGGACAACTTGAAGGACCTTCAAGACATTCCTGAAAATGTCAAAAATGGTCTCGAGATCGTGCCCGTCAAGTGGATCGATCAGGTTTTGGAGGTGGCCTTGGAAGCCAAACCCGTGCCATTGAGCGACGAAGAAGTGGCCGCAGCCGCTTTGACTGCGGTGACTGCAACGGCCAAATCTGAAGCCGTTCAACATTGATGCAAATTTTTCAGGCGAGCCTCAAACTCAGCCTGAAACTACATTACAATTTGGCCATTCCAGAAAACGAAGCACACCCTGCCAAGATTTCTGAAATGCGCGGGAATAGCTCAGTTGGTAGAGCGCAACCTTGCCAAGGTTGAGGTCGCGAGTTCGAGCCTCGTTTCCCGCTCCAAACACCGAAAGATTGCCTCAGTCTTTCAAACAAAAAAGGAAGCCTAGGCTTCCTTTTTTTGTTGTCGAATCGGGCGAGACCCGCCGATCAATTGACCATGACCAATTTGCCCTTGACGCTGCGCGAGCCCATCAAAGCGTAAGCCGCTTTGAGCTCGCTCATGGGCAAGGTACGGTCCAACACGGGTTTGATTTTGCCTTGGCCATACCACTGCGCCAGTTCGACCATCATCGCGGCATTGGCTTGGGGTTCACGTTTGGCAAAGTCACCCCAAAAAACGCCCACCAAGGATGCGCCTTTGAGCAAGGGCAGGTTCAAGGGCAGCGAGGGGATGGGGCCACCGGCAAAACCCACCACCAAATAACGGCCCCGCCAAGCGATGGATCTGAAGGCCGGTTCGGCCAATTCGCCCCCAACCGGGTCGTAAACCACATCGGGTCCTTTGCCTTCGGTCAAGCGCTTGAGGGCTTCACGCAGGTTTTCACGGGTGTAGTTGATCGTGGCGTCGGCCCCCAATGACTTACACAAAGCGCATTTTTCATCGGTGGAAGCTGCTGCAATGACCTTGGCGCCCATGGCCTTGGCAATCTGGATGGCGGCAGTGCCAACGCCGCCGGCTGCGCCCAACACCAGAACGGTCTCTCCGGCCTTCAGGGCTGCCCTGTCGACCAATGCGTGGTGCGAGGTGGCATAAGTCATGATGAAGGCCGCCCCATCGGTGGCTGGAAAACCCGCTGGCAGGGGCATGCACAATTTCGCCGGAGCCAGGGTGTGGGTGCCAAATCCCCCCGTCCCCGACAGACACGCCACGCTTTGCCCCACTTGGAGGTGCGTCACGCCTTCGCCCAGGGCCTGAATGGTCCCCGCATATTCAGAGCCTGGCACGAAAGGCAGCTCGGGCTTCATCTGGTATTTGTTTTGGACAATGAGCAGGTCGGGAAAATTCAGACTGGCCGCCTCGATTTTGACAAGCACTTGACCCGGACCCGGTGTGGGCGTGGGCAGTTCTTTCCAATTCAGGGCATCAACGCCTGTGGGGTTTTCGCAAAGCCAAGCGTGCATGTCTTTCTCCCAATCTTTTCAATGAAATCAAACTTCTATCTTAGTCAGCACGGACGTCCAATTCATGTCTCGCCAGCGACCACCTGATGCATTGGGCGGTTGCGTTGGGTGACGTCCCAAAAATCGGTCATCGTCCTACAATGGACGATTGATCGAAAACTGACCATGAAAATCCTGATTTCCAACGACGATGGCTTTCGGGCCGAAGGCATTGTGGCCTTGCATGCGGCACTGAAAGACATCGCCGAGGTCGAGGTGGTGGCTCCGGAGCACAACAACAGTGCCAAATCGAATGCGCTGACGCTGCACACGCCCTTGTATGTGAACCGCGCAGACAACGGTTTTCGCTATGTCAATGGCACGCCGGCCGATTGTGTGCACATCGCCTTGACGGGGCTGTTGGGTTACCGCCCGGATTTGGTGATTTCCGGCATCAACAACGGCGCCAACATGGGCGATGACACTTTGTATTCGGGCACGGTCGGCGCTGCCATGGAGGGTTTTTTGTTTGGCATTCCGGCCATCGCGGTGTCCCAAATCGACAAAGGCTGGGCGCACCTGGATGGAGCGGCCAGCACGGTCAAGCGGATGGTCCAGCAAATGATCCAGCAAGACCTGATCGGCCAACGCCCTTGGTTGTTGAATGTGAACATCCCCAATTTGCCAGAGTCGCAGATCAAATCGCCCAAGGTTTGCCGTTTGGGCCGCCGTCATGCGGCAGAGCCGGTCATCACCCAAGTTGATCCGAGGGGGCAGACCATGTTCTGGATCGGCGCTGCGGGCGCCGCCATGGACGACAGTGCAGGCACCGATTTTCACGCGGCAGATCAGGGGCATGTGGTGGTCACGCCATTGAGGGTTGACTTGACCGAGCACGACCACCTGCAAGCCTGGAGTCAAACTTGCCATCGGCTTTGGCGGCAGGACGGCGAATGAAGCCCAGACCCAGTTTCCCTGCCAATTTGAATGGCGCAGGTGTGAAGCCCAAGCCCGCATTGGGGCGGCCGGCACTGCAGCCAGCCAAAGGTTTGCCATCCCACACGACCCCCACGCCTCGCACGCCGCCTGTCTCGATGGGCTTAGGCTTGGATTCGAGCGCCGTCAGGGCTCAAATGGTGGCCAAATTGGCGGCGCAAGGTGTTCAAGACGCATTTGTTTTGCAGGCCATGGGTCGGGTGGAGCGACACCGTTTTGTTGAATCGGCATTGGCTGGGCAGGCTTACGAGGACACCAGCTTGCCGATTGGTTTTGAACAAACCATCTCCAAGCCCAATGTGGTGGCCCGCATGATTGAGTTGCTGCGCCAGGGTGCGCAAGGTCAGTTGGGCCGAATCTTGGAGATTGGCACAGGCTGTGGTTATCAGGCCGCTGTCCTTAGCCATGTGGCGACCGAGGTTTACAGCATTGAACGTTTGCGCGGCTTGCATGAAAAAGCCAAAAAGAACCTGCTGCCGTTCCGTTTGCCCAATGTGCATCTGATTTTTGGGGATGGCATGTTGGGTTTTGCCAAGGGGGCGCCTTATGCTGGCATCATTTCAGCGGCTGGTGGCGAGAACGTGCCTCAGGCCTGGTTGGATCAGCTGGCCATAGGGGGCCGTTTGGTTGCACCGACGGTCACCACCTCAGGCCATCAAGCCTTGGTGGTGATTCACAAAACCAGTCAAGGGTTGGACCGACAAGTTTTAGAGGCGGTTCACTTTGTGCCTCTAAAATCTGGCATTGTTTGAAGGATTGATCCCGGATGATTTTCAGTCATGTTTCCCGTCTCTGGCTTGGTGGGCTCGCGCTGGTCCTTTTGGCAGGCTGCAACACGCCGCCCAGAGTGCCCGCGCCTGTGGAAAACCGCAATGTAGGGGGTCGGACGGCATTGCCTGCCCCCGCTCCTGTCGCGGCTCCATCGTCCGATGTTTCGGCGGTGAGTCCCTCTACCAAAGTGATGCCCGGTTCAGAAAATGCCGGCAAGCCAGGTTTTTATACCGTGCAACGCGGCGATACCTTGACACGCATCGCGCTGGACAACGGGCAATCTTGGCGTGATGTGGCCTCTTGGAACAATTTGTCTAACGCAAATTTGATCGAGGTGGGTCAAGTTTTGCGTGTGGCGCCCCCCAATGCCATCACAGAGGGCAGCGGCGTTGTTGTTCAGCCGATGGGTCCAGCGACTCAAGCCGCACCCAAACCATTGCCCCAAGCTCCAACGCCCCCCGCACCAGCCGCCGCTGATCCAGGTTTTGCTTTTTCTTGGCCCGCCAACGGTCAAGTCATTGGCAACTTTGACGAGGTGAAAAACAAAGGCTTGGACATCGCGGGCCAACCGGGCGATCCGATTTTGGCGGCTGCCGATGGTCAAGTGGTGTATGCCGGTGCGGGCTTGCGCGGTTACGGCAACCTGATCATTTTGAAGCACAACAGCACCTTCCTGACCGCCTACGCGCACAACCAGGCACTGCTCGTCAAAGAAGACCAGCAGGTCCGCAAAGGTCAAAAGATCGCCGAAATGGGCAAGACGGACGCTGACCGGGTCAAGCTGCATTTTGAAATTCGGCGTCAAGGTAAACCCGTCGATCCCGCCAAGTTTTTGCCTGTCCGTTGATGGGGTTTGTCACCGCAGCGCCGGTGCAGGACGAAAGCGTAAACATCCATTGACCAGCGCCGTGGTCCCTTGATTTTTCTGCCGCTCATCCTGAGACAATCGGGGGATGAGCGAACTCGACATTTCCCTATCCCAAGCCCACGCCGACGACACCAGTCACTCCAGTGAAGACCTGCCTGCAGGGTTTTTGCGTGTGGGGTCTTTGGACATGGACGCCCAAGGCATTGCCCGCCGACCTGATGGCAAGGTGGTTTTCATCGAGGGCGCGTTGCCCTTTGAAATTGTCTCGGTCAACGTGCACCGCAAGAAAAACAACTGGGAGCAGGGCACGGTGACCGACATTCACCACGAATCGTCCCAGCGCGTGCGCCCAGGGTGCCCCCATTTTGGATTGCACCAAGGCGCTTGTGGCGGTTGCAAGATGCAGCACTTGGAGGCCTCGGCCCAAGTCGCGGTCAAGCAACGCGTGCTCGAGGACAACCTTTGGCACTTGGCCAAGGTCAAGGCCGAAACCCTGTTGCGCCCGATCGAGGGACCGGCTTGGGGCTATCGCTACCGCGCCCGACTGTCCGTGCGTTATGTGATCAAAAAAGGCGAAGTCCTGATTGGTTTTCACGAGCGCAAGAGCCGCTACATTGCCGACATGAAGGTGTGTCCCGTGTTGCCACCGCATGTCAGCGCCATGCTCATGCCCTTGCGAGCGCTGATTGCTCAAATGGATGCGCGCGAGACACTGCCGCAGATTGAATTGGCTTGCGGTGACAAGGTCACGGCACTGGTGCTGCGCCACCTGGAACCCTTGAGCGATGGCGACAAAGCCTTGCTGCGCGCTTTTGCTGCTCAACAACAGGCCCAGTGGTGGTTGCAACCCAAAGGGCCCGACAAGGTGCATTTGCTGGACGAGGGTGGGGCGCAACTGAGTTATGGCTTGCCCGACTTTGGCATCCACATGCCGTTTCGGCCGACCGACTTCACCCAAGTCAACCCCTTCATCAACCGCGTGCTGGTGGCGCGTGCGCTGCGTTTGCTGCAAGCGCAAAAGACCGAACGCGTGATCGATTGGTTTTGTGGTCTGGGCAATTTCACGCTGCCCATTGCCACGCAAGCGGCTCAGGTGTTAGGCATTGAGGGGGCCGAAACCTTGGTAGCACGTTCGCGTGAGAACTACGCCGCCAACCAGTCCTCCCGTCCGACAGGTCAAGCTTTGGCTCCCACTGAGTTTGTGGCGCGCAATTTATTTGACATGACGCCCGCCATGCTGGTGGCCGACGGCTCGGCCGACAAATGGTTGGTGGACCCGCCTAGAGAGGGCGCTTTTGCTCTGGCCAAGGCGCTGGCTGAGTTGAACGAAAGCCAGGAACTGCGACAAGGCTGGACGCCGCCCAAGCGCATTGTCTATGTGAGCTGCAACCCGGCCACACTGGCCCGAGACGCTGGCATTTTGGTGCACCGCGCTGGTTACCGTTGTGTGAGCGCAGGCGTGGTCAATATGTTCGCACACACCGCGCATGTGGAAAGCATGGCTGTATTTGAATTGGCATGATCTGAAAGCGCATCTCTTGTTGAGTCCCTAAGGACAATGAGCGCACACCAAAAAAGGCTCCCGAGGGAGCCTTTGTTTTGAGGGAAGAAACTGTGTTCAGTCGCGCTCGCCGCCCATGATGCCGAGCAGAGCCAACAGGCTTTGGAAGATGTTGAACACACTGAGATACAGAGCCAAAGTGGCGCTGATGTAGTTGGTTTCGCCGCCATCCAAGATGCGCTTGAGGTCATACAACAAGAAGGCGCTGAAGATGCCAATGGCCAAGGTGGAGAGGACCAGCATGCCGGCGGTGGATCCGACAAACACGTTGATGATGCCGCCCACCATCAGGACCATGGCTCCGACAAACAGCCATTTGCCCATGCCTGACAAGTCACGTTTGATGACGCTGGCCAGGCTGGCCATGACAAAGAACACGCCTGCTGTGCCTGCAAAAGCGGTCATGACCAGGTCAGAGCCGTTCTTGAAGCCCAAAACCATGGCGATCATGCGCGAGAGCATCAGGCCCATGAAGAAGGTAAAAGCCAGCAGCACGGGCACGCCAGCGGCCGAGTTTTTGGTTTTTTCGATGGCGAACATGAAACCGAATGCGCCGCCCAAAAACACCACCAGGCCCATAAAGCCCGTGAGTGATTGGGTGATGCCTGTGCTCACCCCGACCCAGGCGCCCAGCACGGTGGGCAGCATGCTCAGGGCCAGCAGCCAATAGGTGTTGCGCAGAACGCGGTTGCGTGCCGCCAGGTCCACATGGCCCCAGCCAGCGGAATTGAGGGTGCGAAGGTCGCTCATGGTGTATCTCCTAGATAAGCCTTTAAAAAAGGTATTTCCATTGTAGAGGCCAGTGACCTCTTTGGACCTTGTTGGGCTGATTTCCCATAGATGATGGGGTTATCCAGTCGAATCAGTTTTGCTTTGCGGTGCTCAATCTGCCGTTCTGACGCGTGTATGCTCTGTTTTTCCTTTTTTTGAATGAACCTGCCATGAAGACCCAATCCACGCTTGAACTGTCCGATGTCAAAGCGATTGCCGCAGCAGCCGAGGCCGAAGCCCTCAAAAACAACTGGGCGGTCAGCATCGCCATTGTGGACGCGGGGGGCCATTTGCTCCATTTCACCCGTCTGGATGGCGCGCCCCCTGTGTCTTCCCATATTGCTCCGTCCAAGGCCCACACGGCCGCTTTGGGTCGCCGTGAAAGCAAGGTGTACGAAGACGTGATCAACGGCGGTCGCACCTCGTTTTTGTCGGCGCCATTCATTCACGGCATGCTGGAAGGCGGCGTGCCGATCATGAAAGACGGTTTCTGCCTGGGTGCCGTTGGTGTCAGCGGTGTCAAGTCCACCGAAGATGCTCAGATCGCCAAGGCGGGCATCGCGGCCATCGGTTTGTGATCTGTTGCTTCAAGTCTTGACCTGTTGGTCAAGGCCACCAACGAAAAAGCCACCCTGCGGTGGCTTTTTTCATGGTTGCGGGTCTTGGATCAGAACATGTCCAAAACGGCGCCCTTGCTGGCACTGGAGGCGTTGAAAGCAAATTTGGCTTGTACGCCCCGGGTGTAACGCGGGGCAGGGGCTTTCCAGCCTTCGCGTCGCTTGGCCAATTCGGCTTCGGGCACGTTCAGCTCCAACAGCAGCTTGTGTGCGTCGATGGTGATGCTGTCACCCTCATGCACAAAGGCGATGTTGCCGCCGGCTGCTGCTTCGGGTGCCACGTGACCGACCACCATGCCCCATGTGCCACCCGAGAAACGGCCATCGGTGATCAGTCCCACCGTCTCGCCCAAGCCTGCACCAATCAAGGCACCCGTTGGGGCCAGCATTTCGGGCATGCCAGGGCCACCTTTGGGGCCGAGATAACGCAAAACCATCACGTCGCCCGCCACGATCTTGCCGGCCAAAATGGCTTCCAGGGCCGATTGCTCATCGTCAAAGACGCGGGCAGGACCGGTGATGACCGGGTTTTTCAGGCCCGTGATTTTGGCCACAGCGCCTTCAGGCGACAAATTGCCCTTCAAGATGGCCAAGTGGCCTTGCTTGTACATGGCTTTTTCGATGGAGTGGATGACGGCGTCATTCGGTGGTGCGTCAGGAACATCCTTCAAAACCTCGGCAATGGTTTGACCTGTGATGGTGATGCAGTCGCCGTGCAGCAAACCGGCATTGAGCAAAATCTTCATCACTTGAGGGATGCCACCGGCCACGTGCAAGTCAACCGCCAAAGCCTTGCCGCTGGGCTTGAGGTCACACAAAACGGGCGTGCGCTGACGGATGCGCTCAAAGTCGTCGATGCTCCATTCCACGCCCGCACAGTGGGCAATGGCCAAGAAGTGCAACACGGCGTTGGTGGAGCCGCCAGTGGCCATGATCACGGCCACCGCGTTCTCGATGGATTTGCGAGTGACGATGTCGCGCGGTTTGATGCCTTTTTGGATGGCTTGCACCAAGACTTTGGCCGACTCTTTGGCGGAGTGAACTTTTTCGTCGTGCACGTTGGCCATGGTGGAAGAGTAGGGCAAAGAAATGCCCAAAGCTTCAAAAGCAGACGACATGGTGTTGGCCGTGTACATGCCGCCACAAGAGCCCGTGCCGGGGATGGCGCGCTTTTCGATTTCTTTCAAGTCAAAGTCGCTCAACTTACCTGCGGCGTTTTCGCCCACCGCTTCAAACACGCTCACGATGTTCAGGTCTTTGCCTTGGTAGCGGCCTGGCAAGATGGTGCCGCCATAAACGTAGATGGCGGGCACGTTGGCACGCAGCATGCCCATCAGGCCGCCGGGCATGTTTTTGTCACAACCACCGACCACCAAAACGCCGTCCATCCACTGGCCTTGCACGCAGGTTTCGACGCAATCGGCGATGACTTCGCGGGATACCAATGAATACTTCATGCCCTCGGTGCCCATGGCCATGCCGTCGGAAATGGTGGGCGTGCCGAAGATTTGGGCATTGCCACCGGCTTCTTCAATGCCTTCGACGGCCGCATCGGCCAGTTTTTGCAGGCCGCTGTTGCACGGCGTGATGGTGCTGTGACCGTTGGCCACGCCCACCATGGGTTTGACGAAATCGCCTTCGTCGTAACCCATGGCGTAGTACATCGAGCGGTTGGGCGCCCGGGATTTGCCGGCGGTGATGTTGGCGCTGCGTTCGTTGATGGGTTTGATCGGAATGATTTTGTCGGTCATGTTGGCGTCACTTCGGGGTAGAAAAAAATTTGTCACATTCTAGCGGGCACTCCAAAACCCAAGCCGCTTGACCCAGGCATTTGATCCAGGTCATTCAGGACATCCCAACGGTGCACAATCCGGGCATGCTGATCCACCCACACATCGATCCCATCGCCTTGCAATTGGGGCCCTTGGCCATCCATTGGTATGGTTTGACCTATTTGGCCGCATTTGGTCTTTTTTACGGGCTGGGCACCCGGCGCCTGGTGCATCTGCCTTTCTCCCAACTGCCGCAATGGCAAAAAAGAGATGTGGAAGACATCTTGTTCTTGGGCGTGTTGGGCGTTGTCCTGGGCGGTCGCGTGGGCTACTGCCTGTTTTACAAACCTTCTTATTACCTGTCCAACCCGCTGGAGATTTTCGCCATCTGGCAAGGCGGCATGAGTTTTCATGGCGGTTTGCTGGGGGTGATGCTGGCCATGCTCTGGTTTGCTCGAACGCGCCAGCGGCCTTTTTTGCAGGTCATGGACTTTGTGGCGCCTTGCGTGCCCACGGGCTTGGCTGCAGGGCGCATTGGCAACTTCATGAATGGTGAACTTTGGGGCCGTGTGGCCGATCCGTCCTTGCCTTGGGGCATGGTGTTCCGTGGGGCGGGTGAATTGCCGCGCCACCCTTCACAGCTGTACCAAATTGCGCTGGAAGGTTTGCTGCTGTTTGTGTTGCTGTGGTGGTTCGCCCGCAAAGACCGCCCTGTGGGCCAGGTTTCGGGTGCGTTTTTGCTCGGTTACGGATTCTTTAGATTTGTGGCCGAGTTTTTCAGAGAGCCTGATGCGCACCTGGGCTTGCTCTCCTTGGGCATGAGCATGGGTCAGTGGCTGTGCTTGCCCATGATCGCCTTGGGTGCTTATTTGTGGTTTGGGTTCGGCCGGACTCAAGCCAAGGCCAACTGACGCGCAGGAGTCAGGCTTTCGGCTTGTGTCGCAGCAGGATGCGTGCTTTGCCACGCACACGATTGGAATGCCATGAACCTTCAGCGTCGCTCATTGGGACTTTTTTCAGCCGCCTTGCTGCTGCTGAGCGCGTGCGCAGGGCCGGAGCCCAGAACCCAGGCAGAGCGAACACCCATCTTGTTTGTGCATGGCAACGGTGATTCCGCTGCCTTGTGGCAATCCACCATTTGGCGTTTCGAGTCCAACGGCTGGCCCACCGACCGCTTGCACCCGATCGACATGCCTTACCCACTGGCTCGCGACGCTGACAACAAAGCGCAAGCAGGGCGATCGTCCACGCAAGAACACATGGCCTTTTTGCAGGGCGAGGTGCAGGCCGTCTTGCGCCGAACCGGGGCAAGCCAAGTGGTTTTGGTGGGCAACTCGCGCGGTGGCAATGCGATTCGCAACTTCATTTGCAACGGTGGCGGTGCTGCCGTCGTCAGCCATGCTGTGCTGGGCGGTACGCCCAACCACGGGGTCCAGGCCATTCCTGGCCTGAATGAGGCCAACGAATTTTCGGGCACGGGCCCATTCCTCAAGCAACTCAATGCCCCCAAAAATGCCCAAGGCGATGAGGTCTGTGGCCCCACACGCTGGATGACCATCCGTTCGGACAACAACGATAAATTTGCGCAGCCCGATGGCCTGTGGCTGGGCATGAAGGGCCGGCCCACGATGGTGGGCTTCGATGGCCCCGAACTTAAAGGGGCCACCAATGTGGTCATTCCCAAAATTGACCACCGAGAAACGTCTTACTCTCAAGCCGCCTTTGACGCCACACACCGCTTCATCACCGGGCAAGCGCCAAGCTCGCGTTTGGTTCGGCAGAACGATGTGGTGCTGAACGGCAAATTGGTGGGCCTGGGTCTGGATCCGATGGATTCGGGCAGCGGAAATTTTGTCAACAACCTGCCTTTGCACGGTGCGCGCATGGAGATTTTTGCCACCGACCCAGCCACGGGCCGGCGTCGGGGGCCTGCGGTCCACGTGCAAACCACTGGGGCAGATGGGCTGTGGGGGCCTTTTCGGGGGCGAGGCGACACAGGGTATGAGTTCGTGATCCAGGCGGCTGGTTACGCCACCACGCACATTTACCGCAGCCCATTGCCCCGATCAAGCCAGTGGCTGAACATGCGGCCAGAGCGCGTGAATGACGCCGACCGGGCAGCGCAGGCGGTGCTCAGCTTAACGCGGCCCCGGGGGTATTTCGATCCGGGGCGCGACGCCATGAGCCTGGATGGGCAAAGCAGCTTGCCCGGCGTGCCGCCCGGCGCAGGGGTGGCATCGAGCCGCTTGCGCTTGAAAGACGGTACCCAGCGCAGCGTGGCCGCAAGCTTCAATGGCGAAAAAATCGTGGGTTTGACCTGGCCCATGGCCCAGGGTCACACCACCGTGCTCGAGTTGACCGATTGAGATGGGGGCGTCACTCAGGTGTCATATGACAGCATAACCTCTGGTAAACCCTAGGCCTGACAGAGCACCTTCATTCATTTGGACAGTGCTCCAGTCTTTATGATGCGCCTACCATCATCAGGAGACTCACAATGAAAACAAGCCTCACTTTGCGCCAACGACGCGATTTTTTGAAAGTCGTCTCAGTCGCCGCCGGTTCCCTGCCCATGTGGGCTCAAGCCCAAGGCGCTTGGCCGACCAAGCCGATCAACATGATTGTTCCTTTTCCTGCAGGCGGCGGCACCGACGCCTTTGCGCGTCCGATGTCTGCCGCATTTGCCAAGCTGACCGGTCGTCAAATGATCATTGACAACCGCGGTGGTGCGGGCGGTACTTTGGGCGCTGGCATCGCTGCCAAAGCGACGCCCGATGGTTACAACTACTTCATGGGGGCCGTGCACCACACCATCGCACCCAGCATGTACCCACGCCTGGATTACGACCTGGAACGCGATCTGATTCCCTTGATTCAAGTGGCGGCTGTGCCTCAGGTTTTGGTGGTCAACCCCAAGAAAATCACCTCGCCAGATTTCAAATCATTTCTGGAAATGCTCAAAAAGAACCCCGGTCGTCTGAACTACGGCTCTGCTGGTGGCGGCACATCGCACCATTTGGCCGGTGAGTTGTTCAAGCTTCAAACCAAAACCTTCATCACCCATATCCCCTACCGTGGCGCAGGCCCCGCTTTGCAAGACCTGATTGCGGGCAACGTGGACATGATGTTCGATGGACTCGGTTCTTCGGCTGCCCACATCAAGGGGGGTCGTATCAAGGCTTTGATGGTATCCGGCACCAAGCGCAATGCGGCATTTCCTGATGTGCCTTGCTCGAGCGAGTTGGGCTTGCCCGATTACACCGTCTCCACTTGGTATGGCGTATGGGCACCCAAAGGCACCACTCCCGATGCACAGGCCAAGGCGATCGAGGAGTTCCGCCGTGCCTGCCAGACCGACGAAGCCAAAGCCGTTTGGGCCAACCAAGGCGCTGAATTCCCCAACCTGACGGGCGCTCAGTTCGAAGCTTTCATCAAGAAAGAATTGTCCAAATGGTCCCAAGTGGTGAAGGCATCGGGCGCCAAACTCGATTGAGCTTTGGGCTGACTTTTCCGGGCCTGTGATCAGGCCCTTTTTCACGTTTGATTTTTGCCAACATGACCCAAAACAACCTGTTTGCGGCCCTCAGGGCTGCTTTTCCATCCGATCTGACAAGTGTGGCGGTTCAAACCGACGATGGTCTGGAATACAGTTGGCGCGATTTGGACCGTGCGACGGCCATGATGGCCAATTTGCTGGTATCTCTGGATTTGCCCGAAGGCAGCCGGGTGGCCGTTCAGGTCGAAAAATCTGTTGAAGCCTTGATGTTGTATTTGGCCACTTTGCGTGCGGGTTATGTGTTCTTGCCCTTGAACACTGCTTACCAAAGCGCTGAAATCGAGTACTTCATTGGCAATGCTGAGCCTGCCGTGGTGGTGTGCAGTGGTGCCCATTTTGGTTGGGTCAGCAAGATCGCCTTCAAGGCGGGTACGCAGCATGTCTTCACCCTGAACGAAGACCGAACCGGCAGCTTGCTTGACCGCGCGGCTTTGCAAAGTGACCGGCACACCCCCGTGCAACGCCGTGCAGACGATCTGGCGGCCATTTTGTACACCAGTGGTACCACCGGCCGCAGCAAGGGGGCCATGCTCACGCACGGCAATATGCTCAGCAACGCGCTCACGCTCAAGGATTATTGGGGCTGGACCAAGACCGCAGGACCAGATGGCCGAGGGGACGTGCTCATCCACGCTTTGCCGATTTTCCATGTGCATGGTTTGTTTGTGGCCATCCATGGCGCGCTGATCAACGGCAGCAAGATGATCTGGATGGCCAAATTCGATCCCCAACGGGCCATTGGTTTCATGAGCCAAGCCACCGTGTTCATGGGTGTGCCCACGCTGTATGTGCGCATGCTGGCCGAGCCTGCGCTCGACAAAGCGGCGGTAAAAAATATGCGCTTGTTCATCGCGGGCTCCGCTCCTTTGTTGATTGAGACGTTCACCGAATGGCAGCAACGCACAGGCCACACCATTGTGGAGCGTTATGGCATGAGCGAAACCGCCATGTTGACCTCCAACCCCTATGCGGCAGACAAGCGTTACGGCCAGCAATCTGAGCGTCGTGGTGGCACTGTGGGTTTTCCATTGCCGGGTGTGGAATTGCGAGTGCATGGCGACGACGGACAAAAGTTGCCCGTGGGCGAGATCGGTGCCATTCAGGTCAAGGGCCCGAATGTGTTCAAAGGCTATTGGCGCATGCCCGAAAAAACCGCCGAAGAGTTCACCTCAGACGGTTTTTTCAAAACAGGTGACGTGGGCAAAGTGGACGAGCGGGGTTATGTGACCATCGTGGGCCGCAGCAAAGACCTGATCATCAGCGGCGGTTACAACGTGTACCCGGCCGAGATCGAAGGCTACATCAACGACATGAAGGGTGTGGCTGAAAGCGCTGTGGTGGGCGTGCCGCACCCTGACTTTGGTGAGGTGGGGGTGGCGGTGGTCACGCTCAAGCCCGGCGCATCCGTACAGCCGGAATCCGTTCTGGCCGAACTCAAGGCCCAACTGGCGAATTTCAAGATCCCCAAGCGCTGCTTTGTGGTGCCCGAGTTGCCGCGCAACACCATGGGCAAGGTGCAAAAAAACCTCTTGCGTGATCAGCACAAGGGTCTGTTCGCATCCTGATTCTGGACAGCTTGGCCTTCGCGTCCCGGCGCCTCAGCGTAAAACCAAAACGGGAATGTGCGAATGGGTCAACACTTGTTGTGTTTCACTCCCTAACAACAAGCGCTTGATGCCCTTGCGGCCGTGTGAGGCCATCACGATCAAATCCGCGTGTTGCTTTTTCGCTGCGGCGATGATGGCGTCCGACACCACATCGGACTTGACCACCAGCGACTTGATGTGAACGCCTTTGGCTTTACCCGATTTTTCCACTGTGGCCAATTGGGCCTGAGCGGCCTCTGTCCATTGCTTTTCGACGCGCGACACTTCTTCGGCAGACAAGGGGATACTGCCCTCGAAGTACGCTTGCGGGTAGCGTGGAACCACTTTGAGCGCAATCAATTCCGCGGCGCAGGTGGATGCCAATTGAATGGCACTGGCCACGGCTTTTTTGGACAAGGCAGAACCATCGGTGGCGACAAGGATGCGTTGGTACATGGTGGGCTCCCGGTGTAAAAAAGAAAACCCCAGCATAAAAGAGCCGCAAACGCAGCCGCTTGATGCAGATCAAGCTATGAATGGGTCGGCTGGCGTATCTTTGAAACATGACACAAGTCAATGTTTTTTCAGGTGCTCTTGCGCACGGCGATGAAGCAAAGGGGATTGCTTGGACGCATTCAACGCCGATTTCAGACGCAACTGCAGATGCACATACCGAGGCCGATCTGGGTGCCCGTTGGCAATTGCTGGACACACCCGAGGAGTGGGCTGCATTCAGTATTCCGAATCACAGTGAACCGGATGGCTGGACGTCGAGTGTGGTGTTTGAAGGCATGCATTGCGCAGCTTGTGCGATCACTCTGGAAGATGCTTTGCGATCCGTGCCCGGTGTGCAGTCGGCTCAAATCAGCGGTGCCAGCCACCGGGGGCAAATTGTTTGGTCGGCCAAGCTGACCCGTCCCTCTGCGTGGATGTGCGCCGTTGAGCGTTTTGGTTACAAAGCTTTGCCTGCCAACGACGCGCATGCCCACGCGCTGCGCCGCGACGAGGCACGGCGCATGGTTTGGCGCTGGTCCGTGTCGGCCATGTGCATGATGCAAGTGATGATGTACGCGACCCCGGCGTACCTGAGTGAGCCGGGTGAGATTGCCCCCGAGTCCATGCATCTGCTGCGTTGGGCGTCTTGGGTCTTGTCTTTGCCGGTGATTTTTTTCTCTTGCGCCCCGTTTTTGAAAAATGCTTGGCGTGACTTGCGCGAACGACAAATCAGCATGGATTTGCCCGTGGCTTTGGGCATGGTGGTGACCTTTGGGGTGAGCACCCTGGGCACGTTTGAGCCCCAAGGGCCCTTTGGTACAGAGGTGTTTTTCGACTCCTTCACCATGTTTGTTTTCTTCTTGCTGACGGGTCGATGGCTGGAGTTGCGCATGCGCGACCGCACAGCAGGCGCCTTGGAGGCGGTACTGAACCGGCTGCCTGAAAGCGTTCGCAAGCGTCTGCCAGACGGCAGTTGGGTGCTTTTGTCGGTGCGTCGTCTGCAAGTGGGCGATGTGATCGAGGTCTTGCCCGGAGAAGCCTTTGCAGCCGACGGCTTGGTGTTGAGTGGCCAGGCTCAAGTCGACGAAGCCTTGCTGACCGGCGAGTCGCGGCCCTTGGCTCGTCAAGCTGGAGACCGTGTGATCGCTGGCAGCCACAACCTGAGCGGTATCTTGCAGGTTGAGATTGAGCAAATTGGTGCATCCACGCGTTACGCACAAATCGTGTCCTTGATGGAGAGTGCGGCCGTGTCAAAACCGGCCATGGCCTTGATGGTGGACCGTTGGGCCAAACCTTTTTTGCTGGCCGTCATGTTGGCGGCGCTGGGCGCTGGCGCGTACTGGTGGCCCACAGATCCGGCCCATGCCGTGATGGTGGCGGTGGCGGTTTTGATCGTGACCTGTCCTTGTGCACTGTCGCTGGCCACGCCTGCGGCCATGTTGGCCTCGGCTGGGGCATTGGCCCGCAGCGGTGTTTTGGTGCGCCGTCTCAGCGCTTTGCAAAATTTGGCGGGCATTGACACGATGATTTTTGACAAAACAGGCACCTTGACGCGCGATGCATTCGAAGTGGTTCGCATCCACACCCGCGAAGGCGTGTGTCAAAAGCAGGCCTTGGACTTGGCGGGCGCTTTGGCGCGTCACTCTTTGCACCCCGTGTCTCGGGCGCTGTGGTCCAAGGCCCGGCAACAAGCCCTAGCCGAGGGCCGATTGCCTGATCTTGAAACGCTGACGATGCACGACGTGGGTGAACAAGCAGGGCAGGGCGTGCAAGGCGTTTTGAGATGCTCAGCACAAGAGGACATGCAGTTTCGTCTGGGTTCTTCCACTTATTGCGACGCACCGCTTCGCGCCGGTCACCACTTGCAAGTCAGCTTGGCTGACGCGTCGGGTTGGATGGCCAGCTTTGAGTTGGCCGAAGAGGTCAGGCCCGAGGTGGCGCGCGTGGTACGTCAATTGAAACAGTTGGGGCTGCGCTTGAAAGTGCTGTCTGGCGATGGCCACGCCGCAGTGGCCCAAGTGGCGCAAGCGGTGGGCATTTCAGATGCGCAAGGCTGTTGCAGCCCCCAACAAAAACTGCAAGCACTGCAGGTCTTGCAAGTCCAAGGTCATAAAGTGGCGATGGTGGGCGATGGCTTGAACGACGGTCCGGTGCTGGCTGGGGCCGATGTGTCTTTTGCCTTAGGTCAAGCCGTGCCATTGGCGCAGTCCAAATCAGACTTTGTGCTGATGAGTGGACAACTTGACGTGCTGGTCAGTGCGGTGCAGCGCAGTCGCCAGACCCTGCGCATCGTCCGGCAAAACCTCTGGTGGTCGGCCATTTACAACGCTGCATGCGTGCCGTTGGCCGTCGTGGGTTGGTTGCCCGCATGGGCGGCGGGTTTGGGCATGGCACTCAGTTCTTTGGGGGTTGTGCTCAATGCGCTGCGCCTGTCCAAGGCCTTGCCCGACGTGTTGGCGATACCGGATTCAGCCCATCCATCCTCTTGAGAAAACAACATGGACATTCTCTATTTGTTGATTCCTTTGTCGGTGGCTTTGGTGTTTTTCATCTTGGCGGGTTTGTGGTGGGCCATTGACCGCGGTCAATTTGAGGACATGGAGGCCGAAGGCGAACGAATTTTGCGTGACGATTGATTTTGATCAAGTCTTGCCAATGTACGCCCGTGCACACTCGGTTTGAAGATTTTAAAAACAAGAGGTAAAAATGAAATTTGCCAATATGCAGGCAACGTCATACAACGACAAAGTTGTGCGGCAGTTCGCCATCATGACGGTGGTCTGGGGTGTGGTGGGCATGCTGGTGGGCGTGATCATCGCGGCACAGCTGACGTGGCCGGAGCTCAATTTCGGGATTTCTTGGCTCAGCTATGGCCGCTTGCGTCCATTGCACACCAACGCGGTGATTTTTGCATTCGGTGGTTGCGGCTTGTTCGCTGCCGCTTATTACGTGGTGCAGCGCACCTGCAACGTGCGCTTGTTCAACGACAAACTGGCTGCTTTCACTTTTTGGGGCTGGCAACTGGTCATTGTGCTGGCCGCCATTTCCCTGCCCCTGGGCTTTACCCAAGGCAAGGAATACGCCGAACTCGAATGGCCCATCGACATTTTGATCGCGCTGGTCTGGGTGGCCTTTGCCGTGGTGTTTTTTGGCACCGTTGGCACGCGCAAGGTGCGCCACATTTATGTGGCCAACTGGTTCTTTGCTGCGTTCATCATCATTCCCAAGCAGGCTGAGCGCCCTGTGTACTCGTACCGCCTGTCGATCGTGCACTTTTGGGCATTGATCTTCACCTACATGTGGGCCGGTCCTCACCACTTGCACTACACCGCCTTGCCGGACTGGACACAGTCCATCGGCATGGTCTTTTCTTTGATTTTGCTGGCCCCCAGTTGGGGCGGCATGATCAACGGCATCATGACCTTGTCAGGCGCTTGGCACAAATTGCGTGACGATCCGATCCTGCGCTTTTTGATTGTGTCTCTTTCTTTCTATGGCATGTCGACCTTCGAAGGTCCGATGATGTCCATCAAGACGGTCAACGCCCTGAGCCATTACACCGACTGGACCGTGGGCCATGTGCACTCAGGTGCTTTGGGCTGGGTGGGTCTGGTGACCATGGGCTCGATGTACTACCTGATACCCCGTCTGTTTGGCCAAAAGCAGATGTACAGCGTCAAGGCCATTGAAATCCACTTTTGGACCGCCACCATCGGCATCGTGATCTACATCGCCGCCATGTGGATTGCCGGGGTGATGCAGGGCCTGATGTGGCGCGCTGTCAATGCCGACGGCACCTTGACCTACACCTTTGTCGAATCGGTCAAAGCCACTTACCCCTTCTATGTGCTGCGTTTGCTCGGTGGATTGTTGTATTTCGGCGGCATGCTGATCATGCTCTGGAACACCATCAAGACCGTCACACAAGGACGGTCGGTTGAAGTCCGTATCCCGAAACTCGCCCCCGCCCCCGCACACTCCTGAGGAGAAAAAATCATGGCTGAAACCCTCAAAACAGGCGGTCTATCGCACGAGAAGGTCGAGACCAACAACTTCCTGATGATCGTGCTGATCCTGGTGGTGCTGCTGGTCGGCGGCATGGTCGAAATCCTGCCCTTGTTCTTTCAGAAGTCCACCACCGAGCCGGTGCCGGGCCTCAAGCCCTACACCGCGTTGCAAGTGGTGGGGCGTGATGTCTATGTGCGTGAAGGCTGCTACAACTGCCATTCGCAGATGATTCGGCCTTTTCGCGCCGAGACCTTGCGCTACGGGCCTTATTCGCTGGCCGGTGAATTCGTCTATGACCGCCCCTTCCAGTGGGGGAGCAAGCGTACCGGTCCCGATCTGGCCCGTGTGGGCGGTCGTTACAGCGATGAGTGGCACCGCATCCACTTGACCAACCCGCGTGATCTGGTGCCCGAGTCCAACATGCCTGCTTACCCATGGCTCGAGAAGACACCGGCCAATGCGGCCTCCATCCAGGCCCACATGAACGGCTTGCGCACATTGGGCGCGCCATACAGCGACGAAGAAGTGGCCAAAGCCCCTGGTGAGGTGAAAGACAAGACCGAGCTGGACGCCGTCATCGCCTACCTGCAGGTGCTGGGCACCCACCGCAAATAGGGAGTGGACATGGACATCAACACCATGCGTTCTGTCGTGACCTTGCTCGCCTTTTGCTGCTTTGTTGGCATCGTGGCGTGGGCTTGGTCGCGCCGCAACCAGGCCGATTTTGACGAGGCGGCCCAACTGCCTTTCCGTCATGACGACTGAGCCGTCTTCCAGAACTTAAAACAAGACCAAGGAATCTCCATGAGTGACTTCATCAGCCATTTTTGGCACTGGTACGTGGCCGGCATCACGCTGGTCAGCATCATCGCCTGCTTGCTATTGCTTTGGTTCAGCGGCAAGGCCACGGCCATGACGGCCAACGACAACACCACCGGCCACGTCTGGGACGGTGACCTGCGCGAGATGAACAACCCGCTGCCACGATGGTGGGTGGGCTTGTTCATCATCACCATCATTTTTTCTTTCGTTTATTTGGCCATGTATCCGGGTGCGGGCAACTTTGCAGGCAAATTTGGCTGGTCATCGGCGGGTCAGTACGAGACCGAAGTGGCCAAAGGCAATGCCGAAGTGGCCCCGCTGTATGCCAAGTTCTCGGGCATGCCGCCCGAACAGGTGTCCAAGGACCCTCAGGCCCTGGCCATTGGCGACCGCCTGTTCATGAACAACTGTGCCCAGTGTCACGGCTCTGACGCTCGCGGCAGCAAAGGCTTCCCCAACTTGGCCGACGCCGACTGGCTGTATGGCGGCACGCCCGATACGATCAAAGCGACCTTGGTGCAGGGGCGCATGGGCAACATGCCGCCCATGGCCGCCGCAGTGGGCACGCCCGAAGACGTGCGCAATGTGGCGCACTACGTGCTGAGCCTGTCGGGCAGCCCGAACGACTCGCTGCGCGCGCAGTTGGGCAAGTCCAAGTTTGGTGCTTGCGCGGCATGCCATGGCATGGACGGCAAGGGCAATCACGCCTTGGGAGCCCCCAACTTGACGGACGACATCTGGCTGCACGGCTGGGGTGAGAACGCCATCGTCAACATCATCAACAACGGCAAGCTCAATCAGATGCCCGCACAGGCCGACAAACTGACCGAAGGCCAGATCCATGTCCTCACGTCGTATGTCTGGGGTTTGTCCAACAACGCCGTGGCCAAACTCAGCAAGTGATGGCACCCATTGCAGCAGGCCGTGCCCGCTGCAAAAACTGAGTCAAGGTGTGCACGTTGTCTACTTCCGATAAACCACCCTCCCGCGGTGTCATCCCCATCGCGCCTTTGCCGGTCGAAGGTGAGATGGTGTCTTTGTACCAGGCGCATCAAAAAATCTACCCCCGCAGCGTGCAAGGCAGGTTTGCGCGTTGGCGTTGGTTAACCGTGTTCATCACGCAGTTGGTTTTTTATGGTTTGCCATGGCTGGATTGGGGCCAGCGACAGGCGGTCTTGTTTGATCTGGGTGCGCGCCGCTTTTATATTTTTGGTTTGGTGCTCTACCCACAGGACTTTATTTACCTCACTGCTTTGCTGGTCATTTCAGCGCTGTCGCTTTTTTTGTTCACGGCAGTCGCTGGGCGGCTGTGGTGTGGCTTTGCATGCCCACAAACCGTTTACAGCGAAGTCTTCATGTGGGTCGAGCGCCAGTTTGAGGGCGACCGATCAGCCCGCCAACGTTTGGACGCGGCGCCCATGAGCTTCAACAAGCTATGGCGCAAAAGCGGTAAACAAACGGTTTGGCTGACGCTGTCTTTGTGGACAGGTTTCAGCTTCGTCGGCTACTTCACGCCGATTCGCGAGTTGACCGCGTCGATCCTGTTCTTGGGTTTTGGCCCTTGGGAAATTTTCTGGATTCTGTTTTACAGCTTGGCTACCTATGGCAACGCTGGATTCATGCGCGAGCAAGTCTGCAAATACATGTGCCCTTATGCACGCTTTCAAAGCGCCATGTTCGACAAGGACACTTTGATCGTCACTTACGACGAGGCACGTGGCGAGCCGCGTGGAGGCCGATCCAAAAATGCAGATCCCAAGGCGCTTGGCTTGGGCGCTTGCGTGGACTGCACTTTGTGCGTTCAGGTCTGCCCCACGGGCATCGACATCCGCAAGGGTTTGCAATACGAATGCATTGGCTGCGGTGCTTGTGTGGACGTGTGCGACACGGTCATGGACAAGGTGGGCTATCCGCGTGGCTTGGTCAAGTTTTCGACCCAAAATGCGCTCAACCATGGTTGGACTTGGGGGCAAACGGTTCGGCGAATTTTCCGGCCTCGTGTGCTCATTTACACCGCTGTGTTGTGGGCCATCATCATCAGCGTTGGCGCGTCTTTGTGGCTGCGCTTGCCGTTCAAGGTGGACATTGAGCGCGACCGCGCCACCATGGCGCGCATCGTGACAGGCGGCAAAATTGAAAATGTGTACCGTCTTCAAATCATGAACGCGGCAGAGCAAAACTTGGCGTTCCACCTACAGGTCGATGGCTTGCAGGGCCTGAGTCTGGTCAGCGAAACGGACGTGCGAGTGGCGGCAACCGAATCGCGCTGGGTCTCTGTCCGTTTGCAAATGCCTTATGAGGCTGCAACCGCAGGCTCACATTCGATTGATTTTCGCATTCAGGCGACCTGGCCAGATGGTCAATCGGCCGGTCTTTTGAGTGAAAAAACCGTGTTTTTGGTTCCCCGTTGAATGTTTTTTTGGAAAGACAAGCATGCTCAATGCAATGAAGAACCCCCAAGATGGACAACCATGGTGGCGATTTGGCCTGGTCTGGATGGTGTTTGCGGGCCCAGCACTGGTGGTGGTGGCCGGGTTTGCCACACTTTATATTGCGCTGACCCACCCCGACCCAGTGATCACGGTCACGCCGCGGACGGCGATGCAAGAGCGCCAAGGCATTACCCATGCGCCCGCCATGCAAGGACGCAATCATGCCGCCACGGGTGAGTTGCCAGCGCCTGCTGATTCTTCATCTGCGCCCACCCAACCTTGAAGTTTGGCGGTCCAGGGCCTCAACCCAGTTTGAATATTTCAGTGGCAGGGGTTGTGGTTGACCAATCGTTGCAGACCATCGCTGTTGAGGATTCGGACGTGGCGTTGCTTCACTTCGACCAAGCCATCCTCCACAAACTTTGAAAAAGTGCGACTCACGGTTTCCAGTTTCAGGCCCAGGTAGCTGCCGATCTCTTCGCGTGTCATGCGCAAGACCAGCTCAGTTTGGGAAAACCCCCGCGCATGCAGGCGCTGCACCAGATTGAGCAAAAATGCCGCCAAACGCTCCTCCGCACGCATACTGCCTAAAAGCAGCATCACGCCATGCTCGCGCACGATCTCTCGGCTCATGATTTTGTGCACATGGTGTTGCAGTGCAGTCACTTCGCGAGAAATTTCCTCGATCCGGTCGAAGGGCATCACACAGACCTCAGCATCCTCCAGGGCCACCGCGTCGCAGCTGTGCTGGTCGTTCACGATGCCGTCAAGGCCTATGATTTCTCCCGCCATCTGGAAACCCGTGACCTGGTCGTGCCCGTCTTCGGTGGCCAGGCAGGTTTTGAAAAATCCAGTGCGAATCGCATACAAGGAAGTGAACTTGTCGCCGTTGGTGAACAAGGTGGTGCCTCTTTTGACTTTGCGCCGAACGGCGACCAAGTCGTCTAGTCGGTTCAGGTCATGGTCGTTCAGGCCCATGGGCATGCACAACTCGCGCAAGTTGCAGTTGGAGCAGGCGACTTTGATGACTTGTGGATTCATGGTTTTATCCCATGTAAAAAAATGAATTTGCTCTGGATCAAGTCTCGAGCTTAAGGCCAAAAATTGACGCATGTTCAGTCAGTACCCGATATGGACCGGAAATCATTTAAAACCGGTAGCTTGTTTGATTTGGGTCAATACATGGGGTTGGCCTGAAAGGCAAAGTCGCGACATTGTTTGGCACACGTTTTACCAAGGGGCAGACAGATGTCCGTCATCACGCCTGAATTGTTGACACGCTTTGATGTATCAGGCCCGCGGTACACCTCTTACCCCACTGCGGACCGATTTGTAGAGGCATTTGGCGAGGCCGATTACATCCAGGTTTTACAGCAACGCCAGTCCGGCCGTGTGGGGCAGCTGTCGCCCTTGTCCTTGTACGTTCACATTCCGTTTTGTGAATCGCTCTGTTACTACTGTGCTTGCAACAAAATCATCACCCAACACAAAGACCGGGCAGCCACGTATCTGCGATACCTCACGAAAGAGGTGATCCTGCACAGCCAACATCTGGGGCGTGGCCAGCCGGTGAGCCAATTGCACTTGGGTGGAGGCACGCCCACCTTCATGAGTGACGAAGAACTGCGCCAACTCATGGCCATGTTGCGGTCGTACTTTTCCTTTGTCCCTGGCGGTGAATACTCGGTTGAAGTTGACCCACGTACCGTGGATGAGAGCCGTTTGGCTGTTCTGGCCGAATTGGGCTTTAACCGCCTGAGTTTTGGCGTTCAGGACTTTGATCCTGCCGTGCAAAAAGCCGTGCATCGAATTCAGCCCGCCGAGCAAGTCTTTCAGCTGGTTGAAGCCTCTCGCCGATTGGGTTTTGAATCGGTCAATGTGGACCTGATTTACGGTTTGCCCATGCAAACGCCCGACTCTTTTGACCGCACTTTGTCTCAGATCAAGAGACTCAGGCCTGACCGAATCGCACTCTACGCCTACGCGCATTTGCCGCACCGTTTCAAGCCGCAACGACGCATCCACGCGGAGGACTTGCCGGTTGGCAGCGCCAAGGTGGCCATGTTGTCGCGCTCGCTCGATGCCCTGACCGAGGCGGGCTATGTCTATATCGGCATGGACCACTTCGCTTTGCCCGATGATGCACTGGCGGTGGCCAAAAGGCAGGGTCGTTTGCACCGCAATTTTCAGGGCTACAGCACGCAAGCCGATAGCGATTTGATCGCTTTGGGTGTGTCCTCCATTGGCCGTGTCGGCGCCACTTACAGTCAAAATGCCAAGACCATGGAAGAGTATGTCGATGCGCTGGACCAAGGCCAATTTCCTGTGGTCAGGGGTTTGGCGCTGTCACGCGACGACCTGATTCGCCGCTCGGTCATCATGGCCTTGATGTGTCAGGGACATGTCCAGTTTGAATCCATCCATTTGGCGTGGATGGTCGACTTCAAAACGCTGTTTGCCAAAGAGTTGTCCCAACTCGAAGATCTGCAGGTCCAAGGCTTGGTTCAACTGAGCGAGGCGGGCATTCAGGTCACGCCAACCGGCTGGTTCTTTGTGCGGGGTGTGGCCATGCTGTTTGACCGCTACGTTCAAGCCGATCGCAACCGCCAACGATTTTCCAAAATCATTTGAGCACCAAGGCCTGGTTGTTTGGACAATGCAAACATCGCCGAACCTCTTCTAAGCCATCAACCCATGAATTCACCATGCAAAGCTCATTGGCCATCACCGCCTTGTTGATGGGTGTGCTGGGTGGGCCGCATTGTGTGGCCATGTGCGGCGCGGCTTGTGCTGGCCTAGGTCAAGCGGCGGGCGAACAGCGGGCGCGGGCTTTGCTGGCTTTTCAGGTGGGGCGTTTGGGTGGCTATGCGCTCTTGGGCGCCCTGGCTGGCGCCACCGTTCAAGGCTTGGGGTGGTTGACCACGCAATCGGTCGCCATTCGTCCGGTCTGGACCTTGCTGCACCTGACGACCTTGGTGCTGGGGATTTTGCTCATGCTGCAGGCCCGTCAACCGGTGTGGGTGGATGCCGCAGCGCGCCGTTTGTGGGCGCGTGTGCGGGCCTTCAATGCCCGGTGGGGGCGTGCAGCCCCCTGGATGGTGGGTGGGTTGTGGGCCTTCATGCCGTGCGGCTTGCGCAGCAGCATCAGCCTGTGGGCCGGACCTTGGTTGTTTTTGCGCATGCAAACGCTGGGCGACGGGTCTTGGGGCATGCGCGCAGCGGGTTTGGCTCTGGCATCCGTGTCGGCTTGGGCCTTGTGGATGGGGCTGGTCCATGACCAAGCCCCTTGGTGCGTCAGTTAAAAAAACGAATGTGAACCCATGCCGTCAAGCCGAACTGATGCCTTTGTTGAACATGTAGACCGCAAGAAACACCAAGAAGAAAGAAAAAACCCTTTTCAGCTTTTTCACAGGTAGCCGATGAGCCGCTCTGGCACCAAAAGGTGCCGTCAAAACGCTGAAACAGGCAATGACCGCCATGCCAGGTAACCAAATATAGCCAAGTGACCAGGCTGGAAGGTTCTCCAGTTTCATACCGCTGATGACAAAGCCGGTGACATTCGCCAGAGCAATGGGAAATCCCAATGCAGCGCTGGTACCAATGGCGTTGTGTATGGCCACGTTGCACCAGGTCATCAAAGGCACACTCACGAATGCCCCCCCAGCACCGACCAAGCCAGACAGCAGCCCGATCAGCCCCCCCATGCCCAATTGACCGGCGAAACCCGGCATTTGACGCGATGGCTTGGGTTTTTTATCTAAGAACATCTGAAAGGCAGAAAAAGAAACAAACAGGCCAAACAAAATGGCCAATGTGGCGCCTTTCACGGCCACAAAAATCCAGAGGCTGGCCATGGCACTTCCCAGCACAATGCCAGGCGCTAAACCTTTGACCAAGTCCCATCGCACAGCACCCAACTTTTGGTGGGTCCTCACACTTGAAACCGATGTGAACAAAATGGTCGACATGGACGTCACAATGGCCATTTTGATGGACAGATCGTCAGAGACCCCCATGTTGCCGAGTAAAAAACTCAACACGGGAACCATCATCAAGCCACCGCCCAAACCCAATAAGCCAGCCATGAATCCAACAACCGTGCCTGTCAGGGCCAGCTCCAAAAAAATTTGAGCTTCCATGGGGCTTAGACCAATCCAAGCTTTTGTGCCATGCCAATGCGTTGCAATTTGCCGGTAGCCCCTTTGGGAATTTCGTCCATCAATAAAACTTTGCGCGGCACTTTGAAATCGGCCAAACGCGTGGCCGTATATTCGCGAAGTTCTTTTTCAGTGGCCGTCATGCCCTCGCGCAGGACCACGGCAGCGCCCACTTCCTCGCCCAGTTTTTCGTGCGGAATGCCAAAACAAACGACTTGGGCCACAGCAGGATGGTCCATCAAGACCTCATCGACTTCACGCGGGCTGATTTTTTCTCCACCGCGGTTGATGATTTCTTTGAGTCTGCCTGTGATGCTGACATAGCCCTGAGCATCCAAGACGCCTTGGTCACCCGTTCTGAACCATCCATGGGTGAAGGCTTCCGCGTTGGCTTTGTCGTTGTTCTCATAGCCAGGCGTGACGTTGCTGCCGCGGATCACAATTTCGCCAGTGCTCCCGACGGGCAATAAATCACCCTCTGCACTCATGATGGCAATCTCAGGGCCTGCGGCCAAGCCGACCGTGCCCGGTTTTCTTTGGCCAGGGGGCAGCGGATTGCAAGCCATTTGGTGGGCCGCTTCGGTCATGCCATAAGCTTCGATCACAGGGGCCTTGAAGGTGGCTTCGAGCTCTGCCAAAACCTGCGGCGGTAAGGAAGAGGATGATGAACGAATGAATCGAAGTGGCACCCTGGCGATGACCTCTTTGTTGTTGGCCGATCTTGACAAAATGGCCTGGTGCATGGTGGGCACTGCGGTGTACCAAGTGGGTTTGACTTCGTCCATTTGGCTGAAGAACTTCAAGGCATTGAAGCCACTGGTGCAAAAGACTTCCCCGCCTTGAGACAGCGGTGCCAAGATGCCGGCAATCAGGCCGTGAATGTGGAAGAGGGGCATGACATTCAAGCCGCGATCAGAACGGGTGAAGCGCGTGCTGGTGGCAATGTTTTGCGCTGATGCAGTGACGTTGCGGTGTGTCAATGGAACAATTTTGGGGCGCGAGGTGGTGCCCGATGTGTGAAGCACCAAGGCCACGTCGTCAGCCTGCGCTTGTCCAGGATGCTGCGCTGCCTTTGGCGATAGGCCATTCATGTTCAGTGTGAAAGTGCCAGCGCCCAGGGTGGGTGTGGATTCGAGTTCAATGAGCGCGATGCCCATTTTGGCGGCGACGGCCACGGCAGGACTGTTGGAACCTTTTTCAACGACCAAGGCTTTGGCGTTCAAGTCATTCAGGTAAAACTCGAATTCATCGGCACGGTAGCTGGGGTTGAGGGGCGCAGACGTACAGCAGCAGGCCACGGACACAAAACTGGCCGCCATTTCTGCGCTGTTGGGCAAAACAAGCGCCACTCGGTCGTTCCTGCCAATGCCAACTTGATTGAATTCTTTTTGAACATAATTGTTCAGTTTCCTTAATTCTGAATAGCTCATGGGCGCGCTGTTGGCGGCCGATAAGCAAACAGACTGGTCGTGACCAAAAGCCAAAAGATCTATTAGGGTTTTCATGGGTGAACGATAAAAAATGTGGATCAGGGGTATTTTTAACTCGACAAGATGCCAAGCATTCTATTAGGATACTTCACAGTTAAATAACTTACCAAGGAGTATATTTTGAAAACTGATCTGTCGATCTTCCTTAAAACTGCTGCTTTGGTGGTGGGCAGCTTCTTCTGTTTCAGTGCATTTGCACAGGCGAAATGGGAGCCCACCAAAAGTGTTGAATTCATCGTGCCCGCTGGCACAGGTGGAGGTGCTGACCAAATGGCACGCTTCCTTCAAGGTGTCATCACCAAGCACAAACTCATGGCCCAACCTTTGGTGGTGGTCAACAAATCGGGGGGTGCAGGGGCAGAAGGATTTTTAGATGCCAAAGGGGCTCGACCAGATGGTCACAAAATCATCATCACGCTGTCCAATTTATTCACCACACCTTTGGCAACCGGTGTGCCTTTCAATTGGAAGGACTTGACACCTGTGGCCATGCTGGCATTGGATGAGTTCGTGCTTTGGGTCAATGCCGAGGCCCCTTACAAAACGGTGGGCGACCTCTCCAAGGCCATCAAGCAAGCTGAATCCGGAAAATTCAAAATGGGAGGAACCGGCTCTAAACAGGAAGATCAGATCATCACTGTGGCCATTGAAAAAGCCACAGACAAGAAAATGATCTATATCCCCTTCAAAGGCGGTGGTGATGTCGCGGTGCAATTGGTGGGTAAGCACGTGGACACCACGGTGAACAACCCCATTGAAGCGGTGGCCCATTGGAAGGGGGGCACTTTGAGAGCACTGTGTGTTTTTGATTCTCAGGTCATGCCCTATCCCAAAAAAATCACCACCACACAGTCTTGGAAAGACATTCCCACATGCAAATCGCAAGGACTTGATGTCGAGTATTTGATGTTGCGGGGCATTTTTATGCCGCCCAAGGCCACGCCCGCACAAGTGGCTTATTTCACCGAAGTTTTACAAAAAGTGCGCCAACTCCCTGAGTGGAAAGAATTCATGGAGACCGGCGCATTCAAAGACACCTTCATGAAGGGGCAAGAGTTTCAAGATTGGTTGCTCAAAGCAGAGGTGGAACATTACCGCCTCATGCGTGAGGCGGGCTTCCTGGCCAAATAAAAACCCTGAAGGACCTTGTCATGAAAACACGCACACACCTGCAAATGCGGTGGATGGAGTTGCTGGTTGCTGCATGCTTTGTGGGCGTGAGCTTGTTGGTCATCACTGACAGCATTCGGGTTGGAAAAGCATGGGGCAGTGACGGCCCAGAGCCGGGTTATTTTCCTTTTTACATTGGGTGCCTGTTGTTGGCCGGCGCCGCTTGGGTTGTGTTGCAAACCTTGCTGACTTGGAAGCAAGACGATGGCCAAGAAGTATTTGCCGAAAAGCATGAGTTCAATTTGATGCTGCTGATGCTCGTCCCGTCTGCGGTTTTCACGGCCGCCATCTTTGTGTTGGGAATTTATTTGGCCTCGCTGGCTTTCGTTGCAGCCTTTATGGTCTGGCAGGGCAAATACAGTTACTACAAATCAATAGCAGTCGGCTTGGGCATCAGCGCTGCATTGTTTGCCTTGTTTGAAGTCTGGTTCAATTTGCCGTTGCCAAAAGGCTTCATCGAAACTTGGTTGGGCTATTGATCATGGATGAACTCAATAACCTGCTTCAGGGTTTTGCCGTCGCGCTGACACTGCCCAACATTGGCTTCATGCTGATTGGTATTTTTTTGGGCGTGTTGATTGGTGTATTGCCGGGTTTGGGCGGCGCCAATGGCGTGGCCATTTTGCTGCCTCTGACCTTTGGCATGTCTCCGACGTCTGCCATCATCATGCTCTCTTGCATTTACTGGGGAGCATTGTTTGGAGGCGCCATTACTTCCATTCTCTTCAATATCCCCGGAGAGCCTTGGTCGGTGGCCACCACCTTTGATGGCTACCCCATGGCGCAAAAGGGCAAGGCTGCTCAGGCTCTAACCGCTGCCTTCACGTCGTCATTTGTAGGGGCCTTGGTGGCTGTTCTCATGGTGACATTTTTGGCGCCCTTGGTGGCCAAGTTTGCGCTTAACTTTGGACCGCCTGAATTCTTTGCGGTTCAGTTGCTTACTTTTGCAAGCTTCATTGGCATGAGCAAAGAGCCGCCTGTCAAAACCATGTTGGCCATGATGTTGGGTTTTGCTCTGGCCGCTGTGGGCTTGGACAGCGTGACCGGCACATTGCGCATGACTTATGGCCAAGAAAGTTTGCTCAAAGGCTTTGACTTTTTGATCGCGGTCATTGGCCTCTTTGGTATCGGGGAAATTTTGCTCACCATGGAAGAGGGTCTTGCCTTCAAAGGACAAAAGGGTCGCATCACCCTCAGAGATGTTCTCGACACTTGGAAGGAACTGCCCAAGTACTGGGCCACTTCCTTGCGCGCTTGTTTGATCGGGTGCTGGATGGGTGTGACACCCGGGGGCGCAACACCTGCTTCGTTCATGAGTTACGGCACGGCCAAACGAATTTCGAAGCATCCTGAAAACTTTGGCAAGGGGGCCATTGAGGGTGTGATTGCGCCCGAAACTGCCGCCCATGCTGCGGGCACCAGCGCTTTGTTGCCCATGCTCACGCTCGGAATCCCTGGCTCTCCCACAGCGGCCGTTTTGTTGGGCGGGCTTTTGATCTGGGGGCTGCAACCCGGCCCCTTGCTGTTCACCGAGCAAAAAGATTTTGTTTGGGGTCTGATTGCCTCCATGTACTTGGGCAACATTGTGGGCTTGATTGTGGTGTTGACCACGGTGCCCTGGTGGGCGGCCATTTTGAGAATTCCATTCTCGATCATTGCGCCAGTCATTGTGGTGATCTGTGCCGTGGGTGCTTACACGGTCCACAACAGCATGCTCGATGTTGTTTTGATGTTGGTCTTTGGCTTGATGGGCTATGCCTTTAAAAAGCTCAAATACCCTCTGGCGCCCTTGGTGTTGGCTTTGGTGCTCGGCGACATGGCTGAAACCAGTTTTAGACAGTCCATGCTCATTTCCAAAGGAAGTCTGGAAATCTTTGTGAGCACGCCCTTGGCGGGCTCCATCACAGTCTTGGCACTCATCATGCTGATGTGGCCAGCCCTCGGCTTTTTGAAAAAGTTCAGTCGAGGCTAAGCCCTTTGCCTTTTCTCAACACACTCTGCTCGAGCAAGCGCGTCATGGCGTAAACCGAGTCGAGTGTGGGCGTGGGCATGTTGCAGATTTTGCCCAACTCAATCACGCTGCCCAACAACGCTTCCAACTCCAAAGCCTTGCCATGCTCAATGTCTTGCAGCATGGACGTTTTATGGGCGCCAACGGCTTGCGCACCCGCGATCCGTTTGTCGATGCTGATCTTGAATTGAACGCCCAGTTTTTCTCCCACGGTTTGGGCTTCCGCCATCATGCGGGCTGCCAAATTGCGGGTGAGATCAAAATTGCAAATGTCTTCGAGCGTGGCGTGCGTCAAGGCAGACACGGGGTTGAAAGTGAGGTTGCCCCAAAGCTTGACCCACAACTCGCTGCGAATGTCCGTAGACACAGGTGTCTTGAATCCTGCGGCAATCATGGCCTGCGCCAATGCGGTCACGCGTTCAGACTTTTCGCCACTGGGCTCACCCAAGGTAAAGCGGTTGCCTTCGATCAGTTTGACCACACCAGGAGCAACCAACTCGGCAGCGGGGTACACCACAGCACCAATCACCCGTTCTGGGCCGATGTGTTGCCATTGACTTCCACCTGGATCAATGGAACTCAATTGGCGGTTTTGATACTCGCCCACCAAGTTGTAAAAGTACCACCAGGGCACCCCGTTTTGCAGGGTCACGACCGCTGTACGGTCATGACACAGCCGCCCAATTTGTTCCGCAACTGGGCTGACCTGGTGCGACTTCATGGTCAAAAACACATAGTCGTGCGGAGTTGCTTCATCGATGGTGCAAGCTTGGACATGAGGGGCGTGCACAGATGTGCCGTCTTCTAAAGTGAGCGTCATGCCATTCGATTGAATGGCTTTGAGATTCTCACCACGCGCAATGAAGGTGACGTTGCAACCTGACAAGGCCAGCTTCACACCGAGGTAACCGCCAATGGCGCCTGCACCCACAATGGCAATGTTCAAACTCATGCTGACGCTTTCATGGTGTTAGAGAGGGTGCCGATGCCCTCAATGGTGACTTCGACAACGGCATCATTTTGCCAAGGCATCGCCCCGATGGATGTGCCGCAAGAAATGATGTCGCCAGGCTCCAAAGTCATGCCTCTGGAGAGTTTGGCGACCAATTCTTGGGGAGAAAAAAACATGTCACTCACGGGGTAATTTTGGCGCTCTCGACCGTTGACTTTGGCGGTCACGATCGCTTGGGTGCAGTCCAAGTCGGTTTCGATCCAAGGACCGAAAGGGGTAAAGCCATCAAAATTTTTAGCGCGACTCCATTGCTCAAAGCTGGAGTCTGCTCTCAGCAGCTCAATGGCTGTGACGTCGTTCACACAGGTGAAGCCAAAAATATAGCTCTCAGCTTCCTCAAGTGGAATATCGCGTCCACGTCGACCGATGACGATGCCCAGCTCCGCTTCGTAAACCACCCGTCCGACATCGTGAGGGGGCCGAATCACAGATTGAAGGTGGTGTGAATATGAATTGAGCGATTTGAGAAAGTAAAGCGGTTCTGAAGGCGCACTCCAACCATTCTTTTCTGCAGCTGTTTTGAAATTGTTCCAAAGAGCCAAAACTTTGGTGGGATGGCAGGGTGCCAAAATCTCAACATCCGACAGACTCAAAGTCTCGCCTGTGGCTTGCGGATGGTTAAAAAGAAGACCTTGATGAACATGAATGGTTTCACCCACCAATTGACCCATGCCCATTTGGCCTTGGTGTGAATAGCGCAGCCACCTCATGCTGATCTTCCTCATTGAATTCAAATCGCGTGAAAGGTGTCTGCAAGTGCCACCGGACCGGCATCCTGAACCGGGGTTCAGGTGGGCGAGGGCAGACTGGCGTTGGGTTCATCTGACGCGAGATGATCACGCTCACCAGACGATGTTCCAAGCCCGGGCTCTAAGAGCATTGGTTCAAGGAAATATAAAGCCCGGCGTGCACTGCAGACGATTTGGATTGTAGGTCTTTAGCGGGGCGTCTGCAGCCCCAAGATGAAAAGAGCCACAGTGAATCCAAAAGCTTGAATCTGATTGGCGCAGCCATCAAAGCAGCTGGCCATCCTTTTCGATGACTTGGTCAAGGCGCTTGAGCAATTGATTCAAACGCTCTTGTGAGTCGGCAGTCAGGTCTGGGCTGCTGGGAGCGGTGGTGCTGGCTTGCTCTGAGGGCGTGCCCACTTGCTCGAATGCCAAATTCAAAGCCGCCAACACGGCAATGCGGTCTCGTGCCTTGATCTTGCCAGCATCACGGATTTTGCACATCGCCTCATCGACTTTGCGCACCGCGGTCAGCAGGCTTTCTTCTCCACCCGCAGGGCAACCCAAGATGTAACTTTGGCCCATGATCTGGACATCGATCTGTTTGTTGCTCATGCGGAGGCCTCAGGCGATGTGGGTGCAGACGATGGCAGTCGCTCGATCAGGGCATCGACCCGGGCCCTTGCGGCTGCCAAACGGGACTTGAGTTGATCGCGTTCGGTCGTCAGGGACTGCACTTGCTGTGTCAATAACGCATTGGTTTTCTGAAGCTCTTCGTGACGCAGCAACAGGTGATCCACACGTTCGGCAATTTGATCGATGGTGTTGGAGTGGGCCATGGCAAACTGGAAAAAGAAGACGCCCATTGTAGAACGTACGCCTCAAGCTTTCATGTTTTTGTAGGTTTGCCGACAGCTTTGCACCTATAATGAAGGCTTGTTGGTGCTCGCGGAACTGGTTCACAGTCCGCAGTTCAACGGGAAGCAGGAGGGTCACGTCGATAAGGCCAACCTAACCTGCGCTGCCCCCGCAACGGTAAGTAGACGGGTTTTCAGTCCAACGAAAACCCAGCTTTCATCTCAAACCACTGATCGCTCTGAAACAGGCTTTTGGGAAGGTGATGAAGGTCGCATCTACCAGCCCGGATACCGGCCAACAAGGTGACCTGTCGCAAGACAGGTTGTATAGCCCATGCACTGTCGGGGAAGGCGGTGAGGGCGTTTGACTTGTTAGTTTTCTATGAAAAATTTCGCTACGCCCAAGGGGGTGTTCCTGCCTGCTTGGTGGATCATCGGCCTTTCTACTGTTGGGGCCACACATAGTCATTCTCAAGAGCTCAATCCCGTGATCGTGGTGTCTAACCGAGTGAATGAACAGTTGGTGGATGCTTTGCCTTCTGTCACGGTGATTCAAAAGTTGGACATCGACAAGTTCCGTTATGCTGATTTGTACGAGCTTTTGTCAGGACAGCCAGGTATGCAATTGACACGTTCGGGTGGTGCAGGAAATCCGACTTCTGTGTACACGCGCGGCGCCAACAGCACGCAGACCTTGGTATTGGTTGATGGCATCCCATTCGCGTCTCAAGGCGCGATTGGTGCCATTTCGCCTTTGGAAGCCATTCCATTGGCCCAGGTAGAACGTATTGAAATACTTCGTGGGAACGCTTCAGCGATCTACGGGCCGGGAGCTGCTGGTGGCGTGATTCAGATTTTTACGCAATCTCCAACGGTCGCATCAGAAGGCGTAGATGTGAAAGCTGATTTGGGATCATTGAACTCACGCACGATTCAAACATCGATTCGCAAAAATACAGGTGATGGGCAACTCAGTGTGACCATGAGCGATAACCGATCAGACGGCATCAGCACAATGACACCCGCCCGGTATATCAATGCGCCAAACGTCAAGGTCAATCCAGATCGCAATGGGTTCGACGCTCAAAGTTTCGGCCTAGGATGGCGTCAAAACTTGTCGGCTTCCACACAGTTGGTGCTCAATTACCTCAATACATCGACATTGGCGAGTTACGACAACCCTTATGCTTTAACGAGTGCAGAGCGTTGGAATACCAAATCCAAATTGGAACTGGCTGGCGCTCAGATATCGCACAGGATGACTGAGGATTGGAAAACCACGTTCACCTATGGGCAAGCGACATCCAAGCTCAGCACACTGACCAATGATGTCGTGAATGCCGACTACGGAACCACAAACTCGTATCAAGAGCAGATCAAATGGGATAACTCTGTGGGTTTCGGAAGAAATACCCTAGCTACATTCGGCTATGTCAATCAACTATCTGAACTTGATGCTGGGCGTACTTCATATGATTGGAACGTCAATCCAGCGACACCCATTGACGTCCGTGTTAAAAAATCGGTGCGTCAGGAGCGGATTTTTGGAGGCCTCAATCAACGCGTTGGAGCCTGGTCATGGCGTGTGAACCTCAGCCATGAGCAGTTGCCTGGCAGTCAGTCGGGTGATACCTACCTGCTAGGAGCAGGTTACGACCTGAACGCCAATTACAAAGTTACTTTGACTCGTTCAACGGCGATCCAGTTGCCGACAGTGGGTCAACTTTACGATGTGGCTTACGGCGGTAACGCGAATCTCAAGCCCGAGCACTCTGCCAGCACCGAAGTCGGACTGCAATTCAAGAACGCCAACAGCTTTTGGCGAGTTGTGGCATTCGATGTTCATTACAAGGACATGATCGCGGCCAGCTCTAATCCTGTGGCTGATCCATTCTGGGCAGATCAGTTTGTGACTCAATTGGAGAATCTGAGCAACGCAAAAAACAAAGGCTTTGAGTTCGCTTATGCCCGGAGGTGGGCTGCTTGGCGTTTGCAATTGGCCTACACCATTCAAAACCCTGAAAATTTGGGTTCGAATCGGCCGATACAAAATCGAGCCAAGCGATTCGGCGCGTTGACCGTCAGCCATTTCATGGATGAGCGAACCAGCTTGAATGCCAAAGTTCTTGCCACATCGGAACGATGGACTCCCATGATTGGCTCTTTCAGTTCCTCCGCGCTGGTTCCCGGTTACGCTGTTCTTAACTTGTCGGCAGAGCACCAAGTTCGACCCGATCTTAGGTTCAGCTTCAGTGTCCTCAATGCTTTAGATAAGACTTATTACCACTTGGATGGATACAACAATCCGGGAAGGACTTACCACATGGGGCTGAAATACGCTTATCGCTGATTCCATGAATCCATTTTTGTTACCCCAACGCATCGTCTGCCTAACCGAAGAGGCCACCGAGTGGCTTTACCTGCTCGGTGAAGAGGCGCGCATTGTGGGGATCAGCGGCTACACGGTGCGCCCTCGACGCGCCCGTGAAGAAAAGCCCAAGGTGAGTGCGTTTTTGAGCGCCAAGATCGACAAGATCTTGGCGCTCAAGCCCGATTGTGTTTTTGGTTTTTCGGATCTGCAGGCCGACATTGCTTCCTTGTTGATCAAGGCGGGGGTGCAGGTCACCATCTTCAACCAGCGCAGCGTGGACGAGATCTTTTCGATGCTTTACCAAGTGGCTGCCATGGTGGGGCAAGCCGATCAGGGTTTGGCGCGTTTGCAGGCCATGCGGGCTGAACTGGATGCGATCGCGCAGCGGGCCGCAAGTTTTAAGCGCCGCCCCAAAGTTTTTTTTGAAGAGTGGGACGAGCCGCACATCAGCGGCATCCGCTGGGTGTCGGAGCTGATGGGCATCGCTGGAGGCGATGATGTGTTCCCCGAGCTGGCAGTGCAATCGCTTGGCAAAGACCGCATCATCGCCAACGGCCAAAGCATCATTGACCGTGCGCCCGACATCATCATTGGCTCGTGGTGCGGCAAGAAGTTTCGGCCTGAAAAAGTTGCGGCCAGACCCGGTTGGCAAGATGTGCCCGCAGTGCGCACCGGGCAGATTTTTGAAATCAAATCGGCCGATATATTGCAGCCAGGTCCTGCGGCCTTGACCGATGGGGTGGCCCAGATGCACCGCATTTTCTGTCAGTGGGAGGCCTTGCATGGCTGAGCGTTGGCGCACCTATTTCCCCAAGTGTTGCCAAACCTTGGCCCTTGCGGTTGCTGCGTTGATGGCCAGCTTTCAACCCGTTTGGGCGGTCACGGTGCTCGACGATCGCCAACAAAGCTTGAACATTCCGAAAGCCCCGCAGCGCATCGTGAGCCTGTTGCCTTCCCTGACGGAGACCGTGTGTGCTTTGCAGCAATGCCAAAAATTGGTGGGTCTCGATCGGTATTCCAATTGGCCCGAATCGGTCAAAACCGTGCAGCGTGTGGGGGGTGGCTTGGACCCCAGCATCGAAAGCATCGTGGCCCTCAAGCCCGATCTGGTGTTGGCTGCGGGCTCCACGCGAGGCGCAGACCGTTTGCAGTCATTGGGCCTGAAAGTGCTGCGCTTGGAGCCGCGCAACCACGCGGATGCCGAGCGGGTGTGGCGCACGGTGGCGCAGGCGCTGCATGTGCCTGCTGCCGACAGCGACAAGGTCTGGCAAGACATTCAACAGGGTGTGCAGGCGGCGGTCGCCTCGCTCAGCCCCGCTGCACGCCAACAGCGTGTTTATTTTGAAGTCAGTCCTGCACCCTACGGCGCGAGCGAATCGTCCTTCATGGGTGAGACGCTCAAGCACATGGGTGTGGGCAACATCTTGCCCGCTTCCATGGGTCCGTTTCCACAGGTCAACCCCGAGTGGGTGGTGCAGGCTCGCCCTGATGTGATCATGGCCGGCGACAGCAGCCGAGCCAGCATGGCGCAGCGTCCGGGTTGGGGCCGCTTGCGGGCCATGCAGGGCGATCGCTTGTGCATTTTCAAGCCGGATGAATCAGACATGTTGGTGCGTGCCGGACCGCGCATGGCCGAGGGTGCGCGGCTCATGGCCGGCTGTCTGAACCGTGCAGCTGCTCAGGGTGACTTGGCGGCCAACCAAGCCGCCAGCGGAGCCCTGCGTTGAACACCCGCACCCTTGCAGCGCGCTGGGGGTTTGGACTCTTGGCCTTTGGTTTGTCTGTGGTGGGGCTGGGCACGGCTGCAGGCAGCCAAGGCTGGCAGGCCTGGTGGGTTTTGACGGCAGACTCGGTGGCACAACAAATCGTGTTGGACATTCGCTTGCCGCGCAGCTTGGGCGCATGGCTGGGCGGCGCCTTGCTGGGCTTGGCCGGGGCTGTGGCGCAAGGCCTGTTTCGCAACCCACTGGCCGACCCGTATCTGCTGGGCAGTGCTTCGGGCGCATCGCTGGGCGTGGGTGTTTATTTGAGTCTGTTTGGTGGCAGCGCTGCGGCCATGAGCGCATGGCTCGGCTTGGGCCTCACCGGTGCTGCTTTTGTGGGTGCGGTGCTGGCGGTGGTGCTCACACTGGTTTTGGCACGTGGTGTGCAACAAACCCTGCGCCTGTTGTTGGCGGGCGTGGTGGTGGGCGTGGTGCTGGGGGCTGTCACGTCCTTGATCTCGCTGCTGCAGCCGCAGGTGCTGCAAGCCATGCAAGGCTTCATGTTGGGCTCGACCGCATTTGTGAGCTGGACGGCTTGCGCCACCATGGCTTCGGTTCTAGGCCTGTGCGTGATTTTGGCCTGGGTCTTTGCCCGCGTATTGGACGCGTTGAGTTTGGGTGAAGCCACGGCGCAAAGCCTGGGCGTGCCGCTGCCCTTGGCCCGCATGGTGCTCGTGGGCGTGATTTCTTTGGCCACAGGTGCGGCGGTGGCGCACATCGGTTTGGTGGCGTTTGTGGGTTTGGCAGCGCCGCATTTGGTGCGCTCGTGGGTGCGATGTACACACGCCTGGCGATTGCTGTTGTCGGCGCTCATGGGCGGTGCCTTGTTGGTGCTGGCCGATGTGATGGCCCGTGTGTTGTTGGCTCCGCAAGAGCTGCCCGTGGGCGTGCTGACGGCTGTGTTGGGCGGGGGCTATTTGCTCTGGCGTGTGTACCGCGATGCCGACGCTGGCGTCAGGACAGGGGGCAGGGCATGACAGCCGCGCTGCAAACCCAGCAACTGAGTGCCACCTTGGGTGGACGCCAGGTCCTCAACAACATTGATTTGGCGATCGATTCAGGCCGCTGGACCTGTGTGGTGGGCCCCAATGGAGCGGGCAAATCGAGTCTGCTCAAAGCCATGGCGGGATTGTTGCCGCACAGCGGTCAGGTGTTTTGGCATGGCCAGCCTTTGGCCTCGTTGACGCGCCAGTTCAAGGCGCTTCAATTGTCTTGGTTGGGTCAGGGCGAGGCCAGCAGCTTGGACCTGCGGGTTTGGGACGTGGCCATGCTCGGGCGTTTGCCACACCAAAGCTGGTGGGGGTCACCCCAAGCCAAAGATGCGCAGATGGTCGAAGCGGCGCTGAGAGCCACCCAGGCCTGGGACTGGCGTGAACGCACGCTGGGCGAGCTGTCGGGTGGTGAGCGTCAGCGTGTTTTGCTGGCCCGCGCCATGGCGGGCAACGCGCCCACCCTGCTGATGGACGAGCCATTGGCCAACTTGGATCCGCCGCATCAAGTGGATTGGCTGGAGCAGGTGCATTGTTTGTTGGCTCAGGGCACCACGGTGGTCAGTGTGCTGCACGAGATTGGCATGGCCCTGCACGCCGATGACATCGTGGTCATGTGTGGTGGCGAGGTGGTGCACCATGGCGCAGGCCAGGATGTCGCGACGCATGCGGCCATTGAATCGGTGTTTGGGCACCGCATCCGCATCCATGCGCTGGATGGCCAGTGGGTGGTTTTGCCGCGCAAGGCCTGAACAACCCCTTGACCATCTTTCGCTAGAATTTCAGGCATGGAACTCAAAATCGTCGTTTACTCCAAGTCCGCATGCCCCCAATGCGATTCCGCCAAGATGGTGCTCAAAACCAAATCATTGGCTTACGAAGAAATCAAGATCGACGGCGAAGCCGAACGCATGGCTTTCTTTGAAAAATGCGGTACTTCGGTTCGCCAAATGCCCCAAATCTTCATCAATGACCAGCGCGTGGGTGGATTGGCAGGCTTGCAAGCTGCACTGGTTCAGCTCGGTCTCTGAATCTGCCCTTGGGGCAAAACCAAACGGATTGATCACTTGGGGCCGTTGCCCTTATGGGTCTGAGCGTGTTGCTCTTCGTTTTTTTGGCGTGGGAGGCTTGCTGGCGTTGGGCGCATCCAAACACAGCAGTGTGTCCAGGTAGACCATGAACCTGCCCAAGTAGTCCGGCGATGCCTCGCGCATCTGGCCGAGAGAGCGCAACACCAACATGTGTGAGTTGATCGGACCAGCGTTTTGCGGGGCTTGAGCCATGGCTTGGGTCACCTGTTTTTGCACACGGATGTGTCCCAGCTGCTTGCGAAACTGTTGAATGCGAGGGCTTTCGGCGCGCCAAGCGTTGGGCTTGCTGGACGTGTGGGGCCGTGTTTCATCGGATGCCGGTGTCATCTCTTGCAACAGCTGCGCCAAGGGAGAGGGCAAAGCGGCATCGGGTTCGGGCATGACGCGCATCGCCTTGGCATCCCAGCGCGCATTCATCTCGGACAAGGTCTTTTCCAGTTTGGCCAGCAGCAATTCGCGCGTGAGGCCCGTGGCTTCACTGGCACGAAGTGACAGCTGTTTGGTGTAATGCCAGCCCACCGGGTCCAAGGCGGCAAGTGCAGGCCGTGGCGATGGGGCGTTGGTCATTGAGGCGCTGCAACCGCTTGGGCGCCCTTGGCCGCTTTGGGGACCGGTGCCATCTCGACCCGTCGGTTTTGGGCCCGAGCCAAGTCGTTGGTGTTGGCCACCAGAGGCTGCTCTTGCCCGAATGCGGCTGCGAACAGGGCCGAGGACGGCATGCCTTCCTCAATCAAAGTTCGGGTCACGGTGAGGGCGCGTTGGGCAGAAAGCTCCCAGTTGTCCTCAAATTGGCGGTTGCGTTGGCCAATGGCTTTGTCGTCGGTGAAGCCACTGACCATCAACATTTCATCCCGAGACTGCAGATAACTGCGCAATGGCACCACCAAACTTTTGAGCAGCTGCCTGCCTTCGGGTTCGAGCTTGTCCGAGTTGAGTTCGAACAACAGTTTGCCGCTGATGCCGATGCGCCCATTGTTCAAAGTGATGCGTCCGCTGGCCAAAGGAATGGCCAGCGCCTGCTCCAGCGACAAGCGTTTTTGTTCTTCCACTTGGCGTTTTTGCACCTCGTCTTCCAATTTGGAGGCCATGTCCAGCTGTGCTGCCATGACGCCGACCAAGAGCAACACAAAAGCGCCCAGCAGACCCGTCATCAGGTCTGCAAACGATATCCAGATGGGGGATGTGGCATCGACGTCGGCATCGTTCTCCAGCATCAAACGGCTCCTTGCGGGGTCAAGTCGGTGCGCCGCTGAAGCGCTTCGAGCACATCTTTTTGGCTGCCAATGCTCAAGTCAACAATCTCCCGGGCTTGCGCCACGTAATAGGCCAGTTGCTCGTCGCTGCGCGTCATCGACTTGTTCATGGCCGCCTCGATGCGTTGCAAGTGAGCCATGAGTTTGTCGTTGGTTTCGCTGAACGAACGCACCGCAAAGCCAAAGGTGTCACCCAGGCTCGCCACATCCAACGCACTGGCCGTGACCTGCGCGGCAATGCCACCGAGCTTATCGGTCTCGGCCGACACATGCACTTGAAACTGTCCACAGGCCTGCGCCAAGCTGTCCTGGCTTGATTTCACCAGCGCATCGATGACGCCGCGCTGCTCGGTGGAGGCATGGTTGATCGCGTCCAGCAAGGTGCTGAGCGTGTTCAAGATGCGGCTGCGTTCCTCCAGCAGTGCGTTGTCGCGTGCCACGCTGAACGAGATTTCCTGACGCAACTGGCCAATGACCTCGGCAGCGGCTTTGGGGGCTTGGGATGCGGTTTCAATCAAGCGGGTGATGGGGGCTTCCAAGGCCAAGCCCAAGGTGGACAAGTGATGTGTCACGGCCGTTTGCAGCTCTGCCAGGCGGGCCACAGCGGCATCGCCGCGTTGGCTTTCTTGTTCGCGCAAGGCCAACAACTCTTGGCGCAGCAGGGCCGACAGTTCTTCGGCGCGCTGGGCATGTTGTGCCGCCCAAGCGGTCTCTGAAGCCATGCGCTCTTGCACAAGGGCCTCGCTGCTGTTCATCAGCCGGACGATTTCGGCCAGGGTTTGGGTGGCTTGGGTTTTTGTGTGGACTGTCAGCTCTTGCGCTGTGCGGTTTAAGGTGTCGCAAATGGCTTGTTGTTGGGACAAGGTTTGCGCACCCGAGGCCTGCCATTGGGTGTTGAGCGATGCAGCCATCTGAACCAATGCCGCTTGCCAAACCTGCAAACGCTCTTGGTCTGCGGCGCTGTGTTGGGAGAGTTGAAGGGCTTGGGCCGAACCGATCTGCTCGACCATCGCTTTGGCCGTGCCGGTCAATTGGGTGTTGATCTCGGTGAGTTGCCCTTGGGCAATCTGCAGCAAACGATCGTTCAGGGTTTGGGCCTGATCGGCCAGTTGCACCATGCTCGCTTGCACCAGCGGTTGCATGCTGTCTGTGGCCGATTGCAGGCTTTGACGCAAGCTGCTTTGCAAAGACTGGTCCACCGATTGGGCCAAACCCGAGTAGGCGGTCTGTACTTCGTGGTGAAAGCTTTGTTGGCTGGTGAGCAAACGCGCATGCAGCTGTTCGTTGGTGCTGCTCAGTTGCACCATCATGTTTTGCAGTTGTGCCACCACTTGAGGCAACGCTTGTGCCTGTTGCTGAAAAGCTTTGTAGGTTTCTTGCCGTAGGTGCGCGAGTGAAAACCGGTGCAAGTGGGTGTGGATCAAGCTGTCCAGTTGTTGCGATGACAAAACGCGTTCGCGTCTTGCCAAACTGTTCATCAGGCCCAGCATGGCCGAGGTGGCCACACCGGCCACCGAGGTGCCAAAAGCCAGGCCCAAGCCTTTGATCGGCTCAGAGAATGCGGCGCGCACACCGGCGATGCTGCTCGAACCCTCGAGCGCAAAAACGGCACCGTTGAGCGTGACCACCATGCCTAAAAAGGTGCCCAACATGCCCAGCATGACCAAAAGACCGATCAGGTAGGGAGAAAAAACAGGGCCGGGCAAGGCCACGCGCTCCCCCTCAAGTCGTTGGCGTACGGGGTTGTGCAATTCGGCTGGCAAGGTGATCAGCCAATCGTTCAGGTGGGCCAAGTCTTGTGGGACTTGGGCCAAGCCTTGGTTCAGCGCCTGCGTTGTGGCCCGGTATCGGCGCAGCTCCAGCGCGCCAAAGCCATACACCCCGCCGATCAATGCGGTCATCACCAGCACCAAAAAATGGCTGCTGGCCACAGCTGCGGCCACCCAGAGCAGCGCCAGCACGCCCAAACCAAAGGCGATTGAAAAAGAAAAGCGTTTCATGGGTCGGGGTTCTCTGATGTGAGGGCTTCGAGCAAACCGAGGGTTGGCTGCAAGCGGGTGTCCAATTCGGCCAACAGGGCGGTCCGCAGCGCTTGGCGATGGGGCATCAACCAAGACAAGGCTTGGCCGGGCCCATCCGGCGCAGTGGCCGTGCCTGTGGGGGTTTCATAGGCTTGTTTGAGGTGCAATTTGAGGGCTTGTACAAACCGTTTTTCAAGCATCTGGATCACTTTGCCCAGAAGCGCGGCCTCTCGCTCGCTGAGGATGTTCTCAAAAGCGGCATCCAGCAGGGCCAGTTGCTGTAACTGGCCACCTCGCTTGCTCAGTTGCCACCGCACACTGGCCCGCAGGCTGCGTAAGCTGCTTTCCATTTGCCGTTGGTGGGCCGCATGGAATCGTCGGTAGGGGGCGTAAGCTGTTTTGGGGTCAACCGGCTCGATCAGTTCGGCGGCAGGCATCTGGATGAGCGTCAAGCCCGAGCCCGCGGGCGCGCCTTGTGTGATCGACTCGGCCAATTGGGCCCTGAGCTTGTCCACGTGGAGGGCCAAAGCGGCTGGGCTGATGGGAACAGCCCGTTGGATGTGCGCGGGCAAAGGATCTGCGCTTTGGACGTCTGCCTGCAATACGGATTGCAAATGGATGGCTTGCCGAAAATTGAGCCAATCGCCCAGTTTATGCCCGACATCGTCGGTCTCTTGGGCAGCCTCCATCATGGCGCTTTCGGTCAAAAACCGCACCAGTGGAGAACTGTTGAAATGGGCACGCGGCAGAGGGCGTGTCATGGGTGGGTATTTGGAAATGGAAAAACCGAGCGTCAAGGCGCTTTGGCAGACGGGCGCCAGCCGAGTGGGCTGATGCTGTCAATAGGGCAAAAGAATGATTTTACCCGCCCTGCATGCGTGATTTGGGTCCTGCCGTGGGTTTGAATCTCAGGCTGTTTTAGGCTTGAAATCGCAAAAATCCGACACCGAACATTGCACGCACAAGGGTTTTCGGGCTTGGCACACATAGCGCCCGTGCAGGATCAGCCAGTGGTGGGCATCGACCAGATATTTGGCGGGTATGCGCTTGAGCAATTTGAGCTCCACCGCCAAGGGCGTTTTGCCCGGGGCCAAGCCTGTGCGGTTGCCCATGCGAAAAATGTGTGTGTCGACGGCCATGGTCGCCTCACCAAAGGCCGAGTTGAGCACGACATTGGCCGTTTTGCGCCCGACGCCGGGCAGGGCTTCGAGGGCTTCACGGCTGCGGGGCACCTGGCCGCCGTGCTGCTCCACCAAGATGCGGCAAGTTTCCATCAGGTGCTTGGCTTTGCTGCGGTACAGGCCAATGGTTTTGATGTAGCCCTCCAGCCCCTGCAGCCCGAGGTCGATGATCTTTTGTGGCGTGCCTGCCACGGGGAACAGCTTGCGCGTGGCCTTGTTCACGCCCACGTCGGTGGCCTGGGCCGACAGCAGCACAGCGGCCAACAGCTCAAACACGCTGGTGTATTCCAACTCGGTCACGGGCATGGGGTTGGCGGCTTGCAGGGTGGCAAAGAAAGATTCGATCTGTGCGGGTTTCATGGCGGTAAAAAGTAGGTGTGCAGAAGTTGGCAAAATGACGGCCAAGTCAACCCGGGAAGATACACCATGCCTTTGCAATTCGCCGATCGCCTGAACAACGTCGAAACCTCTGCCATCCGTGAGCTGTTCAAGCTTTTGGGCAATCCGGGCATCATCAGCTTTGCGGGCGGTTTCCCCGACAGTGCCATGTTTGACGTGGACGGTATCCGCGAAGCCAGCAACGCTGCGCTGACCCAAGACCCCGGTGCGGCCTTGCAATACGGCGCGACCGAAGGCTTTGGTCCGCTGCGCGCGCAACTGGCCCACTTCATGGGCCAAAAAGGTGCCCATGACGTGAGCGCCGAGCAGCTGATCGTGACCACCGGCAGCCAGCAGGGGCTGGATTTGATCGGCAAAACCATGATCAGCCCCGGCGACAAGGTGATCGTGGAAGGCCCGACCTTTTTGGCCACCATCCAGTGCTTCCGTTTGTATGGGGCTGAACTCATCAGTGCCCCGGTGGACGGCCATGGCGTCAAGACCGACGAGCTGGAAAAACTGATCGCTGAGCACAAGCCGAAGTTTGTGTACTTGATCCCTACCTTTGGCAATCCGAGCGGTGCCCTGATGACTGCTGAGCGCCGCCGCCAAGTTCTGGAGATGGCCGTTAAGCACCAAACCCTGATTGTCGAAGACGACCCGTATGGCGATCTGTATTTTGGTGAAGCCCCACCGCCCAGCCTGCTGGCCTTGAGCAGCACCGTCCCTGGCAGCCGTGAGTTGTTGGTGCATTGCGGCTCTTTGTCAAAAGTGCTGTCGCCCGGCCTGCGTGTGGGCTGGATGGTCGCGCCCGCTGAATTGTTGGCCCGCGCCACCATGTGCAAACAGTTCAGCGACGCGCACACCAGCACTTTTGCCCAAGCCACGGCGGCGCAATACCTGTTGGCCGGCCGCATGCCCGCCACACTGGACAAAGTGCGTGCCGTGTACGCCCAACGCGCCCAAACCATGGGTGATGCGCTGCGCCGTGAGTTGGGCGATGCGGTGTCTTTTGTGCAGCCCGAAGGTGGTCTGTTTGTTTGGGCGCGCCTCACGGGTGCAGGCGGCAAGGTGAATGATGGCAACGTGTTTGCCAAACGTGCCATCGAAAAAGGTGTGGCCTTTGTGCCGGGTACACCGTTCTTCTGTGCGAACCCCGGTCACGCCACATTCCGCTTGAGCTTTGCCACCGTAGGCGAAGAGAAGATTCTAGAAGGTGTTTCGCGGCTGGCCAAAGCTTTGTAAGCCATGGTTGCTGGAACGGAACTGTGCATCACCGTCAACGGTACTGACGTGTGGCTGCAGGGGCAGGGTGACGAGGTCATCCTCATGCTGCACGGCTGGCCTGACACCCGAGCCTTGTGGGACGGCACTGTGGCGGCCTTGCAAGACCGTGCCACCTGCGCCCGACTGACCCTGCCCGGTTTTGAATCCGGCCCTGCAGTCACCCGCTTGGACGACATGTGCCAGCTGTTGCGTCAGATTGTTGACCGCATCAGCCCCGACAAGCCGGTGACCTTGATGCTGCACGACTGGGGCTGCATGTTTGGTTATGAATTCGCCATGCGCCACCCCGATCGTGTGGCCCGCGTGGTGGCGGTGGACGTGGGCGACCACAACTCGGGCGCTTTGCGACGCGAATCCATGGCGCGGTGGCTGCGCTGTCCCTCCGACGCTGGTCGTGTCACCCACAAGATGAACTACCCCTACGCCATGCAGTGGTTCGGCACGGCGGGTGGCTTGAAGCATGCGGCGCCCGTCCAGTTGCCGATGCCGCTTTTGTTTGTTTATGGGGCGCGCAAACCTTTCATGTTCCATTCGGCCAAATGGTTGGATAGAGTCGCTGCCCAGCCTGGCAGCGCGGTGCAAGGCTTGCCCTGCGGGCATTGGGTGATGATTTCACGGCCCGAAGCTTTCCATGCCCGTGTGCGGTCTTGGTTGTGGGGCGAGGCCTGAGCAGACATGGCATGAAAGCGCGTCCATGAAACCCGAAGACCTGGTGAAGCTCGTGACCACCCCTATGCCGTACGGCAAACACAAAGGCATGTTGATCGCCGATTTGCCCGGTAACTACCTCAATTGGTTTGCGCGTGAAGGTTTCCCCAAAGGTGAAATCGGGCAACTGCTGCAGCTGATGCAAGAGATCGACCACAACGGCCTGAGCGATCTGCTCAAACCGCTGCGCCGCTGAGGGGGCGTGACTTCAGGGCTTGACGACTTCCAGCAAGCGGTCGAGCCCACCTTGGTTGATGGCGACCATGGCTTGCTCGCGCACCTTGGGTTTGGCGTGGTAGGCCACCGACAATCCCGCAGCGCCCATCATGGGCAGGTCGTTCGCGCCGTCGCCCACGGCAATGCACTCGTGTGGGCCGATGCCCATCAACGAGGCCATTTCCAGCACCGTTCTGCGCTTTTCAGCGCCGTCGCAAATGTCGCCCCAGCTTTGCATCACCAAGCCGCCCGTGAGTTCACCGTTGACCACCTCCAGCCGGTTGGAACGGGCGAAGTCGATGTTCAGGCGCTCTTTGACGCGGTCGGCAAAGAAGGTGAAGCCCCCCGAGACCAGCAGCACCTTCATGCCCGCCTTCTGGCAAGCCGCAATCAGTTCATGGGCACCGGGGTTGATGGTCAGGCGCTCGGTGTAGACGCGTTCCATGTCGGCCAGCGTCACGCCTTTGAGCAGGGCCAGGCGCCGACGCAGGCTCTCTTTGAAGTCGGTGATCTCGCCGCGCATGGCCGCTTCGGTGATAGCGGCCACCTCGGCCTTGCGGCCCACGGCGTCGGCGATCTCGTCGATGCACTCGATGCTGATGAGCGTGGAGTCCATGTCAAACGCGATGAGTTTGAATTGGGACAGCGGCAGGGGCGCGGTGAAGCCCTGAATGGCAAGGCCGGGGGCAAACTCGGTGAGGGTGGCGGTGGTCATGAGCAGCATCAAAAAATCAAATGAGATAAGGGGTCAGGCCAGCCAATTTTGCAGCTTCAAGCCGGGCACGCGGGCAAAGGCGGCATCGGCACTGACCAGCGTGGCGTCACAGCGCATGGCTTGCGCCGCGATCAGCATGTCGTTGGGTCCCAGAGGGGTGCCATTGGATTCAAGGGCGTTTCGCAATTGGGCATAAACAGGTGCATCTGCTTCCTCCATTGAGATGACTTTCAGCCCCCGCATTTGCAGTTCGTAAGCACGCTCAAGGCGCGGGCTTAGACATTTGCGCAAGCCATAAAGCAGCTCACACTGCACCACGATGCTGGTGCACAAATCGATGTCGGGTTGTTCGGTCAGCACTTGAATGGCGCGACGCGCTGCTGCGCCATCGCCGTCCAGCATCATGTGGCTGATGATGTTGGTGTCCAAAAAAAAGGTGGCTGTCATGGGTTGAAGACAATGTCATCGAGCGGCAGCACGCCTTCGTCAACATCCGGGAAGGTGTCTTCGCAAGGCCCGAGTTTTTTGATCTCTTCAAGTGCCATGCGCAGCGCTGCAGCCGATCCGCGCTGAGGCCATAACGTGACCGGCTCCAAGACCAGCGTGTTGCCCACCTTTTTCATCACCACTTCTTGGGCTGCAAACTCAAATTCACGCGGAATGCGCACCGCCTGGTTAGCCCCATTGCGGAACAGCCGCACATGACGGCCGGCTTCGGCAGGCGCATCTGTTCTGGCGGCGGTCAGATAAACAGCAGATTTTTCAGCGGTGGTGAGGGCAGTGACAGACATGGGGCAGCTCCATGGAAAGAGGTTGTGAGCTTAGCATATGCCTGACATATGTTGTATGGATGGGCTTTTCAAACTGTCGCCATCTCCACCTTCGGCGTCCCCAAGCTGCGCAGCACATCCCGCACCATCTGCGCCCTTGCCTTGGGGTTGGGCAGTTCGCGTTCGATGCGGATTTTGTCGTTGCCCGCCAGCTTGATGTGTTTGTTCTTTTGGATCAGGCCAATGATGGCCATGGGGTCCACGGGCGGGTTGGGTTTGAAGGTGATCTGGATGACGCCAGGAGCAGCGTCGACTTTGACTACGCCGTAGGGATGGGTCAGCACCCGCAGGCGGTGAACATCCACCAGGGTTTGCGCCTGTGGGGGCAGCTTGCCAAAGCGGTCCACCAGCTCTTCGAGCAGGGCGTCGATCTGGTCGCTGGTTTTGGCGGTGGCCAGCTTTTTATAGAAGCTCAGGCGCAGGTGCACATCGCCGCAGTAGTCGTTGGGCAGCAGGGCGGGGGCGTGCAGGTTGATGTCGGTCGTGACCGACAGGGGGCTGAGCAAGTCGGGTTCTTTGCCGGCCTTGAGGCATCGCACAGCTTCGGACAGCATTTCGTTGTACAGCTGAAAACCCACTTCGAGCATGTTGCCGCTTTGGTTTTCGCCCAGCACCTCGCCCGCGCCGCGGATTTCCAGGTCGTGCATCGCCAGGTAAAAGCCGCTGCCCAGTTCTTCCATTTGCTGGATCGCGTCCAGCCGCTGAGCGGCTTGTTTGGTCAGGCCCTGGATCTCGGGCACCATCAAATAGGCATAGGCTTGGTGGTGTGAGCGGCCTACGCGCCCACGAAGTTGGTGCAACTGGGCCAGGCCAAACTTGTCGGCCCGGCTCATCACGATCGTGTTGGCGGTGGGCACGTCGATGCCGGTCTCGATGATGGTCGAGCACAGCAAGATGTTGTAGCGCTGGGCCACAAAGTCGCGCATGACACGTTCCAGCTCCCGCTCGGGCATTTGGCCATGGGCCACCGCGATGCGGGCCTCGGGCAGGATTTCTTCGAGCTTTTGGCGGCGGTTTTCAATCGTGTCGACTTCGTTGTGCAAGAAGTACACCTGCCCGCCACGCTTGAGCTCGCGCAGCACCGCCTCGCGGATCACGCCCGTGCCCTCGTTGCGCACAAAGGTCTTGATGGCCAGGCGGCGCTGCGGCGCTGTGGCGATCACGGAGAGATCGCGCAGGCCTTCGAGCGCCATGCCCAAAGTGCGCGGAATGGGCGTGGCCGTGAGCGTGAGCACGTCGACTTCGGCGCGCAGGGCTTTCATGGCCTCTTTGTGGCGCACCCCAAAACGGTGCTCTTCGTCAATGATGAGCAGGCCCAGGTTGTGGAATTTGGTGGACTCACTCAGCAGCTTGTGTGTGCCGACCACGATGTCCACCGTGCCATCGGCAATGCCTTTGAGGGCCGCGGTGACTTCTTTGCCCGACCGGAAACGCGAGACCTCGGCCACTTGCACGGGCCATTTGGCAAAGCGGTCTTTCAGAGTCTGAAAGTGCTGCTCGGCCAAGAGCGTGGTGGGCGCCAAAATGGCGACTTGTTTGCCGCCTGTGACGGCCACAAAGGCGGCGCGCAAGGCCACTTCGGTCTTGCCAAAACCCACATCACCACAGACCAACCGGTCCATGGGGCGGGGGCTGATCATGTCTTGGATCACGCAGTGGATAGCCGCCCGCTGGTCGGCGGTCTCTTCAAAGCCGAAGTCGTTGGCAAAGGTCTCGTAGTCCTGCGGGCTGTATCGGAAGGCATGGCCCTCGCGTGCGGCGCGGCGGGCGTAAATGTTGAGCAACTCTGCCGCCGAGTCGCGCACCTGTTCGGCAGCGCGGCGCTTGGCTTTTTCCCACTGGCCTGAGCCCAGTTTGTGCAGGGGTGCTTCGTCGGCGCTCACGCCGGTGTAGCGGCTGATGAGCTGCAATTGGCTCACCGGCACATACAGCGTGGCGTCGCCTGCATATTCGAGGTGCAAAAACTCTTGCACGGCTGGGCTGCCGTCGCTGTTTTTTTGCCCCATGTCCATGTTCACCAAGCCCCGATAGCGGCCAATGCCGTGCTGGCTGTGCACAACCGGGTCGCCCACGTTCAGCTCGCTCAAGTCTTTGATGAGGGCTTCGACGTCACTGACTTGTTCTTGTTTTTTGCGTCGGCGGGTGGTGGCCCCCACCGCAAAGAGTTCGGTTTCGGTGACCAGGTCGATGTGGTGCTCGAACCAGTGAAAGCCTTTGTTGAGCATTGAAGTGGCCATGCCGACTTTTTCGTCGCTGGCCAAAAATCCTTGAAGATTGTCAAACACTGGGGGTGTGAGGCCGCTGGAGCGCACAAAGTCAAGCAGGCTTTCGCGTCGGCCGTCGCTCTCGGCCAGGATCAGCACGCGGGTCTTCCCGCTGTGGATGTGCGCTTGCAGTCGGGCCAGCGGGTCTTCGGCACCGCGCACCACCGTCAAATCGGGCAGGGCTTGGGCCAGGGGGTTGTTTTCGGCGTCGTCTGTGTCCGGGCGTAAGGCCAGTTGCGCATGCTGGTTGCACAGGCCATAAAACTGCTCTGCATTCAAAAACAGCGCATCGGGTGGCAGCACGGGCCGCTCGGGGTCGCCTTGCACCAAGCGGTAGCGGTCTTTGGTGTCTTGCCAAAAGCGTTGGAATGCAGGCTCCAGATCGCCGTGCAGCACCACGGTGGCAGCGTCCGCTTGCCCGGCGCCCAGGTAGTCAAACACCGTGGCGGTTTCTTCAAAGAAGAGCGGCAGGTAGTACTCGATGCCCGCCGTGGCCACGCCATTGCCCATGTCTTTGTAGATGCGGCTTTTGGTTGGGTCGCCTTCCAGCAGTTCGCGCCAACGGCTGCGAAACCGCCCACGGGCCGCCTCGTCCATCGGGAACTCGCGGCCGGGCAACAGGCGCACCTCGGGCACGGGGTAGAGGCTGCGCTGGCTGTCGGGGTCAAAGGTGCGAATGGAGTCGATCTCGTCGTCGAACAAATCCACCCGATAAGGCACCGGCGAGCCCATGGGGAACAAATCGATCAGGCCGCCGCGCACCGCGTATTCCCCGGGGCTGACCACTTGGCTCACATGCGCGTAACCCGCCAGTGTGAGCTGGGCCTTGAGCTGGGCTTCATCGAGCTTTTGTTTGACCTTGAATTCAAAGGTGTAGCCCGCCAAAAAGGACGGTGGCGCCAGCCGGTACAAGGCCGTCGTGGCGGGCAGCAGCACCACGTCAGCGCTTTCGACATGGTTGCGCTGTTTGATGCGCCACAGTGTGGCCAAGCGTTCACTGATCAGGTCTTGGTGCGGCGAGAAGGTGTCGTACGGCAGGGTTTCCCAGTCGGGGAACATCACGCAGCGCAGATCGGGTGCAAAAAACTTCATCTCGTCCATCAGTCGCTGGGCATCGGCTGCATCGGCAGTGACGATGGCGGTGATCTTGCCCGCCTTTTTCTCGCGCTCGGCCAACTGGGACAGCAGCACGGCATCGGCTGAACCTGCAGGGCGGGGCAGGGTGAAACGTTTGCCGGTAATGAGGCTGGGCAGTTGCATGGCGTGGGCGTTGGAAAAGGCAAAACACCCCCCGCCATGATGGAGGGGGGTGTGGAAATGTCGAATTGGCTTGATTTTAGGGGCTGAAGCGGCCAACCTACAAAACTACAATGTGTTCCTATGAATGACCGCACCTCTATGCCCCGCTTTCATGCCCTGATCCCTTGCGCGGGCACGGGCAGCCGGGCGGGCACGCTGCAACCCAAGCAATACCAGCAGGTGGCGGGTCAGCCCATGGTCATGCACACTTTGCAAGCTTTAGCGCAGGTGCCTCGATTGACGAGTGGCTGGGTGATTTTGTCGCCGGATGATGCCCATGCTTGGCCCGAGCAGGGCTGGCCCGCGAATTTCCAGCGCCAGGCCTGCGGCGGCGTCAGCCGTGCCGAGAGTGTGTTCAAGGGGCTTCAAGCCATGTTGAAGGCTGGCCTGGACCCGATGGATTGGGTGTTGGTGCACGATGCGGCGCGTTGTTTGGTGTCCCCCGAGTCGGTGAGCCGCCTGATCGACACTTGCCAACACGATGTGGTGGGTGGGCTGTTGGCGTTGCCTTTGCCTGACACGCTCAAAAGCGAAGAGGGCGGCCGCGTTTTGGCCACGGTGCCGCGTGAGCACAAATGGTTGGCACAGACGCCGCAGATGTTTCGCCTGCAGGCCTTGCACGATGCACTGGCTGCGGTGGCGGCCATTGGCTTTGCGGGCATCACCGATGAGGCCAGTGCGATGGAGCGACTGGGCCTCAAGCCGCGCTTGGTGGAGGGCTCGGCGCAAAATTTCAAAGTCACATACCCGGCCGACTTCGCGTTGGCCGAAGCCATTTTGGGGAGCAGGACATGAGTTTCAGAATCGGTGAAGGCTGGGACGTGCATGCCCTGGTGCCAGGGCGCAAGCTGGTTTTGGGCGGGGTGGAAATCCCCCATTCATCGGGGCTGCTGGGCCACTCTGATGCCGATGTGCTGCTGCATGCCATCACCGATGCGGTTTTGGGCGCTGCGGGGCTGGGTGACGGAGCTGGTGAACGTGGACAGCACCATCGTGGCCCAAGCCCCCAAACTGGCCCCGCACATGGCGGCCATCAATGCAGGCGTTGCGCAGGCGTTGGGCGTGGCTTTGGATCGGGTGAATGTGAAGGCCAAGACGGCAGAAAAACTGGGGCCCGTGGGCTTGGGTCACAGCATGGAAGCGCGTGCGGTGGCCTTGCTGACCCTCAAGTCGGTGACACCTGCCTGAATTTCATCAGCGCCATCAGTCCCCCGGCGCTGTTGTTGAACACCGAGAACGTGCCACCCATGCGCTGCACAGATTTTTCGACAATGGCCAAGCCCAAGCCTGAACCAGTGGCGTTGGTTCGTGCGCTGTCGCCTCTGAAAAACGGTTGGGTCAGGTTCTTTAACGTGTCCTCAGGGACGCCGGGGCCTTGATCGCGTACGCGCAGCAACACCCAGCCTTCGTGCACACGAGCCACAATTTCGACCCGCGTGATGCCGTCGTTGGGGCTTTGACCATAACGGCGGGCATTTTCCAGCAAGTTGGACATGACCCGAACCAGTTCGACTTGCTCGGCATGGATTTGCAGGTCTTCGGCCACATCGACGCTGATCTGCAGGCGCTGGTCGTTGCGCCATGGTGCAATGCTTCGACTGATGACGCCCGACAACAAAACGGGCCCCAAATTCGTGGGTTCGGGTCGGGCGTAATCGAGGAACTTGTCGATGATGGCGTCGAGTTGGGCGATGTCGGCGGCCATCAGATCACGGGTTTCGAGGTTGGCCACACTCAGCTCGGTCTCGAGGCGCAAACGGGCCAGGGGGGTGCGCAAATCGTGTGAAATACCCGCCAGCATCACGGCCCGTTCTTGCTCGATCTTGGCCAAACGCTCGGCCATGCGGTTGAAGCCGATGTTGACTTCGCGAATTTCGCTGGTGGCTGCATCCTCGTCCAGGTTGGCGGTATTGAAATGGCCATCGCGCACTTGGCTGGCGGCCAAAGACAGGCGCTTCAAAGGCCGGTTGATCAGACCAGCCATCAAGGCAGCGCCCCCCAAGGACAGCGCAAGCGTCAAGCCCAGCCAAGTCAGCCATGCCGAGCCGCCCAATGGCCTGAGCCGCTCAGGGTCCATTTGCAGCCAGTAACTGTCACGCTCGATCTTGAAGCCGATCCACAGGCCGTCGACTTGGTTGACTTGGGAAGCGATCAATGTGTCGGGCCCCAGCCGTTTGACCATCTCCTTGACCAATTGCCGTTCCAGTCCTGAAGTCCCAAAGGCCTGGATCTGGTCGCCGGGTTCTCGCGTTTGGATGCTGACATCCTCTTCGTCGGCCAGCGTTTTCAGCAGCGACACCCGTGCGATCGCATCGGTGTGCACCAAGGCGGTTTTGGTCAAATTGACCACCGTGGCAATTTGGTGGACATTGCGCAAAATTCGGGGTTCGTACTCTTGGGTGCGAAACATCTGCAGCCAAGCCATGCTGCTGAACAAAATCAGCAAGGCCAGCCAAATGAACGTGCGCCAAAACAAGCTGAGCTTGAGCTTGCGAGCGGGTTTGTCGGCCACGCCCGGCTCTGGGACTTTGACTTCAGCAGGGCTCACGCTTGGCCATCGGGCACAAACACATAACCGATGCCCCAAACCGTTTGAATGACTTTGGGTGCGGCGGGGTCTTGTTCGATCATTTTTCGCAGGCGAGAAATTTGAACATCCAAGCTGCGGTCAAATGGCTCAAATTCGCGACCACGGGCCAGCTGGGCCAGTTTTTCTCGCGACAGGGTTTGCTTGGGGTGCCGGGCCAGGGCTTTGAGCATGGAAAACTCGCCACTGGTCAGCGGCATGTCTTCGCCCAAGCGGCTCAATGAGCGGGTCCCCAAATCGAGCGTGAAGGCACCAAACACGATGACTTCGTTGTCTGCGATGGACGGTGCGCCGGGCACTTCGGCTGTTGGCCTTCGGCGCAACACGGCGTGGATTCGAGCCAACAACTCCCGTGGGTTAAAGGGCTTGCCCAAGTAGTCATCGGCACCCATGTCCAGGCCCGCAATGCGATCGGCATCTTCAACTTTGGCTGTGAGCATGATCACAGGTGTTTTGTTGCCAGCTGCGCGAATCCGCTTGCAGATGCTCATCCCGTCTTCGCCAGGCAGCATCAGGTCCAGCACGACCAGGTCGATGGTTTCGCGCTGCATGATGCGGTCCAAGGCCCGGCCATCTTCGGCCAACAAAACGTCCAAGCCTTCTTGCGACAGAAAGCGCCGCAGCAAATCACGGATGCGCGCGTCGTCGTCCACGATGACGACTTTGTCCAGGCGGGTGGAGTTGTTCATGGCCGAGTGCTTGGTTATTGCGCGGTCCAGCCGCCATCCATGTTCCAAGCTGCGCCGCGCACGTTGTTGCCCGCAGCCGAGCAGAAGAACAAGGCCAGCTCGCCCAGTTCTTCGGGGGTGGTGAACTGCATCGAGGGCTCTTTTTCCCGCAGCAGCTGTTTTTTGGCGTCTTCGTTGGACAAGCCCATGGCCACCGCTTTGGCATCCACTTGTTTTTGCACCAGTGGTGTCAGCACCCAACCGGGGCAAATCGCGTTACAGGTCACACCAGTGGTGGCGTTTTCAAGTGCCGTAACCTTGGTCAGGCCCACCACGCCATGCTTGGCCGCCACATAGGCCGATTTTTCGGCTGACCCTACCAAGCCGTGGATCGATGCCACGTTGATGATCCGGCCCCATTTGGCCGCTTTCATCGCAGGCAGAGCCAGCCGTGTGGCGTGGAAGGCGCTCGTCAGATTGATGGCGATGATGGCATCCCAGCGCTCGACGGGGAAGTCTTCGACCTTGGCCACATGCTGGATACCGGCGTTGTTGACCAGGATGTCCACGCGCCCGAAGGTGTCCGCAGCAAACTTCATCATGGCTTCGATCTCGTGGGCTTGGCTCATGTCGGCACCGTGGTAAGCCACCTTCACACCCAAGGCGGCAATCTCGGCCTTGGGGCCTTCGACATCACCGAAACCATTGAGGACGATGTTGGCGCCTTGCTTGGCCAAAGCTTTGGCAATGCCCAGTCCGATACCGCTGGTGGAACCCGTGACCAACGCTGTTTTACCTTGCAACATGAGGATGACTCCGAAAGATGAATTAGGATGTTCAAAAGTCCATTATGGCGCTGCCCAAGCCCGGTTTGATGGGTGAACTCTCCAGATTGTTGCCAATTGTCATGACCCACACGCCCAAGCCTGCCAACGCATTGCCCCAGCTCGACTGGGTGACCTGTCCCCACCCCGAAGGTCAGCACCGCATGGCCTTTTGGCGTTGGGGCGACGTGAATGCCCGCCGCGTGGTGGTGTGCGTGCATGGCTTGACACGTCAAGGCCGCGATTTCGACCGCCTGGCTCAGGCCTTGATGGCGCGAAGCCCTGAGCCACTTCAGGTGATTTGTCCCGATGTGGCGGGACGGGGGCGCAGCGAATGGCTGAGTCATGCCTCGCTCTACCAAATTCCGCAGTACGCGAGTGACATGCTGGCCATGTTGGGACAGATTCAGTTGCAACTGGGGGCCGACAAGCCCCTGCAAACGCTGGACTGGGTGGGCACCAGCATGGGCGGCTTGATTGGCATGGTGCTGGCCGGACAGCCCTTGCTGCCTTTACCCATCCCCATTCGCCGATTGGTGCTGAACGATGTGGGCCCGGCCATCACTTGGTCGTCGGTGCAGCGCATGCAAGCCTATGTGGGGCAATACGGCCAATTTCGCGATCTCGATGAGGCGGCTGCAGCTTTGTGGACCTTGTCTCAAGGCTTTGGCCCGGTCTTGCCCGAAGTTTGGCGCGAGATGTCGGCGCACATGACGCGTCCGGGAATCGATGGCGCCTTGACCCTGCACTACGATCCGGCCATTGGGGTTCCGTTGCGCGCATTGACCCCCGAGGCAGCCACCGCTGGCGAGGCCAGCTTGTGGGGTTTGTACGACCAAATTCAAGCCCAAACCTTGCTGATTCGCGGAGGGCAATCGGATTTGTTGACGGCCGCAACAGCCTTGGCCATGACGCAGCGTGGGCCAAGAGCCCAGTTGGAGGTGTGGCCAGACTGTGGCCACGCACCCACTTTGACCGCTGAGAGCCAAATGGCGGTGGTGAGTCAGTTTCTGTGGGGTGCTTGAAGCCATGGTCAGCCCCAGTTCCAGCCATTCTGCTCGCCCCATGTCGCCCTCAGGGCGCTTGCACGCGCCTCAGTTGCCCCCCGTTGTGCTGGCCACGGCCGAAGGCCAGAGCCTGCCAGCCGATGCCGAACTGTTGGCCAAAGCCCGCGCTTTTGCCGAGCCTTTGATTGCGGGCGAATCGCTGGACACCGGTGAAAACATTTTGGCGCACGCCGATGCGGTGGCCACAATTTTGTCGGACATGGGGGGCTCGCTGGCCATGCAAGCAGCCATTTATTTGGTCTATGCTTGTCCACACCTGAACAAGCCCGAGGACGTGATGGGCAAGGCCTTTGGCTTGCATTTGGCCCAATTGGCCCTGCAAACCAACCAGTTGGTGCATGTGCAGCGCTTGTCTCGGGCTGCTGAGACCAGTGTCCAGGGGCCTGACAACACACCTCTGAGCCCGCGCATCCAGACTGAAAATGTGCGCAAGATGCTGTTGGCTTTCAGCCGCGATTTGCGTGTGGTCATGCTGCGACTGGCGTCGCGTTTGCAAACGCTGCGCCATTTCGCTGCCACCAAATTACCGGTGCCGCCCGTTTTGGCCAGCGAGTCCTTGACGGTCTTTGCGCCACTGGCCAACCGCTTGGGCATTTGGCAAATCAAATGGGAACTGGAAGACCTGTCCTTGCGCTTTCTGGAGCCCACGACCTACAAGGACATTGCCAGGCTGTTGGATGAAAAACGCGCTGAGCGTGAGCGTTACATGTTGGCATTGCGCGAGCGGCTGCAGCAAGCCTTGGCCACCCAAGGCATTGTGGCCACCGTGGAGGGGCGACCCAAGCACATTTACAGCATCGTCAAGAAGATGCGAGGCAAGGCGCTGCCCTTTGACCGCGTGTTCGACATCCGGGCGCTGCGCGTGGTGGTGCCCAATGTGGCCGATTGTTACCAAGTGCTCAGCTGGGTGCATGAGCACTTTGTCCCGATTGCCGAAGAGTTTGACGACTACATTGCCAAGCCCAAAGCCAATGGCTACCAGTCTTTGCACACCGTGGTGCGCGATGCCGATGGCGGCCCCATTGAGGTCCAAATCCGCACCCAGGCCATGCATGAGCATGCGGAACATGGCGTGGCAGCGCATTGGGCTTACAAAGAAGCGGGCGCCAAGGGCTATGCCGGGGTTTCTGCCCGCAGCGAATACGACACCAAGATCGCGGTGCTGCGACAGTTGTTGGCCTGGGAACGCGATTTGTCGGGTGCGGCGCAGACCCAAGGGCAAGACAGCGGCTTGTTTGAGGACCGCATTTATGTGCTGACGCCCGATGCGGCGGTGGTCGAGTTGCCGCAGGGCGCTACAGCCATTGACTTTGCCTACACCGTTCACACCAATTTGGGCCACCGCTGCCGAGGCGCAAAGGTCGACGGGGCGATGGTGCCCCTGAACACCCCACTGGCCAATGGCCAGACGGTGGAGATCACGGCCATCAAAGAGGGCGGTCCTTCACGCGATTGGCTCAACCCAGAGTTGGGCTTTTTAGCCAGCCCTCGGGCGCGTGCCAAGGTCCGTGCTTGGTTCAATGCGCAGGTGAGTGAAGAAACCATTGCCAAGGGCCGTGAGGCGGTTGAAAAATCTTTGCAACGCTTAGGCCGCACCGCCATTCGCCTCGAAGATTTAGCCACTCAACTGGGTTTCAAGTCGGCAGATGGTTTGTTCGAGGTGGTGGGCAAGGATGAATACTCTCTGCGCAACATCGAGGTCTTACTCAACCCCCCTGAACCGGCCTTGGAGCCCGATGAGTACTTTCAAAAGAAGTTCAAAGGCACAGTAACCCGCAAGTCCCCCTCGGGGGTCTTGGTGGTGGGGGTGGATTCGCTCTTGACCCAATTGGCGCGCTGCTGCAAACCCGCTCCACCCGATGCGATTGGTGGCTTTGTCACACGCGGCAATGGCGTGAGCATCCACAGGCAAGATTGCAGCAACTTCCGCGTACTGGCTGCGCGCCATGCCGAGCGCGTGATTGATGTCCGCTGGGGTGAGGGCAAAGCTTCGGAAGGCTCGGTCTATCCTGTGGATGTGTCGGTGGAGGCCATCGACCGCCAAGGCTTGCTGCGCGACATATCAGAAGTGTTTGCCAAAGAAAAAATGAACGTGATCGGCGTGCAAACCCAGTCCGTCAAAGGCACGGCCTGGATGACCTTCACGGTGGAAATCGGGGATGCCATGAGTCTGAACCGGGTCTTGGTCACCGTTCGTGGGGTCAAAGGTGTGAGGGCCGCCCGCAGGCGCTGAACACGACATGTCAAAGCGGCAGGTCAAGAAGCGGTTTTTTTGACGCTATAATTCATGCCTTAGCAGGCGCGTAGCTCAGTTGGTTAGAGCACCACCTTGACATGGTGGGGGTCGCTAGTTCGAATCTAGTCGCGCCTACCAGTACAAAACCCGATACGAAGCAATTTGTGTCGGGATTTTTTTGGCCTGTTCATTGTCGCAGTGGATCGATTGGCTTGTTTGATGCGACCCGGTGCGGGGGAGTACGGGACGGCCCCATCCCCGTTCAATTTTCAGGTTCGAAAAACGCGATCCCACACCTTATTGGTGACACCGAAGTGCACGCCTGCAGCACCTTTTTTTTGTGCATGGCATGGTGTGTGGCATGGTGAAAGCGAAGCTGTAGCAGCCACGGGCGCTTGCTTTTTGAGTGGTGTGTGGCGTGATGGACCAGGGTGTACATCGCGTATCCGGATAAGACGCCTAAACTGAACGCCACGGCTGACCAAAAACCAAACATCCAGAAGTTGGGAAGAAAAACCAGCAAAAAAATCAATCCCAAACTGATGGCTGAGGGCATGCAAATCAAAGCACCTGGCCTTTGGTGATGCTCTTCGTGCCAGCGACTGAAGGGCACCAAGCCATGCAAGATAAACCGGTGCAACAGGTATTCCGTCAGCGTCCAGGCTAAAAAACCCAAGGTCGCCAAAGCCCACAACCACACCCATGAATTCGCGGGGTTGTAGGCCATGAGCCCGATGGCCATCACCCATGGAGAAATGCCATACAAAAACAGGTCCAAGCGGTATGCCCATGGACTGTGTTCAAACGTGAAAAGTTTCATGTGCCGAGGCGGTCGATTTCGATTCAACCCAAAGGGGGACGATGTGGGACGCACTGGTGGAGTGCGCTGTTTGCCAGTGGCCTACACATGAGTTGTAGTACTCGCCACTGCACGTGTCTGTTCGTTAGGCAACAGTGGCCAGCGCTCTGCTTTGCTGAGGTCTGAAGGCCAAGCTACAGCGTGCCATCACGGTCAGTCTTGATCCGGTTGGGGCGCATGCGGTTATTGCAAGGTCCAGCGCTTTGGCCTGTGAAGGGTCACCGTGCCGCTCGGCAAAGTCTGGATGGGCGACTGGCACAGCCGCAGCTGTGGTGATGGACTCAACCGGCGGCTGCGGCATGAGCCCAACTTGTGTTTGAGCTGGTGACTTTGGGGGGCGAATCGGGCATGAGCCATGAGGGCGCTAGAGAGGCCGGTTGTCCGTACGTTCTCGAACCGTATGAAGAGTTTCAAGGGCGCAGACTGGGGCTTTGATTTTGGACAGCCAAGATGCGCCATTTCCTGATCGCCTTCATGTGGCTGTTGTCTTATTTGGTCGGTGGCTGTAGCAGTTTGCCAGGCAACTCTTTGCCTGCACCTGGCCTGCGCAGTGCGCTGATTCCAGGCAACCAAGTCAAACTGCTTTTCGATGGCCCTCAGACCATGGCCGCCATGGAGGCGGCCATTCGCTCGGCCCGGAGCAGCATTCATCTGGAGACTTACATCTTTGACCAAGACCCAGTGGGCATGCACTTTGCCAATTTGCTGATTTCAAGTCAGAGATCGGGGGTCAAGGTGCGCATCATCTACGACGCTGTCGGCACCCTGGGCACTCCGGACAGTTTTTTTGACACCTTGAAAGAGGCGGGCATCGAGTTGATGGCCTTCAATCCGGTTAACCCTTTCAAGCTGCGCGGCCCATGGAAGCCCAACAACAGGGATCACCGTAAGTTGTTGGTGGTGGATGACCGCATGGCGTTTACCGGCGGGGTGAATATCAGTCAGAGTTACGCCCAGAGTTCCTTGTTTCACTACAAGGCCTCAAAGGGCCGCGCACTGGGTTGGCGAGACACCCACTTGCAAGTGCAAGGGCCGGCGGTGGCCGTTTTGCAAACTGTTTTTTTGCGAACCTGGAATGCCCATGCTGCAAGGGCTGGCGTAGCGGCGACAACAGTTGGCCGTTTTCCGGGTGGTGGGGCAGCAGCAGGGCAACAGACAGTGCAGGTGGTGGCCAGTGAGCCTGGCGGCCTGCAAGAAGTGCATGCAGTCTACATCGAGGCCATACGCCATGCCCGTCAGCGTATCTACCTGACCTGCGCCTACCTTGTGCCCGATGAAGAAATGCTCCAGGCCTTGTTGGATGCTGCCAAGCGGGGAGTGGATGCGCAGTTGGTCTTGCCTGGCGTGATAGAGAGCGGCATGGTGTTTTATGCCGGGCAGTCCTATTTTGAAGAAATGCTCGAGGGCGGGCTGCGCATTTTTTTAATGCGTGAAGTGGTGCTTCATGCCAAGACGGCGGTGATCGATGGCCGTTGGTCCACGGTGGGCACCGCCAACATGGACACTCGGAGTTTTTTGCATAACAGCGAAGTCAATGTCATTGTGATTGACACAAGCTTTGGCAGCGCCATGGAAGCGGCATTCAACGAGGACCGCAAAGACTCGGACGAATTGCTCTTGCCGCATTGGCGTGAGCGCCCAACCATGAACCGAATAAGGGAGTGGCTGTACCGACGATTTGGCTATTGGCTGTGAAGATGGGTGTTTCCAATGTATGTCGCCTCACGGTTGGATCAGGACCTCCTTATGAGCATGGCACCGTGGCAGCCGACCGCGTTGCCGATCGTGCGGTTTGATCCAGCAGCTCAACCAAGCCTTGGACACAAAAGAGAAACACGCCAACGAGATGGCCAGTTTGCCCGCTGACATGCCAGAGGTCAGCGTTTGTTTGAGAGTGACAACATGTCTTTCAATACCGTAGGCAAGCACCATGACAACTCGGGAGGAGTTATACACATGGAAATGCACGGCACGCTCAAAGGTGTGAGGACTGTTGAACGAGGCGTTGTTCTGGACCGCTGCACAAGCGGGATTTCTTAAGGCGTCTTTGACGCTTGACGCAAGGTGGGTACCCGGGGTATAGGAGCTCAATGTCCGACTACACCGAGTTTGTTGGGTCCTTTTTTCAAGACCCGAACGATCCCAAGCTGGGCTGCGGGCTTGACTTCAAGAGCAATCAAAACCTCTCAGACTCATGCCAAAACAGGGAAGCACAAACAGCCCCAAAGTATGGGGGTTAAGCCGTCACCATGCCTTGGTGTCGTAGCAAGGCATCCAGGCTCGGCTCTCGGCCCCGGAAGGCCTTGAACGACTCGAGCGCCGGTCGGCTGCCACCGGCTTCCAAAATGGCCTGGCGGTACAGGCGACCGGTTTCCACGCTGGGCGTGCCATCGGCCCCAGCGGTTTCTTCAAACGCCGCATAAGCGTCTGCGCTCAGCACTTCGGCCCATTTGTAGCTGTAATAACCTGCCGCATAACCGCCCGCAAAGATGTGGCTGAAGGTGTGGGCCATGCGGTTGAAGGCGGGCGGGTGCATCACGGCCACTTCGGCGCGCACCTGCTGCAAGAGCGGCATGAAGTCTTGCGCCGGGTTGTGCTCAGAATGCACCAGCATGTCGAACAATGAAAACTCGATCTGGCGCAGGGTTTGCAAGCCGCTTTGGAAGTTTTTGGCGGCCAGCATCTTGTCGAACAGTGCGCGGGGCAAGGGCTCGCCCGTTTCAACATGGGCCGTCATGTGGCGCAAGACCGACCATTCCCAACAAAAATTCTCCATGAACTGGCTGGGCAATTCCACTGCATCCCATTCGACACCGCTGATGCCTGACACATCACGTTCGTTGACTTGCGTGAGCATGTGGTGCAAACCATGGCCGAATTCGTGGAAGAGGGTGATCACGTCGTCGTGTGTCAGCAAAGCGGGCTGACCGTTCACGCCTTCGGCAAAGTTGCACACCAGGTGTGCCACAGGGGTTTGCAGCACGCCCGTGTCGGGGCGCTGCCAGCGGCCGCGCACATCGTCCATCCAGGCGCCACCGCGCTTGCCAGCGCGGGCCGGTGGGTCGAGGTAGAACTGACCGACCAAATAGCCCTCACGCTCAATGCGATAGAAAGCCACGGCAGGGTGCCACACAGGCGCCTGGTCGAGGCGGATGCTGACTTCAAACAAGGTTTCAATGATCTTGAACAGGCCCGCCAACACTTTGGGCGCTGTGAAGTATGGCTTGACCTCTTGCTCGCTGAAGCTGTAGCGGGCTTCCTTGAGCTTTTCGCTGAGGTAAGGCACGTCCCAAGCATTGAGCGGGCCGGAGATGCCCAGGGTGTTGGCGGCGAATTCGCGCAGGTCGGCCAGGTCTTTTTCGGCAAAGGGGCGGGCTTTGGCCGCCAGGTCGCGCAAGAAACCGATGACTTTTTCGGGCGACTCGGCCATCTTGGGCACCACCGACACCTGGGCGTAGTTGTCAAAGCCCAGCAGATGGGCTTCTTCTTGGCGCAGCGCCAGAATTTCCTGCATCAAAGGGGTGTTGTCGAAGTGCTTGGCATCATCCGCTGCTTGGTCCGAGGCGCGGGTCACATAGGCTTTGTAGAGTTGCTCGCGCAATGCGCCGCTGTCGGCGAATTGCATCACCGGCAGATAGACCGGCATTTTCAGGCTCAAACGATGGCCTTCTTGGCCTTCTTTTTGGGCCGCATCACGGGTGGCTTGCAGCACATCGGCGGGCACGCCAGTAAGCTGATCATGGCTCACATACAGCGAAAATTTGTCGGTGGCGTCCAGCGTGTTTTCACTGAACTTTTGCGTGATTTCGGCCAAACGCTCTTGGATGGCGGCGTAGCGTTCTTTGGCCGCGCCTTGCAGTTCGGCACCGCCCAGCACAAAGCCACGCAGGGCATTTTTGCGGGCTTGCGTTTGCTCGGTGTTGAGGCTGGCCGCGTCAATCGCCTTGTATTTGGCATACAGGCGCTCGTCGCTGCCCAGACGCGTCCAGAACTCGGTCACGCGGGGCAGGGCGGCGTTGTAGGCGGCGCGCAGCTCGGGCGTGTCGGCCACGCTGTTGAGGTGACTCACCGCCCCCCAGGCCATGCCCAGTTTTTCGGTGCTCACGTCCAGGGTTTGGGCAATGGCTTTCCATTCAGCGGGGAAGTCATTGGCGGTCACCGTGTCCAAGGCTTTTTCGGCTGCGGCCAGCAGTTCGTCCATGGCCGGTGCCACATGCTCGGGGGTGATGCGGTCAAACAGGGGCAGGCCAGAGGTCTCGAGCAAGGGGTTGGTCATGAGGCTTCCAAAAGTCGGTTCAATCAATCACTACTTTGTATCACTTGGTGGCGTGTTCGGCTGCTTCAAGGGTGTTGACCAGGAGCATGGTGATGGTCATGGGGCCAACGCCGCCGGGCACGGGGGAGATGTGGCTGGCGACTTGTTGGACGCCTTGAAAGTCCACGTCGCCACACAGCTTGCCTTCGTCGTTGCGGTTCATGCCCACGTCCAGCACCACCGCGCCGGGCTTGACCATGTCGGCTGTCAGCACGTTGCGTTGGCCTACGGCTGCCACGATCACATCGGCCTGGAGGGTCAGGGCTTTGAGGTTTTGGGTGCGTGAGTGCGCCACCGTCACCGTGGCATCTTTTTGCAACAGCATCAATGCCATGGGTTTGCCCACGATGTTGCTGCGGCCAATGACCACGGCATGCTTGCCGCGCAGGTCGCAGCCAATGCTCTCGAGCATCTTCATGCAGCCATAAGGCGTGCAGGGCCAAAAACCGGGCATGCCGGTCATGAGCGCGCCAGCACTGGCGATGTGGAAACCGTCCACATCTTTGGCAGGGCTGATGGCCTCAACGACCTTTTGCGCGTCGATGTGTGCGGGCAAGGGCAGCTGCACCAGGATGCCGTGGATGGCCGGGTCGCTGTTGAGCGCTTCGACGCGGGCCAGCAGGTCGGCCTCGGTCATGGTGGCTTCGTACTTTTCGAGCACCGAGTGCAGCCCGCTGTCTTCGCAGGCCTTGACCTTGTTGCGCACATACACCTGGCTGGCGGGGTTGTCGCCCACCAGCACCACAGCCAGGCCTGGCGTGACGCCTTTGGCCTTGAGGGCCTGGACGCGGGTGGCGACCTCGGTGCGCAGTTGTTGGGAAAGCTGGTTGCCGTCGATCAGTTGGGCCGTCATGTATCAAAACTCGAAAAGTCAGAGAAAAAATGCAAAACGCCCGGCGGGTGCGGGCGTTTGGGTCGGGGGTGGTTGGTTCAGGCCTTGGGTGCGTTTTGCCCGAGCGCGATCTTGAGCAGATCGGCCACGGTGTTGGCGTTGAGCTTTTCCATGATGTTGGCGCGGTGCGCCTCCACGGTCTTGATGCTGATGCCCAGATCGTCGGCGATTTGTTTGTTCAGGCGTCCGGCGACGATGCGCTCAAGCACTTGAGCCTCGCGGCCTGTGAGTTTGGAGAGCAAGGCATCGCGGCTGGCGGCTTGCTGGTACTCGGCAAACGAGTCGCGGGCCTCATCAAGCATGCGTTCCACCAAACCCAGCAGCTCTTCCTCTTTGAAAGGCTTCTGGATGAAATCCATCGCGCCTTTTTTCATGGTGTTGACCGCCATGGGCACGTCGCCATGGCCGGTGATGAACACGATGGGCAAAGGTGAGCGCCGTTCAATCAAACGGTCTTGCAACTCCATACCGGACATGCCGCCCATGCGGATATCGGCAATCAGGCAAGCCACTTCGCGAGGGTCGTAGCGGCTGACGAACGACTCTGCGCTGTCAAAACAACGTACCCGGTAGTCCTTGCCTTCCAACAACCATTGCAAGGAATCACGCACCGCTTCGTCGTCATCGACCACGTAAACAGTGCCTTTTTTTGGTATCAAACTCATTCGGTTACCCCAGTGGGTTGTAATGTGGTTCATCAGTTTCTACCGGTATCCAAAAGGAGAAGCGGCAGCCTGTGATCTCGTCGGCATTGTAGATGTTCTCGGCTTTGATCCTGCCCTGGTGCGATTCCACAATGCTGCGGCACAAATTCAGACCAATGCCCATGCCTTCGACTTTGGTCGAGAAAAAGGCTTCGTAAACCCGTTCAATCGATTCAGGTGGCAGGCCCGCGCCCGTGTCCGTGACCGAAAACTCCACCACCGATTGTTTGTCCATGAGCTTGGGCAGGATGCGCAATTCAATCTGTCTTTGCTCAGGTGGACGGTTGGCGTTGTCGATCGATTCGGCGGCGTTTTTGATCAAATTCACCAGAACTTGCTCGATCAGGATCGGGTCCACCCAAAGTTGGGGCAGCCGGGCCGCGATGTGGTGGGTCAGACGAACATGGCGTCTGCGCAACTCAATTTCAGCCAATTCCAGAGATTCGCTGACCATGGCAGAGATGTCGGACAGGGCGCGGTTGGGTTCGCTGCGTTTGACGAAACTGCGAATGCGCAAAATGATTTGACCGGCCCGTTGGGCTTGGTGGGCCGTTTTTTCTAAAGCCCAAAGCAGATCTTCTTCTTTGACTTGTTTGGCCTGAATGCGAGAAATCATGCCGCTGCAGTAGTTGCTGATGGCGGTCAGGGGTTGATTGAGCTCATGCGCCACGCTGGACGCCATTTCGCCCATGGTGATCAAGCTGCTGGCGGTTTGGGCCCTTTCGGCTTGTTGGGCTGCCAGTTCTTCGGCTTGGCGCCGAGGCGTGATGTCGCTGGCAATCACCATTTGGGCCAAACGGCCATCTGCCCAATTGATGTAACGGGACCGGATTTCCAGCCATTTGCCCAGGTCAGGTACGAAGATTTCTGCGTTCTCAGATCCAGCGGTCGGCAAGCCCACGGTAGGCAGGCCGGCCATGTCGTCTACATCTTCGGAGGCCCTCTCGCCGCTGTAAGCACCGGCTTGCTGGACCAACCGAAGGTGTCCTTCGGTGTTTTGGCCAAACCACAAACGGTAAAGTTTGTTGGCAAACAGCAGTTCTTCACTGCCCAAGGGTGCCACTGAGACCGAGGCGTCCAGCGCCTCCAGCACGATGGTGAAGCGCTCGTGTGAGTTGGCCAATTGTTCTCGGATGCGGTTGGGTTCGGTGATATCGGTCATCGACGTCATCCAGCCGGTTTGTTTGCCAGTGGCGTCAATCAAGGGAGACACGTACATCCGGGCTTCAAACAATTGGCCATTTTTGCGCTTCACCCGGACCTGGAATCCCCCGGCCGAATGTTGTCCGCTGATTTCTTCTTCCAAACGCCGCATCAAAAGCTCGCGGTCTTGTTCTGGCCAATAAGGGAACGGCGCGACGGCGCCCACCAAGTCGGATTCACTCCAACCCGTCATATGGCAAAAACCCGGGTTCACATAGGTGATACGACCTCGCAAATCCAGCGCCCGCATGCCCGTCAACATGGAGTTTTCCATGGCGCGTCGGAAGTTGGTTTCTGCCACCAAGGCTTTTTGAGCCTGCAATCGCCTGCGGGTGTGTCGCCAGTTGGCAATCAGCATCCAAGCGGTCATGGCACTCAAAACACTGACCAGCCAAAACAGACCGCTGCCCACCACCCCCTGGGAGGTGCGCCAGGTTTGGGCGCGCAAGACCAAGTCGTTGCCAACGGGGGAGACCGGGATTTCAAAATCGTTGTGGGGCTTGTCGCTGCCCGGCAACAAAGACCATAAAACCGCCCGTGAACCAATGGATTGGCCTGCCAGCAACCGTCCTTCGCCGTCTTGTAAGGCGACAGCATATTTGGCCAAAACCTCGGTGGGGATGCCATACCTCAGCAGCCCCTCCATGCTGTACTGCGCCATGATGACCCCGTTGAACCGACCTTGGTCGTTGCTCAGCGGGGAGTGCAACTGCAACACGTTCATGGGCGAGTCGCGGTCGGCTTCTGCGGTGATTTGCCCATAAATGGGCTGCATCAGGTCTCTGGCCAAACTGAACAGGCTTTCTGTATCGCTTGCCTTCAAGGTGCTGCCCACGCGCAATTGTTGGCCTGATGCAATGCTGGAGATGCTTTGGTTGGCCACGATCCGGCGCCGGTCATCGATCCATGTCAGTGTCAAAAATTCCGGGTACTGCTGGACCAGGGACTCCGAGCGGATCATGAATTGGTCGTAGCGAATCTCACGGTTGGACACATCCCTGGCCAGGCGCATCACCTGTTCTTGCCGCTCGAGCAGGCGCAGCCTCAGGCGTTGCTGGGCGTATTCCACATCGCGTTTAATGGCTTCCTGTTCCCGCTCCACCTCTTCAACCCGCAAATACCAGAATGCACTGGCAATGGCCGCCAAAAACAACACCACTGCGGCGACCGGTGCCAAGTTGGCAAAACGGTCTTGACGGTTGGGTGATTGCCGACGCCACCAAGACAACCACCAGGTCCAAGGGCTCACTTTCTTCACCACCGACGTTGTCTTGTTCAATTCCATCACCCGAGTTTAGAGGACTGACATGTCAAAGGCATCTTGCTCAGGTGGTCATATGCCATTAAATTTCACCATACAAAACGTGTCAGCATAATTTGAAATAATCATAAAAATATGGGAAAATTCTCAACAGATCAAAGACCATGACCTCCAGGAGACAAACATGACAGCGGTAACACCTCAGCAACCGGTGCAAGACCTAGACAGCCAAGAAACCCGTGAGTGGATGGACGCGCTGTCCGCTGTGATCGAAAAAGCGGGCCCAGAGCGCGCCCACTTTTTGCTTGAAAGCCTGCTGGAAGAAGCCCGTCAGCACAGCATCGATTTGCCGTTTTCGGCCACCACCGGTTATGTCAACACGATTGAGCCTACCGAAGAAGCCCGTTGCCCCGGCAACATCGAGATCGAAGAGCGCTTGCGCGCCTACATGCGATGGAACGCGATGGCCATGGTGGTCAAAGCCAACCGCCACAACCCCGCCGATGGCGGCGATTTGGGTGGCCACATCGGCTCGTTTGCCTCGCTGGCGCACATGTTTGGCGCTGGTTTCAACCATTTCTGGCACGCTGAGAGCGAAAACCACGGCGGCGACTGCCTCTACATTCAAGGCCATGTGTCACCGGGTGTTTATGCCCGCGCTTATTTGGAAGGCCGCCTGACCGAAGAGCAGTTGCTCAATTTCCGCCAAGAGGTCGACGGCAAAGGTTTGTCGAGCTACCCGCACCCCAAACTCATGCCCGAGTTCTGGCAGTTCCCCACGGTGTCGATGGGCTTGGGCCCTTTGATGGCGATCTATCAAGCGCGCTTCTTGAAATACCTGCACGCCCGTGGCATTGCCAACACCGAAAACCGCAAAGTCTGGGTCTTCTGCGGTGACGGTGAGATGGACGAAGTCGAATCATTGGGTGCCATCGGCTTGGCCGCGCGCGAAAACCTGGACAACCTGATTTTTGTCGTCAACTGCAACTTGCAGCGGCTGGACGGCCCGGTGCGTGGCAACGGCAAGATCGTGCAAGAACTCGAAGGCGAATTCCGCGGCTCAGGCTGGAACGTCATCAAGTTGTTGTGGGGCAGCGAGTGGGACAGCTTGTTGGCCCGTGACAAAGACGGCGCTTTGCGCAAGTTGATGATGGAAACCTTGGATGGCGACTACCAAGCTTTCAAGGCCAACGATGGGGCTTATGTGCGCAAGCATTTCTTCGGCCGTGACCCACGCACGCTGGAGATGGTGGCGCACTTGTCGGACAACGACATCTGGAACCTCAAGCGCGGCGGACATGACCCACAAAAGGTCTACGCCGCTTACCACCAGGCCGTCAACACCAAAGGGCAGCCCACCGTGTTGCTCATCAAGACCGTCAAGGGCTTTGGCATGGGCAAAGCGGGCGAGGGCAAGAACACCGTCCACCAGACCAAAAAGCTGACGGACGACGACATCAAGTACATGCGCGACCGCTTCAACATCCCGATTCCTGACAGCGAGTTGGCCAACATTCCTTTTTACAAGCCTGCACAAGACACGCCCGAAATGCGTTACCTGCACGAGCGCCGTCAAGCCCTGGGGGGGTACTTGCCCAAGCGCCGCGCCAGGGCCGAAGAAAGCTTCACGGTGCCATCGCTGGACACCTTCAAAGCGGTGATGGAGCCCACCGCTGAAGGCCGTGAGATCTCGACCACCCAAGCCTATGTGCGCTTTTTGACCCAACTGTTGCGCGACCAAGCCTTGGGGCCACGCGTAGTGCCTATTTTGGTGGACGAAGCCCGTACCTTTGGTATGGAGGGTTTGTTCCGACAAATCGGTATCTACAACCCCGCAGGTCAGCAATACACCCCGGTCGACAAAGACCAGGTCATGTACTACAAAGAAGACGTGGCGGGTCAAATCCTGCAAGAGGGCATCAACGAGGCGGGCGGTATGTCCAGCTGGATTGCGGCGGCCACCAGCTACTCCACCAGCAACCGCATCATGGTGCCGTTCTATGTGTATTACTCGATGTTCGGCTTCCAGCGGATTGGCGACTTGGCTTGGGCGGCGGGCGACATGCAAGCGCGCGGTTTCTTGCTCGGCGGTACCTCGGGCCGCACCACGCTGAACGGCGAAGGTTTGCAGCACGAAGACGGCCACAGCCACATCATGGCCAACACCATCCCCAACTGCGTGTCTTATGACCCCACTTTTGCCCACGAAGTCGGCGTGATCTTGCACCACGGTTTGAAGCGCATGGTCGAGAAACAAGACAACGTCTTTTATTACCTGACGCTGCTGAACGAAAACTACGCCATGCCTGGCCTCACGCCCGGCACCGAAGAGCAGATCATCAAGGGCATGTATTTGTGCAAGCCCGGCGCTGTGCTGCCGAAGGGCACCTCCGATGCCGGCGATAAGCGCGTGCAATTGCTGGGCTCGGGCACCATCTTGCGTGAGTCGATTGCTGCGCAAACCTTGTTGGCGACCGACTGGGGCATTCAGGCCGATGTGTGGAGCTGCCCCAGCTTCAACGAATTGACCCGTGACGGCCAAGACGCCGAGCGCTTCAATTTGTTGCACCCCATGGAAACCCCGCGCGTGTCGTTTGTGGGCCAACAACTGGCCCAACACAACGGTCCGGTGGTGGCATCGACCGATTACATGAAGGCTTATGCCGAGCAGATTCGCCCTTTCATTCCGAAAGGCCGCACCTACAAAGTGTTGGGCACCGACGGTTTTGGTCGTTCAGATTTCCGCAGCAAACTGCGCGAGCACTTCGAAGTCAACCGCCACTACATCGTGGTGGCTGCGCTCAAAGCACTCAGCGAAGACGGCGTGGTGCCCGCCAAGCAAGTGGCCGAGGCCATCAAAAAGTACGGTATCAACACCGACAAGATCAACCCGCTGTACGCTTAATTCCGGGAGACACACATGGCATTGGTAGAAGTACAAGTCCCGGACATCGGGGATTTTGATGAAGTGACCGTCATCGAGTTGATGGTCAAAGTGGGTGATACGGTCAAGGCCGAGCAATCGCTGATCACCGTAGAGTCTGACAAAGCCTCGATGGAAATTCCCTCCAGCACCGCAGGCGTGGTCAAAGAACTGCGCGTTGCCTTGGGTGACAAGGTCAAGCAAGGTTCCATCGTTTTGGTGGTGGAAGCCTCTGGCGCACCAGCTGCGGCCGCTGCCCCTGCGGCCGCAGCTGCCGTGGCGGCACCGGCGGCCGCTGCGCCTGCAGCGCCCGCTCCGGCCGCACCAGCCGTGGCGGCAGGGCCCGTGCAAGTGCATGTGCCTGACATTGGGGATTTCAAAGACGTGGTGGTTATTGAAGTCATGGTCAAGCCGGGTGACACCATCAAGGTGGAGCAGTCGCTGATCACGGTGGAGTCGGACAAAGCCTCCATGGAAATCCCTTCGTCCCACGCTGGGGTGCTCAAAGAGCTCAAAGTCAAAGTGGGTGACAAGGTCAACATCGGTGACCTCTTGGCCATTTTGGAAGGGACTGTGGCTGCGGTTTCTGCTGTCCCTGCGGTTGCTGCTGCATCCGCTGCGGCTGCGTCCATTGCTTCGGTACCCGCTGCGGCACCAACGCCTGTGGCTGCCGCAGTCGCTGCCGTCGCGGCGCCTGCCCATGCTCCCGGTGGCCCTGTGCTGGGTTTGGCGCACGCCTCGCCTTCGGTGCGCAAATTTGCCCGCGAACTGGGTGTGCCTTTGGACGAAGTCAAAGGCTCCGGCCTCAAGGGGCGCATCACCCAGGACGACGTGCAAGCCTTCACCAAAGCGGTGATGAGCGGCGCGGCGCAAACCAAGGCGCAAGCGGCCAAGGCACCGGCCGGTGGTTCGGGTGGCGACGGCGCTGCCTTGGGCTTGATCCCATGGCCCAAAGTCGATTTTGCCAAGTTTGGTCCTGTTGAGCGCAAAGAATTGGGCCGCATCAAAAAGATCAGCGGTGCCAACCTGTTGCGCAACGCGATCATGATCCCGGCCGTCACCAACCACGACGATGCCGACATCACCGAGCTGGAAGCCTTCCGCGTCTCGACCAACAAAGAGAACGAAAAATCGGGTGTCAAAGTCACCATGCTGGCGTTCTTGATCAAGGCTTGCGTGGCTGCGCTCAAGAAGTACCCCGAGTTCAACAGCTCACTCGATGGCGATGCAATGGTCTACAAAAACTATTGGCACATTGGCTTTGCGGCGGATACGCCCAATGGTTTGATGGTTCCGGTTATTCGCGATTGCGACAAAAAAGGCGTGTTGCAGATCAGCCAAGAAATGTCAGAGCTGGCCAAAAAAGCCCGCGACGGCAAACTCGGCCCTGCTGAAATGACGGGCGCTACTTTCACCATCTCCAGCTTGGGCGGCATCGGTGGCAAGTACTTCACGCCCATCATCAACGCGCCCGAAGTGGCCATTTTGGGTGTGTGCAAGAGCACCATGGAACCTGTGTGGGATGGCAAAGCCTTCCAGCCGCGGCTGATGCTGCCCCTGTCGTTGACATGGGACCACCGCGTCATCGACGGCGCGGCTGCGGCGCGCTTCAACGCGTTCTTGGGTCAAATCCTCAGCGACTTCCGTCGCGTATTACTTTGAACTTTGGGGGCAGACCAAAGCGCAGCTTTGCTCCGACCCCAACAAATTGAGAAGACTATGGCACTGATAGACATTCAAGTCCCCGACATTGGTGACTTCGACGAAGTGGCCGTGATCGAGTTGCTGGTCAAACCCGGCGACACCGTGAAGGCCGAGCAATCGCTCATCACCGTCGAGTCCGACAAAGCGTCGATGGAAATTCCGTCCTCCCATGCTGGCGTGGTGAAGGAACTGAAAGTCAAGCTGGGCGACAAGGTCAAGCAAGGCTCGGTGGTGTTGGTGCTGGAAGGCGAGGGCGCTGGTGCTACCGCCGCCTCGGCATCTGCGGCTGGATCGGCACCCACTTCGGCACTGGCTGCTGCTGCCGCTTCTGCCGCAGCGCCTGCTGTGGCTGCAGGTCCTGCACCCGTAGCGTCCACATTCGGTGGCGTTGCCGACATCGAGTGCGATGTGCTCGTGTTGGGCGGTGGCCCTGGCGGTTACTCAGCAGCGTTTCGCGCGGCGGACCTCGGCTTGAACGTGGTCATCGTGGAGCGCTACGCCACCTTGGGTGGCGTGTGTTTGAACGTGGGTTGTATTCCGTCTAAAGCTTTGCTGCACGTCGCGGCCGTCATGGACGAAGTGGCTCACATGGCTGACCTCGGCGTGGACTTTGGTGCCCCTGCGGTTAACATCGACAAACTGCGCGGGCACAAAGAAAAAGTCATCGGCAAGCTCACCGGCGGCCTGGCCGCCATGGCCAAGATGCGCAAGGTCACCACGGTGCGCGGCTTGGGCCAATTCGTGGGTGCGAACCACCTCGAAGTGTTGGAAACCAGCGGTACAGCGCAAGCGCAAACCGGCAGCAAAAAAGTGATCGCCTTCAAACGCGCCATCATCGCGGCAGGCTCGCAAGCCGTGCGTTTGCCTTTCATGCCGAATGACCCCCGCGTGGTGGACAGCACCGGCGCTTTGGAGCTCAAAGAAGTGCCCAAACGCATGCTGATTCTGGGCGGCGGCATCATCGGCCTGGAAATGGGCACCGTCTACAGCACCCTGGGCGCACGCCTCGATGTGGTGGAAATGATGGACGGCCTGATGCAAGGCGCCGACCGCGACCTGGTGAAGATCTGGCAAAAGATGAACGCCAAGCGCTTTGACAACATCATGCTGAAGACCAAGACCGTGTCCGCACGCGCCTTGCCCGAAGGCATTGAAGTGACTTTCGAAAGCGCCGAACCCGGCGGCACGGCCCCCGCGCCACAGGTCTACGACCTCGTGTTGCAAGCCGTGGGCCGCACGCCCAACGGCAAAAAACTCGCCGCCGACAAAGCCGGCGTGGCCGTGACGGACCGCGGCTTCATCAACGTCGACATCCAGATGCGCACCAACGTGCCGCACATCTTCGCCATCGGCGACATCGTGGGCCAGCCCATGCTGGCGCACAAGGCGGTGCACGAAGCGCACGTGGCAGCGGAAGTGATTGCGGGCGAACTGCAAGGCAACAAAGAGCTGGCCTCCGCCGCCTTCAACGCCCGCGTGATCCCCAGCGTCGCCTACACCGACCCCGAAGTGGCCTGGGTGGGCCTGACCGAAGACCAAGCCAAAGCGCAAGGCATCAAGGTCAAAAAAGGCCTGTTCCCCTGGACCGCCTCAGGCCGTGCCATTGCCAATGGCCGCGACGAAGGCGTCACCAAACTGCTGTTCGACGATTCCCCCGAAGCCCACGGCCACGGCAAGATCCTCGGCGGCGGCATGGTCGGCACGCACGCGGGCGACATGATCGGCGAGATCGCCCTGGCCATCGAGATGGGCGCCGACGCGGTGGACATCGGCAAAACCATCCACCCCCACCCCACGCTGGGCGAGAGCATCGGGATGGCGGCGGAGGTGGCGCATGGCAGCTGCACGGATGTGCCGCCAGCCCGCAAGTAAAACCACCTGAGTGCACACCACCGAAGCCCGAACTGGCAACGGTTCGGGCTTTGGGATCTCAGCAAACCCATAATCGCCGCTTGCGACGCGGTTACCTTGTTCGCCAAAAAATCTCATCCATTTCAAAAAATTTCGTGTGTGGGCAAACGTGCCGTCACACTTTGAGCATTTTTTCTGTTGCGCCATCACCCAACACGCGACCTTGCTCTAAAACGATGATCCGTTGGGTCAGGCTGAGGACTTTGGCGCTGTGAGACACAACGACCAAGGTCACGTCTTGCAACTGGTTCAAGCGTTCAACGATGGTATTTTCCGTTTCAGTGTCCAAGCCGTTGGTGGGCTCGTCGAGCAACAGCACCTTGAAATTGATTGCAAACACACGGGCCAAGGCTACTTTTTGACGCTGACCACCCGAGAGGTTGGCCCCGTATTCTTCAATGGGGTGGTCTAAGCTGAGCGTCCCTGCTTTCAAATCTTGATCAAGACACGAGTGGTGGAGGGCACGTTGCAGAGCTGCCATACGTTCTGCTTGACTTGTATCGGGTGCGAGGTTGAGCAAAATGTTGTGCTCTAAGGTGCCGGCCATGAGCGGGGCTTCTTGGGGTTTGAAACCCAGCCAAGCAAAACGGTCGTTGGGGGCCATGCTGTGCAGGGTGACATGGTCGATGCGCACTTCGCCCTGGGTGGGTACGACCGAGCCCGCCGTGATGCGCAGGAGGGTGGACTTGCCTGAGCCAGGGCGACCCACCAAGGCCACTCGTTCTCCGGGATAAATGTTGAGGTTGAGCTCGCGTAATGCGACGCTGCCGTTGGGAAAATTGTGCGTCACTTGATGGACGGTGATGTGGCCTGCAATGCTGCTGCGAGGGCGATGCAGAAAGTCTTCTTCAGTGCCATGGCGCGACTCTTGTAGATAAGGCGCCAGCACTTTCATGGCGTGCTGCAACTCCTGCCAACGACCCAGTGACATGAGCACTTGACCTGCGGCCCCCAGGGTGCGGCCACTGAGCATGGACACCGCCATCATGGCCCCAATGGTGATGAACTGGCCAAACACCAAATACGAGCCCACCACCAACACGCTGACATAGCTGAGCAAATACACGGCTTGTGCCCAATGGGTTTGTCCCATCAAGCCCAGTCGCAGCCTGTGGTTGTTGTCGGCCAATTCTGCAGAGGCTTGGGCAAACTTTTCTTGCAACACCGAGCCCGCGTGGCTGGTGCGCAGGGCGTCCAGTGAGGACATGGCATCTGTCAGCAAAGCCAGTTTGTTGGCTTGTAGCTCAGATACTTGATTACCGATTTTTGTTGATCGGTTTTTAAGCCAGCTGCCGACGCTGACATAGATGACGACCCACACAGCCACCACCACCAAAAGTTGCCAAGAAATAAGACCGATCATCAAAAATATCATCAGCAAAAACGGCACATCCGACAACGCCACCAAATACTGCGAGGAGAAAAAATCGCGTGCCGCTGACAGATCACGGTACAGCGTCATGAACCGTGCGGCCATCCCAGGCTGCATGCCGCTGCGAGAGGAGGGCTGCATGAGCGCGCTGAATACGCGCTGGTCAATTTGCTGATCGATGGCCAAGGCCACACGCTCAATATCGCGCACACGAATAGCGCGCACGGTGATTTCTGCGGCCAGAAACAACACGACCCCGATGGCCAATGCCCACAGCGTTTCGAAAATACCGTTGTGCACAATTTTGTCGTACACCAACATGCCGAACAACGCCGGCATGATGAGTCCGATGTTGACGAAAAAGCTGGCAGCGGCCAGCCAAGCTAAACGGCCTTGGAAAATGAACGTCAACCAAGGCTTCAGCTTGGTGAGGTCAGTGGGGGGGTGTTGGAGGCTAGACAAATTCAAAATTCACTTGAGCAATCAAGGTGTTGCTTGCATTAAAAAACTTCAGGCTTTGTCCGTAACCAACCGTAATACCGGCTTCTGGTGAAATTGAATAAGTGTCTTCATTTCCCAAACGAACAGTTAAGGTGTCTGCGCCGGAGGCACTGACCAGATTAGAAATAGCCTGACTGCTGAGGACCACGTTCGTGGCGTTGGTGTCTGATTTGAGATCCAGCTTTTCAAAATTTTGTGCATTCAAATCTGACAAATTGAACGTGGCGTTGGAGCCGCCATAAACCACCAATGTGTCGGTGTCTGCACCGCCGTTCAAGTTGCCCTCCATGCTCATTTGAGAAACAATCACCGTGTCATTACCCATGCCGCCATCCGCGAAAACGGTTGAGGTCGTATTGGTTTTTAAATCGAGCGTGTCATTGCCAGCACCACCATGCAATGTGTCTTGTCCTCCTCCACCAACCAGTATGTTGGCGTTGGCATCCCCTGTGAGGGTGTCGTTGGAAGCGCTGCCTGTTAAATTCTCGATGCCTGAGAGCGTGTCGCCTTGCGCATCACCTCCGGTGCCCGTGACACCGGTGACCAGACTGACATTGACGCCAGAGGTCGAATTGGCATAAGTGGCCGTGTCTGTGCCAGCACCTCCTGTGAGGGTGTCTGCGCCCGTGCCGCCATCCAAGGTGTCGTTGCCCGTGCCGCCTGTCAGTGTGTCGTTGCCGGCCAAGCCCAAAAGCTGATTGCCCGCATTGTTGGCTGTGAGGTTGTTGTTGAGTTCGTTGCCTGTGCCGATGGTGGCCGTTGTACCGGTGAGTGTGAGGTTTTCTAAATGGGCTCCGAGGGTGAAGTTGACAGCGCTTAGCACGGTGTCGGTGCCTTCCGACGCGGCCTCGGTGACGATGTCAGACATGCTGTCCACGATGTAGGTGTCATCGCCAGCACCGCCAGCCATGGTGTCATTGCCTTGCCCACCATTCAGAATGTTGGCGTTGGCATCCCCTGTGAGGGTGTCGTTGAACGCGCTGCCTGTTAAATTTTCAATGCCCGAGAGCGTGTCGCCTGCCGCATCGCCTCCGGTGGCTGTGACACCGGTGACCAGACTGACAGTGACGCTGGAGGTCGAATTCGCATAAGTGGCCGTGTCTGTGCCAGCGCCTCCTTTGAGGGTGTCTGCGCCTGTGCCGCCATCCAAGGTGTCGTTGCCCGTGCCGCCTGTCAGTATGTCGTTGCCGGCCAAGCCCAAAAGCTGATTGCCCGCATTGTTGGCGGTGAGGGTGTTGTTGAGTTCGTTGCCAATCGCCATGGTGGCTGTCGCACCGGTGAGTGTGAGGTTTTCTAAATGGGCTCCGAGGGTGAAGTTGACAGCGCTTTGGACGATGTCGGTGCCCGCAGACGCTAACTCGGTGACGGTGTCAGACGCGCTGTCCACGATGTAGCTGTCATTGCCAGCACCGCCTGCCATGGTGTCGTTGCCAATCCCGCCATCCAAGGTGTCGTTGCCCGTACCGCCTGTCAGCATGTCATTACCGGCCAAGCCAAAAAGCTGATTGCCTGCATTGTTGGCGGTGAGGGTGTTGTTGAGTTCGTTGCCTGTGCCGATGGTGGCTGTCGCACCGGTGAGTGTGAGGTTTTCTAAATGGGCGCCGAGGGTGTAGTTGACAGCGCTT
>JAJTEW010000017.1 GCA_021299875.1 Comamonadaceae bacterium | reverse complement strand
AGCTTCGTTACTGAGTCAGTGAAGACCCAACAACCAGTTGACATCGTTTAGGGCGTGGACTACCAGGGTATCTAATCCTGTTTGCTCCCCACGCTTTCGTGCATGAGCGTCAGTACAGGTCCAGGGGATTGCCTTCGCCATCGGTGTTCCTCCGCATATCTACGCATTTCACTGCTACACGCGGAATTCCATCCCCCTCTACCGTACTCTAGCTATGCAGTCACAAAGGCAGTTCCCAGGTTGAGCCCGGGGATTTCACCTCTGTCTTACATAACCGCCTGCGCACGCTTTACGCCCAGTAATTCCGATTAACGCTTGCACCCTACGTATTACCGCGGCTGCTGGCACGTAGTTAGCCGGTGCTTATTCTTACGGTACCGTCATGAGCTCCTAGTATTAATAGAAACCTTTTCGTTCCGTACAAAAGCAGTTTACAACCCGAGGGCCTTCATCCTGCACGCGGAATGGCTGGATCAGACTTGCGTCCATTGTCCAAAATTCCCCACTGCTGCCTCCCGTAGGATTGCGTCCATTGTCCAAAATTCCCCACTGCTGCCTCCCGTAGGAGTCTGGACCGTGTCTCAGTTCCAGTGTGGCTGGTCGTCCTCTCAGACCAGCTACAGATCGTTGGCTTGGTGAGCCTTTACCCCACCAACTACCTAATCTGATATCGGCCGCTCCAATCGCGCGAGGCTCTTGCGAGTCCCCCGCTTTCATCCGTAGATCGTATGCGGTATTAGCGTAACTTTCGCTACGTTATCCCCCACGACTGGGCACGTTCCGATATATTACTCACCCGTTCGCCACTCTCGAGAGGTTGCCCCCTCTACCGTTCGACTTGCATGTGTAAAGCATTCCGCCAGCGTTCAATCTGAGCCAGGATCAAACTCTATAGTTCGATCTTGATTTTTTTGGTCTTTCGACCAACTCATAAATTGGAATCGACGTGGTCACCATCTCTGATTTCCACATCTTTTTTACTTCATGAGCGTTTGTTAGCTAATTAAAGCTAAGTTCCGAAGAACTTGGCAATCACCATCAAACGCCCACGCTTATCGGCTGTATATTTTTAAAGAACCCAAGGCAATTCTCATCACCCCGTCTTGCCTCGCTGCGATCAGCGAAGCCTTGAATTATGACACAGTTTTGAAGGCCGAGTCAAATTTTCGAAAATTTTTTGATCTTGAAGATCTTTTCAAAAACCTCTTCGCTGCCAAGTCTGCGTTTCTTGCGAAAATTGATTTGTGAACGGCGAAGCCCTCCATTGTGGCACAGTTTTTCTGCCGATAACCATCTTTTTCAATTTTTCGGCTAATTTTTTGTGGCGCCCCCCGGATAATGGGCCTATGGCACTACTCACACTTTTGAACGCTTCTCTGGCTTTTGGCCATGTCGCACTCCTCGATCACGCCGATTTCTCCTTGGAGAGTTCGGAGCGCATCGGCTTGATTGGCCGCAACGGAACAGGCAAGTCTTCTCTGCTCAAAATCCTCGCGGGAATGGAGCGGCCAGACGATGGCTCTCTACATTTGCAGCAAGGTGTCCGCATTGCCTATGTGGCACAAGAGCCTGTTTTGGTGCCTGAACACACGATTTTTGAGTCTGTGCGTGAAGGTCTGGCTGAAGTGGTGCAGTGGATCGACGATTACACACACAGCCGAGGCGACCTGGACACCTTACAAGGACTGATCGAGTCACGAGATGGTTGGGGCTGGGAGCAAAGACTGGAAGAAACCCTGCAACGTCTGAAACTCGACCCCCATGCGTTTGTTCAGTCTTTGTCTGGCGGCATGCGAAAGCGGGTGGCATTGGCGCAGGCACTGGTCACGCGACCTGACATTCTTTTGTTGGACGAACCCACCAACCACCTCGACTTGAATGCCATCACTTGGCTCGAAGATCTGCTGATCGACTTCAAGGGCAGCGTCATTGCCATCACCCATGACCGCGCTTTTTTGGACCGCATTGCGACCCGCATCATTGAACTGGACCGGGGCAAATTGCGCCCATACCCTGGCAACTATGCGGCCTACCAAATTCAAAAAGAAGAGCAACTGGCACAAGAGGCCGTGATTCAGGCCAAGGCCGACAAATTGCTGGCCCAAGAAGAAATCTGGATTCGAAAAGGTGTGGAAGCCCGCCGCACGCGCAGCCAAAGCCGAATCACCCGCTTGCAAAACCTGCGCGGCGAACGCGCCGCGCGACGTGAGAAAGTGGGTAACGTGCGCATGGAGGTCGCATCCGGCGTGCCCAGCGGCAAACTGGTGGCCGAATTGACCGATGTGAGCAAAAGCTTCACACAGCCCGATGGCAGCGTGCGCACCATCATCAACAAGTTCACCGGCACTTTGCTGCGCGGCGACAAAATTGGCCTGCTGGGCCCCAATGGTGCGGGCAAGACCACCTTACTCAAACTCATCCTGGGTGAGCTCGAAGCCGACAGCGGCGAAGTGCGCCGCGGCACCAAGATGGAAGTGGCCTATTTTGACCAAATGCGCGACGCACTGGACTTGGATGCCACGCTGGAGGACTTCATCAGCCCCGGCAGCGAGTGGATCGAGATCGGCAACAAGCGCCAGCACGTCAAAAGCTATCTGGGTGACTTTCTGTTCTCGCCCGCACGCGGCACATCGCCCGTGCGTTCGCTGTCTGGCGGCGAGCGCAACCGCTTGCTGCTGGCGCGCTTGTTTGCCCGCCCGGCCAACGTGTTGGTGCTGGACGAACCGACCAACGACCTGGACATCGAAACTCTGGAACTGCTCGAAGAGCTGCTGCAAACCTACGAAGGCACCGTGTTCCTGGTCAGCCACGACCGCGCCTTCATGGACAACGTGGTCACCGGCATCATCGCTTGCGAAAGCGCACCGGACCAGCCCGGTTTCTGGCGGCTGCAAACGCCAACACGCCCGCATCCTTGAGCCCTTCGGTGGTGGCCACCAGCGCTCCACCCGCCGCCGCGCCGACTCGCAGCAAACTCAGCTACAAAGAGCAGCGCGAACTGGCCGAGTTGCCCGTCAGGATCGAGGCGCTGGAAAAAGAGCAAAACCAAACCCGCGCGCAACTGGCCGATGGCAACGTCTACCAACGCGACCCGGGGCTGGCACAACAGCTTTTCAGGCGCGATACCGAAATCGACGATTTGTTGTTGGCGGCCATGGAGCGCTGGGAAGTGCTGTCGGCACGCTGACGTGGCCTTTTTGTGTCGAAGCGGCGACCAGAAAAGCGGCCGTTTGGCCCTACAGTCAAAACCATGACCCCCTCAGAACTCAGCGCCTTGTTGGTGCTGGCCACCGTGAGCAGCTTCACACCCGGGCCCAACACCACCTTGTCCACCGCCATGGCTGCCAACCATGGCTTGCGCCGGGCCATGCGCTTTGTGTGTGCGGTGCCGGTGGGCTGGGGCATGTTGTTCGCACTGTGCGCCACAGGCTTAGGCGGTTTGGTGGTGGCCTTTCCACCCTTGCGCTGGGGCATCGTGGTGCTGGGCAATGCTTATTTGCTGTGGCTGGCCTCGCGTTTATGGGACAGCGGCAGCTTGCAACAAGCCGACAGCGCCAAGCTGCAAGTCGGTTTTTTGCAGGGCGTGGGTCTGCAGTTTCTCAACATCAAGGCTTGGATGCTGGCCCTGGCCATCGTGGCAGGCTGGGTGGCCGGGCGCGAAGACGCCACGGCACGCACGTTGGTGTTGCTGCCCATCATGGTGGCCTATGGTTTTGCGAGCAACCTGACCTATGCAGTCGCAGGTTCCATGCTGCGCCACTGGCTGGCGCACGGGCGCCGCCTGCTGGTGTTCAACCGCTGCATGGCCATGGCGCTCTTGGGCACCGTGATCTGGCTGCTCCATGGTTTGCGCACCACAGGTGTATGAAAGCGCACCCATGCAAAACATAAAAGCTCAAAACCAAGGCCTGTGGCTCGGGCTGCTGGGCGTGGTGATCTTTGCGCTCACCTTGCCCATGACGCGCCTGGCCACCGGCACGGCAGATGCCCCGCAACTCTCGCCCTGGTTTGTCACCTGGGGGCGGGCAGCGCTGGCGGGCGTGCTGTCGGCGGCTTATCTCTTGGCTGTGCGAGCGCCCTGGCCATTGGCCGAGCAACGCTGGCCTTTGTATTTGTCACTGGCAGGCAATGTGATCGGTTACCCGCTCCTGCTGGGCTGGGCCTTGCGCCACGTCACGGCCAGCCACGCGGCCGTCATCACCGCCTTGTTGCCCCTGGCCACAGCCGCAGCCGCCGCTTGGCTGATGCACCAGAGGGCACGCTTGGGCTTTTGGATGTTCGCAGCCCTGGGCAGCAGCTTGGTGGCGGTCTACAGCGTGCTGCGAGCCGCACAAATGGGGCACGGTTTTGGCCTGACCTGGGCCGACACCTTGCTGTTGGGCGCGGTGATCGCCGCATCGCTGGGCTATGTGGCCGGGGCCAAAGTCACCGCCAGCTTGGGCGCTGAAAAAGTCATCAGCTGGGTCTGCGTGATGGCGCTGCCCATCACATTGCCAGGTACCTGGCTGACCTGGCCCACCCAGCCGATCGACACCGCCGCGTGGCTGGCTCTTTTGTACGTCGGGGTGTTCTCCATGTGGGCCGGGTTTTTCGCTTGGTTTCGCGGCCTGTCTCTGGGCGGCCCGCTGCGTGTGAGCCAGCTGCAATTGTTGCAGCCCTTCATCAGCATGCTGGCCGCCGTCCCTTTGCTGGGAGAATCGCTGGACGCAATGACGCTGGGCTTTGCCCTGCTGGTCGTGCTCACCGTCTTCATGGGGCGGCGCATGGCCAACACACCGGTCTCCCAATAAACACAAACCATGGAGCAAATATGAACTGGACGCTGGCCCGACGCGCTGAAAAAATGAACCCCTCGGTGATCCGCGAAATCCTCAAGGTCACCGAAAAGCCCGGCATCATCAGCTTTGCGGGCGGTCTGCCCTCGCCGCTGACCTTCCCGATCGACGCCATGCGCGAAGCCAGCGAACGCGTGCTGAGAGATGACGGCAAAGCAGCCCTGCAATACGCCGCCAGCGAAGGCCACGCCCCCTTGCGCGAATGGGTCGCGCAAGACCTGCTCAAACAAGGCATGAAGGTCAGCCCCGACCAAGTGCTGATCACCACCGGCAGCCAGCAAGGCCTAGACCTGGTCGCCAAGATCCTGATCGACGCCGGTAGCCGCATCTTGGTGGAAACGCCCACCTATTTGGGCGCACTGCAAGCCTTCACCCCGATGGAGCCCATCGCCGTGGGCGTGAACAGCGACGAGCACGGTGTGGATGCCAACGACCTGCGCGCCAAAGTGGGCAAGGGTGCAGACAAAGCACGTTTTGTGTACCTGCTGCCCAACTTCCAGAACCCCACGGGCCGCACCATGACCGAAGAACGCCGCGCTGCTGTGGCGCAGGTGGCTGTCGAGTCTGGCCTGCCCATCATCGAAGACAACCCCTACGGCGACCTGTGGTTTGACGCGCCGCCCGCGCCCTCACTCAGTGCGCGCCACCCTGAAAGCAGTGTTTATCTAGGCTCCTTCTCCAAAATTTTGGCCCCCGGCCTGCGCTTGGGCTATTTGGCTGCGCCCAAAGCCCTTTACCCCAAACTGCTGCAAGCCAAACAAGCCGCCGACCTGCACACGCCCAGCTTCAACCAGCGCGTGGTGGCCGAGGTGCTCAAAGACGGCTTCATTGACCGCCATGTGCCCACCATCCGCGCGCTGTACAAACAACAATGCGAAGCCATGCTGGCCGCCCTTGACCGCGAAATGGCGGGCCTGGGCCTCTCTTGGAACCGCCCGGTGGGCGGCATGTTCTTGTGGGTGCAACTGCCCCAAGGCATGAAGGCCATCCCGCTGCTGGCCAAAGCCGTTGAAAAAGGCGTGGCCTTTGTACCGGGCTCGGCCTTCTATGCCCAAGACGCCAGCGAAAGCACGCTGCGCCTGTCATTTGTGACCGCCACGGTGGACCAAATCAACACCGGCATGAGCGCGTTGGCCGCCGCGATCCGCGAATCGCTTTGATCAACAAGCCTCTGGACACCGCCATGAAAACCCGCGCCTTCCAACAAGTCGACGTCTTTACCGAGACCGCCTTTTTGGGCAACCCGCTGGCCGTGGTGCTCGATGGCACAGGCTTGAGCGACGCGCAGATGCAAACCTTTGCCGCCTGGACGCAGCTGAGCGAAACCACTTTTGTGCTGCCGCCCACGACCGAAGGGGCAGCGGACGGGGCCGACTACCGGGTGCGCATCTTCACGCCCGGAGCCGAGTTGCCCTTTGCAGGCCACCCCACGCTGGGCACGGCCCACGCTTGGTTGAATGCAGGCAATACGCCACGACAAGCCGGTGTGCTGGTGCAGGAATGTGGCGTCGGTCTGGTCACCTTGAAATCGGTCGACGGCCGCTGGGCTTTTGCCGCACCACACTTGCAGCGCCAGACCCCAGCGCCCGCCCTGCTGGCCGAGGTGCTGGCGGCTTTGGGCCTGCAAGCCGACGAGGTGCTGGCCGCGCAAGACTTGAACAACGGTCCGCACTGGCTAGGCATTTTGATCGACTCGGTAGACAGCTTGCTCGCACTGGAACCGGACCCTGCGGCGCTCAAGCGTCTCAACACCAAAGTGGGCGTGGCGGCGAAACGTGAGGCCAACGCTGGTGGCCTGATTCGCCGCGCCAACCGCGAAGCCCGCGCCTTTGCCTCGTCCACCCGCATCGCCAACGACCCCACCGATCTGGAGGTGCGCGCCTTTGCCGCTCCCGTGGGCATCGCCGAAGACCCGGTGACTGGCAGCCTGAACGCGTCACTGGCGCAATGGCTGATGGCCGTTGGCCACATGCCCGACCACTACAGCGCCCGCCAGGGCACGGCGCTCGGCCGTGCGGGCCAAGTGTTCCTCTCCAAAGACGCACAAGGTCAGGTCTGGGTGGGCGGCGATGTGGTCGGCTGCATCCAGGGCGCCGTCACCCTCTGATCACCCCAGCGACAGGCGCAAGCCCCCGGGCTGCGCACAATCTCAACCCATGGGAACACTCTATTTGGTCCGCCACGGACAAGCCTCTTTCGGGGCCGATGACTACGATCAACTCAGCCCACTGGGCCGCCAGCAAGCGGTGCGCTTGGGTGAATACCTGCGGCCCAAACTGCAAGACAAACCCATCGAGGCCGTGATGATGGGCAGCTTGAGGCGCCACCGCCAAACCTGGGAAGGCATTGCCGAAGGCGCGGGCTTGCCCCACACCCCTGCCGTGTGGCCGGGCCTGAACGAATACGACAGCCACGCGCTGATCGAGTCGATCCACCCCGAGCCGCTGGCCAAGCCCGACACGCCCGAGCTGTACCGCCACCACTTTCGGCTGCTGCGCGATGCACTGCAGGCTTGGATGGCCGGGCGCACCCAGCCACGCGACATGCCCAGCTATGCCGAGTTTGTGGGCGGCATTGAGGCAGCGCTTGACCATGTGCGGCAAAACCACTCGGGTGACGTGATGATCGTCTCCAGCGGCGGCCCCATCTCCACCGCTGTGGGCCGCGTGCTGGGCACCCCGCCCGAGACCACCATCGAGCTGAACCTGCGCATCCGCAACACGGCGCTGACCGAGTTCGTGTTCAACCCCAAACGGCACATGCTGCTGACCTACAACACTTTGCCGCACCTGGACAGCGACGCACACAAGGACTGGGTCACTTTTGCCTGAGTGGGCTTGCACGGGTTCATGACGTGCGCGTAATCCCTAGGATTGCCCCTAAAAACTCAGGGGCAAAATCACCGGCATGAATTTTTCTCCCACCGGGTCAGATCCTGGACATGCCCAAGGCGGCATCGCACTCAGGGCCAAGACCCCGAACGAGGCCGCTGTTGTGGCTCTGGACCTGGCCACTTGGTTGGGTGGTTTTGAACTCCACACCTGGGCCCAATCGGTCACACTGGACCATCCAGACAGGGGCTTGTCGGTGCAATGCACTTTGCAGCCCAAGGCCCTTGAGCAACTCATGCCCGGCCACGACACACTGGGCCTGCACCAAAGGCTCAGCCAGACCCAGGATGACCGACCCAACTGGACGTTGGAGCGTGAAATTACCGTGGCCCTGCTGGGCTCGCCCCACCTTTTCAGCTTTGCCAACTTGGCAGCCCTGCAGTCGCACATCAGGGTCAGGCGCAACATGGTGCTGGCCGCCCGCAAAACTGCGCTGGCTTTCAAAACCGAAGCGGCCGAACGCCCAGAAGCCGACTGGCAATACCAAGACGGTCCCGGCTTCATCCTGAAACCTGGCCGACCGCTGATCGCCGCCTTGGTGGCCGCCACCCAACCCGAAGCCACTGGCAAGCTGTACGATTTTTCTTGCTACCGCGCCACCGAATATGTGATTCTTTTGGGCATTGCCCAAGAATTGGCGGCCCATCACCCCGCCTTGTTGGCCGATTTGCAGCAACTCAACGAAAGGCACGCGGTTCGCTCAGGGCAATTTCACGATGTTTTTTTGATCGAATACGGCAGCATGGCCGCGCCCTTGCCCAGCCGGTTTTATGTGCCTGGGGATCGGCTTTGGTTTCGCAACCCCGACGAACGCTCGTCCGACATCGAGGGCTACGAAGGCTCATGGGTGATCTACATGGGGGGTGGCCTGTTCAGCAACTTTTGGCAGCGCGATCGGCCGTTCACCTTGGAATCAAAAGCGATTGAGATATTCCACTGGCGGCACGGCGCCACGGTGGACAGCCAAGGCCAATTGGTCATGGACGAGTCGGTGGTTGAACAGCATGTGGCCCGAACCGAACGCGACCCGCAAGCCCGGCAGCAGGTGCTGGAGCGCATGGTGCGCATGCGCGACCCACAAGGGGTTTATGCCGAAGGCGGGTGCATTGACGCCACACGCGAGCACCCGCGAAGCGTCAGCCGGGATGACTGCCAATTGGTGTTGCCGACTTTTTGAAGCCCTGCCCCGGATTCAACCCCGTCGGACAAGCCGACTTGGACCCCACCCCACAAAGCTCAGTTCATCTGCTCACGCAAGGTGGTGGGCGGCAGTTGGTCGATTTCGGTCAACAACTGCGCCAAAGCGCGGCCTGAAGCGTCCAGCAGCGCTTGGCCCTTGAGTGGTGTGGCCGCAGCCGCATTGCCGGCGGCCCCATGCGGGTTGTAGTCCTGCATTTGCCAGCCCAGCTTGGCACTTTTTCCATTGCCCAAAATCGCGAACCGCTCGGCGCGGTCTTGCGCAGTGGATCGGAAGTTTTGCGCTTGGTCCATGCGCACCGCGTCGGGGCGAAGCGCCAACATCATCGAAGTTTCGGTGTCCCCCGCGTGTACACCAAAGCGGTGCTCCTCAGCGCTGAACAGCGCGTTCACATCGCCACCTTGCGCATCGCGCAAAGGCAAATTGAACCAACTCACGCTGTACACCAGCATGCCCAGGCGGGCGCGCAAGTCGCGCGCCACGATGTCCATCACGCTGACCTGCCCGCCGTGCGCGTTGAGCAGCACCAGCTTTTTCACGCCGCTGGCGGCGACCGACTCGCCAATGTCGGTCCACAAACGGATCACGGTCTCGGCCTTGAGCGTCAAAGTACCCGCAAACCGGGCATGCTCAGGACTCAGGCCCACGGTTTGGGTGGGCAAAAACAAGGCCGGCAAATCAGCGGGCAAGTGCGGCCAACAGGCCTGCACCACACCGTTGACCAAATCGGTGTCCACCGACAATGGCAAGTGAGGCCCATGTTGCTCGGTGGCGGCCACGGGCAAGACAGCGATGGCCCGATCCCGTGCCAAAGCCTGAAAATCGGTGGTGGTCCAGTCGGCCCAAAGACGTGAAGGGTTTTGCATCTTTGGCATCTTAATGGAGCCGGGGCGTGTACAGTGCCTTTCCCATAGCGCCTTGCTGCAAGTGTGGGGTACCCTTGAAGGATGGTTGTGAAAGTTTCCGTGATGTCTCGTGGCTGGACCCGCCTGCAGGTCTGGACTTTTTGGGGGGCCTTTGTCTGCATCGGCCTCCTGCTGGCATGGCCCCTGCCCAGCGGGGCTCAAAGTGGCGCCTTGTTTTCCTCCAAGGCCGCCAACTCCGGTACGTCGAACACATCGGGCAGCCCAACGGCCCCTGGCGTTTTGTTGTCGGCTGGCCGCCACGTGGTCAGCACCGAACAAGTTCGGGCCGAATTGCTGGTGCACGCCCCTCAGGGCATTCAAGCTGGACAAACCTTTTGGTTGGGGCTGCAGATCGAGCACCAGCCCGACTGGCACACCTATTGGCAAAACCCGGGCGATTCGGGTTTGCCCACGCGCCTGCAATGGCAACTGCCTGCAGGTTTGCAAGCGGGTGACATCGCCTGGCCATTGCCCAAAAAATTTCCGATTGGCACCCTGGCCAACTATGGCTACGAAGGTCGTTTGCTTTTGGCCGTTCCGATCACGGTGTCGGCGAATTTCAAATTTCCGGCCAACGCCCCCTTGACCGTTCAGTTGCAAGCCGATTGGCTGGTGTGTCGCAAAGAATGCATCCCACAAGAAGGTCAATTCGTCCTGAATTTGGCCTCTGCCGCACCGCAGTCGCCCCAGGCGGCTTGGTTTGAAAAAGCGCGCGCACTGAGCCCTCAAAAAATGGCGCCTCGGCAAGCCAGCAACCCGGGGGCCAGCGGTGGACAAACCACTTTATCGGCCGACAGCAAACAACTGAACCTTCAGGTCAAAGACCTGCCGGACAGCTGGCGCGGCCAAACGCTCAGCGCTTTCCCGATCACGCCCAACGTGGTGCACAACGCCGCCGTGCAAGGCAAAGACTGGACACAGAACTGGCAAGGCGCGGTCTGGAATGCCCAAATCCCAGTGTCTGAAGAGCGTGGCGACAGCCCCCGCAGCATGCGGTGGGTGCTCGCCGCAGGGCCGGAGTCGTCCCCCAAAGCGCCGGCTTTTGAGCTTGAAACGTTGGTCGTAGGCACTTGGCCCGCACTGACACAAGCCCCCCCTGCCGAAATCTCACCGGCCCTTGCCAAGGCGCTGGCCGAGAATGCCCGACTTGCAGAAAAACCAGCTTCATCCAGCACCACCGCCTTGGGCTTGACCCTGGCCATCTTGGGCGCACTGGCAGGTGGCTTGCTGCTCAACCTCATGCCCTGCGTGTTCCCCATCCTGGCCATCAAGGTACTGGGCTTTGCTCAAGGCCACACCTCGCAGTCCCAACACCGAGCAGCGGGCTTAGCCTATACCTTGGGTGTGGTGCTGTCGTTCATGCTGCTGGGGGGACTGATGCTGGCCTTTCGGGCAGCGGGCGAACAATTGGGCTGGGGATTTCAGCTGCAATCGCCGCCGGTGGTGGCGGGCCTGGCCCTCTTGTTCACCCTGCTGGGCTTGAACTTGGCCGGCGTGTTTGAGTTTGGGCACATGCTGCCCAGCAGCCTGGCCACACTGCAAAGCCGCCACCCGACGGTGAACGCCGGTTTGTCTGGCGTGCTGGCCGTGGCCGTGGCCTCTCCCTGCACCGCGCCCTTCATGGGGGCATCCTTGGGTTTGGCGATTGCGCTGCCCGTGTGGCAAGCGCTCATGGTGTTTGCTGCCATGGGTGTGGGCATGGCTTTGCCTTATATGGCGGCCAGCTGGTGGCCGGGCATCGCACGCGCTCTGCCCCGCCCCGGGACCTGGATGGTCACATTCCGCCAAGCCATGGCATTCCCGATGTTTGCCACCGTGGTTTGGTTGCTGTGGGTGCTGGGCCAACAAACCGGCATCGACGGCGCCAGCGGCTTGCTGGCCTTGTTGCTCAGCGTGGCTTGGCTTGTGTGGGCACTGGGATTGCGCGGCCGCACCCGCTGGATCTTGAGCAGTTTGGCACTGGCCACTTTGATGTGGTTGGGCAGCAGTTGGTTGCCGCAGGCTTTGCGCGAAGCACCGACAGACCCGGTGGCCAGCGCATCCGGCACGGGTCAAGCTGCTGGGACCCTAACCGCCAATGCCCCCACATGGCAAGCTTGGTCCGAAACCGCTTTGCAAGCCCATTTGGCCGCAGACCGTCCGGTGTTTGTGGACTTCACCGCGGCATGGTGTGTGACGTGCCAATACAACAAGAAAACCACTTTGGCCGATGCGCAGTTGCTGGCCGACTTTGCACAACACCAAGTGGTGCTGATGCGTGCCGATTGGACGCGTCGCGACCCGGCCATCACACAGGCGCTGACAGCACTGGGCCGCAGCGGCGTGCCGGTATATGTCTTGCACGCCCCCGGCCGTGCGCCCCAGTTGCTGTCAGAGCTGCCCAGCGTGGCCGAAATGCAGACCGCCTTGCAGGGGCTGGCGGCGCGTTGAGCCCGCCGGCTCATCCCTGTAGGCGCTTGCCCCAGCCTGCGAATCTGCCCGAAAGCGACCCCTTCAAACACCGGCCTGGGCCTGCCACAATAAGGGCATGAGCTCTTTCGCCCCCCTGCAAAACGACAGCTTCCTGCGCGCCTGCCTGCGCCAGGCCACCGACCACACCCCCGTGTGGCTCATGCGCCAAGCCGGCCGCTACCTGCCCGAGTACTGCGCCACC
>JAJTEW010000022.1 GCA_021299875.1 Comamonadaceae bacterium | reverse complement strand
CTCATACACATCCGGCCACAGCTGCCATTCGCGGTGACTGTGGCAAGCAATGGCACGCCAGGCCGCCTGAAGGGGTTTTTCTTGCACAGGGCCAAAGTGCAAGGCTGTCTGCAGCATGGCCTGTTGCTCGGCCACACCCACCGTCAGGCCGTGCTCGCGCAGAAGCGCAGCAAAACCCGCCAGTCGCTCAGATGGCATGCTGGCCGGGGTGTCTTTCATACGGCGACCTGCGTCTGGGCTGCACCCTTTTCGGCTACTCCCACAGAACGTCGCCCTTCCACCAGTTGGCGCAGTCGATCTGGCCCCATCAAAAAGCGGTCTTCACGAGTTTTGAGCAAGCAACCTAAAGTGCCCAATACGTTTGCCATGTCTTCTGGCAAGTTGTTGTGACCCAACTTGAACAAAGCGCTGACCCAGTCCAAGGTTTCAGCGATGCCGGGAATCTTGGCCAGGTCTTCACGGCGAAGGCGTTGCACAAACTGCACGGCTTCCTCAACCAAATGGCTGTCGGCCTGCGGCAAAGCGCTTTTAACGATGGCGATCTCGCGTGCCAGCGTCGGGTAATCGAGGTAGTGGTACAGGCAGCGACGGCGCAGCGCGTCGGACAACTCTCGTGTGCCGTTGCTGGTGAGTATGACTTGCGGAATGTGGGTGGCGCAAAGCGTGCCGATTTCGGGCACGGTGATTTGGTAGTCGGCCAAAACTTCTAGCAAAAAAGCTTCAAAGGCTTCGTCAGCGCGGTCGATCTCATCGATCAGCAGCACGCAAGGGCCAGTCTGGCTGATGGCGCGCAGCAAGGGTCGCTCTAGCAAATACTCGCGACTAAACAAGTCTGCTTCGCGCACACGGGCTGCGCCATCGGTTTGCGTTTCATTCAAGCGAATCGCCATCAGCTGGCGACCATAGTTCCATTCGTAAGCGGCTTGCGCCAGGTCCAAGCCTTCAAAGCACTGCAAGCGCACCAGCGTGGCGCCTTGAGATTGGGCCAAGGCGGTAGCCAGCGCGGTTTTACCTACACCTGCATCACCTTCGATCAACAAGGGCCGCTGCAGCGCAGAAGCCAGCCAAACGGTGGTGGCCAAATCTTCGTCGGCTAAATAGCCCGAGGCTTGCAGCCGTTCGCGCAGCAAGCGCTCCTCGGCGGCAGGTTGCGCGGACAGGCCTGACGTGGCCATGCTCAGACCTTCTTGCCGAGCAAGCCACCAAACCAGCTGGCTACAACGGGTGCCTTTGGAGATGCCGCGTCATGTGCTGGGTCAGATGGTGCGCCATCCGCAGTGGGCAAGCTCAATGCGGTCTGGCGAAAGTTCTCCACAAACTGCGCCAGTAGCATGTCTGACACCTGCACCATCAAGCGGCCACCGAACTGAGCAAACTTGCCGTTCACGATCACAGCGGCCTGACCGTTGAGCACGCAGTGCGCAGGGTTGCTGGGGTCGGAAGTGATGATTGCCGTCAGGTCCATCGAGGCTGACGAACCGCCCTTATCGGCACCCTTGCCACGCAAAACCATCTTGCGTTCACTGGTCACCGCTTCGATCACGTCCACCGTACCGCCAAACTGGGCCACAGCTGGGCCCACTTTCACCTTGACCGCGCCTTTGTAAGAAGTGTCAGACAGTTGTTCTGTGATTTCCGCGCCGGGCATACAACTGGCCACCGCTTTAAGGTCAGTGAGCAAGGCCCATGCCCGTGTGGCATCCACATCGAGCGGGTACTGTTTGTCGAGATTGACTTCCATGAGGTTCCCTGATTACAAAGCAGCGCCGTGCTCGCGCAAGGCTTTCCAAGTGCGAAAAGCATTGTGCGGCATGTCCAGGTGGGTGACACCCAGGTGAGAAAAAGCATCTACCACCGCCGAAGTGAAGGTCGGGATGGAGCCAACATGGGGCGACTCGGCCACGCCCTTGGCACCCAGCGGGTGGTGCGGCGAGGGTGTGGTGGTGTGGTCGGTTTCCCAATGTGGGGTTTCCACAAAGGTGGGCAAGAAGTAATCCATCAACGTGTTGCCCAGCAAGTTGCCCTGGGCATCAAACGGCATTTGCTGGCCCATGGCCACGGCAAAACCTTCAGTCAAACCGCCATGGATTTGTCCCTCAATGATCATCGGGTTGATGCGGGTGCCACAGTCGTCCAGCGCATAGAAGCGGCGGATTTTGGTCTCGCCGGTGGCGCGGTCGATGTCTACCACACACAGGTAGATGCCAAACGGGAAGGTGAAGTTGGGCGGGTCGTAGTAATGCACGGCTTCCAAGCCAGGCTCCAAGCCGGCTGGTGGCTGGTGGTAGGCCTGCCACGCCACTTCTGACATGGTTTTGAATTTGCTGTCGTCACCCTTGACTTTGAAGCGGTCGACTTCCCAGTCGAGGTCGTTTTCATTGACTTCGAGCATGTGGGCGGCGATCTTGCGGGCCTTCGCGTGAATCTTGCGCGCGGCCAAAGCAATGGCGGCACCGGCCACGGGGGTGGAGCGTGAGCCGTAAGTGCCTAGGCCGTAAGGCGCAGTCGAGGTGTCGCCTTCTTCAACTTGAATGACTTCAGACGGAATGCCCAACTCGGTGGCGATGATCTGCGCGTAAGTGGTCTGGTGCCCCTGACCTTGCGTGATCGTGCCCATTCGGGCGATGGCGCTGCCGGTGGGGTGGATGCGGATTTCGCAGGAGTCAAACATGCCAACACCCAAGATATCGCAGATCTTGGAAGGACCGGCACCGACGACTTCGGTGAAGGTAACCAAACCAATACCCATCAGGGTGGGACTGTTCGGGTCGGCGCGTTTGGCCTTTTGCTCTGCGCGTAGTCCCTTGTAGTCCACGGCTTTCACCTTTGACGCTGGCGTGTGCCGCAGGAATGTCGTAACTGCCAGAGACGATGTGGAACATGCCGGCTGGGAACTTGGTCGGGTCGGCACAGGCGTCAAACGCAACGTGGTCAGCCACCACATTCACACGCAGCCCAGTGATCTTGCCGTCGGCAGTGGCGGCCAATTCGCCGTCCATGTGGTAGTCGCGTGCGAATCCAGTGCTCGAGATGTTTTCGATGCGGTCTTCGACCCACTTAACCGGGCGGCCCAGCACGATGGAAGACACGATGGCGCACACATAGCCAGGGTAGATCGGCACTTTGTTGCCAAAGCCACCACCGATGTCGGGGCTAACGATACGCACTTTGGATTCAGGAATTCCCGACAGCATGGACACCACGGTGCGCACAATGTGCGGAGCCTGGGAGGTGATGAAGGTGGTCAACTCTCCCTTGACCGGGTCGAATGAGGCCACGCAACCGCAGGTCTCAAGCGGGCAGGGGTGCACGCGAGGGTAGTACATGTGTTGTGACACCGTCACTTCGGCTTTGTCAAAAGCGGCGTCGGCAGCGGCCTTGTCGCCCGCGTCCCAAGTGAAGATGTGGTTGTGGTGCTCACGCTTGCCGTGGGCGCCTTCGGTCTTGCCGGCCAAGTCGTCGCGGATGACCGGTGCGCCAGGCTGCAGCGCGGCGTAGGGGTCCATCACCACGGGCAATTCTTCGTACTCCACTTCTACGGCTTCTACGGCGTCAGCCGCGATGTAGCGGTCGTCTGCGATGACGATGGCTACTTCTTGCATTTGGAAGTGAACCTTTTCGTCGGCCAACACGGCGGCCACATCACCAGCGAGGGTGGGCATCCAGTGCAGCTTCAAAGGCTTCAAGTCGTCGGCGGTCAGCACCGCGTGTACACCAGGGATGGCCAAGGCGGCTGCCTTGTTGATTTTGACGATGCGGCCGTGGGCGATGGGGCTGCGCACGATGTCCATGTGCAACATGCCGGGCATCTTGATGTCATCGACATAATTGCCCTTGCCTTGGATGAAACGGGCGTCTTCTTTGCGCAGGCGCGAGGCGCCCATGCCAGCCAACGCGAGTTCGCGGGCTTCTACAGTCAGTACCGGTGCGTTCATGTGTGTCTCCGATCAAATAAGGGTGTGCTTTAAGCCGCGACAGGCTCTTGCAATTTTTTGGCGGCGTACTGGACGGCTTTGATGATGTTTTGGTAGCCCGTGCAACGGCACAAGTTACCGCTCATGCCGTGGCGAATTTCGTCTTCGCTGGGGTTGGGGTTTTCGTGCAAAAAGCGGTAGGCGCGCATCAGCATGCCAGGGGTGCAAAAACCGCATTGCAAGCCGTGCTCTTTGTAAAAGCCTTCTTGCACCGCATGCAACACACCTTTGTTGGCCAGGCCTTCGACGGTGAGGACTTCGGAGCCGTCGCACTGAATGGCCAGATGTGTGCAGGATTTAACCGATTGGCCGTCGATGTCCACCGTACAAACACCGCAGTGGCTGGTTTCACAACCAATGTGCGCGCCTGTGAGGTTGAGTTCTTCGCGCAAAAAGTGGATCAGCAGTGTGCGCGGCTCAACCGCTTTTTCTTCTTTCTTGCCGTTGACGGAGACGGTGATGAGTTTTTTAGTCATGGTGTATTCCTTGAATTTAAGCGCACAGCGCCCAGGCTTTATTGAGGGCGCGTTTGACCATTTCACCGGCCATGGCGGTCTTGTATTCGATGTCGCCGCGCAAGTCTTCAGCGGGGTTGCAAATAGCGATGGCTGCTGCCACTGCTGCTTGTACGTTGGCCGCGTTGAAGGGCTTGTTCAGCAAAGCCGCTTCGGCTTCTTCAGCGCGCAGTGCAGTGGGTGCGACATTGGTCAGGCCAATGCGCACATGGCTGACTTGGTCGCCCTTTTTGCGAATGACCACCGCGCAACCGGCGGTTGCCCAGTCGCCGGTTTTGCGTTTGAGTTTTTCGTAGGCGTAGCCTGTGCCGTGGGCAAAAGCGGGCACGCGGATTTCGCACATGACCTCGTTTTCTTCCAGTTGGGTCATGTAGGTACCCAGGAAAAAGCCGTCGGCGGCCACGGTTCGGCGACCCTTGGGGCCTTCGAGGACAAAAGAGGCTTCGATGACGAGGGACAGCGCTGGGTGATCGTTGCCGGGGTCGCCGTGAGCAATATCGCCGCCGATGGTGCCGCGGTTGCGCACCTGTGGGTCGGCAATCAGTTTGGCCGCTTCGCATAACAACGGCACTTTGGCTTGCAAAATGGGCGAGCTGATCAACTCGTTTTCCACTGTCATCGCGCCGATCACGACCGTGCTACCTTCTTCGCGGATGCCCCTGAGTTCTGGGATGCGGTTGATGTCGATCAAATGTTCGGGCTGG
>JAJTEW010000005.1 GCA_021299875.1 Comamonadaceae bacterium | reverse complement strand
TGGTCAAACGTCTGCCAAAACCCGCAAGTGCGCTTCGACACTGCGACCCAACGCGCTCAGGTTGTACCCCCCCTCCAAACAACTGACGATGCGGCCTTGGGCATGCCGCAGCGCCACCGCTTTGATGCGCTGGGTGATCCAAGCGTAATCTTGCTCCACCAAGCCCATCTGGCCCATGTCGTCTTCTCGGTGCGCATCAAAACCCGCGCTGATCAAGATCAACTCGGGCTTGTGCGCCTCAAGGCGAGGCAGCCACATCATGTCAACCAGTTCGCGGATGTCCATGCCCCGTGTGTATGCCGGCACGGGCAAGTTGACCAGGTTGGCCGCTGCCGATGTCGAACCACCCTCAGGGTAGAACGGGTGCTGGAAAAAGCTCACCATCAAGATGCGCTCGTCACCCGCCACGATGTCTTCGGTGCCGTTGCCGTGGTGCACGTCAAAGTCAACGATCGCCACGCGCTTCAAGCCATGCCGCTCCAGCGCGTACTTGGCTGCAATGGCCACGTTGTTGAAAAAACAAAAGCCCATGGCCTTGTCACGGCACGCATGGTGGCCGGGGGGACGCACGGCGCAAAAGGCATTCTCCAACTCGCCTGCCATCACTGCGTCTGTGGCGGCGATGGCAGCGCCCACTGACACCAGCGCGGCATCCCAAGTGTGGACATTGATCATCGTGTCAGGATCCAAGCTGGTGTGGGTGGGTCCGCCAGCGGCCATGTCCTCGCGCAACATGTCACCCAACCCGCGCAATGCCGCCACATGCATGCGCCCGTGGGCCAGTTCAATGTCGGCCAAAGCCGCCGGGCTGGCCTCGCGCCGTTGCAAAGCCATGTCCAGACCGCTGATCAGCAGCCGGTCTTCGATGGCGCCCAATCGCTCTGGGCACTCGGGGTGGCCTGGCCCCATCTCGTGCTTCCAGCAAGCTGGGTGGGTGAAATAACCTGTCGCGCCCATGGTCTCGTCTTCCCGAATGGCCCCAGCTTGAAGCCGATGGTTTGGTTGGATGGCTTTGTTTTTGTGGGTTCCAGCTTATCACGCGGCCCATGCGCCGATATGGCCCCAAACAGAGGCGACCCGGCGTTTAAACTGGACACCCCATGCACCCTGCATTTATTCATTTGCCGCCAAGAGCCACGCCACAGCGCTGGGCCCCTCTGGCTTTGTCATTGCTTTTGACCGCTTTGGGACCCCAGACCGCTTGGGCAGAGGCTGAACCGCAAGCCACACCCCAAGCCGCCCCAACGCCCCACCCCCAAGCCAAGGCCAACGCAGCACCATCACAAACAGTCAAAGCTGCAACACGGGGCACTAAAACAGCCAAAACCAAGACCAAAAACACGGCACCTCGACGTGCCAAACCCAACACCAACGCAGCCCAAGCCGCGATGCCGGCAGCCGCAGGCCTCTTATTCAGCGAATCCAGCGTGGCCATGGACTGGTCAAGCCAAGCGGCTGAACGCTTGCGGCTCGACCCCCAGTGGGTGCGCAAACACCTGGGTCAAGCCCGCCGACTGCCTTCAGTGGAACGCTTGGTTTTACCCCCCAGCAACCCTGCCGCCAAAAACTGGGCCGCTTACCGCGCCCGGTTCATCGAGCCGCAACGCATCCAAGCCGGACTGCGTTTTTGGCAAACCCACCGCAGCGCACTCGAACGTGCAGAGCGTGAATTCGGCGTGCCCGCCTCGGTGGTGGTAGCCATCATTGGCGTAGAAACTTTTTACGGCCAATACACGGGCAACTTTCGCGTCATCGATGCCTTGGCCACTTTGGCTTTCCACTTCCCAGCGGCACACCCGAGAGCCGCTGCCAGAGAAAGCTTTTTCAAAGGCGAATTGGAACAATTTTTGTTGCTCACCTCGCTCAGCGGGGCAGACCCCATGAGCATTCGGGGCAGCTATGCCGGCGCCTTGGGCTTGCCGCAGTTCATGCCTTCCAGCTGGGCGCGCTACGCGGTGGACTTTGATGGCAATGGCCGCATCGACCTGTTTGGCAGCCCGGCCGACGCCATCGGATCGGTGGCCAACTACTTCAAAGCCTTTGACTGGCGCCCCGGCATGCCCACCCACTACCCGGTGACCCTGACCCCGGGTCAAACCGACATGGACAGCCTGATGGCCCCGGACATCTTGCCGACCTTCAGTGTGGCCAACTTTGTCAGCAAAGGCGCCAGCTTGTCAGGTACCGCCCTGCAGCACACAGGCCCCTTGGCCTTGATCGAATTGCGCAACGGCAATGAAGCGCCCAGTTACGTGGCCGGTACAGAAAACTTCTACGCCATCACCCGCTACAACTGGAGCAGCTACTACGCCATGGCCGTGATCGAATTGGCCGAGGCGGTTGCGCGGGAAATGGGGAAGCCCTGAGGGCATTCAAGTATGAACCCGCTGAACCCCAAAAAACTGCTGCTGACCAAGTGGACTTCTGTCACACCCGTGGCCAAGCAAAAGCACTTCTTGGTCAGCCGGGTGATTCAACCCGACGCCCCCACCGACCCGATTGAGCGGGTGGAAATTGAGTCGGTGTTTTCTAAGGCTGTGCAGGTCATTGCTTGGCGTGAACTGCAGGACGACAGCGTGTGGCGCCAGGGGTGGGTTTGAGGGCAAAAAGTATTTCTGCATAGCCTGTCATCCGTCTGGCCGTGATTTCAAAAACAACCCATATTTCGGGGCCAATACCCTGATTTCAGGCCGTTTTCGCACATTTCGGCCAGTGTTTTAAGGTCAGCAAAGTGATCTTGGTCAATAGCCGCCCTGCCCCCTGCGCGCCTGCTCGGCTTCTCGTTGGCGTTTCTGATTCTCGCGCTCCCTTTGCAGCGCATCTTTTTGACGGTCCACGTTGGCCTTCAATTGCGTAATTCGCATCTGCTCAGGTGTGGGTGGCTTGATGGGTTTGAAGGTCTTGGGTTTGGGTGGCTTGGGTGCCTGAGGCTTGATGCTCGGAGGTGACTCCGCAATGAGCTCATCCAACAGTGGGTAGCCCTGCCCTTCGCTGTGAATCTGGGTGGGGGCCACCTGCACGCAGTCCATGCCAAACTGGTATTGACACAGCAGCCTTGCGTGAGTGGATGAGTTGGCATGCACAGTAGTCTTGACCAGCTGGCCTCTGATGCGGAGGGTGACGAGGTATTTGTTCATACCCATATTTATCGTCACGCTCCACGGGTGGTTTTATTTCACAAAGCCTTCGCGAAGTTTGACCGCAGCGGCTTCAATTTGTGCGTCCAACTCCCCAGCCTCCACGGCCTGTTTGATCAGCTCCAGAGTGGGTACCAATTCAGCCGCAGTGGCAATTTCCACAGCACTTTTGCCCTTGCTGATTTCGAGCTTGCGAGCGCCATACCTGATGTTCAGGGCTAACTTATTGGCTTCAGTGGTCCACCACCATGGGCGAACACGACGGGGAATTTCCACACTGCGGCGACTGCCATCAGGATCAGTGACAGAGCGAAAACGGGTCATGGTGAATTGAGTTCCATCAGCTTGACTTTTTGCCAGCTGAATTTGCTCCCACAACTTACGGGCCAACTTCATGCGGCGATGTACTTGAGGATTGTTGCTGACTGTTTTCTTGGCCGCTGTGACCTTGAGTGACTGCAAGAACGCGATGGGTGTTGTTGATGCTGTGGACATGTGCTTTTCCTTTCAAATGTTTGTAAAGCACAGACAATTGTGTGATCGACCACGGGGTCAGGGCAACCGCCGTGGCTTAGTATCCCGAGCACTTGGCGGGACATTGGAAAACCCATCAAAAAAACCCAGTTTCGTTAGCCACTTTTGTCTAGGTGATAAATAAACATAGCGGGTGGATCGAAGAACAGTTGAAGCCCGCAATCTCTACCGAGAAACAAGAGCTGCGTCACTCAGTTGCAATGACGCCCTAAACCTGGACAGTGGTGTTCGCAGGGACGGAAATTCCGAGCGGTAGCGGAGACTTGTAGTCACTACCCGAGAAGGATGCTGTTGGCGGTTGCTGGCCAATTGACTCAAGAAGCGAACGAATATTTTCAGCACAAAGATTGTGGGGCCTAGCCCCGCGAATCACGAGCAAGCTCTGCAGACCACACCGCAACTTGCGAACACCGCGGACAGTTGGCACTTTGGCTGTCCTCGCAAGTTGCGTTTCATTTTGAAGCTGCACGTAAAAGGAGACCGCGAAACCGCCCTTCCCATGCTGATGGTTGTGCTCAAGTGCTGTGGAGTAAAGAACTCATCGAAAGACCGAGCCTTGCCCATGCTGAGCCTGGTCAAGAAGGCTCAGTGTGGGTTGAATCTATCGAAAGTCCCAAGTCAAACATCACTGATCAGCTACTGAAGAAAACATCTGTAAATCAAAAAATTCTCGTTAAACCATTGGGTCACACTGAACTTTCGAACTACGAAGTAGACATAAGTGATGAGCCAATCACTGAGCTCTGAAAGAGCGACAGGGATGGCGAAGTCACTAGCGAACGCCAGTTCGCTCTATGTACTAGCGCATATGACATATCGGTAAATGAATGCGTGGTCGTGTTTGATCTGTAGGACTACAAATGGCAAGGGCAGATGACCGGTTAAGCCGATGCGATGGTCAGGACCTGATCACAACAACCGACATTTCATTTAGAAGGCTATGACACAAAGTGTCGGGTGAACCGACACCTCATGACAAGGGTCTGTGATTGTTAGACCTAACTTAATGCGCAAGCCTCCTACAAATCAACCCTACAGCGCGTGCTCTTTGGACGTCATGAACCTAGGGTACTGAAGCCGGAAAAATTGGTTTTAAGACGGATTTCTTGGTGACCGGTAAAAACTTGGGTATATAACTGAGTTAGGCCCGAAGCAGTCTTTAGAGCTGCGCCATTTCAAGTCAGGTGTGCAGCGTGAGCGGTCATCGGGTCATATGTGCTGTCGGACAGACGTTTGCCATCAACAGATATTAAAAATTTGTTATGGACAAGCCGCTACCAGTTTCACTTGCAGACTCCGCTTGTAGATCAAGCAAGTCGGCAAGCAACAGATTACGCATCTCGGAATGTGGAAACAGACGTTGCAGATAAATCGGAAGATTCTCAGAAAGATCAGGAAAGATTTTTTTCAAGGCACTGAACGTCTTCAGCGCAGCAGGGTGCTTACCTTGTCGAGCTTGAATGGCTGCAAAAAACAGCAGACTTTGCGGAAATGTCTGTGGATTGACCTTGGAAAGGTAATCTAGCGATTTGTCCAAGTTCCCTTGCCGATATTCGTTGGCGTAATACGGGAGCCAGTACCAATCTGGATGCAAAGGGGTGAGTTCACGGGCGCGGTCCATGAGTACTAGGCCACCCTCCCAGTCCCCATTGCATGCAGTGAACACCCCGATCCCTGCCACGATGTCTGATCTGTAAGGCGCCAGCTCCAATACTTTGCTTGAATATTCTTTAAAAAGCGATTTTTCGCCTCTTTGATAATGCGATGACGCCAATGCATAGATGGCTGTAACGCAGTCCGGAGCTAACGTCAAAGCATGCATGGCGCAACGGATGGATTCGTCTAAGGCCTTACTGTCCGTAAGAGCCTTTTCAAAACCGAAGACATGCTCGTTCCAGTGAATACCAGACAGGCAAGCCCAAGCTTCTGCATACAGCGGTGCATTTTGGACTGCTGACAGCAGAGACGCTTTGGCAATCGCATGCGATTGGGGGGTGTACTTTTCAGTGTGGGCATAAAAGTGGAGAACGGCCGCATAAGCCGACCCGTCTGAGGGCTTGTTTCGAACCAGGCGTGAAATGACCCCTGAAGGCGTAGCCAGCGAAGCTGCAATCTTGAGGGCGATTTCATTTTGAAACTCGAACAACTGAGTTGGATCGCTTGGGAGCTCGAATTTTTGTGACCACATCACTTGGCAAGTCTTCACATCCGTCAGTTTGGACAAGATTTCATACCCTCCGGGTTTGAACCGGACGGAGCCATCCAAGACGTAATCGGCGTTCTCATTCGCGGCCGATAAAAACTTGGCACGCGAGGCTTCTGAATAGTCCATTTGATGGGTCATAGAAATCAGCCTCAGCGTACGGGTCTGCGCCAACATGTGAATCAAGTCATGCGCCATACCGATGCATATCTCCTGCTGCGAAGAGTCTCCCCCCAGGTTCTGAAACGGAATGATGGCCAGACGCGGCGAAAAATTGGATTGGTCGTCCGCACTGGGCACCAAATCAAGGCCGTAACAACCTGCAAGGATGCTCAATTGCCAGCTTTGGTTGCGTCCCTCTTGCCGGTAGAAGTCAGTTAGTAGCGTCTTGAGGCGACTAATTTGGACACGGTGAATGGAGGACTTCTCGGCTTGTTGCGCAGTGAGCTGAAAGAACGCGGTTGCCACCAATTGAGCGGTGACGTTCTCTGCCCCTAAAGCAGCAGTTCTGTCTGCCAAGAATTCGAGCAGTTTGCAGATTTTTGAAGCCCGCTTGAAGGTCTCGGAACCCAAAACCGCTTTGACTGAGTTATCGAATTGGAGGGAATGGTGCTTCATGAGAAAAAAGGCGCATTAAAAAAATCAGGGCTGACAACTGAAATTGCATAGGTGACTGTGAAGGCCTTCAAAACAATCTTGAATGTAACGCGTTACATGCACTAGCTTGGATTGCTTGACTACAGTGGTAGGGATGGATACCAATAACTAATCATTGCCCATCAAAATGACTTCGCCCAGTACCAGCAGATCTCAAATCTGGTCAGCAGACTATGCGAGTTTGCTGGTGGAGGGGCGCCAGGCGGCCGGTCTTGAGCAAACTACCTTAGCCATGGAGAACACGCTGAGTTTGAAACAGCTGCAAGAGCTGGAAACGGGTGGTTGCTCGGCCTTTTATTCGGAAAGCATCAAGTACACGACTGGGGTCAAACTCCTGCGCAAACTGGGACTGGCATTCGACCACCTAGAGCTCGTCAATGAGGAGCCTCCTTCGGATGCAACGGAAGCGGCACAGGTGGCCCCGAACAAAGATGAGCCAATTCTGGCCACCTCAGAGCCTGTGACATTGTTGAATTCCGGCACCAACTCCCAAGCAAGCGCGTGGCGAATCATTGCCATCCTGGCAATGTTGATTGCACTTGCCTATTTCATGAATTAAGCATCCAGTTAAATTAATTACTAAATGAAAATAATCATTATGAAGTCCATCTGCAACCTCACCCTCTTAGTCACTGTAGCGCTTGCTGTAACCGCCTGTTCTGGTGGTTCCGATGCTCCAACGGCTGACGCACTGCCCCCTAGGGATCTCAGTGTCATTCCAGCCATAACAATAACAACCATCGAGGGGCCCTTTGTTTTGGCCGAGCGGTCCGTGACCACCGACTCGGCAGTGGGTACGACTGTGGCCGCTGCCTCAGGTACGCCGGTGGCGCACACGCCTCTGCCGGCGGAATTGTTCGGCTCCCTAGCGCTGGTTGCTCAAAGCGGCGGCGCCACGCGCCTGGGCGAGATCTATCAGTTTGACGGCAGCGGTTCCAAAGTGGTCAAGACCTTCACCGGCAGACCATTCATGAGGAACACCAGCCCAAACGAGCATTCTTTCGCCTTCAACGAAGTTGACGGTCGCTTCTACGGGTTCTTGAGCAACTCGTCCTTGCCTTCTGAGAACCAAATCGTTCTCATGCGTTTCGATCCGGTCACCGACAAACTGGAGCTCCTCAAGACATTGGACACGAGGGGCGCAGGAAAGACCGCAGGTCCCGGCATCACCGTCTCAGATCTGCGACCGAACAACACCATTCGCACCCCGCTTGTAAGCAAAGATGGCAAGTCGCTGATGGTCATGGTCGACGGTGGCCGCGCTGGCCGCGGGCTGTTATTGCATGTGGTGCTCGACCAGGGAAGCGCAAACTACCTGAAAGAAACCGTGGTCTATGACTTTTTCTCACGCGATATGGAAGAAGGTCTTTGCAGTGGACTCGTCGGTGAGAAGACGGAGATGGTGTGGTCACGCGACCGCACCAAGATCTTGCTGGGCACGCAGGGTTCGCGCTACATCTTGAACGCTGCAGATCCCACGGCTGTAGCCTGCGCGCCTGCTGGTTCAGTGGGCGGCGCGGCCACCTACACCAAAAACGGGCGGATCTTCAGCCTTGCACCGCCCGTGGGAAATGACCTGTCACGGCCTTGGACCTTCACCGCGATCAGCCAGTTCAATCCCGTAGGCAAGCGACTTGGGCGCTACCTGTTCGAAGACGCGAGTGGTACCGTGCGCTGGACAGTCGAGGACATACAAAGCCGCGAGGCTCAGATTTTTGGCCCACCCGGGAGCAATACCGCGCTTTACAGGCTGGCCGAGATCGACTGCCACCGTATCGAGGGGGTGTTGCCCATATCCTTTAGCAACGAATCGCTGGTTGCCTGCAGCGGCCTCGACGCCGAAACCAGTTTGCAGATTTCGGCACCCAAGCTGCTGTCGCAGGCAGCAAGCCTCAACCTAAGTAACGCCAGCACGATGTCGGCCTGGATCAGAGACGAGCCCAAAGGTTACTTCGGCAGCTACTTTGCCGGGCTCACATCGTCACCGGCGTCGGGGCTGTTATTTGCTGCCTCAACCGACGTTGCTGCCGGCATCTGCGATGAGAGGCCCAATTCAGTTTTGCCGTGCACGCCTTCGCAGTTGTTGGAACTGGATCCCAGCCGACTTTTCTTCAGAAAGACCCTGGCAACCGGTTCGGCCACTTTGGGGAAATATTTTCACGGTAATCCGGCAACGGGCAGTTCGGCCAGCGACGGCGTTCTCGACCGCTACGTCGTGTGGTTGGCCAGTGCTGCGAACGAGGCATCACACGTGGTGAACAAGTATGACCGTTTCAACGGAAAGATTACCTCGGTGCCCATCGACCCAGACCGCGGAGCCTATCCCTACGGCAAGCTTCAGCCGCTCGGGCCTGACCATCTCATCGGCCTGATTTCGCTGACGTCCCCAAGCTACGATTCTGGGCGTCTCGGCGGTCATCGTGGTTCGAGAGACAGGGCCGGCGGTGGCCTGGGCGTGGTGATCTACCAGCGCAGCACCATGGAGCCCGTCCGGATGGCCGAGGTGACAGACATAGCCTACCTGGGAGCAGAACTCGTGCTTGGGCAAGGCGATTCAGCTTGGCTCACAGCAATTGCTGAAAAGTCAGGCGTCTCAAGCGGAGACGGTGGCTACTATCGACAAAAGCTGCTGCATGTGGACACGAAGACGTTGAAGGCCACCGAGTGGGTGCAGGTTTTCGCATCCCGCCTGCCTGCCGATAACGACTGGAAACCGGCGATCCGTGATGACGCGGTCTACTATGCGGCAGAAGGCGATATCTCAGTGGGTGCTCCCATTTACACCGTCGCTTGCGCACGGATCAGCGACCCCAAGATCTCGATCAAATCACTTACCTTTGGCCCAAACAGCGCGTTCCGGCCAGCCAGCGAGGGGCTTCCGGTCGGAGGCCCAGTGTTTGTGGCAGCACAGAACGCCATGTACATGGCCATGGCACAACGGGCCGATGGCAACCCGGGTGGGTCGATCTGGACCATTGATCGAGGCTTAGGCCCAGACGACCTGTGCCGCAGCGCACCGGTGTTGACCAAGGTGGTCGGCGACTTGCCCGATGTGCCATCAACAGGCTTCTTGTCGGCCAGTGACGGTGCCTTGTACTACGGCACAACGAACGGCAAACTCATGCGCTTCAATCCCGCCGCCGGAGCCGTGACACCCGTTGCAAACTTGGCGGCGGGCGGCACTTCGATATCGTCGGTCAGGGGCTTCCTGACCGAGGTCACCACCGGATCCATCAGCGCTGTGGTCTACGACTACGACGCCCAGAGCAAGAACGTTGCTCGACGAGTTTCCGTGGTTACTTTGGGGGGCCGTGTGACCGCCAATCACGACGTGACCCGTGCGCTGTCAGCAAGCGAACGCTATCCCGGGGTCAGCCGTTTACAGTGAGGGGCAATGCGCGGCTGGGCTTGTTGGTGATGTTTGCGCTGTCGAATCGGTGGATTAAGCGCAAGCGAATCTTGCAGGGGCCGAAGGCTTAAGCGTGCCCGCAGCGAGAGGGTGCGAAGGCCCCAAACAGGCTCACAAAGGTGAAAGCGCCCATTTGATTAGGCCGCATGCTATCCGCTGTTCCACCTAAACACGGCGTAATGTTGTCCTTTTAAACCAGGCCATCAGATCCGCCGGTCGCGTCCCGTGCCCTGGTAATAGCACCGCACGCGATTCAAAGCATTGCTTGGCAAACGTCATGGCAAGATCCCGCATGGCAAATGTCGTATCGGACAGCCCATGAACAAGGACGACGATGCATCGGGGTGTACCCGTCTTGCACGCTGAGCCTGGAGGAATCTTGAAGGGCGCCACCTTGGCCAGTTCAGCATCGGACCTCGACACATCAAAAGGCAGCCGGTGGGTGCGTAGTTCCTGGCTCACGTTCCTGACATATGTCTCAAAATCTGCAGTAGGAAGCAATGCTGACGGATCCCCCCAGCAGCTTTTCACCAACTCAGGTCGTAACGGCAGGTCGCTGTTAAATGAGCAACCGAGCAAAAGTACGGACAAGAGCATGCCCAAGATGACTCGCCTTTGTGGAGTCCCGGGACGCTGTAACGTCATTTTCGCCGGCATGCTGAAGGGATCGTAGCCAGTTGTACTCGAGCGAAAAGCTCAAGGCCGCACAAACGCAGCCAGCGGCCGCCGCTTGAGTGTCCCGTGATGCTTTCAGCAAGGCGTGTGGGCACGTCGTTGCAGGCCTTGAGCCTGTCAATCAGGGCATGCCTAAACATGTGACTGCGGAACTCCAAATCACGAAGATGCTTGTTGATGATGGCAGAACAACTGGCGTTGCCGTTCTCTTTGGCATATCGCGGCACAAGCCACTCACTGCTAACGAGCACTGACAGGTGATGCAGCTCCCGAGCCGCCTGCAGCGACACCCCCACAAGCGGCACAGCACGAATGCTGGACTTGGTTTTTCTGTCGGACAGGCTGTTCTTGCGAATCCACAAATGCGGGATCTCATGGTCCAGCACCAAATCCTCACGCCTTGCAAAAAGAGGCTCGGACAAGCGGAATCCCGTGTTCAACTGAACCAATGCCAACAGCTTGTATGGGGTTCTGCGGATCAGCAACCGACTCTTGACCGACTGAAGCAATTCGGGAGTGATCTTTCGCATGTAGCGTTTGACCTCGCCTTCTCCTGGAATGTGCAGTCCGCGAAATGGGCTAAGTCGATCAATGTCAAGATGCCTGAAAGACAAGTTCAGCATGGAATTCAGGGTGGCAAAGTGCTTGCGAACAGATGTGGGATTCAGCCCCCTTGCTATCTGTGCATCACGATACTTGGTGGCATGTGAGTGCCGCAGCTCCTGCAAGGTCAAGTCACCAAACAGGGCCAAGAACGAGTTGAAGTCGCGTGTGGCGTTGTCGCGGAACTTCTTACGACTGACCGCTGACTTTTCATGCATGTAGATCTCAAACGCCGTTGTCAATGTTGGCTGCTTGAGGTGTCCTCGCTGGCTCATGTGCTTGGCAACAAGTCCCGCTAGGAACTCTTCATCAAATTCCACGCCGTTGATGGCCACCCGCTTGATGATGCGTGTATCGATGTAGTTGTCTGTGATGACTTGAAGATTGTTGGTCATGGCTTTGTGTCAAAAGCTTGATCTATAAGGCATTGGCTTGGGTGTCAGTAACTAGGCTCGAATTTCATGCTCACACGACAGCTTGATTGCTGCCGTGCAACCACATGTCACTTGCCAAAGCCTTCGCGGAGCTTGATAGCGGCAGCTTCAATTTGGGCGTCCAACTCCCCTGCTTCCACTGCCTGTTTGATCAACTCCAGTGTGTGCACCAGCTGATCAGTGCTGCCGATTTCGATTGAACTTTTTCCCTTGGCCAGTTCAATAACGCGAGCACCATATCGAACATTCATAGCCAACTTTCCGTTGTCCGCAGTGAACCACCACGGTTTGACCCGCTTGGTCGATTCCACCTGCCGACGAAAGCCCGTTTCCTTGTCCACATACGAACGCAGCTTGATGGGTGCGAACTGGGTGCCCGCTTCTTGAGCTTTGGCCAACTCAATCTGTTCCCACAGGCGTTTGACCAGTTTGTTGCGCCGCACTTGGACAGCGGGCATGTGTGTAGGTTTAACTACCGTGCTCAGCTTGAGTGTAGATAAAGTAGCCATGTGCTTTTCCTTTCATGTGTTGATAAAGCACAGGTAATTTTGTGTTCTTGCTGGCGCTTGGACGACCAAAAACCCGCAAGCATTGCGGGACATTGGTAACGCATCGCACGGGGTGACGTTTAACACGACACTCAACGTCCAGTTACGGGACGTTGGGGGTGACGCTGGTGGACTGCTGCGCTGCTGTCATGGCCTGTTGTGCCTTGCTGATCTTTTGGCGTTGGCGCTCTGCAGCCAGCGCATCTGCTGCCCTGTCCTTGTTGGCTTTGAGACTGTCCAAGCGCAGCTGCTCAGGGGTTTTGGGCTTGAGTGTTTCTGCCAGCACAGGACTGGCAACGATGCTGTCCATCCCATAGTGATATTGCAGGAGCAAACGGGCGTGGGTGGTGTTTTCTGCATGCACAACGGTCTTGATCGTGGTGCCCTTAATGCGAATGGTGGCGATGTAGTCTTGCATGCAGTATTTAGTCAAATACGACCACGAAAAAAAGCAGTTTTTATTTGGCAGGACTAAATACTTGGCACAGGACAGAATAGGAAAACTGCACTGGCAAAGTCACTACTGAAAATGAGCAGCACCCTCAGTCGTTTGGTGCCCTAAAACTGGACATTGGTGTCACAGGGATTGGAAATTCTGAGCAGTAGCAGAGACTTGTTGTCACTACCCGTTGAGGATGATTTTGGATGTTGCAGTCTGATTGACACAAGAAGGATATCAAGCACAAAGATGGCAGGGCTTACCTGTGCATCACGAGCAAGCTCTGCCGACACAGCAACTTGCGAACCCTGCAGACAGTTGGCACTTGAGCTGTCGCAGCAGTTGCGTTTCATTTGAAGCTGCACATAAAAGGAGACCGCGAAACCGCCCTTACCCGTTGGGTTGTGCACAAGTGCTGTGGTAACGAACTCATCGAAAGTCCGTAGCCCATGACTGAGCCTGTTTGCATATGGCTCAGTGTGGGTTGAATCTATCGAATATCCCTCTTGAGCTACATGTTGAACTCTTTGAATGGTTCGCAGTTTGAATTTCTGAAAACAAGTGATGAGCAGATCATGAGCGCCAGCGAATGAGATCTGCGACATCACAAGCGAGCAGCGCTCGCTTACAAAGTGGAATGGGCACATGAGCGCAATTAAAAATACAAATGGCATGCTACGACTTGAAGCAAAACCTTCCCAAATGACAGCTGCGCCAGCAGTACTGTTTTTGCTGGCGCAGTGTCCACACTACAGCAGCCCACACCTCAAATCCACGCTTTGCGCAACGATCTCGCTTGAGCAGCGCCCTGTGTAGCTGGAAGCGACAAAAAACGCTTGTGCGCTGTTGTGTGCAGTCGCCTTGCTGTCGTGGCGCAGATCCCACATTGAGTGGCTCAACAAGCATAAATACCAGTACCAAATCAAATCACGCTTTGATTTGGCATGTTGATTTCATTGAGGATTTTTGTCCTGCCAATTCATCGGGACATCGGTCGCCCAAAAGCATCAAACCAAACACACTAAAAGGAACACAACGATTTGATTAACAACACAGACACCATGAGCCAAGCCAAAACACTGACCCCTGCAGAAATTGAACAAGTACTGAACTACATTTCACAAAAGGGCTACGCCATGCGCAATAGAGTGATGTTCCTGACAGAACTTTGGTCTGGCATGAGGGTGGGGGAAATCGCAAGTCTCCGAGTGGGAGATGTGCGCAATGCAGATGGCACTGTACGTTCAGAAATACGCCTTACCGCTGAGCAGACAAAAGGACGACAGCCGCGCACAGTGTTCCTGCCACACAAACTGCGCGAGGAGATGCAGGCTTACTTTGAGCTACGTGGCCATGTACCCGGCACCAATCCCTTGTTCATCACTGGGGGGCGAAAATCCTTCAGCTCCAACTTAATGGCGCAGCACTTTCACTACCTATTCAAACGGGCTGGCATTGCTGGAGCGTCAAGCCATTCGATGAGGAGATCATTCATCACAAATTTAGCAAACAAAGGGATTTCCGTGCGTGTACTCGCTGAAATTGCTGGGCACCGTAGCATCGCGGTTACCCAAAAATACATCGACGTCAACGACGACATGAAGCGAAACGCGGTCGAACTGGTTTGATAAGAAAAAAGCCCCACAAGGCGACTTGTGAGGCCGTTCGTCCTGTAACGAGACGATGGGTTAAATGGCTTTCAGCAGTGGTTTGGGAGCTCCATTCCAAGCAGGAAACTGTAAGCCACTGTCTCGCAAGAATATCAACTCATTTGCCTTTTTGAAGTACTTGCGAAAGTCCATCAAGTGCTCCACCTGCTTCAAATAGTGCAAGACTTGCGCATCTGGCAATGACAGCCCTTCTGCCTTTAGTGCGAACTGCACACGCGGTAAGGCTTGCACTGCTGGAACGCCACACATATCAATCATGTCAAAGCGCGAGCGAATGGCACGGTCAATCGCCATAGGATTGTTTGTGGTGATGATGGCCATCACATCGTCCTCGCATTCATCCAATGCCGTCCAAAAATCGCTCACTCCTTTTTTTGCTTTATCAAACTCGTTGAGCACAATGAAGTATTTGCCGCTTGTGGTCAAGCGAGCCATTGCACATGAAGCCTTGATGTGATCCTTGAGCTTGGACATTCCCAACAAATCATCCATTTCTTTTTGCTCCAGTTGCGCATTTAGACCTCCAATTGCATCAACCAGTAGTTTTGCCACTGTTGTTTTTCCAGTGCCATTGGGTCCATAAAGCATCACAGGCCCTTCCAGTTGCCCAGCTGCATAAGCTTTTATGCGCAAAGCAACTGCTGTGCTGGGGTAAATCACATCGTTGAGATTGACTGGGGCGTATTTGTTCTGTGTTTTCATTTGTTGTTCCTTATATTTTCTAAAGTTGTGCAGGGGGCAAGCCCCTGCCCTTGTATTCAAGCGTTTACGACCTTTGCAACTTGCTCGTCGTTAGCAGCCAACAAATCACTGCTTTCTTGCTTTACCTGTTTGCTCAACTCTTTGTCTGACTCTGCAGCTTCCACTTGAGCTTTAGCCATACGCAAGATCAGCGCATTGACCAATGCGTCGTTGACGTCGCTAAGCGAACCCACAATGTCTGCGCCACCGCTTGCACTGGGCTTGACCAGCAACACTGCGTAGGTGCCCTTAAGTCCTTGAATTCCTACATGAGCCAAAGGTTGCAATGTATTCAGCTCGAGATCACCTTTCACAGCTGCAGTCGCTGCCTTGACAGCCTGTTGTTTAGCAAGGGCTTCCGGCTTTTTGACCATCAAGCGCTTGATCTCTTCGATACCACCTTGTTGCAACACCCAAGCTGCAAAGCCTGTCGCCTCGATACCGTGCGAAACAGCGGCTGCCAGCACATAACCATAACCCTGCGCACGCTTGCGATCACTGTTGAACACAAACCGCGCCAGCATTGTCAACGTGATGGATGTTTTGACCACTTTGACGCCATCAGCCTGCAAACGCTCGATCAAGCTTCGACGCAGTGCTTTTTGATCGTCCAAGCTGCCATTGACGAAACGTGCGTTGTAAACGTCCAAGCAGTCAGCCAACAGGGCATACAAGCCGTCGTTGGCTTTTTTGTAGTCAGTAGCTTCCCACTCCTTGCGACGAACTGACAGAACGTCCAGTTGCTGGACGATGGAGTTAGCGAATGCCATGTTGACTGCGGACAAGGTTTTAGTTGCGTTGCTCATGAGGATCTCCTTTAGTTGAGCTTTATCGACCTAGCTTTCAGGCAACTCGCCGTTTGTTTGCTCTGCCGATGACGTATAGTCCCATCGATAACAGATAACGCGCCTTTACATGCGTTAAATGTTAACGGTAAGATGAGCGAATGAACCCAAACACAGAACAACTGGTCTTCAAGGGCATGCGCCGTTTTCGCTACAGGCGCGATGAATTGCTACTTAATGATGCAGAACGAAGCCCCTATTTCTGGTGGTGGTCGTATCTACGGCTGAGCAAGGACTATTGGTGGGTTTGCCAGCGCAAAGGAGTGGCTGACGATCCAAGACTGCGCCAGATGTATCGCGACTTTGGGAAGGTCTACGAGATGACTTTTGAGCAGTGGTGGGAAAAACGCGGTATCAGCTTGTTTAGTGAGCAGCTAGCGCTGCCGTCAGTTCGACAGCTCAATGCCAACGATTTGCAACTCAGCAGAGGAATAGATCAACACCTGCTGCTGGAGATTCCTTTGAACCTGACAGAGAAAACAATCATCAGTCAGGTTCGAAAGTTGATTAGGTTGCACCCAGATAGAGAAGTACTACGTACCAGTACAGCCAAGCGAAAACTGGCAAAGATGATTGGTATCAGGCAGGACGTGATCGAGTCAGCCTATGCAGTTCGGCATTTGTATCATGAGAGCCGCGATGGCAGGACAGTGGACAAAGTTGGACAAGTCACTGGCACAAAGAGCCTGTACCAAATAGGCAAGGAACTGCGACTGGTGCGAACCTGCATGCCCCAAGTCACGGATGACAAGGAAAGAGCAGCAAAACGAGTCAACGGGATGAAGGTTGCTGTGTCTCGAATGCTGGCACGTTCGAACAACCTGATTGAAAACGCCGCTGTTGGGACATTTCCATCGATACAAACGATTAAAGAGCCAATCGTGTGGAGACCTGTTCAGCAGCAACTGCTGAAAGAGGAAGTCACAGCTGGGCAGTGGCGACCTCTTTTTGCTGCTGATGACACGCTGATCGTCTAGTAGCTGGACGATTTGATGTTGTGAGCTTGATCGTCCTGTTGATGGACGATGGCTATCAACTAGTGGCCCAAAAGAAATTCCGTGCTTTGCTGAACAGTCAGAAAAAGATGGAATACATGCGCGAAAAATACTCCAGTCGAGCATGTCAAAGAAAAAAGTGCTGGGATGAAAATGCTTGACGAAATCCCCCCATTTGGACTCTCCCGTGCATAAACGAGATGATGAACACAAGCTGGGGTGGGTAGCACTGGATGTAAATGCATCCTTATTCAGTATTTAACATTGGTCTAGTCAAGCAAGTACTCAACAGATTGCTGACATCAAGCGGCAAAAATTTGCCGGCCCATAGGGAAAAAAATATACTAACGATATTTTTTATTAAAAAAGTACTCATTTATCAAAAATATTATTTGGGCATGAAAAGTGCTTGCTAAGCTTGGTTGCACTTCGCACTTTAATACTCTTTTAGTTCAGATAGTACCGATGTCATTGACTGTTAGAACCAACACTTCAGCGCTTCTTGCGCAGGAATCGTTGCGGTCTAACCAATCAAAAGTTTCAACAGCAATGCAACGACTTTCGACAGGCTTGAGAATTAACAATGCTAAAGATGATGCAGCAGGTCTAGCAATTGTCAACAAAATGACAAGCCAAATTCGAGGGTCTAGCCAAGCAATACGTAACATTCAAGACGGTATCAGTTTGATAAAAACTGCAGAATCAGCTTTAGGCTCGATAACTGATTTATTGCAACGGATGCGAGAACTCACAATACAAGCTTCAACTGATACATATAGTGATGAACAACGCTATTATTTACATTTAGAAGCAATGGAAATTCAAAAAGAAATATTACGTCTAAAAGAATCAACAACATGGAATGGAAAAAAACTTTTAGATGGATCTTTTATAAATCAAAAATTACAAATAGGAGCTAATAAAGATCATGAATTTCCAGTGTCAATAAGTGGAATAGGACTATCTGATATTGGTCTTGTTGGAAGTGTTGGTCAAAGCTATAGTGGTGGGGTAACTGAGTCAGCGAAAATTAATTTTACATCTTTGCAACTAGGGCAATCGATAACATTAAACGGATTAAATTTTACAGCCAGTAAAAATATAACTGAAAATGAAGTTGCTTCAGCTTTTTCCAATATGACGGCTGGGGCAAAGTTCGGTCAAGGAAGCAGTTATGGAGAATACGATGGAACTCTTAAAAACTACTCAACAGCAAGTGCCAATGGCAGTGAATTAATTGCATCAAGTGTAATTTCAAATATAAATGTATCGGATATTTCAATTAGTACAAATGGTGTTGATAAATTGGTACTACCCAATATAGCTACAGTTCAGGGAAATATAGCTGTTGAAGGTAAAGGAACAATAAATGAAATTAAATTCTACCCTTTGCAACAATCGCAATCCATTACAATTGATAACCTCAGATTTACTGCAAATAAATTTTTAACTGCTGAAGAAGTAGCCATTGCATTTTCGAATATAAATGGAGGCGTCACACCTGGACCATCCTCAAACAACGGGACATTTAGCGGTGGATTATTTTGGTCGTATGATAGTAGCTCGACCATCGGTGACACAGTGATTTTCACAAATAGTATTCATAGACCTGGTTCTCAAATTTTAAATAGGGGAGAAGGGATGCGTGAATTAGAATTACCCTCAATAAGTACAACGCAAGGTGCACCGATATATGCCGGAAATCCTGAAGTTGCTGAAATCGAATTTACGGATTTACAACCGAATCAAACCATTACTATTTGGAACAATAATAAATGGTTAAGCTTTAGAGCATCAACATCTCTTAACGCAAATCAAGTTGCAACTATCTTTGCTAATCGTGAAAGCAATAATTATTTTGCATACAGTTCTCTATATGGATCGTTCAACACATCGGGAGATCCATTTTCGACTGGTCCAGCAAATGGTAAAATTGTCAAATTTACCAGTAACTATTTAATGCAAGCACCAATATCTGCGTATACTACCGCAAATCCACAACCAATTGTCAGCACTATTACTCAAGGTGCATCACCTACTGGTGCAACAGAAGAGGTTAAAATTAGTTTTTCCGCGATGTACACAGGGCAATGGTTATCAATTGGGGGGCTGAGATTCACAGCTAACAAGCCTCTAACTACTGATGAAGTAGCATCAGCTTTTTCTGGAATTTCTCCATCTGACACAACTGGACCTGCAAACTCTGCAAATGGCAGATATTCCGGAACTTTTAGAAGTGATTTCTCAACCAGTACAATCATAAAAGTTCCATATATTGCACAAGGTAATCAATATTTTAAAACAATAATAAATGTTACAAGTACGAATTCCAATACAAATGTTACTGATCTCGAGATAAGTGGTAGTACTGCGGTAGAATCTCCGCAGAATTTACCTTTAATTAATTTTACACAAGGCATATCAGACATTCTTGCCCTAACTGAAAAAAACACTTTAACGTTTTCCCCAATGAAAATAGGTCAATCGTTGGAGATTTCCGGATTAAAATTTACGGCCACATCATCTTTAAATGCGACTGAAGTAGCTCTTGCATATTCAAATTTAACTTCTGGCAATACAACTGGACCACAACAAAATAGTGGTGCATATTCAGGCAGCTTGTCCGGATTTCGGTCTGGATTAGAGACCGATAACAAAATAACTTTTACTAGCGTTATCACAAATACAAATACTCCAGATATAAGTTTATTTACTGGTGATTCTATCAGTGCACCATCAATACCAAGCGCGGTTATTACACAAGGTTTTACTGACGGTGTTAGCCTAATTACGACTGGCTTGGCTCAACTTTCCATTGATAGGATTAATTACGCAATCAATAATATTGGCTCTCAACGATCAATTTTAGGTTCAAATATTAATGCCTTAACACATATTGGCGATAATTTAATAAATTTAAATATGAATTTGGAATCATCCCGTAGCTCAATTAATGACACAAACTATGCAATTGAAACCACAAATTTAGCTAAAGCTCAAATAATCGAATGAGCAGCAACGGCCATGCTGGCACAAGCAAATTCGCAACCTCAACTTGTTTTGGAATTGCTTAAGTAATAATGGAATTATGCAATCAATTATCTGATCATTGTATCGTCCAGTAACCAGACGTTTAAGCCAACCTGTCGGCTGCCATCGTCGCCGTCAACTTTGAGTAGTGCTGCTCAATCATTGCCGTTAAATTGTGACCTCTCCCTATACTTTTAGATTGTAACTTTTTCGTCAATTTCCCAGCCATCATCCGTGCGACCAACTATGTATCGACGTTGCTGAAAAGCACGCTTACATTCGGACTGGAAGAAGTATTTTTTGCCGTCATAGATGACGCCAATGATGTCGGCTTCCAGGCCATTCAATAAGCCGGTCTGGTAAGTGAGTGCTGACAATTCAGTTTCAGAGTCCATACCGCAAACCAGTAGCGAAAGTTTACGCTGATCAAAATCTCTAGCCACAACAGGCAACGTAAGCTGCAGAGTTATGTCTTTCCAGGTTATTGAGTCCACAAAAACATGACTCAAATCGCTTAGGTCGAAAACAGCGCCAAGTCTCTCTGCCGCGTCACTGTTGTACTCAATAATTGGTGTGGAAGCGGAAAGATTGCGATCCTTAACTGCTTCATCGATGTCATAACCATCGTAGGTATGGACGATTTTTAATAAAGTGGATTTTCCGGCCACATCCATAGATACAGTGCAACCGCTGGATTCATCTATACCCCAGCAAACCAACTGTCCCACTTGGTACTCGTCCATGATCACATCAACTGGGTCTTCATCGCCACAGTCCTCGGAAATGCGGGCATAGGTCTCTGCGTCAATCGCGTACGCCCAAACATTGGCACCATCTCCAGTCACTTTGATAGAGACCAAATCGCTGCTGAAATTTTCCATAAAAGTGGCAGTAGTCATATTAAATTCCCAAGTATTAACAATTTTATTTTTTATATGCAAATAATGATAAAGGATTTACACTCAATCATCGCGGCACTGCTGCCTATCAGCTTGCTAAAAATGTGTAGTCAGTATCCCTTTCAACAACATTTGCTACGCGCATGCACCAAAACTGTCGTGTAAAAAAACATCTACATCGTCTTGTTACTGGACGATCAGTCTGCACTGCTGCCTAGGTTCGCTTGCCCTGCAGCAAGTCGATGTTCATCTCTGCCGTCAAGTTGCTGGCGTAGAACCGCTCAATCATCTCCACACTGGTACGAGCATTGCGTGCCAGTGTCAGCAAGTCAATCTTGCCGCCATAAAGCAGCCGGAATGTCATGGCCGTGTGCCGCAAGCTGTAGATTGTTCTGGTTTGGCCGTTGGCCGCATTGCCAGCTATACCCGCCAGACTTTGCAGATACATGAACTGCCACCCGTAGACCACCAACAGCCATTTCCTGTCGTCCAACTCGGGCAAGAACACATAGTCGTTGGGCCCGCCATAGCCTTCTGCAATTTGCTTGGCCAGTAGGCGTTCATAAACAAACACCGCGGGCTGCAGGGTCACGATGGGCTTGTCGTGCTTCTTGGTTTCGGGCAAGTTCAGTCTCAAGTAGATGTGCTTGCCACGAACGATGGTGACATGTTTGTGTTTGAAGAATTTGATGTCACCGGGACGCATGAAGCCATTGACCATGAAACGAATGAGCCAATGCAAATCTGTATTGATCACGCCATGCCGTTCAAGAATCTCACTGCTGCTGCGGTATTTTTTGGAGAACGCTTGGGGCACGGGTTGGCCAATGCGCTGCCGAGCCAAACTCACTAGGTCACGGTATTCGGCCAGTGTAAAACTGCCACGAGGCTTGTCTGCGACTTTGATGACTGGGAACTTGGGAAGGTTCTGGATGATGTTGTTGCCGTGTGCGTGCGCAAAGATCTTGCGTATGGCCACCATGTGCTGATGCACTGTTGTGGCTGTCAAGTCCCGATTGCTCATCATCTCCATAAAGGCCGACAACTCTTTGTAGCCAATTTTGTCCATGGTCATATCACCAAAGTACGGCAGGATACTGTTGTGCATCCGTTGCAAAAAGATGGGGATATTGGCAGCAGCAAACTCGCCTCGCTTGACCCTGGCTTGCAAGCCTTGAAGGACTGCTGGCAGCAGGTCGGCAAACTTGGGACTCTTGTCACCGCGAGCAGTCACTTGATCTGAATACAGCTCAGCTGTCTTGATGTGAAAGAACTGCTTGGCCGCACTGATGGCCGCTTGCTTGTTGGTGGTCTTGAGGCTTTGTGTGTAGGTCCTGCCTTTTAGGTAGCAGCGCACTTGCCAATACCTGCTGGCCATGGTCTTGAATATTCTCAACTTGCTTGGGTAGTTAGCAATGGGCGAGACAGACGCCAAGATGGGCAATGTGCGGTGCCGTGGCGGGAAATATTGGGTGTCGTTTGCTGCCTGCTGCCGTTCCAAATCTTGCATAGACACAAGCGTAATTTCGACCCAGCGGTCAGGGCAACCTGAATTTGAAATTTGTAGCTAACCTGGCGGTTTAGCGTGGGGCACGCTGCCAATCAGGCTCGAAAACGGTTCAACACACTGCCGTGAGGCAGCCACTGCTGACTCTCAAAAAAAGATTCTCCGATTCCACTGCACGAGCCATTCACCGCCCATAAAAAGTAGCACACCGAAAGGTTAGCTACAAATGCACCACCCACAATGGCAGTCGAATGAAGACCTCATTGGCACAGCCAACATGTCAGCAATGGCGTTTTCAACGACGTTTATCGGCTACGCTTGAACACGATCGAACCACTGTGAATGAGGCTACTACGCTCGGTGGCTGGCACGCTGTGGCACGTTGAAAAACACAGTTTCAAGAACTCTTTAATACGCTTAAAACTGGAGCAGCTACTACGCCATGGCGGTGATCGAGCTGGCCGAGGCGGTGGCGCGGGAAATGCAAAGCAAGCCTTGAGCGCCATCACGCATGAACCCACTGAACCCCAAGAAACTGCTGCTGACCAAATGGACCGCCGTCAAGCCTCTGGCCAAGCAAAAGCACTTTCTGGTCAGCCGGGTGATTCAACCTGACGATCCCACTGCCCCGATTGAATCAGTGGAAATCGAAGCGGTGTTTTCCAAGGCCGTGCAGGTGATTGCTTGGCGTGAACTGCAGGACGACAGCGTGTGGCGGCAGGGTTGGGTTCAGTGAGCTGTTGAACGGTCCCCCCGTGACAGTGTCGTTCCGACAACTTTCGAGGTGATCAACGGACATGCTCAGCAAGCAGTATGTTTTCAATTTTCAAACTTGACTGAATTGCCAATTGAATATAAATTTAAGTTTTATCAACAATAACATTAAAAATGAAAGTACCAATACTACTTACTCTGGCCCTTCTCGTTGTATCGGGGTCTTCCGCAGCCCAAAGCGCATCAACCAAAGAAATTCAAGAAATTGAATTCAGGTCATTGAACCCACGTCAATACGAAGATGTTGTTCAAGAGAAGTGGCGCGAAATCACGGTCAAAGGCAAATTATTTGTTCCTAATCATCCGATTTCACCCAAAGCACCCGCCATGATCGTCTTGCACGGCAGCGGTGGAATTTCAGATGGCCGAGAATTAAATTATGGTGAAAAATTCAATCGACTTGGCATGTATGCCTTGGTCATTGATTCCTACCTGTCAAGAGGTGTCGAGAAGATGCCACACGCAAGACGGTTGTTTGAAGTCTCACCATTTGCACAAGCCGCAGATGCCATAGCGGGATTGAATCACATTGCAGGCATCAACGCAATTGATGAGTCCAAAATTGGAGTTATTGGATTTTCATTTGGCGGGGTTACATCTTATTACCTTAATTTGGACAATATTACCTCAAAAATATCAAGAACAAACCATAAATTTGCAGCCAATATTAGTTTATATGGCGGGTGTCAATTCAGTTTCGAAACACCAAAATTAACAGAAATCCCCTTTCTTCTTATTGTGGGCGAAAAAGATGAATCTTTGGACCTGGAAGTATGTAAAAAGAAATTTAACAATTTAAATAAAAAAGATTCTTATTCAAAATACCTGATCATACCTGATGCACATCACGCTTGGGAAGTCAATTCTCAATTGTCTTTTCGAAAGACAATTAACCTAAGGGATTGTCATACGATTTTCACTGATAAGGGTTTATGGTTGGTAATTAGGAATGATGGCGTCATGGCGCCATTCAACTTGGAAAAACCAGCCGGTTTTGATAAGTGCGTGAAACCTGGCTATACCATCGGGAAAAATCCTCAAGCAGAAAAAATAGCCGATGATTACATTAAAAACTTTCTTATTGAAGTTTTTAAATAATGCATCTAACTCTCCAAACCATCATTTATTTTGTCAATTCGTTCAGGGCTGCATTTTCAAGGGCGACGCAGGTGATTGCTTGGCGTGATCTGCAAGAAGACCGCATGTGGCGGCAGGGTTGGGATTGATGCGGGCTGACCACGGCGAAGCTGAACTCTTCTTTCATCATTGCCATTTGGCCACGCCACACGTCTCAAACGATGGCCTCAATCGCTTGGTGCTGCCAGCATGCCCTGAAAAGCTTGGCTGTGTAGCGTGAACGAACAAGCTACACAGCTATGATTGGCCTGCGTTTCAAATCGGTAATTGGCGTGCCAAGTTACTGCGAACCCAACTGCTCAAACCGCTGGCAGTTCCTTTGACTTGTCATGCTTGAAATGCAGGGTCTGCATACACCGCATCCATGCATTTGCCATAGGCTTCATAGCTGTCGTAGCGAGTGGCAAAAACCATGTTGCCGACCTCCCCTGCCGAAACAGTCCAGATCGAAACTTCAGCACCATCACTCATGAACCCACTGAACCCCCAAACACGGCTCATGGTCAAAGAGCAACACCCGTCAGAACTGTTTGGTTTTATTCAACGGTTCAGATTTCCTCAGACACCCATGGTGACGTGCTCAGCATTTTCAGTACGTGCCTCATCACCACAAGCTCTTTCCCCCTGAACCCATGCTGGGTAAAAGCTTGACAAGGCGGACCCCGAAAATCACCGCCCCCCGTCACCGAAATCAAAGGCACTTTGTACTTCTGAGCGACTGTTCGGAAGTAAGCAAATTGAGTGACGGGGCAGGGGTCTTCCACATGGTGAATGAATGCTTGTGGAATCTTGATGGCAGCGTAATCAAAGTTATTGAGTTGAACGTAAGACCTGGGGGCCGTTGGATCGATGGAGGCGGTATGAATAACGCCAGCAAACTCTGTCTGACCGTTGAGGGCGATGAACGCGGAAGAAATCGAGCCCATGCTCGTAGAGATCAGGTACACCTCCTTGACGGCAGGATGCTTGGCTCTGGCGGCATCGATGACAGCTTTGACATGTTTGTAGCGCTCTTTTGAACTTTGATATTCGGGCCTGCACACATCACCCATCTGGCTGTGACAGTCCACCAACAAAGTCATGACGTGTTCGGTCACGAGATGCCTGCGTGCTCGAATCAGAAAATTACCCAGCAACGGGCTATTCGTCATGATCCCGTTGCTCAATTCTGGACGCACAACCGAAGGATATCCAGGAAGCAGCACCAACAACTTCGATCCATCAGGCTTACCCTGGAGACGCGAAACAACAGCACGCTGTGTGCCACCATCGATCTGTACTTCCACCAATTCCTCATTCAAGCCCTCAGCATGCGGTGGAATTGCTTGCGCCCAAGCCGAGGACAGGCAAGTCATGACAGAAAAAAATGCAGTGAGACCAAATTTCATGATCCATCTTTCTTTGTTTGTTTGACAACCATTTTTAAACCGGCGATGCGCCGTCAAACTGGGACTGATCGATGTCGTCAATCCAAGACTCGAGCGGCATTCGATGGGACTGAGTTCACAAAGGGTCATGTTGATCCTCTCCTGGCGTTGCCAGCAAATGTAGACATCAACTTTTCCAACAAGCTGCTGCTGACGAAATGGACCGCCGTCAAACCTTTGGCTCAACAAGCGCGGCTCAATGCTCGGAATGGCCTTTGTGCTTGAGCGCGTGGGTTCGTTCCGAGATATTGTCCATGTAGGCAAAGAGCAAGCCCGTGATGACAAGGCACACATGAATGCCAACTTTCCACGCAATGGCTTGGTCTGCCTCTGACCAGATTGCGGGGGTGTCACCTCCGGATTTGAGCAGGATGCTGAGGTTCACAAAGCTCTTGAGCAACTCTATCGCCGAGATGGCCACGATGGAGGCGATCACCTTGATCTTCAGGCTCGCAAAATCCACCTGGCCCATCCATTCGGGCCGGTCCTCATGCCCTTTGGTGTTGATCTTGGAGACGAAATTCTCGTATCCGCTGAAGATGACGATGAGAAGCAAGTTGGCCACCAAGGAGAGATCAACCAAGGCCAAAACCGCCAGGACCACTTCGCTTTCACTGGAAGAGAAAATGTGAGGCAGTACGTGAAAAAGTTCTTGCGTAAACTTCACCAACAACATCACGATACCGACCACCAGGCCCAAGTAAAAAGGTGCCAACAGCCAACGGCTGTTGAAAATCAAGGCTTCTAATGAGTTTTCAATGGATTTCATACGAACTGTGTGTGAAAAAATGGAATTGAGGCTTCAACCAGTCTATCTCACACAGATGACCCATCACCCTCTGATCCTTCCCTCACTCGTCTCCATCACCCTGATCGAACTGCGCAACGGCATCACCCCAAAGAACCCCGTAGCCGACACGAAAAAAACTTTCAGACCCACACCCGCTACAACCAGAGTAGCTGCCGTATCCCGGATGAACGACTGGAAATTGATTGGCGTGCGCTGCCGGATGGTGAGCTTTGGCGAGCGTGTTGGTCAAGCGGCCACTTTAAGCAGACAACACTTTCACGCCGGCTTTGAGTCCGCTGGAGCCCTCTACGCCATTGATGTCGATCGCCACATGCCAATGCCCAAATGTCGGGACGGTCAATCGGATGGGTGACTCACGCGCAAGGCCGCCCGTGTAAATGTGCTTCATTCCTTTTTTGTAGAAATTGAAGTTATTGGTGTCCATCAGCCGAACGTTGGCGACTGAAGAGATGGTCACCTCCACCACATCACCGGCTTGTCGTAAACCGACATCCGTATGGAAAAATTTCATGGCATTTCCTCAATCAAAGGTGACGAGATCAAAAGCTTCATTATGCGGATCAAATGCGGGTTTCCACAATCGTGTTCAACACCATGTGCATCTCGATCAACTCAGCCACCACAGGCTTGAGCGGCAAGGTCTCACTGCGCTTTGAAAGATGTCTAGGGGTTTGGGGGAATGCCACGTTAAAACACGTAGCCCGCCTGAATCCACAATTTGTTTCGTGGCGTGGTTTCGCTTTGTGCAGGCATGGCATCCAAACGGTGGGCCAGATAGGTTTTTACCAAAACCCCACTGCTGTGCCGCGCAGTCCAGCCGATGCCGACATCGTTGAGCGAGCGATGACCGTCAGACTTCAGTTCTTGCGCTTTGCCCCAGTTGGCAAAAATCGACCACTGGCTGACAACCTGTTCAAAAACAGGCAAAGGCCTGGCCAGTTCCAGACGCGCCAAAGATGCGTTGCTGCCAGAAAGCTCAGCGCTGGGGTAAGCCATGACGCCACCCACACCCGCGACGCCCATGCGCTCAGTGCCATCAAGGTTTTGACCCAATGAACGTTGAATTTTGAGAATGCCAGTCAAACTGAAAAGATTTGGCAGCAAACTCACACGGCTCAAGCTGGCATTGAACTTGTCAAAGCGCCCATGGGTTCGCGGTCCATTGACGGCCTGGTCCGTGGTCAGGGCGTCGCCGATCACACGGAGCTGACCTGCCGTGAGACCCACATTGGCTTGGGTGAGGCCATCAAACCCCCAAAAATAGCCTTCATCACGCAGGTTAATGGCAGCACTGATCACGTCGCTTCGCTTGGGCGTGACCAAGCGCGCATCAGGTCCAGAATCCACAACATCTTCCAGTCGTTTGTGCGCGTAGCCCAATTCCAACTCAATGGTTTGAGACCGAATGCGACGAATTGGATAGCTCAAACTCAATGCATAGGTATCTGCAGTTCCAGTCACACTGGGAGCCGGATCGGCACTGAAGATGCTGGGAGAAACTTCGTATTGAGTTCTGCCAATAGCCACTTCACCACGCCAGCCACTGGGCGTGAGGTTGGTTGAATAGGCCACACGGCCATTGAGCAGTCCGCTGTTTTCACTGGCCAATCCAGACACACCCAGGCGATCGCCACGGGCGGTTGGCGAATTCCAATCCCAGTTAAAACTTGTGCGGTTCTTGCCTGTAGCGCGGGTCCCATGGTTGTCCACTAAAACAAAACCCTCGTACCGGGGATCCGCGATCGTGCCCACCGCAAAGTCACTGGTACCGACCTCGACGCCGGGCATCACATCGGCGCGCACCACCTGGCTGCCGGGCGTATCGTTGATGATGAGCATGGCACGTTCCAGCGTGTCAAGCGACACGATGTCGTACTTCTTGACGTCGTCGAGCATGCCTTGAACGATGTCGTTACGCACCAAGCTCTTGTTGTCCAACGTGAACTTGCCGTAGTTGCCCTCCACCGCACGCAGCTTGACGACGCCATCTACAACTTCTTGCGCTGGAATGTAGACCCTGGCCACAAAATAGCCTTTCACGCGGTAATAGCGTGTCAGTTTGGTGGCCAGCGCCTCCAGTTCGGTCAGGGTGTAGGGTTTACCAACATCTTGTGCCACTTGGGCCAACAAGGCATCGGTGCTGACCTCACGATTACCCACAAACTCAAAGCGCTTGACTTGGACAGTCGGGCCAGCGCTGGGCAGGCGCACCATTGGGGGCTCAAAGGGAATCCCACCTACTTTGGGCAGTGCTGCAGCCGACTTATTCTGGGTTGGCACCGAGGGCACTTGGCGCAGCGCATCGCCAATATTTGGAACCGTCTGGGCTTGTGCTGAAACAGACAGCAGCAAAGAAAGCGCGAAGCCCGTCCCCAAGGCGTGTTGACATTTGGTATTCATTCTTATGATTTCCTGGATAAGGGATTAACGCCGTTACTGGCGGACCACAAAGAGCTGTTGCTCGACACCGCCAGGTAGCCTGACGCCACCATTGACAATCTCGACCAGGCTGTTGCGGCTCACGGGCACGCGGACTTCACCCGTGCCTTCAGACGCGCCCGAACCCTGCTCACGGGTCATGACCAAGGCCTGGCTGAGGGTAACGGGCGTGGTGGACTCGACGGCATTCGGTGACGAAATCACCGACAAGTTCTCACCTTGTGCAAACGGCAATGACAGCGATGGCGGTATGGTCACAACATTGCCAGGCATTGACTGGGCGGTGCCCGTATTCAGCCGTGCTGCAGTGTTGACCACGTAAGAGGCGGGCAACAGCACATCAGAGGTCTTGCCGCCAGTTTGGCCCGACTCGGGGGCGAGCAGGCGAGGCGTTACAGGGGGTACAAAATTAGATACAGGTGTTCCATAAGATTGCCAAACAGGTGTTGATTGTCCATCCAACCACAACAAGTAGGGATAAGAACTGCCGTTGATGGGTGTCGACAAACTCCATCCTGCATTTTTAAAAAGAGTGTTTTTTTGCATCTCCATTGTTGATTGACCAATTCCACCCGCACTTTGTTGGGGGCTGTTGACCATTCCAAGTCCTGACGTTTGCACATCCCAAAAACTGTTAATGACGCTATTTGTTGCAAGCGCTGGCTCACTGCCCGTTATTTTAAAATAGGCGTAGTTACAAACTGACGAGATACTGCAAGCAACCTCCTTCGAATTTTCATCATAACCATAGAGCTCACCCACTGGTTTATCGTAAACCGCACTGCCAACCAAACCACCAGCATGGGTTGAAGCCATGACCGCACCTGTGGAATAAACATTTTCAAGACTCCCGAAGAACAGCCCACCAATGAACCCCCCTCCTTTTTCACCAGAGGCGGTGACATTGCCTTTCGCATATGAATTTCTGACGCTTGAAACAACATGGGGATAATCAGGATCGACGCCATAAACATTGGTGTAATTTATTGTTTCCGTGTATGCAGTAGAAATCTCACCTGCAAGACCGCCCACAAAATTACGACCGGATACATGGCCAGTGGCATAACTTTCAGAGACCGCAAGGTTAGAGATTTTACCAAAAAGACCGCCAACATAATCCCGCCCTGTGACGGATCCGGTACTGTAGCTCCGCTCGACTTTGTGGAGCGAATTTTGGCCAGACTGAGTCCATGTAATAGTACCAATCAAACCCCCGACCTCATCCGCACCGTAAATCCCTGGACCAATGTAGCGCGAATCAATGATCTGTGCAAAATTACTGGATGTGGTGCTCTCCATTTTGCCAATCAAACCACCCACTTTATTACCAAATGGATTGGCAGCCGATCCAATTTTTCCGGATGAATAACTCCCCGTTATCACATCATCCCTATCACCTGAACGCCACCAGCCAATCAGCCCTCCAATTTCACCAGCCGGTTTTCCGGTTTTTGGCATGACATCACCTGTGGAATAACTGTCAGATAAAATCAATCCAGACGCAGCATAGCCAATCAGTCCACCGAGCTTCAGTGCTGAATGGGTAGAATAGGTAGAATCAGATGTGATATTCCCAGTAGAAAAACTGCGTCTAATTTCAAGCCCACCCCCCTCACCTACAAAGCCTCCGACATAACGATCTCCACCGGTCACATGACCCGTGTTAGAACTGTCCAATATTTTTAATGAATAACCACGCCCAACCAATCCGCCAAAATAATCATTGCGATAGACATAAGAGATATTTGCAGAATTTTTTACCCTATTAAATAAAGTATAGCCAGTGTGACCAACAATACCGCCCACATTCCCACTGCCACGAATATGGCCGGATACAGCAATATCGGTCAAAGATGAGTAAGGCAAAGTCCCGTTTGTCTCAATATTCTGATCAGACGAGTATTCAATGATACCCACAGCACCACCAATATATTGGGCAGTCCGATCTGAAATTAATGCCAATATGTTAGCCGTGACAGTAGCATGCGAAATGTTGATCAATCCAGATAAACCAATCAGCCCCCCCACTCTCTCCATCGCTCTCGATGTTAAATCATTAATAGAACCATTAAAATGCACATTTTTAAGGTTAATAAATTTATTACCAAACCCAAAAGCACTGCCGAACAATCCCCCTGTACGATTGTAATCAACGTCTTCATTAATACCACCAACTCCTGCATCATACCCAACATTCAAAGTGGCGTTGACGTAGATATTCGAGACGCCATAATCCAGTGACGCATCATTTGCAATTTCATAATTACCCACCAATCCACCCAAATTGTTCCTGCCCGTGGCCGTCAGGGTATTGCTTCCGATGGGTCCAGATATCAAAATATTGCTGATGTTGGTATTGATGGCATTGCCAGCAAGGATGCCTGTGCCGCTGATGACTCGATCCTGATCGGCAAAAGCTTGGGTAGAAATGACATTACCACCCTTGATATTGGCATTTTTAAATTCCAAATTTTTTAAATTTGAGGAAAGTACGGTCCCAAAAAGTCCCGTGCTGACTCTTTCATAGGACGTTTGGTCCATGTGCAGTCCGTTGATGGCGTTGCCCAAGCCATCGAAGGACCCACTAAAAGCTTGACCCACATTCAGTGGATCCCCCGTTTGGGCATTGGTGAGCAAACCAATGGGCTTAAAACCCTGTCCACTGTTCCACCCAGCAGTGGCCGATGCGTCAACGTCAGCACCCAAAACAAAGTTGCCAGCCAAACGGCTGCTGTCTGCAAGGCCCTGCAGGCTGTTGGTCGCCCCGGCCTGCGTCTCGTCACCCGCACTGCCCAGTTGCGTGATCACCGTCCAGTTGATCGGCGCGCCATCTGAGCCAAGTTTGGTGGTGAAGTTTTGCCCTGCCTGAAGTTTGATTTTGCCGGCGAAGCCCGTTGAGGTGAGACCGAAGTCGTAGCCAGCGGTATTGGCTGTAGCAACTGCACCCTGTCCGTAGTTCAAAGTGACTGCACCGCCTGAACCACCCGAGGCGTCGATCGTGGCGTTGATCTTGATATGGCGCTCAGCAGTCAGCGTCAGTCGGTTGCCGCTCGACCAAGAGATGTTGTCATTGACAAAAATGTCCCCGTTGCCGCCAGAAGTACCTGCCAACGCCGTACTTATCTCTACGTTGTTGGTCGCCAGTTGGTTGCCAAGCACCACACCGGTGATGTTCCCGCCCGACGCAGCTACGGTGTAATCGTTGGGGTCAATCAGCCATGTCCCAGTGCGGCCCCGCGCAGCTTGTGTGGTGACACGAACGTCGTCCTTGATTTGCACATGGGCGGCACTGGTCTCTACAAAGCCACCATGGCCCCCATGGGGTGCGCTCGCATCGAGGTTGCCACCGGCTTCAATGCGGTCATTGGTCATGCCCCCGAGCAAGTAGATCTTGCCTTCTTGATTTTGTAGGGTCTGGGCACGGATTTCACCCGTGTTGTTGACCACCGTCTGCATCACCTGGTCGAGGCCCTTGGCAGTCAATGTGACCCGGCCGCCGTCGGCCATGATGGCTTGCTTGTTCTCCACCAGCGCATTGAGCGTGCCACGGTCCACCGCCACGCCCACCAGCGAATTGCCGTTGAAGTTAAGCGAAACTTTATCCCCTGCGGCCAACACAGCCGCACCCAGGGTGGCGCTGATGACCCCCTCGTTGGCCACGTGCTGGCCCAGCAATGCGATGTGTCCCGCGTTGGCGGCCGTGAGCGTGCCCAGGTTGATGATGCTGCCGCGCGAGCCGGTGGACTCGAAGGTGGTCTTGCCTGCCATGAAATCGGCATCGCTGATGTTCAAGGTGCTGGCCACCAATCCACCAACATTGACCTGCGCGCTGCGATTGAACAGGACGCCGTTGGCGTTGAGGATATAGACGTTCCCGTTGGCCTTGAGTGCGCCGTCGATCACGCTGCGCTCTGCGCCCACCACACGGTTGAGCGTGACAGCACTGGCGCTTGGCTGCTGGAAGTTGACTGTGGCACCGCTGCCAATGCTGAAGCTCTGCCAGTTGATGGCGGCGCGCTGACTGCTTTGCTGCACGTTCATCACCGCCCCTTGGCTGGCAATACTGGCTTGGCCGGCAGTCACTTGCCCCCCTGTGGGTAAAACACCAGCCGCGAGGGTTTGGGCGCCAGCACCGGTGCTGAGCAGCACCGAGGCGATCAAGGCTCCGCTCACGGCGGAGCTCGTTTGACCCACTGATCGTGCGGTTTCGGCGACGACGACATAGGCGCATCGGTTGGCGCTCCAGATGCGTTTGAAAATTTTGTTCATACACGGTTTTTTAGTTAGGATTTTTCCTAAATTTTAACTAAAAAATCCGTGTTTTATTATTTAAGTAATTTTTAAAAGTTTTAGTATTAAAATATTAATAAACTAATGTTTTTACGATTTTTATTGTTTATATCGTAATTTGTAAATTTCATTAATATTTACGCATAAAATAATTAATTTAACAAATATGAACAAGAAAACACCTCAAAAATTTATTCAAGGTGTTGGGGAGGAAGCGCCCATGGGCTAAGCAAAAACGCTTACACCGCGGGCATTGCGCCGGATGCAGGAAACATCGCCACCCGCGTGCTGGCTGGGCCGATGACATTCAACCAAGCCTTGCGCGCGGTGGCTTGGATTGGGTTGGTTCAGGGCGTCATCCGACTCTCGCTGGACTCAATGCAGCTTCACCGTGGGGTTGGTTTGCTTGGTGATCATTCGCGAGAGGGTAAAGAGCGTGGTTTTGAGGACGCCGTGAATGGCCAGTTCGTGCAGTTTGTACAAAGACAGGTACATGAGCTTGGCAAAATACCCCTCGATCATCAGACTTTTGCCGATCAAGCCACCCATCATGTTGCCCACTGTGCTGAATTTGCCCAGCGACACCAATGAGCCAAAGTCTCTGTAGCGGTAAGGCTTCAGAGGCTGGTTGGCCAGGCGGCGTTGAATTTGCATCCACATGTGCGTGGCCTGCTGATGCGCTGCTTGCGCGCGCGGGGGCACGATGCCAGCTCGGCCGCCATCGGCATCTGAACAAGGGCAAGCCGCGCAATCACCCAAAGCGAAAATATCGGGATCGCGCGAGGTTTGAAGCGTGTCATGGACCACCAGCTGGTTGATTCGGTTGGTTTCCAGGCCGCTGAAGTCTTTCAAGAAATCAGGCGCTTTGACGCCTGCAGCCCACACCACCAGTTCGGACTCGATCTCGCGGCCATCGGCCAGGCGAATGCCCGTGGGCATGACCTCCATCACTTTGGAGTTGGTGAGCACTTGAACACCCAAGCGAGAGAGCAGCTGCTCAGTGGCTTGCGACAAGCGTGGCACCAAGGCCGGCAAAATGCGATCGGCCGCCTCGATCAGGCTGACTTTGATGTCCTTGTCAACGTCGATGCGGTCCAGCCCGAACGCCACCACCTCGCGCGTGGTTCGGTGCAGCTCAGCCGCCAACTCCACCCCCGTGGCGCCCGCGCCGATGATGGCCACATGCAATTGCCGTTTGTGGATCACCCCGGCCTGGTTGTGCGCGCGGATACAGGCATTGACCATTCTGGAGTGAAACGACTTGGCGTCATGCTGCGTTTCCAACTTCAAGGCGTGCTGCTTGACGCCTTGGGTGCCGAAATCATTGCTCAAGCTGCCAATGCAAATGACCAGCGTGTCGTAATGGATGTGTTGGGTGGGCGTCACCGCTCGGCCCTGCTCATCCACATAGGGCGCGAGCTCGATGGTTTTGTTGGCGCGGTCAAGTCCTTTGAGCTCCCCAATTCGAAAGGTGAAGTGGTTCCAATGGGCCTGTGCCATGTAATCCACTTCGTGGTCGCCCAAGTCCATGCTGCCCGATGCTATTTCGTGCAACTTGGGTTTCCAAATATGGGTGCGGTTTTTATCGACCAGCGTGATGAGCGCCCGCTGACGTCGGCCATAGGTGCGTCCCAGTCGGGTGGCGAGTTCCAGACCGCCAGCGCCGCCACCCACGATGACGATTTTGTGTTGTGTGCTCATTGATACGCTCGCGATCGGCTTGAAAAGTTCAGTGCAGGAAATCTAGCGACGTGAAACGCCGCTCCCCATCTCATTTTAGATGGGGTAGTTGGTACGAATCATCGGGAATACGCCATTCGAACAACGCTCTGCACACAAACAGGCGTTTAAAGCACTTCTGGGTCAGTTGGCAATTCGGTCTGAGTTGAAAACGGTACCTGTGAAATGGGTGGCCATCGAATCGGTGTTTTCCAAGACCGTTCAGGTGATTGCTTGGCGTGAAACGCAGGTGGACAGCGTGTGGCGGCACCATGGGGTTTAATTTATCCAGTGATAACATCCACACGACCAGCCAAGAGGAATCAAGAAATGAGAGTCAGTACCGCCACGCTTGTGCTCGTTGCCAGCATGGCATTCACCCTTCCGGCCTTGGCCAACGAAAATTGCTCTCAGTTGCCGGATGCCTTGCAAACAACGCCTGTCAACCACATCAGTCAAAACAGTGAACTGTTGAGCTTGGACAACAAGTTGGATGTTTATCTCAAACCCTGTCTTGCCCCAGTCACTGAACAAAACCGAAAAGCCATCTGTGCCAATGGCAAATTGGTGGCCGAGCAGGCATTGAGGGTTGTCGCCCGAGTGGATCAAGCTGGTTTGCGAAATCCGTTTTTGGCCAATGCAAAAATCAGGTCATACGCCAATGGCTCGATTCTGTTGGAGCGCATGAAGCATTTGCGCGCCAACGGAACCTGTAGCTAGTTTTGATCATGGCATAACGAATCGGGAGACCCGGCTGTCCCAGTCATTCAGGGGTGTACCTGCAGTCCGGCAACGTGGGGCGACAGGCTGGGGTTTGACTGACTGAAGCCATGGGCAGCGTCAATCGCTCACGGGCTAATTGAGATATTTCAGAAAGTACTCGACCATTTCCTTTTGCGCGATTGCCGCTTCTTTGGCTGAATACCGCATGGTGACGATGCCACCTGTTTGGGCCTTGGCAAATGGACTGAAAGCAGGCGGTGGAGGATGGGGCCAATCGAACGCATGGGTAGCCCCCTCGACCATTCGCACGGTCAATTGGCTGGCAATATCAGGAAATTCTTCGCGCATTCGCGGGCAATCCGTTGTGGGATTGAAATCAAAATCGTCGCTGGTCCCCGAAACGATGTGTATGGATTTGCCTGTGGCACCCCAGTTTTGCGCTCGCCCTGGATTGATCCAGGACCGAATCCGCTGTTGGTCGTCCATGATGTTGGCGCACGCGGGATAAAGGGCGAAGTGAGCAGCGTAAACAAGCTCTCGGGGCAAAATTGAATTGTCGCGAGCCAAACGAGCCGGTCTGACACCCATGCCAGCCATGATGGCAACAGCGGCTCCGCTAGAAAATCCTACAACACCAATTTTTTGCGCATGGATTCTTGCATCTCTTGAAAGAAACACCAACGCTCCCCATGCATCTTGAAGACGATCACACAAAACCGGTGCATTTCGCTCACCTCCGTGACGCACGCCTCGAGGCAAAAAAGAGTCCACTTCCAATGTGGCGATACCCGCTGCATTCAACGCTCTGGCGTAAAAATCACCCACCCCGACGATCCCCGCATTGCTGTGAAGAATCACCACAGCTGGCGTTTGCCCAGTGGTTTTGGATGGCCATCGAAACTGTCCCGTCACGTTGCTGACCTCCTTGACCCGTTCATTGCACTTGGAACCCACCACAGGAATGTCAACTTTGCTGATCGCCACATCCGCCATGGAGGGGGAATGGATGACCAGCAATGCAAGTGCCAACCCAACAGGTTTGGCTTTCAACAAACATTCAGCGATGGTGGATGTTGGGGTTTTCATGCTTTTTTGGACATCAAGGGGTGTTCCCGAAAGCCACCCAAGTCCTACCTTGGAAAGGCCTACAAGACGATAACATGTGGTAACAGGCTTGGATTGGATGCCAAATTAGGTTACTGCTCAACTTGCTAACCTTTGTCTCAGCGAATGACCGTTAGCAACTCATCAAAAAGCTTGTCGGCCACGCCTGGCTTGGCTCCTGTTGTCCAGTAAAGCTTTATCCCACTTGGCGTGGTACGCACCAAAGAGTTGATGTCACGACCATTGAATATGGCGTGTGAAGCACCGTCAATGAACCTAAAAGATATATCCGCATTTTTGTTTTTTTGCTCCGCTACCCACTCTTCCACTGTTTGACCTCTATCACCACGAGTCCATGTCGAGTAGTTGCATTTGGAATTATTGCCAGCAGGCATGTTGTAGCTTGGTGAATTCCACAAGCAAGAGGAACGGCGTTTCCACAAAAATTCATCCGCAGTTGATCCTCCGAAGTTATCAAGTTCTCCGTAAAACACATGGACTGGCTTCAATAATTTATCCGGCAAACCAATTCCCGCATTGGCTGGGCCTTCGGCGAAAACCATTTTCAAACGATCCAATCCGTCAGTCGCAGCCAGATGGGTTGCCGCAGTGCCCCCAGTTGAAAGGCCATAAACAATGATTTTTTGACTTCTTTCAGGATGGTTTTTCATCACCCATTTAATACTGGCCAAGCCAGAAAAATAAATCATTCGACCAGTAGAACCTGCATGGACAGATGCTGCCCAAAAAATGCCATCTCTGGAGATTTTGTTCATCTTAAAAGCATCAAACATCAGTACAGAAAAGCCTGCTTTTTCAAACCGTTTACCAATTCCAGTTGTGGCTGGGTCAAGTCCACCGCCACCATGAAGCACAACGACAAAAGTATCTGACTGGTCATTTATTTTCAAATCAACCGAGCCATTGCATGGATCGAAACCGGCGTAAGGCGGCTCGACAAAATTGACCCCATGATGGATGTTTGGTTTTGTGCCTTGACTGAGAGCGGCTGCAGGATAGTTGCTTTCACATTGCGTAGCCCATACAAACATGGGACAACCCAACAGCACTAAAAAAATGAATTTATGCATTGCTTTTGCCTGAAAAAATCAAAGAGAAGATTGGTTTGACAAACATCACGCACTTGGTGCCTTATTTAAATTAGAGCATCACGGGTCAACTAAGACCCTAATTGATCGGAGGTAAAACTTCAACTGATGGCGGGAGAATGGGGGGCGTGAAGCTTGGGCTGATTCAAGTCCTAAGTTCGAGTCCCCCTTCGCTAAAGGTCCAACAAGCGTGGCTTCAAAATTAAGCCGCCGGCTTCTCGTTGTAGCGGTAACGGAAGGTGCAGCAAGACGCGCCCTCCATGATGGTTTGCTGGCGCTCCAGAGAGATGTTCGGGTCATAGCCTTGGCAAAACGTGCCGTCGCGGTTGCAAGAGAGCAAATGGCCGATGTGGCCCAAGCCCATTTCTTGGTACGTCTCGGCATACTGGCAGCGCGTGATGTCGAAGTCGAACACCGTGTCGCTGGCTTCGATCACTTTCATCTCCAGTGCACCGTCGTTTGTCCAATTTTCGTAAAGATGGATGAAGTCGGCCATCGAGGTCTGGCCGGCCACCTTCTCCGCAAAATACTGGCCTTCGGCCACTGCGGCCTTGCGGATGGCCGCATCCAAAATCGAAGCCGCGCGCTCCTCGCCGATCTGCGCCACCATTTCTGCAAAGATGGGGCCAATCACTTGGGCCTGGAGCTTGCGCTTGGTCAGGGTGGGGATTTCTGCTGTCATGGATGCACCTGTGGGCGTTCGGGGAATTCAATGCGCTTTCATGGCCTTGGCAACTTCCAGCGTGCCCTGCTCCGAGCCTGAACGCGGCACGAACTCTCCAGCGCGGTCAGTGACTTGAGCCATGGCTTCAGCCAGGCTTTCGGCCACATCAGAGCCTGTGCCCAAATGCACGCCCTGGGTCAGGGTGATGTGGGCCACCTCGAAGCTGCCTGCGCCGGCACAAATGATGGTGCGGTTGGGCGCATCCTCGCTGGCCATGACCAGCATGGCAGGCACCACGGCGCTGGGGTCCAGGGCTTGCAGCACCGCTTCGGGCATCAGGCCTTCGGTCATGCGGGTGGCGGCCGTGGGGGCCAGGCAGTTGACCCGGATGTGGTGTTTCTCGCCCTCGATGGACAGGGTTTGCATCAGGCCCGCCAGGGCCATCTTGGCCGCGCCGTAATTGGCTTGACCAAAATTGCCATAGAGGCCGCTGGACGAGGTGGTCATGACGATGCGGCCATAGTTTTGCGCTTGCATGATCGGCCACACGGCTTTGGTGCAATGCACCGCGCCCATGACGTGCACGTCCATCACCAGCTTGAAGTCGGCCAAGTCCATCTTGGCAAAACTCTTGTCGCGCAAGATGCCGGCGTTGTTCACCAAAATGTCCACCCGACCCCAGGCGTCCATCGCCTGTTGAACCATGGCTTTGACCGCCTCAAAATCGGTGACCGATGCGCCGTTGGCCAAGGCTTCGCCGCCCGTCGCACGGATTTCATTGACCACCGCTTGTGCGGCTGACACGGAGCCGCCCTCGCCGTGCACATTGCCGCCCAGGTCGTTGACCAGCACCTTGGCCCCACGGGCGGCCAGCGCCAGCGCGTGCTGTTTGCCCAAACCGCCGCCTGCACCCGTGACGATAGCGACGCGGCCTTTGAAATCGATGCCCATGAGTTTTCCTTGTGACTTGAACCGGTGGGAAGCAAAAACAGGCGACACATGGCACCTGTTTCATCTGCTAATCTGAATGAGAGACAGCCCTCAAACTTTAAACCAGCGCAAGGGCGCTGGCTGTTACCCGATTGACACCGCCATGGAACTGAACACCGAAATCTTGACCGCACCGCCCTTGGACGCCGCCACCGTGGTGATGCTGCGCGATGGGCCGGCAGGCCTGCAGGTGCTGCTGATGCGCAGGCACCAAGCCTCGAACGTGTTGGGCGGCGTTTACGTCTTCCCAGGCGGCAAACTCGACCCCGAAGACCAAAACCCGTTGTGGCTAGAACGCCTGAGCCAAGACAGCGACACGCTGCACCAAAGGCTGAACGAGCCCGACCTGCCCACCGAACGCGCAACTGGGCTTTTTGTGGCGGCCATGCGTGAAGCTTACGAGGAGTGTCGGGTTTTGCTGGGCTGTGCTTCACACGCCAGCCCTGGCGTTCATCCCGTGCTGCAAGCCTTGCGCAGCGGTCAAAGCTGGCACAGCGCCTTTCAATCACAGGCCTTGGCTTTGCACACCGATGCGCTGCTGCCCTGGTGCCGTTGGATCACGCCGCGTCAAGCCTCGGTGACCAACAAGCGCTTTGACACGCGGTTTTTTGTGACCCAAGTCCCGGATGACCAGCTGGCCGAACACGACAACTTTGAGGCCACCGAGGTGCTGTGGATCACCCCCCGCGATGCGCTCTTGCGCTACTGGAATCGAGAGATCGAGTTGGCCCCACCCCAAATCATGAGCCTGGTGCACCTGAACCGCCACCCCAACGCCCAAAGCGTGTTGACCGAGGCCCAAAACCGACGCCCCCCCGTGATCGAGCCCGAGCCTTATGACCAAGAGGGTGTCCGAACCATCTGCTACCCAGGCGACCCACGCCATTCGGTCACCCAAGCGGCCTTTCCTGGGCCCAGCCGTTTGATGTTCAAAAACAAGCGGTTTGAACCTGAACAGGGCCTGGCCGCTTTGCTTGATTAAAATGCCATTTTGTCCTTTGGACTGACCAAAGCGCCCTTCTTCACCTTCGCCACAACGTCCCATGAGCATCACGCCCAAGCCTGTTTTTCTGTCCATCGACAGGGCCATGGAATTCATTGGAGACAGCCAGGGCGTGTTGTCTTTGCTCAAAACACTGCACCAGACCCTGAGCGATGACTTGCCTCGGCTGCAGATCCTGCTCGACCAAGGTGATGTGTACGGTACCAACCGCATCCTGCATCAGCTCAAAGGTTTCACACCGGTGTTTTGTGTCGACAGCTTGGTCGAACATGTGGTGCGTGTGGAAGAATTGAGCAAGCACGCAGAGGCTGCCCAATTAAGCGCCGCCTACAGCCTTTTGTCCCCCCAGCTCGAAGCCCTGCGCCAAGAGGTGCTGGCGCACATGGCGCTGCAAGACCCCGTGTGAAAGCCGCCATCGCGGCTCTCGGGTCGTTTACGCGGGTGCGCTGACGGGTTTTGGCTGCCGATCTGCCAGCCACACCTCGATCTTGTGGGCATCGTGCACCCGTCGCAACTCATCAAATGCCTGCTGCGCGGCGGGGTACACCCGGCGCATGTAATTGAGCCATTGCTTGAGCCGCCCCGCCCGGTGGCGAGTGGCCACCCGCGCACTGACGCCGCTCCAAAAAATCTGCATCAAATCCAGCATCGTCGTCCATGCCACGGCCTGACCGGGCATGAGCGCCTCTCCGGTCCTGGCCTGGTGTGCAATGGCCAAAGCCAAACCAGGATCGGTCACCATGCCGCGACCGATCATCAAGCGGTCGCAGCCAGTCACCTGTTGGCAACGCAAGGCATCGGCCACGGTCCAGATTTCGCCATTGGCCACGATCGGCAAACGCACATGCTGGCGCAAGTCGGCGATGCGGTCCCAATAAGCCGGGGGTCGGTAGCCATGGGCTTTGGTGCGGGCGTGCACCACCAATTCACTCGCCCCGGCCGCCTCGATGGCCAGGGCGCAGTCTTCTGCGCGGCTGTCGTCGTTGTAGCCCAGCCGCATCTTGGCCGACACCGGAATGTGCGCCGGCACCGCACGGCGCACGGCCGCCACGATTTGGCCCACCAACTCGGGCTCGTCCAGCAACACCGCACCGCCCCGGTGCTGGTTGACGGTTTTGGCGGGGCAGCCAAAGTTCAAGTCAATGCCATACGGCGCCAATTCGGCCAAGGCAGCGGCGTTGTCCGCCAGGCAAATCGGGTCAGAGCCCAGCAGTTGCACCTTGACCGGCACCCCAGCAGCCGTGCAGCTTTGGTTCAACAACTCGGGCGCCACGCGCACAAAGGCGCGGCGGGGCAACACGGTGTTGGTGACCCGGATGAATTCGGACACACACACGTCCACCCCCCCAACCCGGGTCAGCACATCGCGCAAGGTGTGGTCGAGCAGCCCCTCCATGGGGGCCAGCATGATGGGCATGCCTTGTCGATCAGCCGAGTTTGCGTTTCAGGCGAACTTCTTCCACCTTGACACCACCCAGGGGCACGGTGCGGGCGGTGTTCATCTCGCGCTTGAATCCGGCCAGGTCATGAAAGCGCAAAGTTTGCTCATGCAACAAAGGCAACCACACGGTCACATCGGTGCAGCCTTCGTCCTCCAGACCTTCGCGGGCAGCGTCCCACAAAGCCAGACCCACACCTTGGCCAATGCGATCAGGGGCGGCGTAAATCGCCCAAATCTCACCCGTGGTGTTTTTGGACTTGGGGTCGCGCGAACGATCAAAACCCACAAAACCCACTATGTCTTGCCCTTGGGTGGCCACCATCACCTGGGGCTCTCCGTACTCGATCGCCTCTTTCCAATACGACACACGCTTGGGCATGGGCGTCGCGTCCCAATGGGCATCGGGCACTTGCCCGGCGTACGCCATGCGGCAGGCGTTGAGGTGCAAGGCAGCCACGGCGGGCGCGTCTTGGAGTTTGGCAAATCGGACTTGGATATCGGACATGGCTTGAACTTGAAGAAATGAAAAAACAACGCACCGGGGGCACGGGGCATTCGGCGCAAAACCCGACATTGTCGCCGCATCGGTTATCTTCAAAGCATGAGGATGATTTTGAAACGCTCCCCCAAGTGGTTTGGGGGACTGAGCTTATGGGTGGCTTTGAGCCTGTTGACGGGCACCGCTCACGCACAGACCCCCCGTCGTTTGGCCGACGACATGGCCGAACGCACACGGGCCTGCACCGCTTGCCATGGCGAGCAAGGCCGAGCCGGACCCGATGGTTACTACCCCCGTTTGGCCGGCAAACCTGCTGGCTACCTGCACAACCAGTTGCGCAATTTCGCCGAAGGCCGCAGGCATTACGAGTTGATGACGCGTTTGGTCGACCCCTTGACCGATGCCTATTTGGGCGAGATGGCGCAGTACTTTGCCGACCTGCAACTGCCCTACCCCGCCCCCAAAGCCCATAACGCCATCACCCCCGATCGATTGGCCAGAGGTCAACAACTGGTCACACAAGGCGATGCCGCGCGGGGTTTGCCAGCCTGCACCCAATGCCATGGCGTGCGCCTGACCGGCGTGCAGCCCAACGTGCCAGGGCTGCTGGGCTTGCCGCTGGATTATTTGAACGCCCAGTTGGGTGCATGGCAAACCCGCCAGCGCCGCGCCCACGCGCCCGATTGCATGGCCGAAATCGTCCAACGCATGCCGACGGGTGATGTGATTGCGGTGTCCAGCTGGCTCGCCCGCCAGCCGCTGCCTGCCGACACCAGCCCCGCCGAACGCCCTCCCGCAGGCCCGGCCTTGCCCGAGGCGCTGCGCTGTGGCAGCGCACCCGAACTGTCGGCCAAGACCCCTGCCCAAACGCCCCCAGGTGCCCGTCCATGAACGGCACCGGCATGCACCCTCTTCGGCGCGCAGCTGGGGTCTGTTTGACCAGCCTGGTGGTGTTGGCGGTCGCGGTGATCTGGGACAACTGGGGCGATCTGCTGGCACCGTCCAAACCCGCCTCTGCTGCCATGGTCAAGGCCACCGAAGCCCACATTGAACAAGGTCGCTACCTGGCATTGGCGGGCAACTGCATGGCCTGCCACACCACCCGGGGCGCAGCGCCTTGGGCGGGCGGTCGCCGCATCGACACGCCTTTTGGCGGCGTGTACAGCAGCAACCTCACCCCCGACCCCCAAACCGGCTTGGGCCGCTGGACCCCGCAAGACTTTTGGCAAGCCATGCACCGCGGTCGGTCCGCAGACGGGCGTTTGCTGACCCCGGCTTTTCCTTACAACCACACCAGCGTGGTCACCCGTGAGGACAGCGACGCAATTTTTGCCTGGTTGAACACCCTGGCGCCTGTGGCTCAGGCCCAGCCCGCCCACGCCTTGACATGGCCTTTTGGCACCCAGCCCGCATTGGCCGTGTGGCGCAGCCTGTTTTTTGAGCCGCGTCCCTTTCAAACCGACCCCACCCAAAGCGCCGAATGGAACCGGGGCGCCTACTTGGTACAAGGCTTGGGCCATTGCGCCGCTTGCCACAGCCCGCGCAACGCACTGGGGGCCACCGGCCCGGTCAACGACTTGTCGGGCGGCCTGATGCCGGTGGTCAACTGGTACGCCCCCAACCTGACCCAGGATGCCGAAAGTGGCCTGGCCAGCACCCCCTTGCCCGAGATCGTGCGCTTGCTGCGCACCGGTGCATCCCACACGGCACAAACCAATGGCCCCATGGGCGAGGTGGTACAGCACAGCCTGCAGCACCTGAAAGAAGCCGACCTGCTGGCCATGGCGGTTTACCTCCAAACGCAGGCCCAGCGGGCCACCCAGCCTGCGCCCGATGCCAGCAAAATGGCCCGCATCAGCGCCCAGGTGTCCACGCAAGTGGCCACCCAAGGGGCCAAAGTTTACGAACGCCAATGCCTGCAGTGCCACGGTGAACACGGTGAAGGCCTGAAAACCGCCTCCGGCGAGGTGGCTTATCCGGCTTTGGCGGGCAACCGCGCCGTGCTGCTCCAAGATCCGACCAATTTGGTGCAACTGGTGCTGTACGGAGGCTACGGCCCCGCCACCCAAGGCCACCCCAGGCCTTTTGGCATGCCCCCGGCTGTGCTGGAACTGCATGACCACGACATTGCCGCGGTGCTGACCCACTTGCGCACCCAGTGGGGCCACCGGGCTGGCGAAGTCACGCCTTTGCAGGTCAACCGCATTCGGGCGGCGCAAGGCCACTGACGGGGCCGCGGTGCTTGTCAAATGCGGCACCCCTTAACCTCCAGGCTGCCCCTAAGATCAGGGCATGAACCAACAACTTTATATTCTGACCGGGGCCTCGCGTGGCATGGGCTTGGCCATGGCCCAGCAACTGCTGGCGAAGGGCAACACTTTGCTGTGCATCTCCCGCAACGCCAGCCCGGAACTGACCACCCGCGCACTCAAGTCAGGCCAAGCCTTGATGCAATGGACGCACGACCTGGCCGACGCCGAAGGCGTCAGTGCGCGTTTGCGCGACTGGTTGCAAAGCCAAGACCCGGGCCACTTTGCCAGCGCCACCCTGATCAACAACGCGGGGGTCATCCCACCCGTGTTGCCGCTGCGCCAATCGCAGCCGGCCGACTTGGCCCGGGCCCTGCGCGTGGGCCTGGAAGCGCCCATGGCCTTGAGTGCGGTGTTTTTGGGGGCCACAGAAAGTTGGCCCATGCCCCGCAAAGTGCTCAACATTTCATCGGGCTTGGGTCGTCACCCCATGGCCTCGCAGGCAGGCTACTGCGCTGCCAAAGCGGGCTTAGACCATTTCACCCGCTGCTTGGCGCTGGATGAAGCGCTGCACGCCCACGGTGCCAAAGTCTGCTCGCTCGCCCCCGGCGTGATCGACACCGACATGCAAGTGCAGTTGCGGGGCACTGCCAGCGAAGCCTTTCCCGACCAATCGAAATTTGCGCAACTCAAAGCCAGTGGCCTGCTCAGCAGCCCCGAACAGGCCGCCGAACAGGTGCTGCGCTTTTTGGCCAGGGCTGACTTCGGTCAGTTACCTGTGGCCGATGTGCGGGGTTGAAACCCTGTTCGCTTCAACATCGTGAACAGGTGTGTGTCAGGCCACTGTAGCCATCGCGCCCGACACTGCCCTTTATAGTTCAGCGTCCGTTTTTTCATTTCTTTTCATTTTGGAGACATTGCCATGCGTCGTGAAGTTGTTGTGGTCAGCGGTGTGCGCACCGCCATTGGTACCTATGGCGGCAGCCTGAAAGACATCGCCCCTACCGAGTTGGCCGCGCAAGTGGTGCGCGAGTCGCTGGTCCGTGCCGGCGTGGATGGCCAAGACGTGGGCCACGTGGTGTTTGGCCATGTGGTCAACACTGAGCCCAAAGACATGTATTTGTCCCGCGTGGCAGCGATCAACGGCGGCTGCGCAGAAGGCACGCCCGCTTTCAACGTCAACCGCCTGTGCGGCTCGGGACTGCAGGCCATCGTGAGTGCCAGCCAATCCATCTTGCTGGGCGACTGCGACATCGCCATTGGCGGTGGTGCTGAAAACATGAGCCGCGCGCCTTACGCCAGCCTCAGCTCTCGCTGGGGCATGCGCATGGGCGACACCAAAATGGTCGACATGATGCTCGGCGCCCTGCACGACCCCTTCCACACCATCCACATGGGCGTCACGGCAGAAAACGTGGCGGCCAAGTACGGCATCACCCGTGACATGCAAGACGCGCTGGCCGTCGAAAGCCACAACCGCGCCGAGCGCGCCACAGCGGCCGGTTACTTCAAAGACCAGATCATGCCGATCATGCTCAAGAGCAAAAAGGGCGACGTGGCCTACACCACCGACGAGCACTTCCGTGCTGGCTGCAAGCTGGAAGACATGGCCAAGCTCAAGCCCGTGTTCGTGAAGGAAAACGGCACGGTGACTGCGGGCAACGCCTCGGGCATCAACGACGCAGCGGCGGCCGTGGTGCTGATGGAAGCGGGCACCGCCAAGGCCCGTGGTGCCCAACCCATGGCCCGTTTGGTGGCTTATGCCCACACCGGTCTGGACCCCAAGATCATGGGCGTGGGCCCCATCTCGGCCACGCATGCGGCGCTGAAAAAAGCAGGACTCACCGTGCACGACATGGACGTCATCGAAGCCAACGAAGCCTTTGCCGCACAGGCCTGCGCCGTGACCCGCGAGTTGGGCCTGGACCCGGCCAAGGTCAACCCCAACGGCTCGGGCATTTCGCTGGGCCACCCGATTGGCGCCACCGGCACCGTGATCACCGTGAAAGCCCTGTACGAGCTGCAACGCGTTCAAGGCCGCTACGCACTGGTGACCATGTGCATCGGCGGCGGTCAGGGCATTGCCGCGATTTTTGAGCGCATGTGATGCCCGCTGGTCCCGCTGCGCCGGGATCACGCCTGCAAAACAGGCTCGTCCAAAAAACCACCCGAGCGCAGGGTGACCACCAAGGTGTCACGCCAGCCCCCGGGCACCTCGGGTTGGATGGGTGTGGTCTCGTGGATCACGCGGCTGTCGTCCAGCAGCAGCACCGACCACGGCTCACTCAAAGTAAAGCGCTGGCCTCGGGGGCTGTCCATGTCAAACACCCGGGTCTCGCCGCCCTTGATGCCGTGGCGCTCGATCAAAAATACCGCCACCCAGTTCACGCCGTCGCGGTGCGCACCCTCGGGTGTAGGGCGACCAATGCCATCGGTGGTGTCGATGCGGAACTGGTGGGCTTCGGTGTACCAAGTTTGTGCGCCTTGCGCGTCAGAGGCGATCGCGCCCAGCCAAGCCAAGAGTTTTTGCCAAGCAGCGGCTTGCACCACGGGCGCGGCCATGGGCTCGAACCAGCGCTGCATGCCGCCGTGCAAGGCGTTGTAGGACACCGGCTGCCAATGGGCTCGGTGGGGGGTGGACTTGACCTGGTGGTCTGTCACTTCAAAACTGGCATGGCGACGCCGACGGTAGCGGCCACCGTCTTTGAGGTACTGGTCGGTGGGCAAATCCTCCCAGCTGGACTGCAAAGCCTTCAAAGCGTCGCGTTGGACACCCGCCAAAGCGCAAACGCTGGCTGAGCCCAGGACCGCAAAACCTTGGTCTGCCAGCGTGGCATTCAGCAGGTCGGGTGAGGTCAGGGGCGGCTGCAGCGTTTGTTGGGGCATGGGGGCTTCCGGGAGATCGCAGATAAACGGCAAGCATAACCCGCCCCACACAGCGCTTTGCCCGAGGGCATCACGCTTCAGGCGTAACGTTGGCTGGCCAATTTGGCGCCTTCGGCCAAGGCTTTGAGTTTAGCCTCGGCCACAGCCCGGCTCATCGGGGCCAGGCCGCAGTTGGTGCATGCAATCAGGCGATTTTTGGGCACAAACTGCAAAGCGCGGCCAATGGTGTCGGCGATTTCTTCAGCGGTTTCGATGGCCGGGTTGGCCACATCGATCACGCCCACCATCACATCTTTGCCCTCCAAGAGTTTCATCATTTCCATCGGCACATGCGAGTGCATGCACTCCAGGCTCACTTGCTGGATGCTGCTCTTGGCAAGCGCCGGGAAAACTTTTTCGTATTGACGCCATTCGTCGCCCAGCGTCTTTTTCCAGTTGTTGTTGGCTTCGATGCCGTAGCCATAACAAATGTGGACCGCCGTGGTGCAGGTCAGCCCCCGAGCAGCCACTTCCAGCGCCTTCACGCCCCAATCGGCAGCCTCTTCCATGTAAACGTTGAAAGCGGGCTCGTCGAACTGGATGATGTCCACACCGTCGGCTTGCAGCGCCAGCGCTTCTTGGTTGAGCAACTCGGCAAAGGCCATGGCCATCTTGACCTTGTCGCCATAAAAACGGTCGGCCACGGTGTCCACGATCGTCATCGGGCCAGGCAAGGTGAATTTCAGTTTTTTCTTGGTGTGGGCACGGGCCAACTGGGCTTCAAAGGCGTGCACACGGCCCTTCAAACGCAGCGGCGCGATGACTTGCGGCACTTGCGCGTCGTAGCGGTTGTTGCGAATGCCCATGGTGACTTTGTTCACAAAGTCGATGCCCTCGACCTGCTCGACAAAACCGTGCACAAAGTGCTGGCGGGCTTGTTCGCCATCACCGATCACGTCCAGGCCCGCGTCTTCTTGGGCCTTGATCCACAGCAGCGTGGCATCGGCTTTGGCTTGCTGCAGCTCGGGGCCCTGGGTGGTCCACTGAGGCCAGAGCTTTTCGGTCTCGGCCAACCAGGCGGGTTTGGGCAAGCTGCCAGCGATTGCGGTGGTGAACATGTCAAAAATCCTGTGTGTTTAAAAATCAAAGCGTGGAGTTTGCCGCAAGCGCAAATTCTTGGGAGAGCAGTTCGTAAGAGCGCATTTGGGCTGCAGGGTCATGCGTCCAGGTGATGACCACCAACTCTTGCACCGCCAGTCGCGCGGCCAGTTGGCGCAATTTGCGCCCCACCGTGGCGGCCGAGCCGATCAAGGCCCCTTCGCGCAAACGTTCCAGCCCCAACTGCTCGGCCGGGCTGTAGTCGCGGGCCGCATCTTCGGGCGGCAACAGCGCCCCGATGCGGCCCAGGTTGCGGTCCATCTTCCAGCGGGCGCGGCTTTCAAACAGCCGCAGTGCTTGTTCATCGGTGTCTGCGGCCAAGGCCCAGACGCACAGCGCGGCATGGGGCTTTTGCAGTGCTGCGCTGGGCCGGAAAGTTCCGCGGTAAATCTGCAGGGCCTCGTCAGCCCCCTGCCCATCGGTGATGAAATAGGCAAACGCATAGGGCAAGCCCAAGTGCGCCGCCAACTGGGCGCCGTAATCCGAGCTGCCCAGCATCCACACGGCGGGCGAGGTCTCAGACAGCGGGTAGGCGAACACGTTGTGCCCGGGGTGGCCGGGTGGGAGGTTGTGGCCACTCACCCAAGCTTGCATCTCCAAGACCTGCTGCGGAAAACGCTCGGAGGCGTTGCGGTCAGGGTTGAGCAACTGCGCGGTGCGCCCATCGCTGCCCGGGGCGCGGCCCACACCCAGGTCGATGCGACCGGGGGCCAGGGCGTCCAGCACCCGAAACTGCTCGGCCACCTTGAGCGCCGAGTAGTGGGGCAGCATCACGCCCGCGCTGCCGATGCGAATGCGCTGGGTGCGGGCGGCGATGGCGGCCATGAGCACCTCGGGCGCCGTGCCCACGATGCTGGGGTGGCTGTGGTGTTCACTGACCCAAAAGCGGTCATAACCCCAGGCTTCGGCCTTTTGCGCGAGTGCCAAGGTCTGCCGGATGGTCGCGTCTTGGCCGCGCCCAGCGGCAGCGGCAGATTGGTCAAGGATGGAAAGTCTGAGGCTCATGGCAAGAACAATGGCGGTTGTGACTCAGGCTTTCGCGGGCGTCTGCATGGCGGCCATTTCGGCCTCTTGCAGGGCCCGCCACATGACTTTGCCGCTGCCGCTTTTGGGCAAGGCATCGACAAAACTCACAGCGCGGGGCATTTTGTAAACCGCCATGTTCTCACGGCACCAATCGATGATGTCTTGCTCGCTGACTTGGCCTTTGTGGTCTTGCCGCAAAACCACCACCGCCTTGACCGACTCGCCACGGTAGGCATCGCGGGTGGCGATGATGCAGGCCTCTTGGATGGCGGGATGGCGAAACATCAGCGCCTCCACCTCGGCAGGCCAGACCTTAAAACCGCTGGCGTTGATCATCCGCTTCAAACGGTCGGTCATGAAGAAGTAACCCTCTTCATCCACCCGCCCCATGTCGCCTGAGCGGAAAAACAGGTAGCCGTCACGCTCAAAAAAAGCCTCGGCGGTCGCCTCGGGTCGTTTCCAGTATCCCTTGAACACCTGCGGACCACTGATCACGATCTCGCCCGACTCGCCAGGCGGCAACTCGGCCAGGGTCTCGGGGTCCACAATGCGCGACTCCACGCTCATAAAGGGAATGCCAAGGCATTGCTTTTTCGGCGCATCGGGCGGGTTGGTGTGCGAAGGTGCGGCCGTTTCAGTCAGGCCGTAACCCTCCACATACCACAGACCAAATTGGTCACGCAAGCGCTGGGCCACCGCCTCGGGCATGGCCGCACCACCGCCGCCGATGTAAACCAAGCTGCTCAGGTCATAACGGTCCATGTGTGGGCTGCCCAGCAGGTCGATCACCATGGTCGGGATGTTGGTCCAGTGCGTGACGGCCCATTTTGAAATCAAATGTCCCGCCACATCGCGGTCCCAGCGAGGCATCAAGACCAAGCTGGCGCCCAGCAAAATGCTGGTATGCATGACGCTGACCATGCCGGTGATGTGGAACATGGGCACGACGCACAAGGTCACGTTTTCTGGCGTGCCATTGCCCCACAAGCCACTGGACATGGCGTTGTGCATGATGGTGCCGTGCGTGTGCATGCAGCCTTTGGGCAAGCCGGTGGTGCCGCTGGTGTAGGGCAAGATGGCCAAGTCATCCGTCTTGGCCTGCGGTGGCGGCAAGTTCCCCACCGGGGCCGACATCAAATCGGCCCACGCATGCACGCGGCCGGCGTGGATCACTGGCAAATCGCGCACCGGCAGCAACCATGGCCGCCAGGCCTCAGGCATGTCTTCGGGGCCAACGGTATCGGGGTCAAACACATCGGTGAATTGCGTCACCACCAAGTGTTTCAGGCGCTGCTCGGGGGGCAAAGCCTCGCTGGCCTGTGCCAAGTCAGGGGCCAGATCGGCCGTGGTCACTGCCACTTTCGTGTCCGGGTCGGTGATGTAGTGTTTGAGCTCTTCGGCCCGGTTCATCGGGTTGACCGGCACCACCACGGCATCGATGCGCAAAATGGCAAAGTGGGTGATCACCAACTGCGGGCAGTTTTGCATGTCCAGGACCACGCGGTCTCCGGCCTGCACGCCCATCGCCTTGAGTTGCCCCGCCAACTGCTCTGCACTGGCGGCCAGCTCTCGGTAGGTCCAGACCCGGCCCATAAAGACAAGCGCCACCTTTTCGGGATAGCGCAAGGCGCTGATGGCCAAATTCATCCACAAAGAGGTGGCAGGCGCTGACAAATGGGTGGGCAGTCGGGTGGGCCAAACAGCGGCATGAGCGGGCATTCAGTGTCTCCTTGTAGTGCTTGCCATGTTAATCGTGGCCCCACCTCCGGACGGACCTGTCTTTGTCGCAAGGGGGACCAAGTGAAAACATATTTTTAAAAAGTTGGAATTTTTGAAATGAATTCAATATGGTGTAATTTGGTGTTATATTTTTAACCGTTTAACATTTTTATCATTAAATTACACCCATGCAAACACCACACGCACCCATCACACCTGAGGACTACTGCGGCACCACCTATGCAGCCAAGTTGCTGGGTTTGTCTGTGGGCACCATCCAGACCTTGGTTGAAAAAAACGAACTGCAGGCTTGGAAGACGCAAGGGGGTCACCGTCGCATCTCCATGCCCTCCATTCGCGACTACCAAAAAAAACACAACATGCTGATGAGTCCGATGGACGGTCGAGAGCATCGCTTGCGTGTGTTGCTGGTCGAAGACGACCCCGTCACCCGTGACATGATCCGCGACTTTTGTACCCGATCTGAAATGCCCGTCGATTGCACAGCCATGACTTCCGGTCTTGAAGCCTTGATTGACTTGGCCAGCATCCATCCCGACGTGCTCATCGCCGATCTGAACATGCCCGGGATAGATGGCTTTGAATTGCTCAAAACCCTCAAGCATTCGTCACAATTTCAACGCATGACTTGCCTGGTGATTTCCGCCCTCAGCCCAGAAGAAATTGCGGCCAAAGGGGGTTTGCCTGAGGGGACCCTCTTCATGGCCAAACCTGTGAACATGCAGTGGTTCAATGGTTTTTTCACGGCCTTGATCGCCGGTCGCAGACTCGAGCAGCCCACCACCACGGTTTAAAACCTGTGGCGTCATAAAAAACGGGCCCTCAGGGCCCGTTTTTTGTGCTCAAGGCACGGTCAGTCAACTCACTTGAGCGCCTTGAAGCGCACGCGCTTGGGCTTCGCGCCCTCTTCGCCCAGGCGGCGCTTCTTGTCGGCTTCGTATTCCTGGTAGTTGCCATCAAAAAACACCCACTGGCTGTCGCCTTCGGCGGCCAAAATGTGCGTGGCGATCCGGTCCAAGAACCAGCGATCGTGGCTGATGACCATGATCGAACCTGCGAATTCGAGCAACGCATCTTCCAAAGCGCGCAGGGTTTCAACGTCCAAGTCGTTGGATGGCTCGTCCAGCAGCAAGACGTTGCCACCTTCGATCAGGGTCTTGGCCAAGTGCAGGCGGCCACGCTCACCACCCGACAACATGCCCACCTTCTTTTGCTGGTCACCGCCATTGAAGTTGAAGCGCCCGCAATACGCACGGCTGGGCATCTGGAACTTGCCGACGTTGATGATGTCCAGGCCGCCCGAGACGTCTTCCCACACGGTTTTGTTGTTGTCCAGATCGTCGCGGTTCTGGTCCACAAAGGCCATGCGCACGGTCTGGCCGATCTTCACCTCGCCGCTGTCGGGCTGCTCTTTGCCCGCAATCAGCTTGAACAGCGTCGACTTACCGGCGCCGTTGGGGCCGATGATGCCGACGATGGCGCCCGCTGGCACCTGAAAACTCAGGTTGTCAATCAACAGACGGTCGCCGAAGGACTTGCTGACGTTCTTGAACTCGAACACTTCATTGCCCAAACGCTCGGCCACGGGGATGAAGATCTCCTGGGTCTCATTGCGCTTTTGGTAATCGTGGTCCGACAGCTCTTCGAAACGGGCCAAACGCGCCTTGCTCTTGGCTTGACGACCTTTGGGGTTGGCACGCGCCCACTCCAATTCTTTCTTCATGGCCTTGGAACGGGCATCTTCGGTGCGCTGCTCGGTGGCCAAACGGGCATCTTTTTGCTCCAGCCAACTGGAGTAGTTGCCCTTGTACGGAATGCCGGAACCCCGGTCGAGTTCCAAAATCCACTCGGCGGCATTGTCCAAGAAATAACGGTCGTGGGTAATGGCCACCACCGTGCCCGAAAAGCGCTGCAAGAACAGCTCGAGCCAGTCCACCGATTCGGCGTCCAAGTGGTTGGTCGGCTCGTCCAGCAGCAACATGTCGGGGCGCGAAAGCAGCAGGCGGCACAGCGCCACACGGCGCTTTTCACCACCGGAGAGCTTGCCGATGATGGCGTCCCAGGGCGGCAGGCGCAAGGCATCTGCGGCGATTTCGAGTTGGTGCTCAGAGGCATCACCCGCGGTGGAGATGATGGCTTCGAGCTTGGCTTGCTCGGCGGCCAGCGCGTCAAAGTCGGCGTCTTCTTCGGCGTAGGCGGCGTACACCTCTTCCAAACGGGCCTGCGCGGCCTTGACCTCGCCCATGCCACTTTCCACGGCTTCACGCACGGTCTGCTCGGCGTCCATGATGGGCTCTTGCGGCAGATACCCGATCTTCAGACCTGCCATCGGAATGGCTTCGCCTTCGATCTCTTTGTCGATGCCCGCCATGATCTTGAGCAACGTGGACTTGCCCGAACCGTTGGTGCCCAACACGCCAATCTTGGCGCCGGGGAAGAAAGACAGCGAAATGTCTTTGAGGATGTGACGCTTCGGGGGCACGATCTTGCCAACCCGGTTCATCGAAAATACGTATTGAGCCATGTGTAACCCTGAATAAAAATGGGCAGAGACCAGCCACCCCAAGGGCGCAGGCTCTGCACCGCGAACCTGCTTGGGGTGTCAGGCGCGGTGTGTGCAGCCCGGCATTATCCCAGCTTGCCGGGCTTGTGCATGAAAAATCAGACCGCCCGCTGCGTCAACAGGCCCGATCGGCTGGAAAACTGCACCCAGCTGTCCATGGCCTCGATCTGCACACGGGCGCTACGCTGGCCATAGACCTCGGCGCGCAACCAGGCGCATTCAGCCTCCAACAGCGCGTCAGAGGCCAAACTGCACCACCAAACCCGGCCTTCTCCATCCCATCGGTAGCCGCGTGACTTGAGTTTGTCTTTGGCTTCAAACGGCGCACCCGTGGCACGCAGTTTGTAGCGCGTCTGGTCTGCACCCGCCAACAGGCGCGCCAAACCCGTCTGCCCATCGGTCAGCGGCGAAGCCAGTACCTGCAAGAGCGCATGACAATCCACCTGCGCCCGGTGCGCGTCGTAAAACCAGCCCCGCTCAGACGCCAAAAACTCCAGCTTGGCCGAGCCGCTGCCCTCTTTTTTCCAGTCAATGCCCATGAAGGAACACCCCCAGGCCTTGCCCGCAAACACCGGCAAGCGGACCTCGACAAACGGCCGGTCAAAGCCGGCGTTGTGCGCCACGACCAAATCAGCCGCTTGCACCAGTGCGGTCACCGCCGCGTCGTCGATGCGCTGCCCCCGCACCATGCTGTCGTCAATGCCGGTGATCTCGGTGATCTGCGGCGGAATCGGCCTTCCCGGGTCTTCAAAGGACTCGTAGATGGTGACCGGCCCCATGGGCAAACCGGTCGTGGCGTCCACCAACACCGACAACATGGCCAACTCGATGATGCTTTCACTCTTGCTGTCCAGCCCGGTGGTCTCGGTGTCGAGCACGATCACGCGCCGGTTGGCCTGCCCGTTCACCGGCCCGTAATCGCGGTGCGGCACCAAGCGTCGCAGCACACGAAAGTCGGGGTGCTGCGCCAGCGCTAGGGCCATGGCTTCGGGGTCGGTTGGCGAATCGACAGGCGCGTCAAAAAAACTCATTTGTTGGGTTTTGCTCATATGCTGAGATTAAACCTCGTCTTCAGATTCATGGGGCAAGACATGAACGCGCCCCAGGACCAGGCGTTCAGTCGAGCTTGATGCCCAAATCCACCGCCAGCTTGATCCAGACGGGCACTTCGGCTTCCCAGTCTTTGCGGGTGGCCGCCAGGTTTTTGGGTTTGTTGGGGATGGCAAAGGTTTCGCGCAGTTTGGCGGCTTTGTCGGTGTTGGACCAGGCCACCGCCTCATCCGCCATGCGTTTGAGCACGGCTTCGGGCGTGCCCGCTGGGGCCACCAGGGGCAGGCCGCCTTCGAGGGTGACCAGCTTTTCGGTGTTGCCTTGTTCGGTCAAGGTGGGCACATCGGGCAGCTTGGGCGAGCGGTAACTGCCAGTCACGCCAATGGCACGCACGCCCCGGGTGGACACGGCATTGAAGGCCTGAAAACTGCCTACGGCCACTTGCAATTGGCCCGAGGCCACGTCCAGCCACATGGGCGCTTCACCCCGGTAGTGCACCGACTGGATGGTGGTGCCCTGCTGGCGGTTGGTCTGGTCGGCCAACATGTGCGGGTAAGAGCCCGGGGCATAAGTGCCCATGGAGGTGTTGTTCTTTTTGGCCCAGGCGACAAACTCGGCCATGTTTTTGGCGGGGATCTTGTCGTTGATGCCCACCACCAGCGGTCCCGAGGGGAACACGGTCACGGGGGTCAAGTCTTTGTCCAGGTTGTAGGGCAGCTTGGCGTACAAAACGCGGTTTTGCCAAAAGGTGCCGGATGTGCTCATGACAAAGGTGTAACCGTCGGCTGGGGACTTGGCCACCGCGTCAATGCCAATGATGGCGCCCGCACCGGGCCTGTTTTCAATGACCACCGGCACACCCAAACGGCCGCTGAGAAACTCCCCATAGTTGCGGGCATAGGCATCGGTCAGGCCACCGGGCGGAAAGGCCACCACGATTTTGATGGGCTTGGCGGGCCATGCGCCCGTCTGGGCATGGGCTGGCCCCATCCAGGCCATGCTGGCCAGACCGGCGGCCAGGACCGTGGAGGCTGCCAAAAAATGGCGGCGTGAAGGCGATGCATGAACGGACATGGGGTCTCCCTGGAGGTTATGAATGTGGCTCTGGGCAGTCTAGGGGCACCGGGTCCCTCTTTGAATTGGGGTTTGAACCCATGTCACACCCAGGGCAGCGCTGAACAAGCAAAGCGGTGCGGCCGTGCGCTGGCTCAGCTTTGTGCGACAATGCAACCCGCTGAGGCCTCCAGTTGCCCCAGCATCAGCACTCCTGCTGGGGCCTGACCCGGGCAACGCTCAAAACAAGCGCCTGCGGTTTCCATGCCCACCTTAAGACCTGTCGACCCACACTGGTCACTGCCAACAGCATTGATTGAGTCGACACCCAGCGCCGGACATGGCGCTCAGAAAATGAACTTCGAAGAATTGAATCTGGCTCCGGCCATCATGCAAGCGGTGCGCGAGCTCGGCTACGACACCCCCACCCCCATCCAGGCCCAAGCCATTCCCGCCGTTCTGGCAGGCCAAGACTTGCTGGCCGGGGCACAAACCGGCACGGGTAAGACCGCCGCCTTTACCCTGCCCATGCTGCACAAGCTGAGCCTGACGGAGCCTGGCCAAAACCGCTTTGGCGGCAAAGCCATCCGCGCCCTGGTGCTCACGCCCACCCGTGAGTTGGCCGCCCAGGTCGAAGAGTCAGTGCGCGATTACGGCAAATACCTCGAGCTCGACTCCACCGTGATTTTTGGTGGCGTGGGCATGAACCCGCAGATCAACAAGGTCAAGCGCGGTGTGGACATCTTGGTGGCCACACCCGGCCGTCTGCTCGATCTGCAGGGCCAGGGCTTCCTGGACCTGTCGACGGTTGAAATCCTGGTGCTCGACGAAGCCGACCGCATGCTGGACATGGGTTTCATCCACGACGTGAAAAAAGTACTGGCCTTGGTGCCCAAAGACAAGCAAAGCTTGCTGTTCTCGGCCACCTTCAGCGACGAGATCCGCGAGTTGGCAGCTAACCTGCTGAAGAACCCGCAAAGCATTCAGGTGACACCCAGCAACACCACGGTGCAGCGCATCACGCAGGTGATCCACCCCGTGGGCCGCAGCAAGAAAAAAGATGTGTTGTTGCACATCATCCAAAAGCACGACTGGAGCCAGGTGCTGGTATTCACACGCACCAAGTTTGGCGCGAACAATGTGGCCGACTTTTTGACCAAAAACGGGGTCAAGGCCATGGCCCTGCACGGCAACAAGAGCCAGACCGCCCGCACGCAGGCGCTGGCAGGCTTCAAGAGCGGCGAGATCCGCGCCTTGGTGGCCACCGACATTGCCGCGCGCGGGATTGACATCGAAGACTTGCCGCACGTCGTGAACTTTGAGATCCCGAACGTCTCAGAAGACTACGTGCACCGCATTGGCCGCACGGGCCGTGCCGGTGCCAGCGGCGAAGCCGTGAGCTTGGTCTGCCTGGACGAAGAAGGCTTCATGATGGACATCGAGCGCTTCACCAAGCAAGAAATTCCAGTGCAGTTGCTCGAAGGCTTTGGCCCCGAGCCAGGTGAGGTGGCCGAACCCATCGCCATGGGTCGCCAGACCCTGTGGGGCGGTGCAGGCAAGCCCCCAAGCCGTGATGTGATGGCCGCAGCCGCCAAGGCCGCACGCCAGGACATGATGCAACGCATCCGCGACAACAAAGTCGCCGTGGGTGGTGGTGGCCAAGGCCAGCGCCAAGCACGCGGCGAGGGCCAAGGCCCAGCGCGTGCGCCGCGCAACGGTCCAGCACCTTCGCGCCGCAATGGCCCGCCAGGCGCGCCCCGTTTTGAAGGCCAAGGGGATGGTCGTCGTGAAGGTGGACGCGAGGGTGGCCGTGGTCAAGAGCAACGCGGCGATCCACGCTTCGACAACCGCGGTGATGGCCAAGGCCGTCCCGCGCCACGCGGCCCACGCCATGAAGGCCGTGGACCTGGTCGCGGTCCGCAAGGGGGGCAGGGAGGGCAAGACCGCCACCGCCAGGACGGTGACGAGTTGCCACGCCACATCGACCCCCTGAAAACCACGCAGTTTGCGCGACTGGACTTGCCCAACCGCAAGCCCGTGCGCAGCAGCGGCCAGCCTGACCCGACACGCACCAGCATCGACAGCTTGGCCAGCAGCGGCCGCCGTGGCGGTGGCGGCGGTTACGGCGGTGGCAACCGGGGTGGAAACGGCGGCGGAGGCCGTGGCTTCGGTCGCTGATCAGCCCCCTGCCCCATGAACAGAGCCCGCTAAAAGCGGGCTCTCTTTTTGCCTGATGAACAGGTTGAATCAGTCGCGCACGAACAAGGTCACCAGCGGATCGGGGCCGACCTGTCGGCTCCAGTGGCCATGCACAGCGGGGTCAAACGTGGCCCCTTCGGGCAAGGTGTCGGCCGAGTAGAAAAATTCACCCGGGCCAAAAACACGCGAACTGCCGTCTTGCAAAAAAATCTCCATCTGGCCACCCAACACAAACAGCCACTGCGGGTTGCCAGAGCAATGGAAGCTGCTGCGAAAACCCACCGGACTTTGGCGCAACTGGCAGGCACTGGCCGCCATCAGGGCAGACAATTGGCTTTGGGGCGTGCCCTCGGTCAGGGCCACCCATTCCTCACGAAACCGGGCACGGCCATCGGTGTCGGTGAAGAGAATGACTTTTTTCAGCTCGGTCATGGTGGGGCGTTCTTCCATCAAAATGAAGGATGGATTGTCGCCGAGCCAACAGGCCAGACCAAGACCCTTGGCATAGACTGAAAGCCAAGCGCTCTGCCGCAGGCCCTTGCAGACGAGTCAGTCAACCGCATGGCCCCACAGCTTTTGCCACTTCGAGACGCCATGAACACAGACCCTTTGAACATCGTTTTCCACGGCCAAAATGCGACCAATTTTCGCCCAGGTTTTGAAGCGTTGATCGAGCCCCAACACCGCATCAGCGACCTGAGCGATGGCCTGGACCAGCCAGGCGAGCGAACGCTGTATGAAAACGCGGACGTGGTCATCGGCATCCAGCTCAACAACACCATGCCCCAACCTCTGAGGGCACGTTTGTTCCACGCGCCAGCCGCAGGCACCGATGCCATCTCGACCGCGCTGTTGCCTGCGCAGTGTGTGCTGGCCAATTGTTTTGGGCACGAGAACGCCATCGCCGAATACGTGATGGCATCCTTGCTGATGCGCCATGTGCCGCTGGTCCGCGCTGACCAGGACTTGCGCCAAGGCCGCTGGACTTTTTGGGCGGGTCGCCCAACAGCACTGCGTACCGAAATGGGCGCACAAACCCTGGGCCTGTTGGGATTGGTGGTGGTCAGCCTGCCATTCACCAACAGCACACAGGGCTTGGTAGATGCCCGAGCGATCTCGGCCATGCGGCCCGATGCGGTGCTGATGAACGTGGGACGCGGCGCGGTGATTGAAGAGAAAGCACTCTACGAGGCGCTGAAGGCTCGGCAAATTGGCGGTGCCGTGATCGACACTTGGTACCAGTACCCCACACCCACGCAAAGCGAATGCACACCGTCAAAGTTCGATTTTGCGGCGTTGGACAATGTGCTGATGACGCCCCACATGTCGGGCTGGACAGCGGGCACCGTGCGCCGCCGCCAGGAAACGCTGGCCGAGAACATCGGCCGTTTGAGCCGGGGTGAGGCGCTGATCCATGTGCTGCACGGTCCCCGCTGAACAACCATGCAGGGCCAAGGGCTCGAACCCGACGGAACGGTTATTCAGCTGCTTTGGCGCTGCAGGATCTCAAAGCCCAGGTCAAGTTGAGGTTGCGCGGGTTCTTCACCGCGCATCAGGCTGAGCAGCATCTCTGCGGCCGCCTGGCCGATGCGTGCACGCGGTGTGCGCACGGTGGTCAAGGCAGGGAGCATTTGGTCACTGCCAGTCAGGTCGTTGAATCCGGCAATGGCCACTTGCTGCGGCACCGACACACCCAGGCGCAGAGCTGCCATCAAGGCGCCTTGGGCCAAGTCATCGTTGCAAAAGAAGATGGCATCTACGGCAGAACGCTGCTGCATGATCTGCTCGAACATCACACCACCCAAAGCCAACGATGAGGGCGCGGGGTTGAGGAATTCCAGCGTGGGATCGAACGCACCGGCCTCTTGCAAGGCGAGACGCCAACCGTACAGGCGCTGCAAGACACGCGGATCGAGTTGCGCTGCAGCAAAGGCGATGCGGCGGCGGCCACTGGCCAGCAGGTGACGTGTCATGGCGGCACCGGCATCGGTTTGACGAAAACCCACACAGTACAAGGCTTCGCCGTCGCTGGCGGGCAAATCCATCAGGTGCACGCAAGGCACTTGGCTGCGGGCCATGAGCTGACGGGTTGCCGGGTTATGGTCCAGTCCCGTGACCAGTAAGCCGGCCGGGCGGTGCAGCAATTGCTCACGCAGCAGTTGCTCTTCTTCGCTGGGGTCGTAGTGCGTCACACCCATCAAGGTCTGGTAACCGGCGGCGCGAAAACTGGTTTGGGCGGCATCAAGCAGATCCACAAACAAGGCATTGGACAACAGCGGAATCAGGATGCCCACGTGGTCACTGCGTTGCGAGGCCAGGGCCCGCGCCGCCGGGTCGGGCACGTAGCCGAGCCTGCTCGACACGGCCGTGACACGCGCGATCAGGGCCGGGTCTACCGCCCGCTCTCCGCGCAATGCCCGCGACACGGTGCTGGAGCTGACACCGGCGGCGCGGGCCACATCACTTAAGGTGACGCGGCCTGAAGCTCGGTGCTTTTTGGTCTGGACAAGGGGACTTGGCAAGGGTTTATCCGAACAAGTGATGGGCCTCATGGTCGATAGGATAGCGCTATCCCACAGGGATTGAGGGCCGATTTTGTCCGAAACAGATGAACCCGGACTCTCTCAGAAATTGCCCCTCAGCCAAAATTTTTTTAACCCTCTTGGACAGCGCTGTCCGAAAGTGAAAACAGGAGATGTGAATTGTCCAAACCCGATGTGCTGGCTGTGGCCAAACTGCACCCTTTTTACCAAAAAGCTCTGGCGTCGCAGTACACCGTGCACGACCGCACCCATGTGACTGACCCGACCGCATTTGCCGCCTTGGCCCCCCGCATCGTGGGCGTGGCGGGCACAGGTGAGGCCAGTGTGCCACGCAGCCTGCTCGCGCAACTGCCCAATGCCAAAGTGGTGTCGGTGTTTGGTGTGGGCTACGACGGTGTGGATGTGCCAGCCGCCATCGAGCACGGCATCCCCGTGACCCACACCCCGGTTGTGCTGACCGATGATGTGGCCGACCTGGCCATGGGTCTGGTGCTGTCGGTGGGCCGCGCCATACCGCAAGCGGACCAGTTTGTGCGTGCAGGTCAGTGGCCTGGCGGCCCCATGGCATTGGGCCGTAAGGTCTCGGGCGCGCGCATGGGCATCGTGGGACTTGGCCGTATTGGCAAGGCCATCGCACAGCGGGCGCAGGCTTTCGGCATGTCGATCGCCTACACCGCCCGCAGCGAAAAACCCGATTCAGGTTTCCAGTTCTTCCCCCAAGCTGCCAAACTGGCGGCGAACGTGGATTTTTTAGTGGCCATTACGCCCGGTGGCGCAGGCACCCAACACCTGATCAACGCCGAGGTGCTGAAAGCCTTGGGACCACGCGGCTTTTTGATCAACGTGGCACGTGGCAGCGTGGTCGATGAAGCAGCCCTGATCACCGCCTTGCAAAACGGCACTATCGCAGGCGCCGGCCTCGATGTGTTCGCCAACGAGCCCCATGTGCCCGAAGCGCTGTGGCGTCTGCACAATGTGGTGCTGACCCCGCACATGGCCAGCGCCACCACCGAGACCCGTCAGGCCATGGCCGATCTGGCTTTTGCCAACATGCAGGCCGGTATTTCTGGCCTGCCCTTGCGCACCCCCGTGCCCGAGTGCAAGGCCTTGTTGAACACGTGATCGACGGCCCCGCATGAACACCTTGCCTTTGCGACTCATCGTCATGGGGGTTTCCGGTTGCGGCAAGTCCACCTTGGCTTCGGCCCTGAGTGCGCGCCTGGGCCTGGACATGGTGGATGGCGATGACCTGCACCTGCCGGAGAGCGTGGGGAAGATGAGGGCGGGTATTGCCCTGCAAGACCTTGACCGCTGGCCCTGGCTAGACCGCATCGGCCAGTACTTGGCTCAAGCGCATCCGCAAGGACGCGTGGTCGCCTGCTCGGCCCTCAAGCGGGTGTACCGCGATCGCCTCCGCGAACAAGCGGGAGATGTGTGTTTTATCTTTCTCGATGGTGATTTCGATTTGATTGCGCAACGCCTGCGCCAGCGCGTGGGCCACTACATGCAACCGGGCTTGCTCGACAGCCAGTTCCGCACTCTCGAAAAACCCCAGGCCGATGAGACCGATGTCATCCGCCTGCCGATCACCGAACCCGTGCAAGACTTGGTCGCGCAAGCGCTCCAGGCGTTGCATAGCCGCCTGCATCCGGCCCTTTGATTTTTACAAGGATTCATCATGTTCATCCGCTGCGCATTTTTCCAAGGCCAAGTCAAACCGGGCCTTGAAGAAGCCTTCAACCGCTACATCCACGAGAACCTGGTGCCTCTGTGGACACGCTTCCCCGGTGCCCAAGAAGTGCGCGTGCTGCGGCAGGTGGAAAGCGACACCAACGACCCGCACTTCGGCATGGTGCTGGCTGTGCGCTACCCCAGCCGCGAGGCGATCGAGATCGCTCTGGCCTCCGAGGTGCGCATGAAAAGCAAAGAAGTATCGAAAGACATGATCGCCATGTTCGATGGCAACGTTTTTCACACCGTTTTCAGCGCAAATGAATATGCGCTGCCCACCGATTGAGTTTTGCGACAGTCCTTTAAACCAACCCTAGACCACACCATGAAACTTTCTCGCATTCTTCTCGCCTGCCTTGTGGCCGCCGTCGGCTCCAGCGCTTACGCCGCCAAGTTCAACCTGAAAATGGGCCACGCGGTCAACCCCACCGACGGCCAGCACGCCGCCGCCCTGAAGCTGGCTGAGCTGGTCAAGCAACGCACCAATGGCGACGTGGAAATCACCGTGTTCCCAGCCAACCAATTGGGCAACGACGCGGCCATGATCAACGGCACACGCGGCGGCACGATCGACATCGTCTCCAGCGGCGCCTCCAACTTCAACGGCATCGTGCCCAACACCGCAGCGATGGAACTGCCATTTGTATTCCGCAGCGCGCAACACGCCTACAACGTGCTCGACGGTGCGGTGGGCACGGGCGTGCTCAACGAACTGGCCCCACACGGCTTGAAAGGCTTGGCCTATTGGGAAAACGGCTGGCGTGCCTTCACCAACAACAAACGTCCAGTCAACAAACCCGAGGATTTGCGGGGCCTGAAAATCCGCTCCACACCCAACCCGTACCACATCCAGGCCTTTCGCCTGCTGGGCATGAACCCTTCGCCCATGCCGATTGCCGAGCTGTACACCGCTCTGGAAACCGGCACCTTTGACGCACAAGAGCACCCGATCAACGTGACCTGGTCGTCCAAGTTTTTTGAAGTGCAAAAGCACCTGACGGTGAGCAACCACGTGTACTCGCCTTTGGTGGTGGCCATGAACAAGGCCAAGTTCGACAGCCTGCCGGCCAACTACCAAAAAGTGATGGTGGATGCGGCACGCGAAGCGGCCACTTTCCAACGCAGCTTGAACGCGTCCAACGCGGGCAAGGTGGTGGCTGACTTGAAGAAGTCCGGAATGCAAGTGATCGAGAACGTCGACATGGCCCCGTTCCAAAGGATCGTGTCGGCAGAGATTGCCAAAACTTTTGGCGAGAAAAACGGCCCGGCTTTGCTCAAAGCCATCGAAGACACCAAGTGATCGTTTGACCGGCAACACGCCCCCTCCGTGGAGGGGGCTTTTTTTGATTTCCGTATGAAAAAAATCAACGACCTTTTCTTCAAGCTGGCCGAAGTCACGCTGGTCATCATGTTGTCGGCCATGGTGGTCATGGTCTTTGGCAACGTGGTGCTGCGCTACGGCTTCAACGACGGCATCATCAGCTCAGAAGAGTTGTCGCGGTTTTTATTCATCTGGATCACCTTCCTGGGGGCCATTGTCACCATGCGTGAAAACGGTCACTTGGGCTTGGACTCCATCGTGCGCAAGCTCAGCCTTCGCGGCAAAAAATGGGCTTTCGCTGTGTCCAACCTGCTGATGCTGGGCTGCTGCAGTCTGATGTTTTACGGCACCCTCAAACAACACGGCATCAACGCCACCACACGCTCGGCCGTGACGGAAATCCCCATGAGCTGGGTCTATGGAGTAGGCTATGTCACCAGCGTGGCCATGGGTCTGATGATCTTGGGCAAACTGGTGCATCTGGCACAAGGAAAATTCAAAGAGACCGATTTGATCCAAGTGCAAGACTCTGAAGAAATCGCGATCGCCCACACCCAAGGGGCCTCCAAATGACCGTGATTGTTTTCATAGTTTCGCTGCTCGCCGCCATGGCGCTGGGCATGCCACTGGCCTTTTCACTGCTGGTCTCTGGCGTGGCTCTGATGCTGCACTTGGACAACTTCGACACGCAAATCGTGTCGCAAAACCTGATCAATGGAGCCGACAACTTTCCGTTGATGGCCGTGCCCTTTTTCATGCTGGCGGGCGAGTTGATGAACGCGGGCGGCATGAGCCGGCGAATTGTCAATTCGGCCATGGTTTGGGTGGGACATTTCCGTGGTGGCCTGGGTTATGTGGCAGTGTTCGCGGCCATTGTCATGGCCAGCTTATCGGGCTCGGCTGTGGCCGACACGGCAGCACTGGCCGCCGTCTTGCTGCCCATGATGCGCAAAGCCGGTTACCGCATGGACCGCTCGGCTGGACTGATCGCAGCGGGCGGCATCATCGCGCCAGTGATTCCGCCGTCGATTGGTTTCATCTTGTTTGGCGTGATCGGCGGCGTGTCGATCTCCAAACTCTTCATGGCGGGCATTTTTCCGGGGCTCATGATGGGTTTTGCCCTGATCGTGACCTGGTGGATCGTTGCCCGCAAAGACAAGGTGGAGGTGGCCGAAAAAGTGCCGTTCAAAGAACGCATCTCGGTGACCATCAACGCGTTTTGGTCTTACCTGCTGGCCATCACCATCATTGGCGGCATGAAGATGGGCGTTTTCACGCCCACAGAAGCGGCGGTGGTGGCGGTGGTGTATTCCTTGTTCGTGGGCCTGTTCATCTACCGCGAAATCAAAGTCAAGGATCTGTACCGCATCATTTTGTCGGCCGCCAAAACCTCTTCGGTGGTGATGTTTTTGGTAGCGGCGGCGCTGGTGTCGGCCTGGTTGATCACGGTGGCCAATATTCCTGCGCAGATTGTCGAAATTTTGCGGCCGTTCATCGACAACAAAACCCTGCTGATGGTGATGCTGATGCTGTTGGTGATGATTGTGGGCACCGCGCTGGACTTTGCGCCCACAGTGCTGATCCTCACGCCGGTGTTGATGCCTTTGGTGCGAGAGGCGGGCATTGACCCGGTTTATTTCGGCGTGCTGTTCATCATGAACAACGCCATCGGTTTGCTCACCCCGCCTGTGGGCACGGTGCTCAATGTGGTGTGCGGCGTGGGACGCATCCCGATGCACGATGTCATCCGTGGCGTCATGCCTTTCCTGTTGTCTCAGGTTGTCGTCATGGGCTCGCTGATTGCCTTCCCCAGCTTGGTGATGGTGCCACTCAAATGGATGTTGATGCGATGAAAGTTTTGGACTCTTTCCAACTCACCGGCCGCCGCGCCCTGATCACGGGCTCTTCTGCAGGCATCGGCCTGGCACTGGCCGATGCCCTGGGGCAAGCCGGGGCCCATGTCATCTTGAATGGCCGCACGGCCAGCAAGGTAGAGGCCGCAGCACATGCGCTGCAAGCCCAAGGCTTGTCGGTCAGCACGGCGGTGTTTGACGTGACCGATGCCGACAGCGTGCGCGCAGCGGTAGAGCAGATCGAGGCCGAAGGCCCGATCGATATTCTGATCAACAACGCGGGCATGCAGATTCGTGGACCGCTGCACGAATATGCCGACAGCGACTGGCACACGATCATGAAGACCAACCTGGACAGCGTGTACTTCGTGGGCCAGGCGGTGGCCAAAAAAATGATCCCGCGTGGTCGCGGTAAGATCATCAACATTTGCTCTGTGCAAAGTGAGCTGGGTCGCCCCGGCATTGCACCTTACACCGCCACCAAAGGCGCGGTGAAGATGCTCACCAAGGGCATGGCGATTGACTGGGGCCAGTTTGGCATCAACGTCAACGGCATTGGCCCGGGCTACTTCAAAACCGAACTGAACCAGAAGCTGGTCGATGACCCCACTTTCAGCAGCTGGCTGGTGGGCCGCACGCCCAGCCGGCGCTGGGGCGATGTGCAAGACCTGGGCGGCGCGGCGGTCTTTTTGGCCAGTGACGCCTCACGCTTTGTGAACGGCCACATTTTGTATGTCGATGGCGGCGTGACCGCAACACTCTAAGATTCTTCCCTCATTCAACCCCAAAGACCTGCCATGAAATCCGTTGTTTGCCACTCGGCCCAAGACCTGCGCATCGAAGACACCGAATTGCCCCCATTGGGAGAGCACCAACTGCGCGTGAATGTCGCCTATGGCGGCATTTGCGGCTCCGACTTGCACTATTACCAACACGGTGGTTTTGGTACGGTGCGCATCAAACAACCGATTGCGCTGGGGCATGAAATTTCAGGTGTGGTCGATGGTGTGGGCTCGGGCGTACGAGGTGCCAGCCAAGGCCAGCGCATCGCCATCTCACCTTCGCGCCCTTGCGGTCACTGCCGTTTTTGTCAGGCCGGTCAGCACAACCATTGTCTGAATATGCGCTTTTACGGCAGTGCCATGCCGTTCCCGCACATCCAGGGCGGTTTCAGTGAACAACTCATCATCGAGGGCTACCAGGCCCACCCGATTGCCGACCACCTGAGCCTGTCCGAAGCGGCTTTGGCCGAACCCTTGTCGGTGGGCTTGCACGCCATCCAGCGCGCCGGCAGCGTGCTGGGCAAGCAGGTGCTGGTGACCGGTTGCGGCCCCATTGGCTCGCTCTTGATTGGTGCTTTGCGCCGTGCAGGTGCCGCCCGCATCGTGGCCGCCGACATCGCCGATTTGCCTTTGAAGTGCGCCAAGGCGATGGGCGCAGACGAGACCATCAACCTCAAGACCCAGGCCCAAGGTCTGGATGCCTACAAGTTGGACAAAGGCCAGTTCGACACCGTCTTCGAAGCCTCGGGCAGCGAAGCCGCTTTGCGCATGGGCCTGGACACCATCGTGCCGCGGGGCGTGCTGATCACCGTGGGCATGGGCGGCGACATCAGCCTGCCCATGACGCAAATCGTGGCCAAAGAGGTGGACCTGCGCGGCACCTTCCGCTTCCATGCCGAATTCGCCACCGCCGTGCGTTTTTTGAACGAAGGCCTGGTCAACGGCAAACCCGTGATCACCGGCATCTTGCCGGTGGACCGCGCGATCGAAGCCTTTGACTTGGCCGCCGACAAAAGCCAGTCGCTCAAGGTACAGATTTCTTTTCAAAACGCCTGAAAATCAGGCATTTTCCAGCCCTCTCTAGAAAGTTCTCACCATGTCCCAAATCGCCCTCGTCACCGGTGCCAGTTCCGGCATCGGCAAAGCTTGCGCCCTGGCTTTGCTCAAAGAAGGCTGGCAAGTCGTGCTGGTCGGCCGCCGCGCCGACGCGCTGACCTCTACCGTGGCCGAAGCGGGTGCCAACGCTGGCAACGCCCACGCCATCCCCACCGACCTGTCCAAAGAGCCTGAAGTCAAAGCCCTGTTTGAGCAGATTCGAGCGCGCTTTGGCCGACTCGACTTGGTGTTCAACAACGCCGGCATCTCTCTGCCCTATACCTTGCCGGGCGACCTGTCGGGCGACGAATGGCGCCGTGCGGTGGACATCAACCTGAACGGCGCGTTTTACACCTTGTCGCATGCCTTCAAGCTGATGCAAGAGCAAAGTCCGCAAGGCGGCCGCATCGTCAACAACGGCTCGATCTCGGCCCATGTGCCGCGCCCGGGCTCGATCGCCTACACCGCCACCAAACACGCCATCTCGGGCCTGACCCGCGCCGCCTCGCTTGACGGTCGCCCTTACAGCATTGCGGTGGGCCAGATCGACATCGGCAATGTGGCCTCCGACATGACGCTCAAAATGGCCTCGGGCGTGCACCAGGCCGACCTGAGCATCAAAGCCGAGCCGCGCATGGACATGAGCGCCGTGGTCGAAACCTTCCTGACCATGGCCCGCCTGCCTTTGTCAGCCAATATTCTGTTCACCACTGTCATGGCCACCAACATGCCCTTTGTTGGGCGCGGTTGATGGGCCGAGGCTGTGATCGTCCAAGTCCTGTGACAAAAGGGGCCCGACTGGCCCCTTTTTGTTCAACTCAAACGCACCACGGCATCGACACGTTGGTGCAGGTCAGGCAGCAACTCCAGACCCAGACCCGGCTTGTCGTTCAGACTGATCATGCCGTTTTTCACTTGTGGCAATTCGGTCACCAGCTCTTTGTACCAGCCGCTGTAAAAAGCGCGAACGCTCTCCTGAATCAAGGCATTGGGTGCGTGCAGTGACAGGTGGGTAGAGGCCGCCCACACCACCGGCCCGGTACAGTCGTGGGGAGCCACGGGCAGCTGCCAGGCGTCTGCCATGGCGGCGATTTTGCGGGCTTCGGTCAGCCCACCGCACCAACTCAAATCGAGCATGGCCACGCCCGCCACGCCGGTTTGTAAATAGTCTTTGAATCCCCATTTGTAGCTGAGCGTTTCGCTCGCGCAAATCAAGGCCTTGCAGTCCACCGCATACTGCTTGAGCAAATCGAGGCTGTCCATGCGGATCGCGTCTTCGTGCCAGAAGGTGTCGAACTCCTGCAGCGCACGTGAAATCTTTTGCGCCATGGGCAAGCGCCAAAGGCTGTGGAACTCCACCATGATGTCCATTCTGTCGCCCACCGCATGGCGGATCTTGCGAAAAGGCTCCAGCGCGGTGTTCAGGTCTTGCGGGCTGATGTACTGGCCGTTCGATTTTTCTGCCGCCACATCAAAGGGCCAGATCTTCATGCCGGTGATGCCTTCGGACAGCAGCGACTCGGCCACCTCGTCGGCGCGGTGCAAAAAGCCTTGCAGGTCTTCATAAGGTCCGGCGTTGTTGCCCAGCCCCCAATTGCTGCTGGTCTGGTTCACGTTGCTGCGGATGTACTGGTAACCCGCGCAGGTGTTGTACACGCGAATCTCGTCGCGGCTCTTGCCGCCCAAGGCTGTGTAGACCGGCATGCCCGCAGCCTTGCCAAAAATGTCCCACAGCGCAATGTCCACCGCCGAGTTGCCACGCGTCTCGACTCCGGACCCGCGCCAACCCAGATAGCCGGTGATGTCGCGCTGGCGCGACTCGATGGCCAGCGGGTCTTGACCCACCAGTTTGGGCGCGACCCATTCGTGCAAATACGCCTCGACCGCTTGTGCCCCCATGAAGGTTTCGCCCAAACCCACCAAACCCTCATCGGTGTGCAGGCGCACCCAGATGATGTTGGGGAACTCTCCCAATCGGATGGTTTCGAGTTGTGTGATTTTCATAAGAACACCCATCGAGACGATAAAAAAGCCCCACAGCTTCTGGCTGTGGAGCTCCTGGACTCAGCCCACTGCAAAAGTGGCTCCGAGACAGGGTTGAAGATCAACCGCCGCGAGCCTTGCGCAACTCGTCTTGCACAGCTTTGATGGCATCAGCACCGATCGAGTCTTTGTGCTTGTCGTACACCGAAGCCACGCGCGCGCGGATGCGGTTTTGTTCTGCAGCACTGACCTCGTTCACCTGCATGCCCTTGGTTTTGAGTGAAGCCAAAGATCTTTCGTTGAGTGCACGGTTGGCAGCACGCTGGACTTTTTGGCCTTCCATGGCAGCTTCACGCAACACCGCTTGCTCTTGTGGGTTGAGCTGGTCCCACAGTTTTTTGCTGTAAAGAACCAGGAAAGGCGTGTAGGCATGTCGCGTGACACTCAAGAACCTCTGCACTTCGTTGAACTTGGAAGTCTCAATCGTCACGAAGGGGTTTTCTTGGCCATCAATGGTCTTGGTTTCCAGTGCGGTGAACACCTCGCCAAAAGCCATGGGCACGGCGTTGGTGCCCAGGGTCCTGAAGGTGTCCAGAAAGATGTTGTTCTGCATCACACGAACTTTGACACCGTCAAAATCCTCCAATTTGGTGACTGGGCGCTTGCTGTTGGTGAGGTTGCGGAAACCGTTTTCCCAATAAGCCAGATTCACCAAGCCAGCCGCTTCGAGTCGGGCATTGAAAAATCTGCCCGCAGGGCCATCGAGCACCGCATCGGCTTCTTTTTCATTGGCAAACAAGAATGGCAAATCGAACACCCCCAACTCTTTGACAATGCCCACCAAGGGCGAGCTGGAGGTGCACACCATTTCTTGGGTGCCGGCACGCAGTGCCTGAGTCGCGGGCAAATCGCCGCCCGCAGCACCGCCCCAGAAGGCGGTGATCTTCATCTTACCGCCGGTTTTGGCCGCCAGCACTTCTTGCATTTTCTTCACGCCCACTCCGACCGGGTGGTCTTCGTTCACGCCGTTGGTGAACTTGATGTTGCGATCGGCAAACTGGGCCATGGCGCTGGAGGCCACCAAGAAAGTGCCTGCAATCAGGGCCACCAAATTTCTGCGTTTCATCATGAATGTCTCCTTTAGAAAAGTACAACGGGTTAAAAAAATCATCTCAGCATCCATTTCATCGGCTCGATGACGATGGATGGAAAAGCGATCAACAGGGCCAGCACAGCGAGTTGCGCCCACAAAAATGGCAGCACCCCTCTGAAGGCCGTGTCCATATTGATCTTGGCCACACCACACACCACATTGAGCACGGTGCCCACAGGCGGTGTGATCAGGCCGATGGCGTTGTTCATGATGAACAGCACACCAAAATAAACGGGATCGATGCCCGCCTTGATGACCAAGGGCATGAGCACCGGGGTCAAGATCAACACGGTGGGTGTGAAATCGAGCGCCGTGCCCACCACAATCACCAAGAGCATCAACACCACCATGAGCAAAGTTTTGTTGTGCATGAGTGGCTCCATCATTCTGGCCACCTCGGCCGGGATGTTGGCCACCGTGATCAACCAGGCGCTGACCATGGCGGCTGCCACCAAGAACATGATCACCGAGGTGGTTTTACCGGCTGCCAAAATCAAACCATACAACTTTGACCACTGCAACTCACGGTACACAAACACCCCCACCACAAAGCTGTAGACCGCCGCCACCACCGCTGCTTCGGTGGGCGTGAACACGCCAAACTTCATGCCACCAATGATGAAGACCGGCAGGCCCAGGGCGAGGATGCCTTCACGGGTGGCCTGCAGTTTTTCGGCCAGCTTCATGCGAGGTCCAGGCTGCACGTTTTCGCGCTTGGCCACCCACCACCAAGTCAAGCCAATGGCCACGCCCATCAACAAGCCCGGCACGATGCCCGCCAAAAACAGCTTGGTGATAGAGACGTTGGCCGCCACCCCGAAAATGATGAAGCCAATGGAGGGCGGAATCACCGGCGCAATGATGCCGCCCGAGGCGATCAAGCCCGCCGAACGGCCCACGTTGTAGCCTGCCCGCTTCATCATCGGAATCAACAAGGCCGCGAGCGCCGCTGTATCGGCCACGGCCGAACCCGACAGCGACGCCATGATGACCGCTGCCATCACGGCCACATAACCCAGACCGCCCCTGAAATGACCGACCCAGGCCATGGCCAGGTTCACGATGCGGCGACTCAAACCACCGGCATTCATGAACTCGCCCGCCAACAGAAAGAACGGCACCGCCAACAAGGGAAAGTTGTCAGCCCCATCGACAAAGCGCTGCGCCAAGATTTGGCTGTCGAACGCATTGATCATGCCGTTCGACGCCATGTAAGCCATCAGACTCAGGCCACACACCAACAAGGCATAGGCAATGGGCATGCCCAAGGCCATGGCCCCGAGCAGACTGAACACAAAGACAGCGATGGTCATGCGCGCCCCCGCACTTCAGTGTCCAGGTTTTCCAGCACGATCTTGTCTTCCGACTCCACCACCATGACCAAATCGGCCTCGCTCAGACGACCGGTCAACAAGAGCACCAGTTTGTGCAGGTTCATGGTCGCCATCACCGATGCGGTGACGTACCCGATGCCATAAATCCAGATCATGGAAATACCCACCACCACCGAGATGTTGGTCACTTGCAAGTCGTGCATTTTCCATGTGCCCCAAAAAAACAAGGCATTGCAAAGCAGCATCAGGATTTCGCTGAGGAAAAAGCACAGTTTTTTGCCACCCAAAGGCAAGCGCCGCACCAGCGTGTCCACCCCCAGATGGGCTTTTTCACGCATGGCCACCATGGCACCAATGTAGGTCAACCAAATGAAACAGTAGCGCGACATCTCGTCTGAAACCGATATGCCCGAATTGAAACCGTAGCGCAGCACCACGTTGCCAAACACCATGATGACCATGGCCACCAAGCAGACCACCACCAAGAACTCGAGCAGTTTGAAAAAAGCGTCAACCGTTTGCTGCATCTTTGTCTCCCGCTTCAGGTCAGAGCCTTGGCGGCTTTTCTTTGAGGCCGTGATTGCGACTTGATGGGTGTCGCCACACCAAAGACCCCCGGCAACTTGCGGCGAGAAGCCAGCACCTGCTCGATGTCTTGCCGGGCTCCCTCGATCAAAACCATGACAGCCCGTTCGGCCTTGGCCGGGTTGCGGGCAATGACGGCGTTGAGCACCGCCCGGTGCAAAGGCAAGGAGGTCTTGGTGCCATCCTGAATGCGGGTGGAAATCTCGAAACTGGTGCGCAGCAAGGCATTGAGCGCCTTGCTCATTTGCACCAGCATGCGGTTATGCGAGGCCTGCAACAAACCTTCGTGAAAACGCAGGTCGTGCGTGACGTAATCGCCGCCCTCTTCCACCGCTTGTTTCATGCCCGCGTAGGCAGCCTCAATGTGGGCAATGTCTTCGGGTGTGGCCCGCTCAGCAGCCAAGCGCACCGCGGCAGGCTCCACCACACGGCGAAGCTCTTGCAAGTCTTTCAAAAACTCAGGTGTCAAGCCGCAGCGGGCCTGCCAGGCCACCACATCGGGGTCAAACCAGTTCCAGTGCGCATCGGGCATGACGCGGGTGCCCACCTTGGGGCCGGTCGAAAGCAGCCCCTTGGCCACCAGCGACTTGATGGCCTCGCGCACCACGGTGCGGCTCACACCCAGCTCTTCGCACAAAACAGGCTCAGGCGGCAGGCTCGCGCCCACCCCATAGCGACCCGACAAAATGGCTTGGCCCAATAAATCAAGAGAATTTTTGTGGAAATTGTTGGTCATGGCCGATAGCGTTCTAGCGACCTATCATATGATGATTGAAGGCCCGAGACAGACTCTGGTAAACCCTAGGCGCAGTCTGATTGGCGTCTAGGGTTTGCCCGCATGTCGCTGGTTTTACAAAGCCTGATTGTTTTTCTATCGTCATACGATAGGATTTTCGAAATTCACGATTGACCTTCAACCTGGACACGCACCATGAGCGATACACCCCGCAAAAAACCCGAAGAGCTGCGCAGCCAGCAATGGTTTGGACGCCAAGACCGCGATGGCTTTGCCTACCGCAGTTGGGTCAAAGGCAAGGGCGTGCCGCATGACCAGTTTGATGGCCGCCCCGTCATCGGCATCTGCAACACCTTCAGCGAACTGACACCCTGCAACTCCCATTTCCGCGCCTTGGCTGAGCAGGTGAAGATCGGCGTTTACGAGGCAGGTGGATTTCCTCTCGAGTTTCCCGTGATGTCCCTCGGTGAAACACTGCTGCGCCCCACCGCCATGCTCTACCGTAACTTGGCCAGCATGGACGTCGAGGAATCCATCCGTGGCAACCCCATCGACGGCGTGGTGCTGCTGATGGGCTGCGACAAAACCACCCCCAGCTTGCTGATGGGCGCGTCCAGCGTGGGCCTGCCCACCATTGGCATCAGCGGTGGCCCCATGCTCAACGGCAAGTGGCGCGGCCAAGAACTCGGCTCAGGCACAGGCGTGTGGAGCATGAGCGAGCAAGTGCGCGCAGGCACCCTCAAGCTGGCCGATTTCTTCGATGCCGAAAGCTGCATGCACCGCAGCCATGGCCACTGCATGACCATGGGCACGGCCAGCACCATGGCCTGCATGGTCGAGGCCTTGGGTATTGGTTTGCCGGGCAATGCCACCTTCCCTGCCGTGGATGGCCGCCGAAACGTCTTGGCGCGGGAATCGGGCCGCCGCATTGTGGAGATGGTGCACACCGACCAAACCATCAGCAAAGTGCTGACCCGAGAGGCCTTTGAGAACGCCATCCGAACGCTGGCCGCCATCGGTGGCTCGACCAACGCCGTCATTCACCTGATCGCCATCGCCGGTCGTTTAGGCCTGAAACTCACCCTGGACGACTTTGAACGATTGGGCAGTGAGATGTCCTGCATCCTGAACATGCAACCTTCAGGCGAACACCTGATGGAAGACTTTTGCTATGCCGGTGGCTTGCCCGTGGTCATGAAAGAAATTGAAAACTTGCTGCATGCCAACATCATCACCGTCAGTGGCAAGAGCGTGCGCGAGAACAATGAAGCGGCCGTCAACTACGACCCCCGCGTGATCAAAAAACTGGACGCGCCCTTCAAAGAAAAAGCCGGTATCGCCATCCTGCGCGGCAACTTGGCGCCTCGCGGCGCGGTCATCAAGCCCAGCGCGGCCACCCCCGCGCTGATGGTGCACACGGGACGTGCCGTGGTGTTTGAAGACAGCGACGACTTCCACAAACGCATCGATGACGAGAGCCTGGACGTCGATGAAAACTGTGTTCTGGTCCTGAAGAACTGCGGGCCCAAGGGCTACCCCGGCATGGCCGAGGTGGGCAACATGCCGCTGCCGCCCAAGGTGCTGCGCAAGGGCATCACCGACATGGTTCGCATCAGCGATGCCCGCATGAGCGGCACGGCCTACGGCACCGTGGTGCTGCACACCAGCCCTGAGGCCGCTGCAGGAGGCCCACTGGCCGTGGTGAAAAACGGTGACATGATCGAGCTCAATGTGCCCGAGCGCAAACTGCAACTGCTGATCAGCGACGAAGAACTGGCACGCCGCTTGAACCTGTGGGAAAAACCCGCACCGGCGATGAACTCGGGTTACTGGAAGCTCTACATTGACCATGTGCTGCAAGCCGACGAAGGTGCCGACATGGACTTTTTGGTCGGCCAACGTGGCGCGGCTGTGCCCAAAGACAACCATTGATGACCAAGGAATAGAACATGCGTATTTTGATCACTGGCGGCGCCGGATTTTTGGGCGCTCGTCTGGCCCGCGAGATTTTGAAGCGCGGGCGACTCAACGGCCAAATCGTGAGCGAATTGGTCATTGCCGACCTCTTCCCCGCCCCCGCCGACCTGTTGGCCGACCCTCGGGTCAAGGGCCATGCAGGCCCCATGCTGGAGCAAGGCCAGCTGTTCAAGAGCGGTTTTGATGGCGTTTTCCACTTGGCATCGGCCGTCTCGGGCGAGTGCGAGCTGGACTTTGACTTGGGCCTGCGCTCCAACGTGGACAGCTCGCGCTTGCTGCTCGACAGCATCCGAGCCTCGGGGAAAGTCTCGCGTCTGGTGTTTGCCAGCTCGGTCGCGGTTTTCGGACCCGATGCGGCCAACCCCATGCCCGCGCTGGTGGCCGACACCACCTTGCCCACACCCCAAACGTCCTATGGCACGCACAAGCTGATGATCGAATACATGGTGGCCGACTACACCCGCAAAGGCTACATCGACGGTCGTGCCGCTCGCCTGATGACGGTGGCCGTTCGACCTGGCAAACCCAATGGCGCAGCGTCTTCGTTCTTCAGCGGCATCATCCGCGAGCCTTTGGCGGGCACCCCCACCCTCTGCCCGGTGGACGCCCATGTGTCACACCCTGTCTCTTCGCCGGGCAACACCGTGCATGGCTTGATCACTGTGTTCGAGTCCAGCCGCGAAGCCTTTGGCGGCCGCATGGCACTGAACCTGCCCGGTCTGAACGTCAAGGTCAGCGACATGCTGGCCGCATTGGAAAAGGTGGCGGGTCCCGCCGTGCGCGCTCGCGTGACTTTCCAGAAAGACGAGCGCATCGCCGCGATTGTGGACAACTGGGCCAAGGGCTGCACATTTGAGCGCGCCCATGCCCTGGGCCTCAGGGCCGATGCCAGCTACGAGGCGATCATTGAGCAGTACATCGAGGACTGCAAAACCCGCCCCGGCTACCCGGCCGAAGCCTTGAACGGCTTGAAGTGAGCTTTGAAAAAGGCCGCCACGCAGATGCAGCGTGGTGGCCTTTTATTCACACGTATTCATCATTAAAAATGCGTGCTGATCGCCCCACTGATGCGGCCATCGTCTTCGATGATGGCCATCCAGCGCCACTTGTCAAAGGTGGTGCAAGGGTGGGAGATCCCCAAGGCCACGCGGTCGCCCACCTGCGGCCAAACGCCCTTGGCATCGAACACCATGTGCGCGTGTTGATCGCTCAGCGCTTTGACTTGCCACCCACCGGGCGCTGCGGCCATGTCAGCGCCCGCACGCTGCGCCTTGGGTGCCCAGCGCACCGGCATGGGCATGCACTGGTCAAAGGACAGGTCACGCCGACCCGCCGTCAAAATGGCCAGCCCCGGCTCGGGTACGGACTGCACCTGGGTCCAGATCTCCAGAGCTGGCTGCAGAGATTCGCTCAAACCCTCGCGCGCCTCCACCAGCTTCAGATAACGGGCGTAGTTCCAATGGTCATGCGTGACATAACAACCCGAGCGCAAGACGCCTTGCACCGAACGGTTTTTGACCTGGGTTTTGAGCATCGGGATCACCAGATCGAACACCGCAGAGCCGCCGGCCGACAACAAAATCTCATCGCCGCCCCAGAGGTTTTGCGCATCGATTTGCTGCACCAGCGCCTGCACGCTGCGCACCAAGGCGCTCACGGCGTCGATGTCGTGCGCGCTGTCACATTGGCCCAGACCACCCTCGTAACACTCCACGCCGCCCAGACGCACCACAGGCGAGGCGGCCATGGCCTGCGCCAAAGCCAAGGCTTGCTCGTGCGTGCGGCAGCCGGTGCGGTAGCCTGCAATGCCCAACTCGAGCAACACATCCCAACAACGAGGGTTGCCACGGCGTTGGCACCAATCGGCCAACACAGCGAGTTGGGCCAAAGAATCGACCAAGAACCAGACACGCGCTTGTGGCTGCTGGCGCAACAAGAGATCCAGCCCATCCAGATCGGCATCCGTCACCAACTGGTTGGCGATGATGGCGCGCTGCACCCCGGCCGCCAGACCCACGCGCAGCTGATGTACGTTGGCAAAGGTCAGGCCCCAAGCGCCGGCTTGCAGTTGCATGCGAAACAACTCGGGCGACAAGGTGGTCTTGCCGTGCGGGGCCAGGGCCACACCTTTGCGCTGCACAAAGTCTTGCATCCAGGCCAGGTTGTGCATGAGGGCCGGGCGTCGCAACACGGCCACCGGGTACGCCAGCGCATCATCCAGCAGGTTCCATCTGCGCTGCCCCAGCTCGGACACGGCGCAAGGCTCAGCCGCCAGGGGAAAGCCCTTCAAAGAAGCGTCCAGTTTCACATCACTTTCCATGCATTGATTTTTCATGCTGGGGGTCTTTCATTCTTGGCCCTTGGCGGTCGCCTTTGGACGATGATTCTCCCACCTCCCCCAACGCCCTGCTGCACATGGTTGACATGAAGCCCAGCACCCTCACCCCCTTCAAATTGGACATGGTGTCGCTTGGCGAAGCCATGGTCGAGTTCAACCAACGCCCCCATTCCAATGCCAACGATGCCCCGCTTTATGCGCAAGGTTTTGGTGGCGATACCAGCAACGCCGCCATTGCCGCTGCCCGAGCCGGTGCGCGGGTGGGCTACCTGAGCCGCTTGGGCACCGACCACTGGGGCGAGTGCCTCATGGACCTCTGGCAGCGTGAAAACGTGGACACCACCACCGTGCTGCGGGACGCGCAAGCGCCCACCGGCATGTACTTTGTCAGCCACGATGCCCAAGGCCACCACTTCAGCTATGCGCGCGCCGGATCGGCGGCCAGCCGCATGCAGCCGCAAGACCTGGCGCATTGGCAAGACGCCATCGCCAGCAGCCAATGGCTGCACCTGTCGGGCATCTCTTTGGCGATTTCCGCCACGGCTTGCGACACGGCTTTGGCGGCCATGGCGTATGCCCGCAACGTGGGCACACGGGTGGCGCTCGACTCCAACTTGCGTTTGTCGCTGTGGCCGCTGGCCCGGGCGCAGGCCTGCATCCGCCACGCCGTGAGTCTGTGCGATCTGTTCTTGCCCAGCTTGGAAGACATGACCGCGCTCACCGGCCTGACCCAAGCGGCCGACATCATCGCCTGGAGCCACGCCCAGGGCGCGGCGCAGGTGGTGCTGAAACTCGGTCCCGAGGGCGCTCTGGCCAGTGATGGCCACCACCCAGGCCAAGTGCCGGGCCATGCGGTCACGGCCGTTGACGCCACGGGGGCGGGCGATTGTTTTGCGGGCAACTTGCTGGCACGTTTGTCGGCGGGCGACGACCTGTGGGCCGCCACCGCCTATGCCAACGCAGCCGCCGCGCTGTCGGTGCAAGGCTTCGGCGCGGTCGGACCCTTGCCAACACGCGGCGCCGTGCTGGATCTCTTGCACGCACCATCGAAAGGCACACCTGCATGACCCGCCCAAGACCTTTGATCGCCATCGACTGGGGCACCTCTTCGCTGCGCGGCGCGCGGCTCGGTGACAACGGCCAGGTGCTTGAATCCCGCGAATTTCCACGCGGCATTCTCACCGTGCCGCCTGGTCAGTTTGAATCGGTGTGCCACGAACTCTTTGGCGACTGGATGCAAGCGCCGGGGGCCCTGTGTCTGATCTCGGGCATGGCCGGCAGCCGCCAAGGCTGGCAAGAAGCGCCCTATTGCCCCTGCCCCGCAGGCTTTGCAGAGCTGGGCCAACACCTGCTGTGGCTGCAGCCCGGGCGCATCGCCCTGGTGCCGGGACTGAGCTGCACTGGCCAGGACGACATGCAATCACCCGATGTGATGCGCGGCGAAGAAGTGCAAATCTTTGGCGCACTGCAGCTTTCTGGGCGCGACAACGCCACCCTGGTGCTGCCGGGCACACACAGCAAATGGGTGCACGTTGACAGCCGTCGCGTTGCGCAGTTTCAGACCTTCATGACCGGAGAGGTGTTTGCGCTGATGAGCCAGCAATCGATTTTGGGCAAGACCCTGGACCTGAATGGGGCCTTCAACGAAGCGACATTTTTACAAGGCGTGGACCAAAGCCAGCAAGCAGGCGGCGTGCTGCACCACCTGTTTGCGGTGCGCACCCTGGGCTTGTTTGACCGCCTGAGCGCAGCCCAATTGACCAGTTACTTGTCGGGCCTGTTGATCGGCGAAGAGCTGCGCACCCAGACCGTCCACGCCGATTCGGACCCCGTGATCCTGATCGGCAGCGAGACACTCACCCAGCGCTACAGCCTGGCCTTGCAACACCTGGGCATCGCCTGCCAATGCCATGGCGCCGAAGCCACCTGGGCGGGCATGTTCGCGCTGTCCAGCGCCTGCACTCACAATGGACCCTTCAACCCATGACACGATCCACAAGCCCCGCTCAAACCCTGGCGCAAGCCCTGGCCCAACTGCCCTTGATCGCCATCTTGCGCGGTCTCACGCCGGCGGAAGCACCGGCCATCGGCGAGGCACTGGTCAGCAGCGGCTTTGCCATCATCGAGGTGCCACTCAACTCGCCCGAGCCGTTGAATAGCATCGCCGCACTGACTCGGCAATTTCCGCAAACCCTGATCGGCGCAGGCACGGTGCTGAACGCGCAGCAGGTCAAGGACGTGCATGCCGCTGGCGGCCGCTTGGTCGTGGCCCCCAACTTCAACCCAGCGGTGGTCGCGCAGGCCTTGGCCCTGAACATGGTGGTGCTGCCCGGCGTGGCCACACCCACCGAAGCCTTTGCCGCGCTCGAAGCAGGCGCGCACGGGCTCAAACTGTTCCCCGCCGAGATGATCACACCCGCCACCGTGAAAGCCCTGCGGGCCGTGCTGCCCAAAACAGCGGCCTTGATGCCGGTGGGCGGCATCACGCCCGACAACATGGCAGCGTACCTGGCCGCCGGTGCCAGTGGCTTTGGTTTGGGTTCGGCTTTGTACGCGCCGGGAAAATCGGCGCCAGCGGTACAGCTGCAGGCAGAAGCTTTTGCGCGGGCCCTCAAGGGCTGAAAACGGGCTCTCGCCCGCAGTCCTCAAGCCTTCTCGCCCAACCGTCCGTCCCGAAAATCCTGCAAGGCCTGGTAGATCTCTTCCTTGGTGTTCATCACAAAGGGGCCGTATTGCACGATGGGCTCTTTGAGCGGTTGACCTGCTACCAGAATCAATTTCGCGTCAGCACTGGCTTCGATCACCACCCCGTCGGCCTGCGGTGTGTTTTTCAAAATAGCCATTCGCTGCAAGGGCACGGCCTGGCCTGCGATGCGCACCGCGCCCCGGTAGACGTACACAAAGGCGTTGTGCCCGGCGGGCAGGGCTTGCTCAAAACGTGAACCCTGTGGCATGTGCACATCCAGAAACACGGGTTGCGTGATGCCGCGGCTCACCGCACCTTGCACGCCGTGGCTGCCCCCGGCTATGACCGTCACAGCCACGCCCGCTGGCGTCTGGAACTGCGGCAGTTGATCATTCTGAAAATCGCGGTACCACGGCGCGTTCATTTTCTCGGAGCTGTGCAGGTTCAGCCAGAGCTGAAAGCCCTCCATCACGCCATCGGCTTGTTGTGGAATTTCGGAGTGGATCACGCCCTGGCCTGCGGTCATCCATTGCACGCCGCCGTTTTGCAGCAGGCCTTCGTTGCCTGCGCTGTCACGGTGCAGCATGCGCCCAGCGATCATGTAGGTCACAGTTTCAAAACCCCGGTGCGGGTGGTCCGGAAATCCGGCAATGTAGTCGTCTGGCTTGTCGCTGCCAAAAGCGTCCAGCATCAAGAACGGGTCGAGCCGGTGCTGCAGGTCTTGCGTGAGGATGCGGCTGAGCTTGACGCCCGCGCCATCCGAGGTGGCCTGGCCGGTGACCAGACGCTCGACGGTGCGCGAGACGTTCACGGCTTGTGGGTGGGCAAGGTGGGGCACATCTGCTCCTGTTCAAAGTCAAGGCCATCAACCGGGACGGTGCAAGGCGCAGATTTTGTTGCCATCGGGGTCGCGCAGGTAAGCCAAGTAGATCTTGCCCGCAGGGCCTTCGCGAAAGCCGGGTGGGTTTTCGCAGGTAACGCCACCGTTGGCCACACCCGCCGCGTGAAAGGCATCGCCTTGCTCAGGGGATTTGACGGCGAAGCCAATGGTGCTGCCGTTGCCGTGGCAGGCGGGCTCGCCGTTGATGGGCGTGGTGATGCCAAAAGTGCCCGTGGGGCTGCGGTAGAAATAACGGTTGTTGTTGGCCACGCCCGGGCCATAGCCCAAGCTGCCCAACACGGCGTCATAAAACTTTTTAGACACTTCCAAGTCTTTCACACCCACCATCACATGACTGAACATTGCGCTCTCCTCATAGACCCGTTGCCGGGCGAAATTGTTGACGGGTCATGGTAGCGGATACCCGCCGGGTTGGCTGGGTCAAGACTTTTTCACGACTTCTTCAAGCACTTCCAGCGCTCGTGTGCTGGCCCTTTCAGGTTGGGCGGCAGCTGGTGTTTGGCCTGCAGGTAATGGTGGGTGTACACGTCCAGATAAGCCTGCAGGGTGTCGGCTGCACGCAGCTCGCCCGCCAGTTCCAGACACAGCGAAGCCACTTCGCTGGTGCAAAAGTGGTCATCGCGTTTGGAGCGGCGCAGTTGGTAACGCGAGACCTGGTCGGGGGCCAGGCTGAGCACGGGCAAGCGGTTCAGGTAGGGGCTTTTGCGGAACATCTTGCGGGCTTCGGGCCAGGTGGCGTCGAGCAGGATGAACAACGGGCGCTGGGCAGAGGGCAAGTTTTTTGACAGGGTGGGCACCGCGTGCACCACCCTCTCAGGCTCCACAAATTCATCCGGAAAAACCACATACGGCTGCCACTGCGGATCGGCCAGCAGCGCCAGCAAGGCCGGGTCCACCTCGGTGCGGGTCCACCCAAAAGCGAAAGTGTCGGGCACCACATCGGCGATCAGCCAGCCGGTGTTGCTGGGTTTGAGGGGCTCGATGTCGGCCATCAGCAAACACATGCCCACTGGCGTGGGCACCTCTGGGTGCAAGGCGCAGATGCAGTGGCTGGGCACCAGGCGGCAACCGGGGCAGCGATCGCCTTTGATGCCGCCACGGGCCATGAAGGGCTTGGCGCTGCGGGCCAGGCGCTCGGTGCGCAGGCGCGAGACGGCGTGGGGCAATCGATTCGGGATCGTCATGACCTGTGCCTGCATCAGGCTGCAGGCGTGGCCATGCGCAAACGCCGCGCCGCTTCTTCGTCACGCGCGTCGTCGATCTCGCGCAGCACGGCCGCCATGTCAACACTGGCCGTCGAGCGCTCAAAGCGGCCCGTGAGCGCCGTCTCGTTGCTCAGCAATCCCGCTTGGTACAGGCTCCAGATTTCGGGGCCGTATTCGGTCTGGCGCAACTCGGGCGCAAATTGCCCGAAAAAGTCACGCAGGTTACCCACATCGCGCAGCAGCATGCGCTGGGCGTGGTGGTTGCCGGCCGCGTCCACCGCTTGCGGCAGGTCGATGATCACGGGCTCGTCCACACCGGGCAAGTCGCCCTCGCCGGGAATGTGGGCCAACAAAATATTGAACTCCGACAAGTCGCCATGCACCACGCCCGCACACAGCATGCGCACCACCTCGCCGATCAGGGTGGCGTGGTGTTGCTGGGCTTGCGCGGGGCTGAAGGCCACATCGTTCAGGCGCGGCGCAGCGTCGCCATGGGCGTCGGTGACCAGCTCCATGAGCAGCACACCGTCAAAAAAGTTGAAGGGCCGGGGCACGCGCACACCGGCTGCAGCCAGTCGGTAGAGCGCATCCACCTCAGCGCTTTGCCAAGCAGCTTCTTGTTCTTGGCGGCCAAACTTGCTGCCCTTGGCCATGGCGCGGGCCGAACGCGAGTTTTTGACCTTGCGGTTTTCGGTGTAATCCACCGCTTGCCTAAAGCTGCGGTGGGTGGCCTCTTTGTAGATCTTGGCGCAGCGGGTCTCGTCGCCACAACGGACCACGAACACCATGGCCTCTTTGCCACTCATGAGCTGACGCACCACGGTGTCGATCAGGCCCTCTTCGACCAGGGTCTGCAGCCTCGGTGGTGCTTTCATGCGGTGGCTTCAGTGTTCCAGCAAAGCCCAGCCTGCGTGCTGGTTGGCCTTGTTGTTTTCATATTCCCAGGCCGCGCCGCAGCGGTCGCATCGGTAACGGGTGAAGCTGGCTTGGCCGCTGCCACGGTCTTCGCGGCTGTGCGTGCCTTGCACCAGTTCGGCGTGGCCAGGGGCTTTGCGCCAGTGGCGCTGAATGCCAGCGCAGGGTTCGCACAAATCGGGGACAGCAGGCTTGGGAGCGCTGGGGAATGATGGGGGCATGAAAGGGGGATGTCCTGGACAATGCCTGAGCAGGCGATGCTTGCATTGTCGCTGCCTCAGGGCGTTGCAGCGCCTGAACGTGACACGGACTGTGAAATATCTTCCCCGCGCTTGAATGTGACAGACCACCCCACCAGACTGTGGCAGCATGAACCCCCATTGAAACCCGCTGCCAGGAGACCGAAACATGCCCACCCCCACCACCCTGTCCAATGCCCTTTCCTTTGGCCTGCAAGGCCGCGTGGTCATCGTCACCGGCGCGGCCAACGGCATTGGCGAGGCCTGTGCCCGCCGATTTGCGAATGAAGGAGCCCATGTGGTGCTGGCCGATGTGAACAGCGAGCGCGGCGCTGCCGTGGCCACCGAATTGCGCAGTGCTGGCCACAGCGCCGGTTTCATGGCCTGCGACGTCTCGCGCAAAGCCGATGTCGACGCGCTGGTGGACCATGTGCTGCAGGCCTTTGGCCGAATCGACGTGCTGGTCAACAACGCGGGTATTTTCAGGGCGGCTGATTTTCTGGACGTGACCGAAGAAGACTTTGATGCCGTCATCAACGTGAACATCAAGGGCTCGTTCTTGATGGGCCAGGCCGCAGCCCGTGCCATGAAAAGCACAGGAGGCGGCGCGATTGTCAACATGAGTTCGGTCAATGCGGTGCTGGCCATCCCCAACATCGCCAGCTACAACGTGAGCAAGGGCGGCATCAACCAGTTGACGCGCGCCATGTCGCTGGCACTGGCCGACTTTGGCATCCGCGTGAACGCCGTGGCCCCGGGCACCATTGCCACCGAACTGGCTCGCCAAGCCGTGCTGACCAGCGAAGCGGCCGAAAAGAAAATCATGATGCGCACCCCGATGAAGCGCCTGGGCGAGCCCGACGAAGTGGCCAAGGTGGTGGCCTTTTTGGCCAGCGATGCGGCCAGTTACATCACCGGTGAAATCGTCACCGTCGATGGCGGCCGCATGGCGCTCAACTACACCGTTCCGGTTTGAAAGCGGCCGTTTCCATGAGCACCCCGTCCGACACACGCCCCAACGATTTAGAGGCCTGGTTGACCCAAGAGCGCGTTGTGCGCGCACGCATGGATGCCGGGGTCGGCCCCGGTTTGGCCCGTCCTGACCAAGTGGCGGGCAAAACCGGACTGCAGGTGATGCAAGACTTGTTGTCGGGCGCGCTGCCTTACGCGCACATGGCCAAAACGCTGGACTTCATGCTGATCGAGGTCGGCCCGGGTCTGGCCATTTTTCAGGGCACGCCCGGCGTGCAGCACATGAACCCGCTGGGCACAGTGCACGGTGGCTGGTTTGCCAGCCTGCTCGACTCGGCCCTGGGCTGCGCGGTGCACACCCTGATGCCGCCCGGCCGCGGCTACACCACGGCCGACTTGAGCGTGAAACTGGTCAAGGCCATCACGCCCAAAGTGCAGCGCGTACGGGCCATTGGCAAAGTCCTGCACTGCGGCCGCCAACTGGCCACCGCCGAAGCCCAACTGGTGGGCCCCGACGGCACGCTGTACGCCCATGCCAGCACGGCCTGTCTTGTTTTTGAAATACCCTCACCCACAGGAAATAAACCATGAGACTCCTTCACACCATGCTGCGCGTGGGCAACCTGCAACGATCGATCGACTTCTACACCCAGGTGCTGGGCATGACGCTGCTGCGCACCTCGGAAAACCCCGAGTACAAATACTCGCTGGCTTTTGTGGGTTACGGCAACAACCCTGACCACGCCGAGCTGGAGCTGACCTACAACTGGGGCGTGGAAAGCTACGAGATGGGCACAGCCTACGGCCACATTGCCCTGGGCGTTCCCGATGCCTATGCCGCCTGCGAAAAAATCAAGGCCGCTGGCGGCAAAGTCACGCGCGAAGCCGGCGCGGTGAAAGGCGGCACAACGGTGATCGCCTTTGTGACCGACCCCGATGGCTACAAGGTCGAGCTGATCCAGCGGGCTGAATACGCTGCGGGTCAGGGCTTGCGCTGAACAACGGAGCCAGGACATGATCGACCTGAGCGGACAACGCATCTTGGTCACCCAGGCCCAAGATTTCATGGGGCCAGCCCTGTGCCACGAGCTGCGGGCTTGCGGCGCCGAAGTGGTCGCCGATGAACGCCTGCTCACCGCCCCACAAGACGAGCAGGCCATGATCGAAGCGGCTGGGCCTCTCGACGCGCTGGTGATCAACCTGGCCTTGCCTGCGCCGTCTACCCCCGTCACGCAGATTGACGAAGCCGAATGGCGGCAGGTGTTTGAAGTCATGGTCGACCCGCTGCCGCGCCTGGTGCGAGCGGTGGTGCCCGGCATGAAGGCCCGGGGCGGTGGCAAGATCATCGTGATGGGCAGTGCTTCGGCCCTGAGGGGCATGAAGCGGGCCGCCAGCTACAGCGCAGCGCGCGGCGCGCAGCTGGCCTATGTGCAGGCTGCTGGGGTGGAGCTGGCCCCTGACAACATCCAGCTCAACGCCGTGGCGCAGAACTTTGTGGACAACCCAACCTACTTTCCGCCCGAAGTGCAGGCCAATCCGCGTTTTCAAGAACGATTGAAACGCGAAGTGCCGCTGGGCCGACTGGTCAAGGCCGAGGAAGACGCCCGCTTTGTGGCCTACCTGTGCAGCCATGCAGCCAGCTGCTTTGTCGGGCAGGTGTTCCCGATGTCGGGCGGTTGGGCGGTGCGCTGATCAGCGCGGCAACTGGCTGGCTTGACGCGCCAGCGCTTCGATGCGCGCCCAGTCACCCTGGACCAAAGCGTCGGCAGGCACCAACCAAGACCCACCCACACAGGCCACATTGGGCAAGCTCAAAAACTCAGCGGCATTGCCCGTGGTGACGCCGCCCGTGGGGCAAAATTTCACATCAAAAAACGGACCACTCCAGGCCTTGAGCATGGCCGGGCCACCGGCTTGCATGGCTGGAAAGAACTTGAGTTCGGTGTAACCGTCTTCTTGCGCCAGCATGATTTCGCTGCCGGTGGCCACGCCAGGCAGCAGCGACAAACCGTGCTCGCGGCAGGCCTGGCCCACCGCCCGGGTGTAGCCGGGGCTGACCGCGAAACGGGCACCAACTTTGGCTGCTGCTGCCGCGTCAGCTGGACTGCGCACGGTGCCCGCCCCCACCACAGCGCCGGGCACTTCCTTGGCAATGGCTTCCATGCAGGCCAGCGCTTGCGGGGTGCGCAGCGTGACTTCGAGCATGCGGATACCGCCTGCCACCAAGGCACGCGCCATGGGCACGGCATGTGCCACGTCATGGAGCACGATCACCGGGATCACCGGGGCGTCCCGCATCACCTGCAAGGCAGTCAAAGAGGCATTGGAATTCACAGCCATGTGCAGGCTCCTTCTTCGGCTTTGAGCGCATTGCGACGCAGGTTGGCAAACAGTTCTCGGCCCATACCCACGCCATTGGCGGCGCGCAGATCGGCGGGCATGGGGGCCAGCGGGCGGGCGGCCCATTCGGCCTGGCTCACCAGCACTTGCAAAGTGCCCGCGACGCCGTCGAGGCGAATCACATCACCGTCTTGCACCTTGGCCAGCGGGCCACCGGCCGCAGCTTCTGGCGAGACATGGATGGCGGCGGGCACCTTGCCCGATGCGCCGCTCATGCGGCCATCGGTGACCAAGGCCACCTTGAAGCCCTTGCCTTGCAGCACCGCCAGCGGTGGGGTGAGCTTGTGCAACTCGGGCATGCCATTGGCTTGCGGGCCTTGCCAACGCACCACGCAGACCATGTCTTTGTCCAGGTCACCGGCCTTGAACGCGGCCAGCAAGGCTTCTTGCGAATTGAACACCCGTGCGGGCGCTTCGATCACATGCAGCGCCTCGGGCACGGCCGAGACCTTGATCACACTGCGCCCCAGGTTGCCTTGCAGCAACTTCAACCCCCCCGAGGCGCTGAACGGCTGGCTGGCCGGGCGCACCACGGTGTCGTCTTGGCTGGCCCCCATTTCGCGCCAGACCAATTGCCCATCGACTGTGCTGGGCTTGCGCGTGAACTCGCGCAGACCGCCGGGGCGCACCGTCAGCACATCGGCATGCATGAAGCCGGCGTCGAGCAACTCGCGAATGACGAAGCCAGGACCGCCTGCGGCCTGGAACTGGTTCACATCGGCCGTGCCATTGGGGTACACGCGGCTGAGCAGGGGTACCACATCCGACAGGGCCGAGAAGTCGTCCCAATCGATCACGATGCCCGCCGCACGCGCCACCGCCACCCAGTGGATCAAATGGTTGGTGGAGCCGCCCGTGGCCAACAGCGCCACCATGGCGTTGACGATGCTGCGCTCATCGACCAAGCGGCCGATGGGCGTGAAGTGTTTGTCTTTGACCAGCGCCAACACGGTGCGCGTCGCTTCGCGGGTCAGGTCTTGGCGCAAGCCCTCTGCAGGGTGGATGAAGGCCGTACCGGGCACGTGCAGCCCCATGGCTTCGAGCAACATCTGGTTGCTGTTGGCCGTGCCATAAAAGGTGCAGGTGCCCTCGCCGTGGTAGGCCTTGGACTCGGCCTCCAGCAGTTCGGGGCGACCCACCAAGCCCTGCGCGGCTTGCTCTCGGACCTTGGATTTGTCGGTGTTGGACAGCCCGCTGCCCATGGGGCCTGCAGGCACAAACACGGTGGGCAAGTGGCCAAAATGCAAAGCGCCAATCAGCAGACCCGGCACGATCTTGTCGCACACGCCCAGCATCAGGGCGGCGTCAAACACATCGTGACTCAGCGACACCGCCGTGGCCATCGCGATCACGTCTCGGCTGAACAGGCTCAGCTCCATGCCGGGTGTGCCTTGCGTCACGCCATCGCACATGGCAGGCACACCCCCGGCCACTTGGGCCGTGGCACCCAGCTTGCGGGCCTCGTCTTTGATCAGGTCAGGGTAGTGCTGCAGCGGTGCATGGGCCGAGAGCAGGTCGTTGTAGGCGTTGACGATGCCAATGTTGGGTGCGCGTGGGGCCACCACTTGGATTTTGTCCAAAGCGGTGGCGCGGTCTTTGTCGCTCTGAGGCATGGCGGCGAAGGCATGGGCCACGTTGGCGCAACCCAAGCGTTGGGCACCAGGGTCTTGGTTGGCCGCGGCGTCGAGTTGTTGCAAATAGACCTGACGTGTCGGACGACTGCGCTCAGTGATGCGGGCCGTGACCGCGGCCACGGTGGGATGAAGTGTCATGTCTTGCCTCCTGGCTGCACGTGGTAACTAAATTACATCGGCAATGGTAACCGTGTTCCAGCCTTGGGATGCAATGGCCAAGTTACCAAATGGGTACGTGGCGCGGGGGGATCTGCAGGTGTAAAAAAACCCGCCGAGGCGGGTTCATCCGTGGACACCAGCGGCCTCACTTGGCCGCAGGGGCAGCCGGGTTGGCCGCAGGGGCGTCTGCCGCAGCAGGTGCAGCCGCTGGCGTTGCAGCATCTGCCGCCCCTGCCGGCGCTGATGCTGGGTCTGCAGGCGCTGTCACAGCGACTGGGGCAGCAGGCGCTGCTTTTTGGCTTTTGGCGATGCCAATACCCACGGCCAGCCCAATGACCAGCACGATCACGCCGACCAAAATGGCCAAGACCACGGGTTGGTTCTCATCTTCATTGCTTGACATGTTCGTTTTCTCCGAAAATAGTGCCCAGATTGTAATGGGACCCGATGGCACATGACCGACACACCCGACAGCGTCCGGGCGTTCAGCCCCCCCCGCCCAACGGCCGATGCGGCACGGGTGGCCTTCAGGGGCGAATTGCTGGAGCGCTTCAGGGCGCAAACCGCAGGTCAAGACCTCTGGGTGTTTGGCTATGCGTCGCTGCTGTGGCGGCCTGAATTTGAGGCCCAAGAGCAGCATGCCATCCGGGTTTGGGGCTGGCACCGCGCTCTGAAAATGTGGAGCCGCCTGAACCGAGGCAGCCCCGAATGCCCCGGCTTGGTATTCGCCTTGTTGCCCGGCGGCAGTTGCCACGGCGTGGTGTACCGCGTGGCACAAAGCGAAGCAGACGAGGTCTTGCAGCGGCTGTGGGCACGCGAAATGCCCATGGACGTCTACACCCCCGTGTGGCTGCCTTGCCAGACCCCGCGGGGTCCGGTCCAAGCCCTCGCGTTCACTTTGCCGCGCAACAGCCCCAGCTTCACCGGCCCCTTAGCGCCGGAGACCTATCGGCACATTTTTAAAAATGCCAGTGGCCGCTTTGGCACCACGCTCGACTATGCCCAGCAAACTTACGACAGCCTGCGTTCGCTCGGCATCGATGACCGGGCATTGGCCGCACTGCTGCGCCACGCCAAAGACTGAGGCCTGCCTATACTTGCCACATGAACATCGCCGACCTGCGCAAGAGCTACGAAAAAGCCGAGCTCAACGAAAACGCCTCCCATGCCGACCCTCTGAAGCAATTTGAGCATTGGCTGGAAGAGGCGATCGCCGCCCAAGTGCCCGAGCCCAACGCCATGACACTGGCCACCGTGAGCAGCCAGCTGCGGCCCAGCACACGGGTGGTGTTGATCAAAGGCTGCGACGCGCGAGGCATCGTTTGGTACACCAATTACGACAGCCAAAAGGGCCAAGAGCTGGCGGGCAACCCTTTTGCCGCCTTGCAATTCCATTGGGTGGAGCTCGAACGCGTGGTGCGCATCGAAGGCCGGGTGGAAAAGGTCAGCGCCGAAGAAAGCGACGCCTACTTTCACAGCCGCCCTCTGGACTCCCGCATCGGCGCTTGGGCCTCGCCGCAAAGCCAGGTGATCGACGGGCGCACGGTGCTGGTGACCAACGCTGCCAAATACGCTGCGCAATTCATGCTCAACCCCCCTCGACCGCCACACTGGGGTGGCTTTCGCTTGGTGCCCGAACGCTGGGAATTTTGGCAAGGCCGCAAAAGCCGTCTGCACGACCGGCTGCGTTACACGCCCGATGCCAGCGGCTGGCTGCGCGAGCGCTTGGCGCCTTGAGTCAGCGGCGCCCGCTCATGGCCGAGCCGGCCAGACCTCAGCGGACCCAACGGGCGAATGTTTTTTTGAACTTGGCCACCTTGGGCGCCGCCACCGCCATGCAGTAACCCTGATAGGGGTTGCGCTCAAAAAAGTCCTGGTGGTAGTCCTCGGCCGCGCTGTAGTTGGCCAGCGCCAGCACCTCGGTCACGATGGGCTGCCCAAAGGCGTTGTCTGACGTCAATTCGGCCATCAGCGCCCGAGCCTCTTGGGCCTGTTCAGGCGTGGTGAAGTAAATGCCGCTGCGGTACTGCGTGCCCACATCGTTGCCCTGGCGGTTCAAGGTGGTCGGGTCGTGGATGACAAAGAAAATCTCGAGCAAGTCGCGGGTGCTGATCTGCGCGGGGTCGAATTCGAGCTTGACCACTTCGTTGTGCCCCGTGCGCCCAGAGCAAACTTGCTCGTAAGTGGGGGCCACGGTCTGGCCGTTGCAATAACCCGACTCGACATCGGTCACGCCGCGCACTTTGACGAAAACCGCTTCGGTGCACCAAAAGCAACCGCCGCCCAAAACCAAAGTTTCAGCCATGTTGAATCCCTGTGAAAGTTGGATCGGATTATCGGTGGTCTGCCAGTCCCGCGGACAGGGCTTGGACAAAGTCCCCGAGCGAAGTTTGATCTCGGTCACTGCGCCACAGGCAGCGCGTGTCGTAGCGCACATCCACATCGTGCAGCGGCACAAAAACGGCGCCCGCCAACGCAGATTGCGCCAGCGCCTGCGGCACCAACGCCACACCCAAGCCTTGCGACACCAAAGACACCACGCTCAGCCAATGGCGCAGCTCGTGCACCACGGGGGGCATCCAGCCCGACTGTTCACACAACTGCAAAATGCGCTCGTGGTAATCGGGCGAAACCGTGCGGGACACCACCACCAAATCTTGCCCCACCAGCGCCTGCAAACCCAGACGGGCCCGACCCGCCAAGGGGTGGCGGGCGGGCAAGCAGGCCACCAGAGGCTGGCTGGCCACCAAAATTTGCTCGAAACCCGGCGGCACGCGGGGCGTGTGGACAAAGCCCACATCCAGCCGGTCGCGCAGCAACTCAGACAACTGCTCGGACGAACTCAGCTCGCGCAGCACCAAGCGCAAACGCGGGTGGCTGGCCTGAAAACGGCTCAAGATCTGGGGCAAGCCGCAATACAACATGGTCCCGGCAAAACCGATTTGAAGCTGACCCGATTGGCCCTCTGCCACATCGCGCGCCTCGCGCGCCGCCGCGCTGGCCTGCGCCAGCAAGGCCCGGGCAGCGGGCACAAAGGCCTGGCCCGCTGCGGTCAGCTGCACACCCCGGCTGTTGCGGGTGAACAGCTGCGCGCCCACCGAGGCTTCGAGCTGCTGGATGTTCAAGCTGAGCGGCGGCTGGGAGATGGCCAGACGCTGGGCGGCACGGCCAAAGTGCAGCTCTTCGGCCAGCATGAGGAAATAGCGCAGGTGACGGAATTCCATGAATTAAAATAATGTATTGATGTATAGGTAATCAATATTAGACAGCTATTCATCTCAGCCTGACAATGGGTTTCAAGATTTTTTTCACGGAGACACCCCCATGGCCACCCACAAAAACACCTTCAGCTGGGAAGACCCTTTCAACCTCAGCGCGCAATTGACCGACGACGAGCGTCAGGTGCAAGAGGCGGCCCGCGCCTACTGCCAGGAACGTCTGCTGCCCCGCGTGAAAGACGCGTTCTTGAACGAGACCACCGACGTGGCCATCTTCCGCGAGATGGGCGAGCTGGGCCTTTTGGGTGCCACCATCCCCGAGCAATACGGCGGTGCGGGCCTGAACTACGTGTGCTACGGCTTGGTGGCGCGGGAAGTCGAGCGCGTGGACTCGGGCTACCGTTCCATGATGAGTGTGCAGTCTTCTTTGGTGATGTTGCCCATCCACGACTTTGGCTCCGAAGCCCAAAAACAAAAATACCTGCCCAAACTGGCGCGTGGCGAGTGGATCGGCTGCTTTGGCCTGACCGAGCCCAACCACGGCTCGGATCCCGGCAGCATGATCACCCGCGCCAAAAAGGTGGACGGCGGCTACAGCCTGTCCGGCGCCAAGATGTGGATCACCAACAGCCCCATCGCCGATGTGTTTGTGGTCTGGGCCAAGGATGATGGCGGTCAGATCCGTGGCTTCATTCTCGAAAAAGGCTGGAAAGGCCTGTCGGCCCCCGCCGTGCACGGCAAGGTCGGCTTGCGTGCGTCCATCACGGGCGAGATCGTCATGGACGAGGTCTTTTGCCCCGAAGAAAACGCCTTGCCTGAAGTGCGTGGCTTGAAAGGCCCTTTCACCTGCCTGAACAGCGCCCGCTACGGCATCGCTTGGGGCGCCTTGGGCGCCGCCGAAGACTGCTACGCTCGCGCCCGCCAATACGTGATGGACCGCCAGCAGTTTGGCCGCCCCTTGGCCGCCAACCAGCTGATCCAAAAGAAGCTGGCCGACATGCTGACCGAAATCAGCCTGGGCTTGCAAGGCTGCCTGCGCCTGGGCCGCATGAAGGACGAAGGCACGGCCTCGGTAGACCTGACCTCCATCCTCAAGCGCAACAGCTGCGGCAAGGCACTGGACATCGCCCGCATGGCGCGCGACATGATGGGCGGCAACGGCATCAGCGCCGAATACGGCGTGGCCCGCCACCTGGTGAACCTGGAAGTGGTCAACACCTACGAAGGCACGCACGATGTGCACGCTTTGATTTTGGGACGCGCCATCACCGGGATTCCTGCTTTCTCGAATTGAGGCCAAACGCTCCACTTGACACCGCCTGCGGCGCATCCGCAGGGCGAATGGACCGTTTGTCACAGCCATCAAAGGGGCCTCGGCCCCTTTTTTGCGTCTGCAGTGGGCTGTGTGCGCCAACGCCTTGACGATCGAGCCGTCCTCGGCTTACATTACTAACCAGTCAGTCATTAAATAAGCCGTGAACTTCACCGAGCCCCTCGCCCAGCCTAAGCGCGAACGCCGCAAACAAGACCGCCCGGGCGAACTGCTCGAGGCGGCTTTGGACTTGTTCGTGGAAAAAGGCTACGCCGCCACCCGCGTCGAAGAAGTGGCAGCGCGGGCAGGCGTGTCCAAAGGCACACTGTTTTTGTACTTCCCAAGCAAAGAAGATCTGTTCAAGGCCGTGGTGCGCGAAAACATCGTCACGTCCGTGGCTCAAGGCGCGGCAGAGGCAGCCCTGTTTCAGGGCAGCAGCAGCGAATTGATCGAATGGATGATGCTCGAGTGGTGGCGGCGTTATGGCGCGACCAAGGCCTCCGGTATTTCCAAGCTGGTGATGAGCGAGGCCAGCAACTTTCCGGACTTGGCGGATTTTTTCCGAAATGAAGTCATCATGCCCGCGCATGCGCTGGTGCGCAGCGCCTTGCAACGCGGCATCGACCGTCAAGAATTCCGCGCCATCCACGTTGAGTTGGCCTTGCACTCGGTCATGTCACCGCTGCTGTTTTTGGTGATGTGGAAACACTCCATGGGTCCTTGCTGTCCCAGCGACGAACAGATCGACCCCGAAGCCTTCATCTCGCAGCACGCCCAACTGTTGGCGCGTGGCCTGTCCATCCCCGAATCCGCGCCAACACGCAAGCCCTGACCCATGAAAAAAACAACCCTCTGGATCCTCACAGCCGTGGCTTTGGCCACCCTGGTTGCAGGTGCTGCCCGCTGGGCCCAACAGCGCCAACCCGCCAAGGCCACCCCCCCCACCGCAGCCGCCGCCGTGCCCCGCATCGAACTGGCCAAGACCGACGTGTTCACGGCCCAGATCCAAACACTGGGCCTGGGCATCGCGGTGTCGGGTCCCCTCAAAGCCAGCGACAGCGCCATCATCAAGGCCAGGGTCGCCGGCGAGTTGCAAGACCTGTCGGTGCGCGAGGGAGACACGATGCAGGCCGGTCAAGTGATCGCACGCATCGACCCCAGCGAATTCCAAGCCCGCGTCAGACAAGCCCAGCAACAAGCCGATGCGGCCAAGGCCCAAGTGGACATTGCGCAGCGCCAGTTCGACAACAACCAAGCGCTGGTGAACCAAGGCTTCATCTCGCAAACCGCCCTGCTCGCCTCGCAGGCCAGCTTGAATGGCGCCAAGGCCACCCACATGGCGGCGCTGGCGGCGCTGGATCTGGCCAACAAGTCTTTAGCCGACACCACGTTGCGCTCCCCTCTGTCGGGCGTGGTGGCGCAGCGCCTGGCCCAACCCGGTGAGCGGGTGGCCATTGAGGCCCGTTTGATCGAGGTGATCAACCTCGCCCGGCTGGAGCTGGAAGCGGCGCTGAGCGCCGAAGAGGCCAGCCAAGTCAAGGTGGGCATGACCGCGCAACTGCGCATTGAAGGCCTCACTGAACCTGTGGCCGCCAAGGTCTTGCGCATCAACCCCAGCGCCCAGATGGGCAGCCGCAGCATCGTGGTGTACCTGGGCATCCAAGGCCGCGAGGGCTTGCGCCAAGGCCTGTTTGCCCAAGGCAGTCTGGGCACACAAAGCGTACAGGTGCTGGCGGTGCCCGTCAGCAGCGTGCGCACCGACAAACCCCAGCCCTATGTGCAGGTGGTGCAAGACGGCCAGATCGCGCACATCACGGTGCAGCCAGGTGCGCGCAGCGAAGGCGGGCAAGAGAGCCTGATGGCCGTCAGCGGCCTGAGCGCGGGTGCACAGGTCTTGGTGGGCAGCGTCGGCGCTGTGCGCGAAGGCGTCGCCGTCGTGTTCACCGCAGCACCCAAGTCCATTCCTTGAGGAATTGAGCGCATGTGGTTCACCCGCGTCAGTCTGCAAAACCCTGTTTTTGCCACCATGGTCATGCTGGCCATTGTGGTCATGGGCCTGTTCTCGTACCAACGCCTGAAGGTCGATCAGTTTCCGAACATCGATTTTCCAGTGGTGGTCATCAGCACCGAATACCCCGGTGCAGCCCCAGAGATTGTGGAAAGTGAAGTCTCCAAAAAGATGGAGGAAGGCGTCAACTCGATCGCCGGCATCAGCGCCCTGACCTCACGCAGCTTCGAAAACCAATCTTTGGTGATCATCGAGTTTCAGCTGCAGATCGATGGCCGCAAAGCCGCCGAAGATGTGCGCGAAAAAGTCGCCTCGCTGCGCCCATTGCTGCGCACCGAAGTCAAAGAACCCCGGGTGCTCCGGTTTGACCCGGCCAGCCGCGCGGTGTGGTCACTGGCCGTGATCCCCGAGGGCAACCAACTCAACGCGGTGGAGCTGACCAACTGGTCCGAACAGGTGCTGAAAAAGCGCCTGGAAAACGTACGTGGCGTGGGCTCCGTCACCCTGGTCGGTGGCAGCAAACGCGAGATCAACCTGTACCTGCAACCGGCCAACATGGAGGCCCTGGGCATCACAGCCGAACAGGTGGTCGCTGCCGTGCGCAACGAAAACCAAGACTTGCCGGTGGGTGCCATCCGCTCACTGCAGCAAGAACGTGTGGTGCAAATCAGCTCACGCATGGCCAGGCCGGAAGACTTTGGGCGCATCATCGTGGCGCGCAAAAATGGCACGCCCATTCGCCTGTCGCAAGTGGCCACCGTGCAAGATGGTGCACAAGAGCTGGAAAACCTGGCGCTGTACAACGGCCAACGCACCCTCTTGATGTCGGTGCAAAAGTCACAAGACGAGAACACCATCCAGGTGGTGGACGGTCTGGTCAAGGCCGTGGCCGACATGCAGGCCCAACTGCCCTCCGGCCTCAGGTTGGAACCGATCACCGACAACTCACGCCCCATCCGTTTGTCGGTCAACAACGTGCGCCAAACCTTGATCGAAGGCGCTGTCCTCACGGTGTTGATTGTGTTTTTGTTCCTCAACTCTTGGCGCTCCACCGTCATCACGGGCTTGACGCTGCCGATCTCCATCATCGGCACCTTCATGTTCATGCAGATGTTTGGCTTTACCATCAACATGATCACGCTGATGGCGCTCAGTCTGTGCGTGGGCCTGCTGATCGACGACGCGATTGTGGTGCGAGAAAACATCGTGCGCCATGTGCAGATGGGCAAAAGCGCCTACCGCGCCTCCATGGACGGCACGCAAGAAATTGGCTTGGCCGTGCTGGCCACCACCTTGTCGATCGTGGCCGTGTTTTTACCGATTGGCTTCATGGAAGGCATCATCGGCAAGTTCTTCCACGAGTTCGGCATCACCATCGTGGCAGCGGTGATGATCTCCATGTTTGTCAGCTTCACGCTGGACCCGATGTTGTCCAGCATTTGGCACGATCCGGCCATCGACACCCACGGCAAACACCATGCGCCTGCGGGCTGGTACGACAAAAGCATTGGCCGAGTGACCGGCTGGTTTGACCAAGGCACCGAGCGCCTGGCGGATGGCTACCAAGCCCTGTTGCGCTGGGCCTTGGTGTACAAAAAAGCCACGGTCTTTTTGGCCCTGGCCATTTTTGTGGCCAGTCTGTTCATGATCCGACTGCTCGGCACCGAGTTCGTGCCCAAAGCCGATTTTTCAGAAACCTCGCTCAAGTTTGAAACCCCGGTGGGCACTTCACTCGAAGCCACCGAAGCCAAAGCCCGGCAGGTCGAGGCCATCCTGCGCGAGTTCCCCGAGGTGGTTTACACCCTGAGCACCATCAACACCGCCAACGCCCAAGGCAAAAACAACGTCAACCTCTACATCCGCCTGGTGGAGCGCAAAAAACGAGACCGCAACGCCGACCAAATGTCAGCCATACTCCGCGACCGCTTGAAGCAAGTGCCCGGGGTGGCCGTGACGCACGCAGGTCTGCTCGACGCGGTGGGGGGCAACAAACAAATTGAGTTTTCGCTCAAAGGCCCTGACCAGCAAGAGCTCGAACGCCTGGCTTTGTTGGCGTTGGACAAGGTGCGCGCCATTCCCGGCTTGGTCGATTTGGACTCCAGCGTGAAACCTTTCAAGCCCACGGTCAAGATTGAGATCCAGCGGGACGCCGCATCCGACTTGGGCCTGGGGACGGCGCAGCTCGCCGGGCCCTTGCGCACGCTGGTGGCTGGGCAAACCGTAGGCAATTGGCGCGCCCCCGACGACCAAACCTACGATGTGAATGTGCGCCTCTCGCCCGAGTCCCGCAACAGCCCCCAAGACCTGGCCAGGCTGCCCTTTGTGGTGGGCAGCGCAGCCGATGGCAGCCCCCGCACTGTGCGCTTGGGACAGGTCGCCCACATCACCGAAACCACCGGCTCCAACCAGATCAATCGGCGCGACATGTCGCGCGAAGTCGCCATCAACGCCAATGTGTTCGGTCGCTCAGCGGGCGAAGTCTCTGGCGACGTCAAGGCCGCCATGGACAGCCTGAACCTGCCCCCCGGCTACCACTACAGTTTTGGCGGCTCCACCAAAAACATGGCCGAGTCCTTTGGCTACGCTTTGTCGGCCCTGCTGATGGCGGTGATCTTCATCTACATGATTTTGGCCAGTCAGTTCAAGAGCTTCTTCCAGCCCTTGGCCCTCATGACCTCTTTGCCACTGACGCTGATCGGTGTGGTGCTGGCGCTCATGGTGTTTGGCTCCACCTTGTCGATGTTCTCGATCATTGGCGTGATCATGCTGATGGGCTTGGCCACCAAAAACGCGATCTTGTTGGTCGATTTCGCCATCCGCGCCCGCGCCGACCAGACCGATGGCCACGGCCAAACCGTCCCTGGACTGCCGCGCAACGAAGCCTTGCTCATGGCCGCCAAGGTGCGGCTCAGGCCCATTTTGATGACCACCTTGGCCATGATTTTCGGCATGGTGCCCTTGGCCTTTGCCCTGAGCGAGGGCGCCGAGCAACGCGCGCCCATGGGCCAAGCGGTCATTGGCGGGGTGATCACCTCCTCGCTGCTGACCTTGGTGGTAGTGCCCGTGGTCTACTGTTACATGGACGACTTGGCGCAATGGGTGCGTCGCCTGGCAGGCTTGGCCCCGGCGCGTCAGAGCCAAGGCACCCACGGCGCTTAAAATCACCTTTTTGAACCCGATACCCGATCACGCCCCGCAGGAGTTACCGCACATGGATCTGAACCAAGCCCGCTTCAACATGATTGAGCAGCAAATCCGCCCCTGGGAAGTGCTGGACCCGAATGTGTTGGCCCTGCTGTCCACCGTTCGGCGCGAGGACTTCGCCCCTTTGGCGCACAAAGCACTGGCCTTTGTGGACATGGAAATCCCCCTGGGTCAAGCGCCCAACCAAGTCATGCTGGCGCCTCGCGTGCAAGCCCGTCTGCTGCAAGACCTGGCAGTGCGCAAAACAGACAAAGTGCTGGACATCGGCACAGGCTCGGGCTTCATGGCCGCCTTGTTGGGTCACCAAGCTGCCAAGGTGCTGAGCTTGGAATTGGACGCCACACTGGTCGCTCAAGCCCAAACCAATTTGCAACAAGCGGGCGTGATCAACGTCACTGTGCGCCAAGCCGATGGCAGCCAGGGCGCCGCCGCAGACGGTCCCTTTGATGCCATTTTGCTCAGCGGCTCGGTGGCGGAAGTGCCCGCGATTTTGCTGCAACAACTGAGCATCGGCGGCCGTTTGGTCGCCATCGTGGGCGATGAGCCCATGATGCGCACCACCTTGATCACCCGCAGCGGCGAAAACAGCTGGACCACCACCGAGCCTTGGGACTGCAACGCACCACGCCTGTCAGGCTTTGCAGAGCCCTCCCGCTTCAAATTCTGAGGTCACCATGGAACAGCTCTACCCTTCTCAAATCGCCGAATGGGCCAGCCAACAATCGCAACGCCCGGTTTTGCTGGATGTGCGCGAAGCCTGGGAGGTGCAAACGGCCTGCGCCAAGCCCGAGGCCCTGGACTGGGTGCACATGCCCATGCAGTCCATCCCGGCCCGCTTGGACGAACTCGACAAAACCCGCCCAATCGCCTGCTTTTGCCACCATGGCGGGCGCAGCATGCAGGTCGCCAGCTTCTTGTTGCAACACGGCTTTCAGGTCGTGAATGTGGCCGGTGGCATCCACGCTTGGTCGGCTCAGGTCGACCCCAGCATTCCGGTTTACTGAGCCCACTGTGAGCCGATATTCGGTTCACCCTCGACCCATGATGGGCCGTCTTTGATGAAGAGAAAAGCCATGACACTGCGAACCCTGCCCCTGACTTTGGCCCTGTTGGCCGCCTTCACTGGCCCCGCCTGGGCCCAAAGCTTGTCCCAATTGTTCGAGGCAGCCAAAGGGCACGACGCCACGTACAAATCGGCCCGCTCGCAGTTCGATGCCAGCCTGGCCCGCGCAGAGCAAGCCAAAGCACTGCTTCGCCCCACAGCCAGTTTGGGCGCTGGTTTATCCAAGAGCGATATCGACAACCTCACGGCCCCGTTGCTAAGCCGTCAACAGGAATCACGCAATTTGACCTTCAGCGGCAGCCAGCCCTTATACCGCCCGGGCAACAAAGCCAGCTACGAGCAAGGCATGAAACAAGTGGCGCTGGGTGAGGCCCAACTCAAGATCGCCGAGCAAGACCTGATCGTGCGCTTGAGCCAGGCTTACTTTGACGTGCTGACCGCCCAAGAGAGCCTGAACTTTGTGAAGGCCCAAAAATCGGCGGTGTCTGAACAGCTGGCCGCGGCCAAACGCAATTTTGAAGTCGGCACCTCCACCATCACCGACACCCGTGAAGCCCAAGCCCGCTTTGACCTGGTCAGCGCCCAAGAAATTGCAGCCGACAACGATTTGCGCGTCAAACAAGGCATCTTGGCCGACACCGTGGGGCAACCCCAAGTCCAACCACAGCCCTTGCTGATGGCCGCCAACATCGACCGACTGCAAACCGGCACGGTCCAGTCGTGGGTGGCCCAATCAAGCCAGGACAACGGCAACCTCACCGCGGCCCGCATCGCTTTGGAAGTGGCGCGCCTGGAGATCGAAAAAGCCAAAGCGGCCGAAAAGCCCACTCTGGATCTCAATGCCAGCTACGGCTTGAACCGGTTTCAAAACATCACCGCAGTGCAATTCAACAACAACAACACCACCATCGGCGTGGCCTTCAACATGCCGCTCTACACCGGGCAGGCCAGTCAAAACCGCATACTCGAAACAGTGGCCCTGGAAGAAAAAGCACGCAACGACCTCGAAGCAGCGCAGCGCAATGTGGCCCAGTCCACACGCACCGCGTTTTTTGGGGTGGAGTCGGGCCTGAGCCAAATCAAGGCCCTGCAAGCCGCCGAAGCCTCCAGCCAAAGCGCTTTGGATGCCAACAAACTGGGCTACCAGGTGGGGGTGCGCATCAACATCGATGTGCTCAACAGCCAAAGCCAACTGTTCCAGACCAAACGCGATCTGGCCAAAGCCCGCCATGACGTGCTGGTGGGCCAGCTGCGCCTGCGCCAAGCGGCCGGCGTGCTCAACGTGGACGATGTGAAGAATTTGGACGGCTTGCTGCGCCCCTGATCAGCCTCGGCGGCTCAAGCCGCGCAGCCCGCGCAGCGGCCATAAAAGGTCAGCTCATGAGAGGCCAGCTCGTACCCCTTGGGCAGCAAGTGGCCCAGATCGCCCGGACAGGCATCGATGTCAAACACCTTTTGACAACTGCTGCAATGGAAATGGTGGTGGTGGTGGTGCCGATGTGATTCATAACGGGTCGCCTCGCCCGGCAAAGCCACCACATCCACCTCACCGTCTTCGACCAAACCTTTGAGGTTGCGGTAAACCGTGGCCAAGCTCAGGCTGGGCACATTTTTTTGCGCTTGCAGCAGCAGCTCTTGAGGCAACATCGGTTGCCCGACAGCGGCCAGGGCTTGCGCAATCGCGGTTCTTTGACGGGTTGATCTTTCCACGGCGCGAGCTTACTGCAAAAAAACATTGTCTTGCTATTGATAAACTATTATCATTAAAGCAACACAACCCCAGTCAGGCCCAAAACCATGCCCCCCCACAAGCCATTTTTTCCACTTTCCGCCCTCGCCGGCGTGTTGTGCGCCATGTCCATCAGCAGCTGGGGCCAAACCGCAGCACCGACCGATCGCTGGCAAGCTGGCGTCGTGCTGGATGCCGCCAGCACCTCAAGAGGCTTGGAACTGGGCGCTCGCGATCAGGGCGTGGGGCTGGGCCACAGCGATGTGCTGCTGCGCGGCGCTTTCAATGCGCACCTGAGTGGCGAGGCGATTCTGGGCTTTCACACGGCAGACCGCAAACTGGAGCACCACCTGGAAAACGCCTGGATGCAAACCCGCAGCCTGCCCCAAGGTCTTCAAGTGCGGGCGGGTCGATTTGCCTCGCAAATCGGCTACCTCAACGAACTGCACCCGCACACCGATGATTTCGCCGAGCGACCTTTGCTGTACCGGGCCTTTTTGGGCGGTCACTGGTACGACGATGGCTTGCGCATGAACTGGACCGCGCCCACGCCTTTTTACTTGCGCTTGGGTGCCGAGGTTTTTGGGGGCAAAAAACTGGTGCCCCAAGCCACGGCCGAGTCGGGCCAGCGCGTCACCACTTTGAACCTGAAAATGGGCAACGACCTGGGCCGCAACAGCAGCTGGCAATGGGGCTTGTCACAGCTGAACAACCCACGCATCAGCCCCTTGGCTGAGCATGAGGAACCGGGTCACAGCCACGACCACAGCCATGTGGCCCGATTCACCGGTCAAAGAATGCAGGTCAGCGACTTGGTTTGGAAATGGTCGCCCCAGGGCAACAACCGCAACCAGCAAGTGCGCGTGAACTGGGAATACGCCCAAGTCAGCCGCATCCACCCCCTGCTGGACCCGTCCCTCAAGCACACCGCCTCATCCGTGGGGGCTGTGTGGCGCTTTCACCCTGCTTGGGAAGTGGGTGTGCGCACCGACTTGGCACGGGTGACCCCAGCAGAATTGCACCACGATGAAGATCACGGTGACGCAGTGAAAGCCTCTCAGGGCCGATTGAAAGAAAATGCCATCATGCTGGCCTACAAACCCTCTCACAAGCAAACGCTTCGCCTGCAGCTGACCCAGCAAAACGCCAGAAATCGCGATGCAGACCCTGTCGTTTTTGGCAACCCGGCCAAACGCAGCATCCAGTTGCAGTATGTGGTGGCCTTCGGTGCCCATGGTGCGCACGCTTACTAAGCTGGCGCTGTCTCTGGCCTTCACGCTGGCCCAGGGACACGCCGCGGCGCTGACGGTATTCGCGTGCGAGCCCGAATGGGCCGCTTTGACGCAAACGCTGCTGCCCAGCGCCAAGGTCTACAGCGCCACCCACCACCTGCAAGACCCCCACCACATCGAGGCCCGGCCCTCGCTGATCGCCCAGTTGCGCAATGCCGACATGGCGGTTTGCACCGGGGCCGAACTTGAAGCAGGCTGGCTGCCCATGCTGCAGGCCAAGGCCAGCAACCCCAAAATCCAAAACGGCCAACCGGGCATGTTTTATGCCGCCGACCATGTGAGCTTGGTCCATCCTTTCAAAGGCACGGTCACGCCTTTTTCCGGCGATGTGCATGTGCTGGGCAACCCGCATCTGCATGCCGACCCCAGGCGTTTGCTGGCGGTGGCAAAGGTCTTGGCGCTCAGGCTGGCTGCCATCGCCCCGGCAGAAAAAGGACGCATCGATCGGCAACTCCAGCAATTTGAAACGACTTTGAGCGACAAAATCCAAGCTTGGGAGCAATTGGCCAAACCCTTGCGGGGACGGTCTGTGGTCACGCAACACGCGAATTTTGCTTACCTGTGGTTGTGGTTGGGCCTCAACCCCGTGGCTGACCTCGAACCCAAACCCGGGGTCCCGCCCACGCCCGCGCACCTGGCACGAACGCTGGCGCAAAGCCGAACTGCGCCGCCCATGGCCATCGTGATCGCCCAACACCACGACCCCCGCCCGGCCCAATGGCTGAGCGGCCAGTTGGGGACGCCTCAAAAGATGGTCGTGCTTCCGGCCACCGTCACCAGCGATGGCCCTGATGCCTTGTTGGCCTGGTTTGACCTGATGGTCAACCGCTTGGTGCAGGTGGCACCGTGATGGCGATGCAGGCCTGGCTCGCCCTGCCGATGCTGGCCCTGTTGGGCGGCCTGTTGGCGCTGTCGCCTTTGGGCAGCCAAGTGCTGCGGCGCGGGGTGGTGTTCATTGATCTGGCGGTGGCACAAGCCGCTGCCGCAGCCGTCATCGGCGTCCATTTTTTGCTCGACATGGCGTCGCTTTGGCTAGACCAACTGGCCGCCACCGCAGGCGCACTGTTCGTGAGCCTATTCATTGCCGGCATCACCCGGCGTTGGCCCGCCCAGCGCGAAGCGCTGATCGGCTTGCTGTATGTGGCGGGTGCGTGCCTGGCCATGTTGGGTGCCGGCGCTCACCCGCATGGCAAAGAAAAACTCATACAGCTTTTGGCCGCCGATGTGCTGTGGGTCAACACCTCCAGCGTGCTGGCCCTGATGCTGTGCGCGGCCGTCATGGGCTGGGTGTGCCAAACCCGCTGGCTGGCCAACGACACCACTTTTTACGCACTGTTTGCATTGGTGACGAGTCTGGCGGTGCCTGCACTGGGTTTGTTTTTGGTCTTCAGCTGTTTGATCGCACCGGCTTTGTGGATCGAAAGAGGCATGCGCCAATGGACCGCTGTGCTGGTGGCCTGGGCAGCCGCCTTATTGGGTTTATCGGTGTCCTGGTGGCTGGACACGCCCAGCGGCCCCAGCATTGCCCTCAGCCTCACGCTGTGGGGCATGCTCAGTCTGTTTGTGACCCGCAAGCCGCTGCAGTCGACACAGCCGGCACAGCCACCTCAGCCATGATGGCCTGAACATATTGGGCGGCAGCCCCCCGGCTTTGCGCCACCATTTGCAAACCTTGCTGTTGGGCCTGGGCCAAATCAGCGGCTTGCGTCAACCAAGACAGCACTTGGTCCAAAGCGGCGTCCATGTTTGCCACCCGACGCGCCGCGCCCGAAGTTTCGGCCCACTGCGCTGCCTGGGCAAAGTTGTAGGTGTGCGGGCCCATGATGACGGGACAGCCGAAGGCGGCCGCCTCGATCAGGTTTTGCCCGCCCAAGGGTTTGAAACTGCCCCCCAGCAAGGCCATGTCCGCCGCTTGAAAGTACACCGGCATCTCGCCCACACTGTCGCCCAAAAAAACCTGTGCCTGCACCTGCGCTTGGACAGTGGCCACTGGCCAAACGCCCTCGCCAGGCGGCAAGGCGCTGCGCCGGAACACGGCCATGCCGCGCGACTGCAAGGCCCCGTGCACCTCGTCAAAGCGCTGCGGGTGCCGTGGCACCAACAGCCACAGCACACCGGCATCGCGCAAAGCCTGTTCACGCTCGGGCTTGGCCGCCAGCGCGTCCAGCCAGTCGGCTTCTTCGCCCTCGCGGGTGCTCGCCAGCATGACCACCGGACGCGAACGCCCCTGCCAAGTCCATTGGGCTCTCCAAAACTTTGCTTTCAACAAGGCTTCGGGTTGCGCTTGAACGTCGAACTTGAGGTTGCCCAACACGGCTGTGACGTGCGCGCCCAAGGCCCTCAGGCGCTGGGCATCGGCCTGTGTCTGCGCGCACACCGCACGCAAACCCCGGTAAGCAGGACCGGACAACCAAGACCAGCGCTGCGCCGATCGTTGCGAGGCCTCGTTCAAACGTGCATTGATCAAGAACAATGGCACACTGGCTTGCTGGCAAGCTTGCACCATGACAGGCCAGACTTCGGTTTCCAGAAGCACCCCCAAAACGGGTTGGTGCTGTTGCAAAAACTGCCGCGTGGCCTGCGGTGTGTCCCAAGGGAACCACACCTGCACATCGCCTGGTCGCAGCAGGCTTTGCCCTTGCGCCCAGCCTGTGGCCGTGCTGTGGGTCAAAACCAAACGCATGTCGGGCCAACGCTGGCGCATGGCCTCGATCAGCAAGCCGGCTGCGCGGGTTTCGCCCAAAGACACCGCATGCACCCACACGGCACCGGGCAACAAAGCGGGGGTGTCATAGCGGCCCAAGCGCTGCGGCACTTGGTACAAGTAGCCGGGCTCTTGCTGGCCTCTTCGTCGCAACTTGCGCAACAAAAAAGGCTGCAGTGCGCGCATCAATCCGCCATACAACCACAGGGTGCAGCGCTCCACCAAGTGCAGGGGCATCAAAGAACCTGCCATCTCTGTTCAGGGCTGGGCCAACAGTTGGGCGTACACACGGCCAATGCCTTCGGCCTCCTGGGCCAAAGAAAACCGCTCCACCACCCGCTGTCGCGCGGCCTGACCCATGCGCAGGGCTTGTTCGCGGTCAGACAAGACCCGCAAGACCGCTTGCGCCAAACCCGGGGCATCGCCCGTGTCGACCATCTCGCCCGTCAACCCCGGGATGCTCAGCTGGTCAAACGCCCCCGTGCGCGAGCACACCAGCGCGCACTCGGTGGCCGCCGCCTCAAAGGGGGTCAGGCCAAAGGGCTCGTAGCGTGGGCAAGCCACACACAACAAACAGCGCTGGTACCACAGGTGCACCTGCCCCGCAGGCACTTCGCCCAAAAAGACAATGCGCTCAGACAGACCTGCAGCCGCAATTTTGGCCTTGAGCGCGTCTTGGTAAGCCTGGTGTTTGGGCTGAGCCAAACCCGCAATCACCGCGGTGGCCCCGGGCAGTTGGGGCAGGGCCTCGATCATCGCGTCCACAAACACATCGCTGCCTTTGTCGGGCCTGACCCGACCAAACACCCCAATGCCGTAGTCGCCGGGCAACCCGGATTCTTTCCAAGCATGGCGCTTGTCTGTCGGCGGCGAAAACCGCGACAAATCAATGCCGTGGGGCACCACCGCCGTGGTGTTGGGGACAAAAGAAGCGGCCAGTGGCGTGGTCGAGATGACCGCGTCCATTTTGGAAATCAACCAACGTGGAAACGCGCCATGCAAATGCTGCGCAGCCGAGGTGAACACCAGCTTGATGGGCAAGCGCAGCACATCCCGCGCAAAAATCGCGGCCATCATTTCCGGGTCGCGGCGCACATGCCAAATGCGAAAGGCACAACCCTTAGACGGTGTGCGCGACAGGCGAATCGCTTCACGCAAGCCCATGCCTTCAATGCCGTTGGACATGCGGGTGCCACAAAAACCCAAGCGCCATTGCTGCGCCTGCAAGGGCACCAAAGCATTGATGGTGGCAGACACCCCGGTGTAGCGCTGTTTCAGGTTGAAAACAATGATTTGCGGATCAGCGCTGAGCAAGGGGTGCAGGGGCTGCATGGCGTTCATGGACCCAAGCCGGTTCAATGGGCCGCAGCCTGAATCTGTGCGTCCGGCTTGACCGAACGCAGCAGGGTCAGCATCTCGGACTCGATGCGGTGCAGCGCCTCGGGGGTTTGCCCTTCAAAGCGCAGCACCAACACCGGCGTGGTGTTAGACGCCCGAATCAAACCAAAGCCATCGGGCCAGTCGACACGCAATCCATCGATGTCGCACACCTGGGCCGGCGCACTGAAGGCGCTGGCGGCCAGGGCCTGCAAGGCGCGGGTCACGCTGTGCGGCTCGCCTTCGGCGCAGGCCACGTTCAATTCGGGTGTGCTGAAGCTGGTGGGCAAGGCGTTGAGCACCACATTGGCATCGGGCGCGCGGCTCACGATCTCCAGCAAACGGCAACCGGCATAGGTGCCGTCGTCAAAGCCATACCAGCGTTCTTTGAAAAAGATGTGCCCGCTCATCTCGCCGCCCAAGGGGGCCTGGCCACCTGCGGCCTCGATGGCCCGCATCTGGGCCTTGATGAGCGAGTGACCGGTTTTGTACATCAGGGCTTTGCCGCCAGCGGCCTCGATGGCTGGGGCCAAGCGCTGCGAGCACTTCACATCAAACAAGATGGTGCCGCCCGGCACGCGGCTGAGCACATCCTCGGCAAACAGCTGCATCTGGCGGTCGGGGTAAATGTTGTGGCCGTCAGCGGTCACGATGCCCAAGCGGTCACCGTCGCCGTCAAAGGCCAGGCCCAACTCAGCACCCGAAGTTTTCAGGGCGTTGATGAGGTCTTGCAGGTTTTCCGGCTTGCTCGGGTCGGGGTGGTGGTTCGGGAAGTTGCCATCCACTTCGCTGAACAACTCGATCACCTCGCAGCCCAAGGCGCGGAAGATGCCCGGGGCCGAAGCGCCCGCAATGCCATTGCCCGAATCGATCACGATCTTCATCGGGCGCGCCAATCGAATATCGCCCACGATACGCTGGGTGTAGTCGGCCAGCACGTCTTGGTGCGTCACGCCCCCGCCGCCTTGCAGCTGCCAGGTTTTGGCTTCCATCATTTGGCGCAGCCGCTGAATTTCATCGCCATAAATCGCACGACCGCCCAGCACCATCTTGAAGCCGTTGTAGTCCTTGGGGTTGTGGCTGCCCGTGACCTGGATGCCGCTTTGGCACCAAGTGCTGGCTGCAAAGTACAGCATGGGCGTGGTGGCCAAACCGATGTCGATCACTTGGATGCCTGCGGCCACCAAACCGCGAATGAGCGCAGCCGACAAGGCCGGACCACTAAATCGGCCATCGCGCCCCACCGCCACGGTGGCTTGGCCTTGCGCCAATGCGTGCGTGCCAAACGCCTTGCCCAAGCCCTCGGCCACGGTTTCGTTCAAGGTGGAGGGCACCATGCCACGGATGTCATAGGCTTTGAAAATGGTGGGGGTCACTTGCATGGAAAGAGCCAATCAAAAGCCATCAGGCTCGGTTGATGTGTGGATCCAGCATTGTAGGCGGCAAGGGCTTTCAAACCAGGGCATCACCATGGGTCCGAAAACAGCACAAACCCGCCTCTTGTGCGGACTCGTTTGCCGATAACATAACCATCGATGCGCCATCTTCACGCCCCCACCCCAGCCACCCGAGCGGCCAGTGACTCAGCTCTGGACGCTCAGCGCTGTTACCAAGCCATGGCCGACAAAGATGCGGCCTGGGATGGGCTTTTTTTCACTGGGGTGACTTCCACCGGCATTTATTGCCGCCCTGTTTGCAGGGTGAAACTGCCCCGCCAAGCCAACTGCCGTTTTTTTGAAACAGCCGTTCAAGCCGAGGCGCATGGCTTCAGGCCCTGTCTGCGCTGCCGCCCGGAACTGGCTCCCGCTCGCCGCTTTTGGTCCACCACCGATGCACAAGCTGTGATGGCCGAATGCGCGGCCCAACAACTGCAATCGGCCATTCAGCAGGGCATCAAGCCGCCCAGCATGGCGTCTTTGGCGGCCCAACTGGGCGTGAGCGACCGGCACCTGAGGCGGCAGTTCATGCGACATTGGCAGGTGTCGCCTGTGCAATACCTGCAAACCCAAAGGCTGCTGCACGCCAAACAGTGGCTGCAAGACAGTCCTCTGTCGGTGGCCCATGTGGCGCATGCCAGTGGCTATGGCTCGGCTCGGCGTCTCTACGCTGCATTTGCCCAGCATTACCAACTCAGCCCCGGGCAACTGCGCCCCGTGAAGGCGCCGCTGCGCAAGGCCCCCCAGCCGAGCAAGGCAGTGGTTTTGCATTACCGCCCTCCTTGTCAAATCGACACGCTTTGGCAATTTCTGAAAGACCGCAGTTTGAGCGGCATAGAAAGCTGGGAAGGGCAAGGTCCAGACGCTGTGTTGCGCAGAACAGTGCGCTGGCCTCATGCAACCAGCGCCATCACCGGTTGGCTGGAGCTGCGCTGGGACCGCACGCAAGCGGGGGTGCATCTGCGTGTCAGCGCCTCATTGGACCCCGTGTTGCCCCAAGTCGTGGCTCAGGTGCGAGACTGGCTGGACCTCGACGCCGAACCCGCCCGCATCGCACAGATCATTGGACGTGATTTTCCGCAAGCCCTGGGCCAACGTCTGCCCGGCTGTATGGATGGTTTTGAGTTGGCCGTGCGCGCCATTTTGGGTCAACAAATCAGCGTCAAAGCCGCTCGTACGCTGGGGCAAAGGCTGGTCAACGCACTGGGCGAGCCCTGCAATACCCCCTGGCCCGAGCTGAATCGAACTTTTCCAAGCCCAGAAACTTTGGCCGGAGAAGAAAACGCCGCACGCATGGGCAGCCTGGGCCTGGTGCGGCAACGTCAAAAAGCCATACAGGCCCTGGCGCGGGCGGTCGAATCCGGGAGCCTGGACCTTCGCCCTCAAACCAAGCTGGAGCCCACCTTGCAGGCGCTCATGGCCTTGCCCGGTATCGGCCCCTGGACGGCTCACTACATCGCCATGCGCGCCCTGCGTTGGCTGGATGCCTGGCCGGTGCAGGACGTGGCCTTGCAAACCGCCTTGGGCGTACGTCAGCACCCTCGCCCCAGCCAAGCCCTTGAAGTCTTGGGCCAAGCCTGGCGGCCATGCCGCAGCTATGCATTGATCGCGGCATGGCAGCGCTTGGCCACACACACTGAGCCCTCCGATCACCCCAAGCCCCACGGCCACAAGGCCCCCGCACCATGACGCCCCTTTTGACCCAAAGATGGAGCAGCCCCTTGGGGCCGATGACCCTTGCCGCTTCTGACCTGGGCCTTTGCGGCGTGTGGTTTGAAGGCCAGCGGCATGGTCCCAGTGAAGAACGCATGCGCGGCTGGACAAGCGTCACCAAGCACCCTCTGCTGCAAGACGTCATTGCGCAATTGCAGGCTTTTTTCGCGGGAGAACTGAACCGCTTTGATTTGCCGCTGGACCTGTCGGCAGGCACCGTATTCCAGCAATCGGTCTGGCAGGCTTTGCTGCATATCCCGTCTGGCCACACCCAAAGTTATAGCGATCTGGCCCGGCACCTGACCAAGCCCAAGGCTGTCCGGGCTGTGGGCGCTGCCGTGGGGCGCAACCCGGTGAGTATCATCGTGCCCTGTCACCGCATTTTGGGCGCCGGTGGCCAACTCACGGGCTATGCAGGCGGGCTGTGGCGCAAACAGGCGCTGCTCAAACTTGAAGGCCAGCCCATCGCCTCGACTTCCTCTGATTCCCTATTCCCTGAATGACCATCTCTCAAACCAAAAGTTGGCTGGCCGACTTCTTGATGCTGGCCGCCATCTGGGGGGCGTCCTTCATGTTCATGCGGCTCGCCGCGCTGGAGCTGGGCGCCCTGCCCACGGCCGCCTTGCGCGTGGCCATCGCCGCCTTGTTTTTGCTGCCCCTGCTGGTGGCCAAAGGACATGGGCCTGTTTTGCTTCAGCATTGGCGCCCCTTGTTGTTGGTGGGGCTGCTGAACAGCGCCATCCCGTTTGCCCTTTATGCCTTTGCGGTCATGCACATCAGCACCGGCTTGTCGGCCATCTTGAATGCCACCGTGCCGCTGTTTGGCGCGCTGGTGGCTTGGGTCTGGTTGCATGACAGGCCAAGTTGGTCGCGCGCGGTGGGACTGGCCATTGGTTTTGGCGGGGTGGTTTTGCTGGTGGGTGGACAGGCCAGTTTCAAGCCCAATGCATCGGGCGTGGCGCCGGTGTGGGCGGTGCTGGCGTGTTTGGTGGCCACCACCTGCTATGCCTTATCGGCCAGTTTCACCAAAAAAAACCTGCCCAGCATGCCCCCCTTGGTGGCGGCCACCGGCAGCCAGATCGGTGCCACGCTGGCGCTGGCTGGACCTGCGTTGTGGTTTCTTCCTGACCAGATGCCCTCGGCCCCAGCTTGGGGCGCATTGCTCGTTTTGGGTGTCGTGTGCACCGGTATTGCCTACGTGATTTATTTCCGCCTCATCGATCGCGCTGGGCCTGCACGCGCTTTGACGGTGACATTTTTGATCCCGGTGTTCGCCATTGTTTACGGCGTGATCTTGTTGGGCGAACAGGTCACCCCCTGGATGTTGGGCTGCGGCGTGGTGGTTTTCTTGGGCACTGCCCTGGCCAGCGGCTTGCTCAAGCTGCCGGGGCGTTGATGCGGCGGTGGATGTGCACGCGCTGGTCCCGCTGCAACACATCCCTGGCGCGCAGTCGCCCCCAGCCCCCGTCCACATCCTGACCCGCTGACTGGCGCAGTTTGGTCAACACGCCGCGCTGGTGCAATGTGCGGGCAATGGCCGCCGCCTTCTCCCAAGTTGGCCGTGCAAAGGGCAAGTCGGGCACCGCGTTATAGGGGATCATGTTCATCAGCGCGTATTTGCCCTTGAGCAGGTGCACGATGCCCTCGATCTCTTCGGCGCTGTCGTTCACGCCTTCGATCAAGGTCCACTGGTACTGGATCGGATAGCCCGTGGCACGGGCATAAGCCTCGCCCGCCTCCACCAAATCCTGCGGGTCAAAGCGAGGCGCTCGCGGCAGCAGTTGCGCCCGCAAGTCAGCCCGGGTGCTGTGCAGCGACAAGGCCAGCGCAGGCTTGACCTGCCCTTGCGGCAAGCGTTCAAACACCCGCGCATCACCCACGGTGGAAAACACCAAATTCTTGTGACCGATGTTGCCAACGGTGCCCAGCAGGTCGATGGCTTGCATCACCGCGTCCAGGTTGTGCGAGGGCTCCCCCATGCCCATGAACACCACTTTTTTCACCGGCCTGAGGGTGCGGGCCAGCGCCACTTGGGCCACGATTTCGGCGCTGCCCACCTGCCGGATCAGGCCCTCGCGCCCGGTCATGCAAAACACACAGCCCACTGCGCAGCCCACCTGGCTTGAAACACACAAGCCGTCGCGCGGCAAGAGCACGCTTTCCACCGTTTGGCCGTCTTGCAACCCCACCAACAAGCGTGCCGAGCCATCTTGCCCCGGGTGCTGCTCGCGCAAAGTGGCCAAACCGGCCAGGGTTTGGCTGAGCGCAGGCAATGCCTCGCGCACAGCGATGGGCATGAAGCTTTCAAGCGGCCTGCGGCCACTGTCCTGCGGCTTGGCTTGTGCCCAAAGACGCAGCACCCGCTGCTCATGCTGGGCATTGGCACCCAAGGCGCGCAGTTGGTCGCGGATGTCTTGAACGCTGTGCATGGGTTTCAGTAATGCGGCGGAATCTCGTCACGCGGGTTGCGCGTCTCGCCGCCGCCACCCGATTCAGGCAAGCGATCTCGCAACTGGCGCAGCTCTTGAATGAGTGCGTCAATGTGTTGCTGTTGGCGGTACACCTGGGCGTTGAGCTGGTCCAGCAGGTCTTCGGTAAAGCCGGCCTTGATCTCCAGCTCGACCAAGCGATTTTCAATGGGGGTTGGGATATCCATGCGGCCTATTGGACATGATTTAAAAGGGGTTTGAGCATCTTTTATAATGCAGTGTCGCCGAGTTATCTGAACTACTTGCAGGGCGACTCATAAATTCTGCTAAAGCGTTCGCCAGGCTCCAAAGTTAAAGGGTCGGCAACGCCGAAAACCACTTTAACCAAGGAGCTTTTTTTCATGTCCAGCAATTACCTCTTCACCTCGGAATCCGTCTCCGAAGGCCACCCCGACAAGGTCGCCGACCAGATTTCTGACGCGATCCTCGACGCCATTTTTGCGCAAGACCCCCGCAGCCGCGTGGCCGCCGAAACCCTGACCAACACCGGCTTGGTCGTTTTGGCCGGTGAAATCACCACCAACGCGCACGTCGACTACATCCAGGTCGCCCGCGACACCATCAAGCGCATCGGCTACGACAACACCGACTACGGCATCGACTACAAGGGCTGCGCGGTCATGGTCTGCTATGACAAGCAGTCCAACGACATCGCCCAAGGCGTGGACCACGCATCCGACGACCACCTGAACATCGGCGCAGGCGACCAAGGCCTGATGTTCGGTTACGCCTGCAGCGAAACCCCCGAACTGATGCCTGCGCCTATTTATTACGCACACCGTTTGGTCGAGCGCCAAGCCCAGCTGCGCAAAGACGGCCGCCTGCCCTTCTTGCGTCCTGATGCCAAGAGCCAAGTGACCATGCGCTACGTGGACGGCAAGCCGCACAGCATCGACACCGTGGTGCTGTCGACCCAGCACAGCCCCGACCAGTCCGAAACCTCCACCAAGATGAAAGCCAGCTTCACCGAAGCCATCATCGAAGAGATCATCAAGCCCGTGCTGCCCAAAGAGTGGCTGCAAGACACCAAGTACCTGATCAACCCCACTGGCCGTTTCGTCATTGGCGGCCCCCAGGGCGATTGCGGTTTGACGGGCCGCAAAATCATTGTGGACACCTACGGCGGCGCTTGCCCCCACGGTGGCGGCGCTTTCTCGGGCAAAGACCCGTCCAAGGTGGACCGTTCAGCGGCATACGCTGCGCGTTATGTGGCCAAGAACATCGTGGCCGCTGGCTTGGCAACGAAGTGCCAAATTCAAGTGGCTTACGCCATTGGTGTGGCACGCCCCATGAACATCACGGTGAACACCGAAGGCACAGGCGTGATCTCAGACGACCAACTGGCCGCTTTGGTCGCCGAGCACTTTGACCTGCGCCCCAAAGGCATCATCCAGATGCTCGACTTGCTGCGCCCCATCTACAGCAAGACCGCAGCCTACGGCCACTTTGGCCGCGACGAGCCCGACTTCACCTGGGAGCGCACCGACCGCGCTGCCGCACTGAAAGCCGCTGCCGGCCGCTGAGCTGTCTGCCCTCTCGGGGGGAAATGAAACGGCCAATGAAGCCACTCAACGTTGCGTTGAGTGGCTTTTTTCATGCCTCTGGCGTGTGGCACACATGCACCTGGGGCAAGCGCCCCGCGTGCCATTGGCCGCCCAATGCGCGCTCAATCTGCGCTGCCAATTGCAGCAACACACCGTCATTGGCCTGCTTGGCCTGTGCATGGATGCCCAAAGGCAAACCGTTTGGCTGAGTGGCCATGGGCATTGAGATACCAGGCATGCCGCACAAATTGGTCAAGGGTGTGTAGGCAAAATTGCGCCAGAGGTTGCCAAACCAATCGAGCACGCTGGGGTTGTCACTGGTGGTCAGGTATTCGGTGGCGCCCAACTTGGGCGTAGGCACAGCGGTGATCGGCGTGAGGATGATGTCCCAGTCTTCAAAGAACTGTCCAAACGCCCGCGAGGTGGTGTTGAACACCGCCTGCATGCGGGCCCGCTCGGTGAAGCTGGTGTTCAGCCCCATCTCCCAGATCTTGATGTTGATCGGCTCGACCAGTTCCGCAGGCGGGCGCGCCAGACCCCGAGGGGCCAGCAAGTTGGAAATCGTCTGCGCAAAGTTGCTGATGTAGCAGGTGGTTTGCGCATCGAACGCTGCCCGAAAATCCACCGCGGGCAAAGCCCAATCCACCTGATGGCCCAAGCCCTCCAAAAAGCGCCCCACCCGCTCCAGCTCGGCCACAAAATGCGGCACGGCCCTAAAGTCGCCCCACTCGTGCGACAAGGCGATGCGAAGGCGTCCCGGATCTCGCCCGATCAACTGGCTGTAGGGCTCGGGCGGCATCCAATACGGCATGAACTCGCCTGGCGCACCGCCCCGGCAATGGTCCACAAAAGCGGCCGTGTCTCGCACCGTGCGGCTTTGGCAGCCCTGGGTCGAGACCAGCCCGGTCAAATCTGACGCTGCAGGCGCAATCGAGAAAACGCCCCGCGAAGGCTTGAGCCCGATGTTGCCGTTGGTGCCTGCCGGGATACGGATCGAGCCACCGCCATCGGTAGCGTGCGACAGCGGCAGTACCCCTGCAGCCAGCGCCACTGCCGTGCCCGCTGAAGACCCATAGCTGGTGTACTCGGGATTCCAGGGGTTGCGCGTCACATACACCGCCGGGTTTTCAGCCGAACTGCACACGCCAAACTCGGGCGTGGTGGTGCGGCCCATGAGGTTCAGGCCCGCCTGGCGCATCTTGCCGGTGAGGAAGGTGTCTGCGCTGGCCCGGTTGCCGCGCATCATCAAAGACCCCATTTCCTGCAAGCGACCCTTCATCGTGGGACCCAAGTCCTTCATGAAAAACGGCACGCCTGCAAACGGGCCGCCCGGGTTCAAGCCGTCCTTGAGCGGGTCGGCCACCACATCCTCAAACACCTCGACCACTGCATGCACCGCCGGGTTGATTTTGGCCACACCTGCCGCGGCCTGCGCGGCCAATTCAGCGGGAGTCACATCACCACGGCGCACCCGCGCGGCCAAAGCCACCGCATCGTGCTGCACCCACTCATCCCAAGACATTGCCAAAGTCATCGCTGTGCTCCATGTTGGATGGGCCTATTTGGCTAAAAAAAAGCCAACCCATGAAGGTTGGCTTTTTAGCGGTTTGGTGGAGCTGGGGGGATTTGAACCCCCGTCCATAAGCCTTTTTCGTACAGTTCTACATGTGTAGTCGTCTGATTTGAGTCTCGCCAAATGAACCGCGCAGCGACACGCTGAACACCCAGCCAGCACCCTTTTTTCTCACACCACCCCAAGGTACCCGAGGTGGTGCCAGCCCATATGTTTTACCTTGCAGCTAGGACTTTGGGGGCTTTAACACCCTCATCACCCTAACCCAGCCTATCGGCCAACTGTTGCAAGGCTCACCGGATTAAGCGGCGAGTGCGAAACGTTCGTCGTTTGCAGTTAGTTTTTTTTCCGAAGATTAACGAGGATCAGAACCTCGACATGCCCTGCCACGCGTCCGAACCCATGTCGAAACCAGTGCAGCCCCTGAGGGTCCTATTTTAGGCGCTCTTGAGGAATTGCAAGAGGTCCATCGGTGAATCAATGAGCAAATGGGCATTCCAGCGAGAAATATCGCTCTGTTGGCCCAAATACCCATAGGTGGCGGCCACGGTGCCCATGCCTGCAGCCAGGCCTGCGACGATATCGCGCTCGTCGTCGCCCACGTACACACAACGCGCCGGGTCCATCGACAAACGCCGTGCAGCCTCCAACAAAGGCTCGGGGTGCGGTTTGGCGTAGGGCGTGGTGTTGCCACTGACGATGGCGCCTGCAGTGGCAAACAAAGGCATGGACGCGGTCAGTGGGTCGGTGAATCGGCTGGATTTGTTGGTGACCACGCCCCAGGGCAGGCCCAGGGCCACCAGACGCTCGATCATGCCCACCACGCCGTCGAAAATGCGGGTGCGTTCGGTCATGCATTTTTCGTAAGTGACAAAAAACTCTTCTTTCATGGTCTCAAAGTCAGGGTGTTCGGGTGTCATGCCAAAGGCAAGGCCCAGCATGCCCCGGGCTCCGGCGCCGGCCATGGGCCGGTAGTGCTCAAGCGGAAGGGACGACAAACCGCGAGCCACACGCATTTGGTCCACGGCTGCACCTAGATCAGGTGCACTGTCGATGAGGGTGCCGTCGAGGTCAAACAAGACGGCTTGCGCGCTTTGGAACATGTCAGGCTTTCCGGCAGGCCAGCAAATAGTTCACGCTGGTGTCTTGGCTCAGCCAATAGCGCTTGGTGAAGGGGTTGTATTCCATGCCTTTGAAGCCTTGGGCGTCGAGTTCGGCTTCGCGGGCCCAGGCGGTCAGCTCGCTGGGTTTGATCAGGCGGGCAAATTCGTGTGTGCCTTTGGGCAGCAAGTTGAGGACGTATTCGGCCCCGACGATCGCGAACAAAAAGGATTTGGGGTTGCGGTTGAGCGTGGAAAAAAACACCCAGCCACCGGGTTTGACCATTTGAGCGCAGGCTTGGACGACGGCTGAGGGGTCAGGGACGTGCTCCAGCATTTCCATGCAAGTCACCACGTCAAACTGCGCGGGTTGCTCTGCGGCCAGGGCCTCGGCGCTGACTTCTCGGTATTGCACGCCCTGCGTGCCCGCTTCGAGCGCGTGCAGTTGCGCGACTTTGAGGGATTTGGTGGCCAGGTCAATGCCGAGTACTTGGGCGCCTTTGCGCGCCATGGCATCGGCCAAAATGCCGCCGCCGCAGCCGACGTCCACCACATTCAAACCGTTCAAGGGCACCAAGGCATGGATCCACTCGAGGCGCAGTGGGTTGATCTGGTGCAAAGGACGGAATTCGCTTTCGGGGTCCCACCAGCGGTGGGCCAGGTCAGAAAACTTGGCCAGTTCGGCCGGATCGACGTTGGAAGTGCTGGTATTCATGGGGTCAGATTGTCGGTGAACAGGCGCCTGGCCTGAACCACAGACGAAAAAAAGCCCCATTGCTGGGGCTTTTTCGGGTCCGGTGAGGGATCAGCGGTTAGGGCGTGTGCCGACCACTTCGATTTCAACGCGGCGGTTCTTGGAACGGCCAGCGGCTGTCTTGTTGTCAGCAACGGCTTGCTTCTCGCCCTTGCCTTCGGTGTAAACGCGGTTCTTTTCGATGCCCTTGGTCACCAAATAGGCCTTGACAGCGTCAGCACGCTTGACCGACAGCTTCTGGTTGTAAGCATCAGCGCCCACGGAGTCGGTGTGACCCACAGCGATGATGACTTCCAGGTTGATGCCCTTGACCTTGCCAACCAGATCGTCCAGCTTGGCTTTGCCTTCGGCCTTCAGAACGGACTTGTCGAAGTCAAAGAAGGCGTCAGCTGCGAAAGTGACCTTGGTGGCCGCTGCGGGTGGCAGAGCTGGAGCAGCTGGGCGAGGTGCTGGTGCTGGAGCAGCCGCCGCTGGGGCTGGGGCTGGGGCTGGACGTGCAGCAGGAGCTGGTGCAGCAGCGGGAGCAGGCGCTGCCTTGGGCGCAACGATGGCGCCGTCGCAACCTGCGCCCGCAGTGGCGGGTGTCCAGTTGGCATTGCGCCAGCACAGTTCGTTGGTGCCGTTTTTCCAAACCAGGTCACCCGTGCCATTGCGCCAGTTGTCAACAGTTTGCGCGCCAGCGGCGGTTGCGAGAGCTGCGGAGGCCAACAACATCGCCACTTTGTTCAGTTTCTTCATGGTCTTCCTCTTAGGGGATAAAGCCGCAGACTCGCTGCGTGAAAATGACGCATCAAATGACCGTCATCTGATGCGTTGCGTTTTATTGTGCCATAGACCGTGCACCCGTCTGTCAAATGCCGGACTGAGAATAAAGCTCTCTTTCAAATGAATCAGAAATGTTGCATGGACGCCACAGTGTCATGCAACTAAAATGTGAGGTTTACATCGCGACACTTTCTCCTCTCTCTATATGACCCAGTTCGCCAAAGAAACACTGCCCATCAGTTTAGAAGAGGAAATGCGGCGCAGCTACCTCGATTACGCCATGAGCGTGATCGTCGGTCGCGCCCTGCCCGATGCCCGCGACGGTCTAAAACCCGTGCACCGCAGGGTCCTGTTCGCGATGCATGAGCTGAACAACGACTGGAACCGCCCTTACAAAAAGTCGGCCCGTATCGTGGGTGACGTGATCGGTAAATACCACCCGCACGGCGACCAGTCGGTCTACGACACCATCGTGCGCATGGCGCAAGACTTTTCCATGCGCCACATGCTGGTGGATGGCCAAGGCAACTTCGGCTCGGTGGACGGCGACAACGCCGCCGCGATGCGGTACACCGAAATCCGATTGGCCAAGATCGCCCACGAGATGCTGGGTGACATCGACAAGGAAACCGTCGACTTTGGCCCCAACTACGACGGCTCAGAAAAAGAACCGCTGGTGTTGCCTTCGCGCCTGCCCAACTTGCTGATCAACGGCTCGGGCGGTATCGCAGTGGGCATGGCCACCAACATCCCGCCCCACAACTTGAACGAAGTGGTGGACGCTTGTTTGCATTTGCTGCGCAACCCCGAAGCCTCCATTGATGAGCTGATGGAAATTGTGCCGGCGCCCGACTTTCCGACAGGCGCCATCATTTATGGCATGACCGGCGTGAAGGACGGCTACCGCACCGGCCGAGGCCGCGTGGTCATGCGCGCCAAGTGCCACTTTGAAGACATCGACAAAGGCCAACGCCAGTGCATTGTGGTCGACGAGTTGCCCTACCAGGTCAACAAAAAGACCTTGCAAGAACGCATGGCCGAGCTGGTGCACGAAAAGAAGATCGAAGACATCAGCCATATTCAGGACGAGTCCGACAAGTCGGGCATGCGTCTGGTGATCGAGCTCAAACGCGGCGCGGTGCCCGAGGTGGTGCTGAACAACCTGTACAAACAAACGCAGCTGCAAGACACCTTCGGCATGAACATGGTGGCCCTGATCGACGGCCAACCCAAGCTGTGCAACTTGAAAGACCTGATCCAGGTCTTTTTGCAGCACCGCCGCGAAGTGGTGACTCGCCGCACGGTATTCGAGCTGCGCAAAGCGCGTGACCGTGGCCATGTGCTGGAAGGCTTGGCCGTGGCTTTGGCCAACATCGACGACTTCATCGCCATCATCCGCGGCGCCCCAACGCCGCCTGTGGCCAAGGCCGAGCTGATGACGCGCGCCTGGGACAGCCAGATGGTGCGCACCATGCTGACCCGCGCCCGCGACGACGGCTCGGTGATCAACGCCGACGACTACCGCCCTGAAGGTCTGGAGCGTCAATACGGTTTGGGCCAAGACGGCTTGTACCGCCTGTCGGACACGCAAGCGCAAGAGATTTTGCAGATGCGTCTGCAGCGCCTGACGGGTTTGGAACAAGACAAGATCGTGGCCGAGTACAAAGAGGTCATGTCTGAGATCGAAGACCTGCTGGACATCTTGGCCAAACCCGAGCGCGTGTCGACCATCATTGGCGACGAGCTGGGCACCGTGCGCCAAGAGTTCGGCCAGACCAAGATCGGCGCACGCCGCAGCGAAATCGAGCACAGCGCACAAGACCTCTCGACCGAAGACCTGATCACACCCACCGACATGGTGGTCACGCTCAGCCACAGCGGTTACATCAAGAGCCAGCCGCTCTCCGAATACCGCGCACAAAAGCGTGGTGGTCGGGGCAAACAAGCCGCCGCGACCAAAGAAGACGACTGGATCGACCAGCTGTTCATCGCCAACACGCACGACTATTTGCTTTGTTTCTCCAACCGGGGCCGTTTGTATTGGCTCAAGGTCTGGGAGGTGCCTGCGGGTTCGCGTGGTTCGCGCGGCCGTCCGATTGTCAACATGTTCCCGCTGCAAGAAGGTGAAAAAATCAACGTGGTGCTGGCCCTGACCGGCCAAGCGCGCACCTTCCCTGACAACCAATACGTGTTCATGGCCACCTCCATGGGCACTGTCAAGAAGACCTCGCTGGACGAATTTTCAAACCCGCGCAAGGGCGGCATCATTGCCGTGAACCTGGACGAAGGCGACTTCCTTGTAGGTGCGGCGTTGACCGACGGCAAGCACGACGTGATGCTGTTCAGCGACGGTGGCAAAGCCGTGCGCTTTGATGAAAATGATGTGCGCCCCTTGGGTCGCAGTGCACGGGGTGTGCGCGGCATGATGATCGAAGACCACCAAAGCGTGATCGCCATGCTGGTGTCGGAGCAAGAAACCCCCGATGCCCCCGCTGACGAGGTCAAAGCCCGCGCCAGCGTGCTGACCGCCACAGAAAACGGCTACGGCAAGCGCACCAGCATCGCCGAATACACACGCCACGGCCGTGGCACCAAGGGCATGATCGCCATCCAGCAATCCGAGCGCAACGGCAAAGTGGTGGCCGCCACCTTGGTGCACACCGACGACGAGATCATGCTGATCACCGACACCGGCGTTTTGGTGCGCACCCGCGTATCTGAAATCCGCGAGCTGGGCCGCGCCACGCAAGGCGTGACCTTGATCGGCCTGGACGAAGGTGCCAAGCTGTCGGGCCTGCAACGCATCGTGGAAAACGATGCCAATGTGAGCGAAGGCGAAACCGGTGATGCCGATACCGCGCCCGATGACGGCGCACCTGCAGCGGAATAAGTGATGGGGCGCGCCTTCAACTTCTCGGCAGGCCCTGCCGTCATGCCTGAAGCCGTTTTGCAGCAAGCCGCATCCGAGATGCTGGACTGGCATGGCTCGGGCATGGGCGTGATGGAAATGAGCCACCGCGGCAAGGAGTTCATCAGCATTTACGAGCAGGCCGAAGCCGATTTGCGCGAACTGCTGGCCGTGCCCGCGCACTTCAAGATCTTGTTCATGCAAGGCGGTGGCCTGGCAGAAAACGCCATCGTGCCCTTGAACCTGTCGCAGGGCGGCGCGATGGACTTTGTACTCACCGGCAGCTGGAGCCAGAAGTCACACAAGGAAGCGGGCAAATACGGCTCGGCACGTGTGGCTGCCTCGGCGCAGGCCGACGGTTTCACCACCCTGCCCGCGCCGGCCACTTGGCAAATTGGCGCAGACAGCCGTTATGTGCACATCTGCGGCAACGAAACCATCCACGGCGTAGAGTTTCACGAACTGCCTGAGCTCAAAGCCCTAGGCTGCGACGCCCCGCTGGTGGTGGATTTTTCATCCCATGTGGCTTCGCGCCCGGTGGACTGGTCGCGAGTGGGTTTGGCCTTTGGCGGTGCGCAAAAGAATTTGGGCCCGGCGGGTCTGACCTTGGTCATCGTCCGCGAAGACCTGATCGGCCACGCCCTGCTGCATTGCCCCAGTGCCTTTGACTACAAGCTGGTGGCCGACAACCAGTCGATGTACAACACGCCACCCACTTACAGCATCTACATGGCCGGGCTGGTGTTCCAGTGGCTCAAACAGCACGGCGGCATTGCCGCCATGGAGCAGCGCAACATCGCCAAAGCGCAGCTGCTGTATGACTGCATCGACAGCTCGGCTCTGTACATCAACAAAGTGTCCAAGAACTGCCGCTCACGCATGAACGTGCCCTTTTTCTTGCGCGACGAATCGCGCAACGACGCATTTTTGGCGGGCGCCAAAGCCGCCAACTTGCTGCAGCTCAAAGGCCACAAATCGGTGGGCGGCATGCGGGCCAGCATTTACAACGCCATGCCTCTCGAGGGCGTGCAGGCGCTGGTGGCCTACATGCGTGAATTTGAAAAAACACAAGCCTGAACCCCGTCAAACAGGTCGCCAGAAAGAACACAAGACATGAGCCAACAACCCATTCAGTCGGATGCCTTGGGCGCTTTGCGTGTGCAAATTGACGCGCTGGACAAACAGCTGCTGAGCCTGCTGAACCAACGCGCCCATGTCGCCGAGCAAGTGGGCGAGATCAAACGCGCCGAAGGCTCGCCCTTCTTTCGCCCCGACCGCGTGGCCCAGGTCATCGACAAGATCACCAGCGCCAACCCCGGTCCCCTCAAAAACGAACACGTCGCCTCCATATGGCGCGAGATCATGTCGGCCTGCTTGGCACTCGAAGCCCCGCAGCGCGTGGCGGTGTTGGGCCCCCAAGGCACGTTTTGTGAACAAGCGGCCATCGAGTTTTTTGGCAGCGCGGCCAACCTGATTTACTGCGCCAACTTTGACGAAGTTTTCCATGCCACCGCTGCGGGCACGGCCCAATATGGCGTGGTGGGCATGGAAAACTCCACCGAGGGCGTGGTCGCGCGTTCGCTCGATTTGTTCTTGCGCTCGCCCGTGCACGTGGTGGGCGAAGTCAGCTTGCAGGTGCGCTTCAATTTGCTGCGCCAGCTCAACTCCGACGCGGGGATTGAGGTGGTGATGGCCCACCCCCAGGCCTTGGCCCAATGCCAAGGCTGGCTCTCCAAACACCTGCCGCATGTGGAACGCCGCGCCGTGTCCAGCAACGCCGAAGGCGCTCGCCTGGCCGCGACCAACCCCGCTTGGGCGGCCCTGGCCAGCGAACGCGCCGCCAGCCAGTTTGGCCTGCACATCGTGCACCACGCCATCCAGGACGAGGCCTTCAACCGCACCCGCTTTGCCGTGATCACCCTGCCCCAAACCTTGGCCACGCCACCGGCTTCGGGCAAGGACTGCACCAGCTTGGTGGTGTCGGTGCCCAACCGCCCGGGTGCTGTGCACGATTTGCTGGTGCCCCTGAAAAACAACGGCGTGTCCATGACCCGCTTTGAATCGCGCCCCGCCAAGTCGGGCCAATGGGAGTATTACTTCTACATCGACCTGCAAGGCCACATCAGTGAGCCGCATGTGGCCACCGCTTTGCAAGAGTTGCAGGGCCTTTGTGCGTTTTACAAGGTGCTGGGTTCTTACCCCGTGCCCGAGTGAGCACTCAGTGAAGTTCCAACGCCTGGCCCTGATTGGCTGCGGCCTGATGGGCGGCTCATTTGCGCTCGCGCTGCGCCAGGCGGGCTTGGTGCAGCACATCACCGGCTTCAGCGCCTCTGAAAAAACCCGGCAGCGCGCGCTTGAACTGCGCGTGATTGACCAAGCCTGCACCAGCGTGGCCGAAGCCGTGCAGGGTGCAGACATGGTGCTGTTGGCGGTGCCCGTGGGCGCCATGCAAAGCAGCTTTGTCGCCATGCGCGATGCGCTGGCACCCCATGCCTTGCTGATGGACGTGGGCTCCACCAAATGCGATGTGGTCGCGGCAGCCCAAGCCGCTTTGGGCGAACGCCTCAACTGCTTGGTGCCGGCACACCCGATTGCGGGCAAAGAAGTTGCGGGCATCGAGCATGCCGAAGCCAAGCTCTACCGTGAACGCCGCACCATCCTCACGCCCCTGCCACAAAACAGCATCCGCCAAATCCAAAAAGCCAGCGATGTGTGGACCGCCATCGGCAGCCATGTGAGCCAGATGACGCCCGAGGCGCACGACGCCACCTTTGCGGCGGTCAGCCACCTGCCGCACTTGTTGGCTTTTGCGGCCGTCAATGCGCTCAGCGCACAGCCCCAAGGCGCTGCATTTTTGGAGATGGCTGGCCCGGGCTTCAGGGATTTTTCACGCATCGCGGCCAGTGACCCCGCCGTCTGGCGCGACATCCTGAGCGCCAACCAGGCCGAAGTGCTCACGCAGATGGCTCACTTTCGCGCTGCGCTCGACCAATTTGAAAACACCTTGAAGCAAGGCGACACCACCGCGCTGCAAAAGCTGATTCATCAAGCCAGCGGCGTGCGCTCGACTTGGACGTTGCAAGCGGGCAACGCTTGCAACACTGCCTCTGAAGACTGAACCCATGTTCTCCACCGCCTTTCTTGACATCCCTGCGCTGCAAGGCGCATCCGGCACCGTCACCCTGCCCGGTTCCAAAAGCATTTCGAACCGCGTGCTGCTGCTCTCGGCGCTGTGCCAAGGCACCACGGTGGTTCACGACCTGCTGGACTCGGACGACACCCGCGTCATGCTGGCCGCGCTGCGCCAACTGGGTTGCCGCGTGCAGGTCGATGGCACCACGGTGACCATCACCGGCCTGGGCGGCCGAACATGGCCAACTGAGGCGATTGAATTTTTCATGGGCAACGCGGGCACGGCCATGCGCCCTCTCACGGCCGCATTGGCTGTGCAGGGCGGTGACTTCACGCTCAAGGGCGTGCCGCGCATGCACGAGCGCCCGATCGGCGACTTGGTGAATGCGCTGCGCGAGCTTGGCTGCGCCATCGACTACTTGGGCAATGAAGGCTACCCACCCCTGCGCGTGGGCCAGCCCCATCTGCAACTGGACAAACCCATCCCGGTGCGCGGCGATGTGTCCAGCCAGTTCCTGACTGCCTTGCTGATGGCGCTGCCACTGGCTTCGCAAGACCGCGCCATCACCATCGAGGTGGTGGGCGAACTCATCAGCAAGCCTTACATCGAGATCACCCTCAACCTGCTGGCCCGTTACGGCATCACTGTGGAGCGCCAAGGCTGGGCGCGCTTTGTGATCCCGGCGGGCAGCCGCTATCAGTCGCCGGGCAGCATCCACGTCGAGGCCGATGCCTCGTCGGCCAGCTACTTCATCGCGCTGGGGGCCATTGCCCAGGGTGATGGCATCCGCATTCAAGGCGTAGGCGCTGACTCCATTCAGGGCGACATCCGCTTCATGGACGCGGCCGCCCAAATGGGCGCGCACATCACCAGCGGCCCCAACTGGCTCGAAATCCAGCGCGGTGCTTGGCCGCTCAAGGGCATCACACTCGACTGCAACCACATCCCCGACGCCGCCATGACGCTGGCTGTGATGGCCCTGTACGCCGACGGTCCAACCACCCTGCGCAACATCGCCAGCTGGCGCGTGAAAGAAACCGACCGCATTGCGGCCATGGCAGCCGAAAGCCGCAAGTTGGGTGCCACTGTCGAAGAAGGCCCGGATTGGATCACCATCCATCCCTTGCCCTCAGGAAAGTGGCAACGCGCCAGCATCCACACCTACGACGACCACCGCGTGGCCATGTGTTTTTCGCTGGCCGCTTTCAACGCCGATCAAGTGCCTGTGCGCATCGAAGACCCCAAATGCGTGGCCAAGACCTTCCCCGATTACTTCGAGACCCTGTTCTCGGTGGCGCGCACAACAGCCCCCAACATTCCCGTGATTTGCATCGACGGCCCCACCGCCTCGGGCAAAGGCACGTTGGCCAGCCGCGTGGCCGCTGCTTTGGGCTACCACTACCTGGATTCGGGCGCGCTCTACCGCGTCACGGCCCATGCCGCTTTGCAAGCTGGCCTGACGCTGGAAGCCGCCGATGAAGCAGAGATTGCCGAATTGGCGCGCCGCCTGCCGGTGCGCTTTGAGGGCGAGCAAGTGCTGCTGAACAACGTGGATGTGACGGATGCCATCCGCAGCGAGCAAGGCGGCATGAACGCCTCCAAAGTGTCTGTTTTGCCTGCCGTGCGCGAGGCCCTGGTCGATCTGCAGCACAGCTTTCAGCGCCTACCTGGCCTCTTGGCCGACGGTCGCGACATGGGCACCGTGATCTTCCCAGACGCGCCTTTGAAGGTGTTTTTGACCGCCAGCGCCGCACAAAGGGCCGAAAGACGGCATAAGCAATTGATTTTGAAGGGTTTTTCGGCTAATATCGACAGTCTTCGCGCCGATTTGGAAGCGCGTGATGCCCGGGACATGTCCCGCAGCGTTGCGCCCTTATTGCCTGCGCAAGATGCCTTGCAACTGGACAACTCGTCTTTGACCATCGAAGCCTCGGTGGAACAGGTGATGGTCTGGTGGCAAAGTCGGCAGGTTTTCGGTTGATCGACAAAAGTTGATCCACTGACAGCAGCCACCCCAGCCCGCCCTGTGCGGACTGACCTGAAGTTCCACCCGGCTCTCTTCGTGCAGCTTGCACACTGGCCAGGTGGTTTTTTATCAACCAACCGCGGTTCACGCCGCACAAGCAATCGCCACTGTCAGCTCCTGGTAACGACGCATTCCGCGTTCGTCAGTCCTGCACCTGTGGATGAGGAAATCACATGTCTGAATCATTTGCCGCCCTGTTCGAAGAATCTCTGACGCGCACCGAAATGCGCCCAGGTGAAGTCATCACCGCTGAAGTCGTGCGCATTGAGCACAACTTTGTGGTGGTCAACGCTGGCCTCAAGTCCGAGTCCTACGTTCCCCTCGAAGAGTTCAAAAACGACCAGGGTGAAGTTGAAGTCCAAGTCGGCGACTTCGTCTCTGTAGCCATCGGCTCGATCGAAAACGGTTACGGCGACACCATCTTGTCGCGTGACACCGCCAAGCGTTTGGCTTCTTGGATGTCTTTGGAAAAAGCCCTCGAATCCGGCGAGTTCGTCACTGGCGTGACCAGCGGCAAAGTCAAGGGTGGCCTGACCGTGTTGGTCAATGGCATCCGCGCTTTCTTGCCCGGCTCTTTGGTCGACACACGGCCCACCAAAGACCTGTCTCCCTATGAGAACAAGACCCTCGAATTCAAGGTCATCAAGCTCGACCGCAAGCGCAACAACGTCGTGTTGTCACGCCGCGCTGTGGTGGAAGCCTCCATGGGCGAAGAGCGCGCCAAGCTGATGGAAACATTGCGCGAAGGCTCCATCGTTCACGGTGTGGTCAAGAACATCACCGAATACGGTGCGTTCGTGGACTTGGGCGGCATCGACGGCTTGCTGCACATCACCGACATGGCCTGGCGCCGTGTCCGTCACCCTTCAGAAGTGGTCACGGCCGGTCAAGAAATCACCGCCAAGATCCTCAAGTTCGACACCGAGAAAAACCGCGTGTCCTTGGGCCTCAAGCAAATGGGCGACGACCCATGGATGGGCGTCAACCGCCGCTACCCACAAAGCACTCGCATGTTCGGCAAGATCACCAACATCGCCGACTACGGCGCGTTTGTGGAACTCGAGCCCGGCATCGAAGGCTTGGTGCACGTGTCTGAAATGGACTGGACCAACAAAAACGTGGCCCCATCCAAAATCGTCGCCCTGGGCGACGAAGTCGAAGTCATGGTCCTCGAGATCGACGAAGACAAGCGCCGCATCAGCTTGGGCATGAAACAGTGCCGCGCCAACCCATGGCAAGAGTTTGCTCAGAACACCAAGCGCGGCGACCGCGTGAAGGGCCCCATCAAGTCGATCACCGACTTCGGCGTGTTCGTGGGCTTGGCTGCTGGCATCGACGGTTTGGTCCACTTGTCTGACTTGTCTTGGAACGAGACTGGCGAAAACGCCGTTCGCGAATTCAAGAAGGGTCAAGAAGTTGAAGCCTTGGTGTTGGCCGTTGACGTCGACCGCGAGCGCATCAGCTTGGGCATCAAACAGCTCGACTCCGATCCTTTCACCACCTTTGTGTCGATCAACGACAAAGGCCAAACCGTTACCGGCAAGGTCAAGACCGTGGATGCCAAGGGCGCCGAAATCGATCTGGGCGAAGACATCGTGGGTTACCTGCGTGTCAGCGAAATCTCGCGTGACCGCGTGGAAGACGCCAGCCACGTGTTGAAAGTGGGCGACGAAGTCACTGCCGTGGTGGTGAACGTTGATCGCAAGACCCGCAACATCCAGTTGTCGATCAAAGCCAAAGACCAAGCTGACCAACAAGAAGCCATGGCTTCCTTGTCCACCCAGGCCAAGAGCGAGAACGCCGGCACCACCAGCCTGGGCGCTTTGTTGCGCGCCAAGTTGGACAACAACTGATCTTTTTGATCTGACAACACTTGCTGTCTGAAAGCCTGCCCCTGTGATGGGGGCAGGCTTTTTTCAGAGCGGTGCCAACCGCCACCTGCAAGTTGAACGAACAACAAAGTGACCCCATGACACGCTCTGATCTGGTTGATGAACTCGCCGCACGCTTTGCGCAATTGACCCACCGTGACGCCGAGTTGGCCGTCAAAACGGTGCTGGACGCCATGAGCGAAGCGCTGGTCAAAGGCCACCGCATCGAGATTCGCGGCTTTGGCAGCTTCTCCATCAACCGCCGCCCTCCCCGTGTCGGCCGCAACCCCCGGTCTGGCGAAAGTGTGCAGATTCCCGAAAAACGAGTGCCCCATTTCAAACCCGGCAAAGCCCTGCGCGAAGCCGTGGATGCAGGCACATTGGCCGACGTGAAAAAAGCTGCAGCCCCAAAAGCATGAAGCGCTTTCGCAGGGCTTGTCTCGGTGGCTTTCTGGCTCGGCAACAGGTCGTTAGAATGAATTCTTCTTTCGAGGTCGCGCCATGAAACGTCTGCTTCGGCTGCTTCAGTGGTTACTGAAAGCGGCTGTTTTTTTCACCCTCTTTGCTTTCGCGCTGAACAACCAGCAAGAGACCCGCGTGAACTTCTTTTTCAGCACCTTTTGGTCGGCGCCCACCGTCTTGGTGGTCTTGTCGGCCTTCACCCTGGGCGTGGTGGTCGGTGTTTTGGGCATGGTGCCCCGTTGGTGGCGTGAGCGCCAGACTGCCAAACAAATGGGTCCGGCACCCGTCACGGCAGCGCCCCCGGCAGCCCCTTTGACCACGCCAGAGGTGCCCCGTGGAATTTGACTTCACTTGGATTTTGTTGGGCTTGCCCATTGCTTTTGCCTTGGGCTGGATTGCATCGCGTTTGGACTTGCGTCAAATGCGCTTGGCCAACCGACAAGCACCACGGGCTTATTTCAAAGGTCTGAATTACCTGCTGAACGAACAACAAGACCAGGCCATTGACGCTTTCATTGAGGCCGTTCAAAACGATCCCGACACCTCCGAGCTGCACTTTGCGCTGGGCAATTTGTTTCGACGGCGTGGCGAATACGACCGCGCGGTCAGGGTGCACGAACACCTGCTGTCCCGTGCCGACCTGAGCAACGCTGACCGGCAAAGGGCGCAACACGACTTGGCGTTGGATTATCTGAAAGCCGGTTTGCTCGACCGCGCGGAAGAAGCGCTGCGCAAACTGGAAGGCACGACTTACGAAGGCCAAGCGCGCATGGCCCGGATGGCCATTTACGAGCGCTCGCGGGAATGGCCCGAGGCGACGACTGTGGCCCGTTTGCTCGAAAAAACGGGCGAAGTCGATTTCAGTGTCCGAATGGCGCACTACCAGTGTGAACAAGCCAGGGAATGGGTCCAAAAAGGAGACCACGTGGGCGCCGTTGCGCTGCTGAACACCACCCTTCAGGCCCACCCTCAAGCGGCGAGACCCCGCCTGTTGTTGGGCCAATTGCTGTTGAGCCAAGGACAATCGCGCGCGGCATTTGACACCTTGGCGGTTCTGTTTGAGCGCCACGACAAGGCTGCGCCTTTGGCTGCAGCCAGCTTGGTCAAAGCGGCCAAGGCTTGCGACATGGAAACACAAGCCAGCCGGATGCTCGAGGCCCATTACCAAGCCGCGCCCTGCATCGATGTGCTGAACGCCATCACCGATGTCTTGCTGAGCCGCGCATCCACCCACAGCGCCGCCCAGTCAGAGGCTTTGGACCGATACCTCGGCCACTTGCAAAAGCACACGTCACTGATGGCCGCCAGCCGATGGCTCACGGGCGAGCGGCCAGGTCAAGCCAGCCTGCCCGAGTCTGTGCAAAAGGCCCTGGAACACGCCACCAAACCCCTGGCCAAATACCGATGTGCCGCTTGTGGGTTTGAAGCCAAAGAGCATTTTTGGCATTGCCCCGGTTGCCAAGCCTGGGACAGCTACCCACCCAAACGCGTAGAAGAGCTCTAAAAAGAATACATAGATATTCAAAATTTAAGGGTTTTCACCGTTCACGCTGCGCTACAGGCTTTTGACAATGCCCCTTGCTGCACATGGCTGCAGTCAACCCAAGGAGCGCAGACATGTTGAAGACCATCACAGGGGCCTTGCTGGCTTTCGGATTCGCGGGCCTGACCTGGGCCCAACAGCTGGATTTGAACAAGGCCACCGAGGTCGAACTCGACGCCCTCAAGGGCGTGGGGCCGGTGCTGACCAAGGCGGTGATGGACGAGCGCAAAAAAGCGCCCTTCAAGAATTGGGAAGATGCCACCAGCCGTGTCAAAGGCTTAGGGCCCCAAAAGGCCAGCAGCTTGTCCGATCAAGGCGTGCGGGTGCAAGGCAGTGCTTACACCGTCAAAGTGTCCGATCCAAAACCCGCCGTCAGCAAAGACGTGAGCACAGACAAAGCAGCGGTCAAAGCCGCCAAACCGACATCGACAGATACCAGCGCCAAACCCGTGCCCGCCAAAAACTGACAGGCGGTCAGGCCTTGCCAAACCCACCGCCGCCCGGCGTGTGGATCTCAAACACATCCCCCGCCTGCATCTCGACCTGGCCAATGTGCGCGAGTTCTTGCACGCTGCCATCGGCGCGCACCACTCGGTTGATGCCCGGCAGGCCGCTGTGCCCGCCCGCCATGCCAAAGGCCGGGTGAACCCGACCGTTGGACAAAATGCCCGCCGTCATCGGCTCCAGAAAGCGCACGCGGCGCACCCCGCCGTCGCCGCCATGCCAACGCCCTGCGCCGCCTGATCCTTGGCGGATCGCATAACTCTCCAGCCGCACCGGAAAGCGGAACTCCAACACTTCGGGGTCGGTCAGGCGTGAATTGGTCATGTGCGTCTGCACCACCGAGGTGCCATCAAAACCACCCACCAACTGGCCTTGCGCGTCAAAGCGCCCCCCCGCGCCACTGCCACCCGATATGGTTTCGTAATACTGCACACGGGCGTTGCCGAAGGTGAAGTTGTTCATGGTCGGCTGGCTGCCCGCCATCACGCCCAATGCACCAAACAAGGCGTTGGTGATGCAGGTCGAGGTCTCCACATTGCCCGCCACCACCGATGACGGGGGGTTGGGGTTCAGCATGGAGCCCTGGGGAATGGTGACCTTGAGCGGCTTCAGGCAACCCGCATTCAGCGGAATGTCGTCGTCCACCAAGCTGCGGAACACGTAAAGCACCGCCGCCATGCACACCGCCCTCGGCGCGTTGAAGTTGTTGGTCAGCTGAGCGCTGGTGCCGGTGAAGTCAATCTCGGCTGTACGCTCGGTGGCATTCACCCGCACCGCCACCTGGATCTGGGCCCCGTTGTCCAGCGGCAAAGTGAAGGCGCCGTCTTTCAGGCGCGTGATGACGCGGCGCACCGATTCTTCGGCGTTGTCCTGCACATGGCGCATGTAGGCCTGCACCACATCCAGACCAAACTGCGCCACCATGCGGCGCAGTTCCTGCACGCCTTTTTCGTTGGCGGCGATTTGCGCTTTCAGGTCGGCCATGTTTTGCTGCGGGTTGCGCGAAGGGTATTCGCCGCTTTGCAGCAGCGCCACCATCTCGGCTTCGCGCAGATGACCGGCATCAACCAGCTTGACGTTGTCGATCTGCACGCCCTCTTCTTCGATGCGCGTTGAAAAAGGTGGCATGGAGCCTGGCGTCAAGCCACCCACATCGGCGTGATGCCCGCGCGAGCCCACATAAAACACCGGCCCGGCGTGACCATCCAGATAAACGGGGGTGATCACGGTGATGTCGGGCAAATGCGTGCCGCCGTGGTACGGGTCGTTCAGCACGAACACATCGCCCGGCTGCATGCGACCTTGGTTCTCCTTGATCACGGTCTGGATGCTCTCGCCCATCGAGCCTAAATGCACTGGCATGTGCGGCGCGTTGGCGATCAAATGGCCTTCGGCACTGAACAAGGCACACGAAAAGTCCAGCCGCTCCTTGATGTTGACCGAATACGCCGTGTTTTGCAGCTGCAATCCCATTTGCTCCGCGATGTTCATGAACAGGTTGTTGAACACCTCCAGCAGCACCGGGTCAGCCTGCGTGCCTGCAGCATGCTGCACCGCCCGCGCCTGCACGCGCACCAGCAGCAAGTGGTCCAGCGTCGTCAACCGTGCTTGCCAGCCAGGCTCCACCACGGTGGTGGCATTTTTTTCGGCAATGATGGCCGGACCGTCGATCACATCGCCAGGGCGCATGTCTTCGCGCACCACCAGCGCGGCACCCTGCCACTGGGCCACGCCTTGCGCGTTGGCGGCGTACACACGCACCGTGTCACGGCGCGGCACTTCGCGTTCGGGGTGAACGGTGTGCGCTGCCTCTTCAGGCGCATCCCCGGGCAGCACGGCCTCCACCGACACGGCTTCGACCACCAGGGCCTTGCCCTGCATCAAAAAGGCAAAGCGCTGGCGATACGCGGCCTCAAACCCGGCCACCAACTGGGCCTGATCGCCCCAGGGCACGACCAGCGCCGAATCGGTGCCTTCGTAGCGCAAATGCACGCGTTGGCGCAGCTCGATGCGTGGCGCACTGGCGGCATCGCTGCTTTGCCCCATCTGGGCCAGCAAGGCCTGGCGTGAGGTCTCGCCCAATGCCTGCAAGCGCTCGGCCATCAAAGGCATAGCGGCTGCCTCCAAGCGCTGCTCAATCGATTCTTCGCGCATCACGTTCTGGTCGGCCAAGCCCATGCCATAGGCCGAGAGCACACCCGCCAGCGGGTGCACCATCACCTGTGACATGCCCAGCGCATCGGCCACCAAACAAGCATGCTGCCCGCCTGCGCCGCCAAAGCACTGCAGGGTGTAGCGCGTCACATCGTAGCCGCGTGCCACCGAAATTTTCTTGATCGCATTGGCCATCTGCTGCACCGCGATCTGGATGAAACCGTGCGCCACGTCTTCGGCAGCGCGGCCGGTTTGCGCGGCCAGTTTTGCAAAATGCCCGCACACCACCTCGGCATCCAGCGGCTGGTTCGCCTCCGGCCCAAACACCGAGGGGAAAAACCGGGGCTGTACCTTGCCCACCATCACGTTGGCATCGGTCACGGCCAGCGGCCCGCCCCGGCGGTAACTGGCCGGGCCGGGGTTGGCACCGGCGCTTTGCGGCCCCACCCGAAAACGCGCACCGTCGTAAGCCAGCAAAGACCCACCACCCGCAGCCACGGTGTGGATGCTCATCATGGGCGCACGCATGCGCACGCCGGCCACCTGGGTTTCGAACTCGCGCTCAAACTGCCCGGCAAAGTGCGACACATCGGTGGAGGTGCCGCCCATGTCAAAGCCGATCACCTTGTCATGGCCCGCCAACTGCGCCGTGCGCGCCATGCCCACGATGCCGCCCGCAGGGCCGCTCAAGATGGCGTCCTTGCCCGCAAACACCTGCGCGTCGGTGAGGCCGCCCGAAGACTGCATGAACATCAGTTTTACACCCGGCATTTCGCTGGCCACCTGGTCCACATAGCGGCGCAAGATGGGCGACAAATAGGCATCGACCACCGTGGTGTCACCCCGGCTGACCAGCTTCATCATCGGGCTGGTCTGGTGCGAGGTACTGATTTGTTTGAACCCCACTTCACGCGCCAAACGCGCGGCCACTTTCTCGTGTGCTGTATGGCGCCAGCCGTGCATGAACACCACCGCCACCGAGCGCACGCCTTGCGCATAAAAACTCACCAATTGGGTGCGCAAATGCACCTCATCGAGCGGCTGCAACACCTCGCCATCCACCGTCACGCGCTCTTGCGCCTCGACCACCGAGCTGTACAGCAACTCGGGCAACACAATTTGGCGGTCAAACAAACGCGGGCGGTTTTGGTAAGCGATGCGCAACGCATCGCCAAAGCCCTGCGTGGTCACCAGCAGGGTGGCTTCGCCTTTGCGCTCCAGCAGCGCATTGGTGGCCACCGTGGTGCCCATCTTCACGCACTCGACCTGCTCGGGCGTGACCGGTGCGCTGGCCTTCAAGCCCAGCAAATGGCGGATGCCCGCCACCGCCGCATCGCGGTATTGCTCGGGGTTTTCGCTCAGCAGCTTGTGCGTGACCAAGGTGCCATCGGGCCGCTTGCCGACCACGTCGGTGAAAGTGCCGCCCCGGTCGATCCAGAACTGCCAACGGTTTTTGCCAGCGGGTGTGATAGGGGATTCGGTCATAGGACGCTCAACAATCAGAATTCAATCCATCAAGTTCACAAAGAAGCCGCAGCACGCGCAGCCTGGTCGTACATGCCCGAGAGCACGCGCAACAACCGGGCCAACTCACCAATATCGCGGTTCAATCCATCGTCGGCTTTGAGGGCGTCAATCAGGCAGCTCTCGCGGATCTCACGGTAGCGCTGCACATAAGCGCGCCCCTCTTCAGTTGCGGCATAGGTCACGTCTTTGCCGTTTTTTTGTGACACCACCACGCCCAGCCCTTGCAGTTTTTTCAGGGCGTAATTCACCAAATGCGTGTCTTCGATGTTCATGATGAAGCAGATGTCGGCCAGGCGCTTGTCACGCGCACGGTGCGTGACGTGGTGCAGCACCAGCACATCCAGCGGCGTCAAATCCTTCAGCCCGGCGGCGGCCATGCAGTGGATGATCCAACGGTGAAAGGCGTTGCCCGCCACGATCAGGCCGAACTCGAACTCGCTCATCTCAGCGCTGTCGGGCGAGACCAGATGGGCCGAGGACACGATGGGACTGGTCACAAGGGGTGCGGAGGGCGCCGATATGCTGAGGGAATTTTTGCGTGGCATGGATTCCATCACGTTGAAAAAGATGAGAAAGTCTATGTCCAATAGCAACAATTTGCCAACAATTTGTTGACATTAAGGGAAAACACCGAGCACGAATTGTCATCAGGGTGCCTACAGTGATCCACTGACAGATGCACCCGATGCGCGCGTGAAGCGGGCACCTTTCTTGCACTGCCCAGTGAACCTTTCATTCCCATCTTTCACAGGAGTTCTCATGCAACGTCGCGCCCTTCACCTCAGCCTGCTGGCTGGTCTGCTCGCTGTCTCCGGCTTCGTGTCGGCCCAAACCAAGTGGGACTTGCCCGCAGCCTACCCGGCCACCAATTTCCACACAGTCAACATGACCCAGTTTGCGGCCGATGTGGACAAGGCCACATCGGGCAAACTCAAAATCACGGTGCATGCCAACGCGTCGCTGTTCAAGGCCCCTGAGATCAAGCGTGCGGTGCAGGGGGGTCAAGCCCAACTGGGCGAAATCTTGCTGGTCAACTTCCAGAACGAGTGGCAACCCTTTGGCGCAGATGGCTTGCCTTTTTTGGCCGACAGCTATGACGAGTCCATGAAGCTCTACAAGGCCCAAAAGCCACTTTTGGAAAAGAAACTGGCCGAGCAGGGCATGATGTTGCTGTACTCGGTGGCTTGGCCACCCCAGGGCATCTACAGCAAGAAGCCGATCAACAGCGTCGCCGACCTCAAGGGCATCAAGTGGCGTGCCTACAGCCCCACCACCGCCAGGATCGCTGAACTGATCGGTGCCCAGCCTGTGACGGTTCAAGCGGCCGAATTCTCGCAGGCCCTGGCCACGGGCGTGGTCGAGTCGACCATGACATCGGGCGCCACGGGCGTGGACAGCAAGCTGTTCGAGCACCTCAAGTTCTACTACGACGTCCAGGCTTGGCTGCCCAAGAACGCAGTGATCGCCAACAAGAAAGCCTTTGACGCACTGGACAAGCCCACCCAGGACGCTTTGATCAAAGCCGCAGCAGCGGCCGAGACTCGGGGCTGGGCCGAATCACGCAAGGTCAACACCACCACCTTGGAAACCCTCAAAGCCAATGGCATGACGGTCACCCCTCCATCGGCCCAACTCAAGGCCGACATGAAAAAAGTGGGGGACACCATCATGAAAGAGTGGCTTGAGAAGTCCGGTGCCGAAGGCAAAGCCATCGTCGACGCGTTCAACCGCTGATCGCATGCGCAAACTGCTCAACGCCATTTATGACAGCAGCGCCGCCTTGGCGGCGCTGTGCATGTGCGGCCTGCTGTTCATGGTGCTGCTGTCCGTCTTGAGCCGGCAGTTTCATGTGCATGTGCCTGGCACCGATGCGTATGCCGGCTACCTCATGGCAGGTGCCGGATTTTTGGCGTTGGCCCACACCTTGAAGCGGGGCGAACACATCCGCGTCACGCTGGTGCTGAGCCTGTTCAAGGGCAGTGCGCGCCGTGGTGTGGAAATTTTCAGCCTGTTGTTGGCCAGTCTGCTGGCCGGTCTGTTTGCTTTTTACAGTTGCCGCCTGGTTTGGCAATCCATTGAGTTTCATGACATCTCGACCGGCAACGACGCCACACCTTTGTGGATCCCACAGTTGGTCATGGCGCTGGGCACCGTGATTTTTGCTGTGGCCTTTGTCGACGAGTTGGTGCTTGAAATCCAAGGTCGCCGCGCCGCCACCGAAAGCGGCGAGATGCTGCGCAACGAATGACTTGCCATGAATGACATGATGATCACAGGGCTCTTGGTCCTGACGCTGTTTTTGATTTTGGGCAGTGGGGTTTGGATTGGTCTCACGCTCTCTGGCGTGGCATGGGTCGGCATGCAATTGTTTTCCGCCAGACCCGCGGGTGACGCCATGGCGATGACCATCTGGGGCTCAGCTTCGAGCTGGACACTGACGGCCTTGCCCCTGTTCATCTGGATGGGGGAAATTCTGTTTCGCACACGCCTGAGCCAAGACATGTTCAAGGGCCTGGCGCCATGGATGCAGGCCCTGCCCGGGCGCTTGCTGCACACCAATGTGGTGGGCTGCGCCATCTTTGCGGCGGTTTCAGGGTCAAGTGCAGCCACTTGCGCCACGATCGGCAAAATGACACTGCCTGAGTTGCAAAAACGCGGCTACCCCGAGAACATGGTCATCGGCACTTTGTCGGGTTCGGGCACGCTGGGCCTGCTCATCCCGCCCTCCATCATCATGATCGTTTATGGCGTGGCGGCCGATGTATCGATTGCCCAGCTCTTCATCGCTGGGGTCTTGCCCGGTTTGCTGCTGGCCGGGCTTTTTTCGGGCTACATCATTTTTTGGTCCTTGCGCCATCCAGACCAAATCCCGCCGCGTGACGCCCCGATGAGTTTCATGCAAAAGCTGGAGGCTTCCAGCAGCCTGATTCCGGTCGTCTTGCTGATTGCGGCGGTCTTGGGCTCGATTTACACCGGCTTTGCCACGGCCACCGAAGCTGCCGCAGTGGGCGTGGTGGGATCTTTGATTTTGTCTGCGCTTCAAGGCACCATGAGTTGGTCGGTGTTCAAAGAGGCCTTGATGGGGGCCACGCGGTTGTATTGCATGATCGCGCTGATCTTGGCTGGGGCCGCATTCTTGACTTTGTCCATGGGCTACATCGGCCTGCCGCGCCACTTGGCCGAATGGATTGGTGGCCTGGGCCTCAGTCCCTTTGCGCTGATCATGGCCTTGATGGTGTTTTTCATCCTTTTAGGATGTTTCCTCGATGGCATTTCGATGGTGGTGCTGACCATGGGCGTTTTGATGCCCACAGTCCAAAAAGCAGGCATTGACCCGATCTGGTTTGGCATCTTTGTGGTGTTTGTCGTCGAGATGGCGCAGATCACACCGCCTGTGGGATTCAACCTGTTTGTGCTGCAGGGCATGACGGGCAAGCAACTGCCTTATATCGCCCGCGTGTCCATGCCCATGTTCTTCCTCATGGTGGGTGCGGTGTTGCTCATTTACTTTGTGCCGGGCATCGTGACTTGGCTGCCGACTCAGATGAAGCTTTGATGCAACACCGAGCCCCTGGCTCGATTCATCCCCTATGATTCAACCCGTCCCCAAAGGACGGGTTGTTCATTTGGGCAGTAAGGATTGTTTGTGTTCAAAAATGTGATGGTTTACCGCATCGGCGAGGGCTTTGCGCCCACTTTGGCCGATGTGCAAGCGGCGCTGGAGCCGGTGCAGTTTGTGGAATGTGGCGCCAGCCAAGACAAGTCGATTGGATGGGTGCCCCCAAGGGGTGAGGCCCATGGGCCGCTGGTCGAATCGGTCTCGGGGCAATGGATCATGAAACTCATGATCGAGTCCAAGGCCGTACCCGGCAACGTGGTGCGACGCAAAGCCGATGAGCGCATCGCCGAAATCGAAGCAGCCACCGGCCGCAAACCCGGCAAAAAAGAAAAACGCGAGCTGATGGACAACGTGCTGCTGTCGCTGTTGCCGCAGGCCTTTGCCCGCCAGTCCACCGTGCTGGTGTGGATGGACTTGGAAAACCGCCGACTGATCTTGAACGCAGGCAGCCAGGGCAAGGCCGACGAAGTCATGTCGGCGCTGATGAATGTGATGGGCGGCTTGTCGGTCTCGCTCATCCAGACCGTGACCTCGCCCCAAGCGGCCATGACCCAGTGGCTGCTGGCTCAAACCCCGGACGAGTGGCCCTCAGATTTGACGGTGGAGCGCGAAACTGTGCTCAAGTCCACCGGCGAAGACGCGGCCAGCGTGCGCTTCACACGCCACCACCTGGCCAACGACGACGTGCGCAAGCATGTGCTGGAAGGCAAGCTGCCCACCCAACTGGCCCTGAGTTGGGACGGCCGCGTGGCCTTTGTGCTGACCGACACCTTGCAGCTGAAAAAAGTGCAATACCTCGACGGTGTGATGGACGAGTCGGGCACCGACAAAAACGAAGACCGCTTTGACGCCGACGTGGCCCTGTCCACGGGCTTGCTGGGGCCGCTGATCGACAGCCTGATCGATGCCTTGGGTGGCGAGATGCAACTGGGCGCGGCGGCTGCCGGCGAAGACCCGCCTTTTTAACGCCCTCAACCCCAATTGGAATAACACCTCACCATGCTCACCGTGATCGCCATTTGCATCGGAGCTTGTGTGGGTGCCTTGTTACGCTGGCAGTTGGGCCTGTGGCTCAACCCTGGCCCCGCCAGCGCCAACCTTTTGCCCTTAGGGACTTTGGCGGCCAATTTGATCGGCGGCTACTTGGTGGGCGTGTGTGTGGGTATTTTTCAGCAATTGCCCGAGCTCGATCCGGTCTGGCGACTGGCCTTGGTCACGGGATTTTTAGGCGCACTGACCACCTTTTCCAGCTTTTCAGCCGAGGTTGTCGCCATGCTCCAGCAAGGCCGCTTGACCCTGGCTGCGGGCACAGCAAGTGTTCACCTGTTCGGCTCACTGATGCTCACCATGCTGGGGCTCAAGACTGTGGCGATGTTCTGGGCACGGTGATCGTGTGAGGTGCGCGTTTGCAAACCTATGGATCGCTTGAAGGTGATGACGGTCCGCTTTTCAAGGTTTGCTTGCGCTCAGGGTTCGGTCTTGTATGGTGAAACGTCATCAGATGTTAACGCCCACCCGCGACATCCACAATGCTCCCGTGCACGTAACTGGCATCAGGTCCGGCTAGCCACATGGCCACCTTGGCAACTTCCTCCGCCGTACCTGAACGTCCCATTGGCACTGCTGTCTTCGCCAAGATTTTCATTTGATCAATGCCACCATGAACATTGTGGATCTCCGTGGCGATGAGACCCGGTCGGATCGCATTGACTCGAATTCCTTGAGAGCCCACTTCTTTGGCCAAAGCCAAGTTGAAACTGTCCAGAGCCCCTTTGGTGCCTGCGTAGGCGCTTCCGCCTGCCAAGCCGCCAAGGCGTGATGCGACCGACGACATGTTGACGATAGCGCCACCGGAGCCGCCATGTGCGGTTGACATGCGAAGAACGGCTTCACGGGCACAGTAATAGGCACTGAACACGTTGGCAGAGTACAGACGATGGACGTTGGTTTCATCCACTTCGGTGATCATGATGCTCGCGAGGATGCCGGCATTGTTGATGAGCGCATGCAAGGGCCCCAGTGCCTCATCGAACTCATTGAACATGCGCTTCACATGGGATTGTTGACTGACGTCGGCTTGTAAACAAATCACTTTGGCGCCCATTTGCCGCAGTTCTTCAGCCAAGCGCATGGCCTCGGTTTGACTCTGGTTGTAATTCAACCCGATGGACCATCCCTGCTGCGCTGCCTGGCGTGCGATCGCTTGGCCAATACCTCGACTGGCGCCGGTGATGAGAATGTTTTTGGGGTCGCTCATGGGGTCACTCAGGTTGAATGTTGGCTTCTTTGACCAAGCGAACCCATTTGCTGACTTCGCTGCCCATGAATGTTTTCAGTTGGTCGGGTGACATGATCATGGGTTGAATGCCAATGCCCGCCAGTTTGTCTTGTGTCTCTTTTGACTTCAAGGCTTGGCCTATGCTTGCATTCAGTTTGTCCACCACATCTTTGGGCATGCCGGCTGGGCCGACCAAGGCAAACCAAGCGGTGATGTCAAAGCCTGGCATGCTTTCAGCCAATGAAGGCCAGTCGGGCACCAGCGACGAGCGTTTGAGGGCTGTAATGCCCAAAGGACGCAACTTGCCACCTTTGGCCTGAGCCATGGAATTGCCCAAATCCACAAAGGTGTAATCCACCACACCAGCCATCACATCGTTCATGGCCAAAGGAATGCCTTTATAGGCGACGCCCATGGTGTCAATCTTGCCTAGTTTGTTGAGCACGGCAATGCTCACTTGCGAACTCGAGGAGCCATAGCCCGCGTTGACTTTGCCGGGTCGCTGTGCCGCGTAGCTGATGAATTCCTGAATATTCTTGGCGGGATGATCTGTCTTCACCATCAAAACCAGCATGTTTTCGCCAACGGCAGCTATTGGCGTGAAGTCCTTGAGTGGATCATAGGGTATGCTTTTCAGCAAGGCCACGTTGGAGGCAGCGGCTGAATTGGAGGAGAACAAAAGGTTGTAGCCGTCTGGTGCAGACCGGATGACATCCATGGCGGCAATCGAGCCTCCTGCACCCGGTTTGTTCTCGACGATGAACGATTGGCCCAGCAGTGTCTGCATCTGCTGAGCCATCAGCCTGGCAGCTTGGTCAGTAGCGCTCCCTGCAGGGAAGGGCACCACAAATTTCACAGGTTTAGCGGGGTAGGCTTGAGACCAACTGACACTCGACCATCCCAGCAGAGCCAGGCTAAGCGCAAAGGTTTTCAAGAAAATTCGTGTTTTCATAATGTCTCCTGATAGCTGTTGATGACGGATTTCAAGGTTTTTGAATGGTGAGGGTCAGCAGATGGAACGATAAAGATTTGCCATGCATGTCGAGGTTGAGTGAGTCATTGACCCCCCCATCCAACACGTCATGCATCACAAAATTCATGGCGGCGATGTTGGGCAAAAGATAGCGGCGCACTTCACTCGGGCGGCGAGCACCGAAATGCGCGGCGACCCTTTCAGGCGTGACCTGATCGACCAGCCAAGCATAGTCTTCATTCTTGTAGGCAATCAGGCTGATGTTGGCATGATTCCCTTTGTCACCGGTTCGAGCGTGAGCAAGGTCGTAAAGCGCAATAGTGTTCATGGGTCAAAGCTGACAAGTCGTCAAATGAAGTGAATGGTCGCAGGAATTTTTTCGCGCGGAATCAAACAGGCCAGGTTGGACAGTCTTTGGCGTTTGCTGACCCGAACGCCACCACCACCAGCAGGGCCTCCTGTCCAAAGTGCGGTCAGCTCTTGCAAGAGCAATTCAATGCTTGCCAATGATTCGTGTTTGGCTGCAACCCTCAGACGCACATCTCTCGAATGAGTCACCGGCGTATTGTTCAACAGACTGCCACCATCATCGCCCAAGATACTGCTCAGACCAATGAGATCAAAGCGAAGGGGCATGTGTCGACCCATGCGCTTTTGCATGACGTCCATGGACAGCCTTGCCCTTGCTTCTGCGTTTGGACCAGCGTAAGAAATTTCACCCTCGCCCAACCAACCGCCATCGAAATAGGCCAGTACTTTGAGGGTGTCGGTGCGAGCATGGCCCTTCACACCCGAGAGACGAACACAGTCAGGCCCCAGTTGCTCTACTTTGGCTTGTGTGATGTCTGCCACCACATCGGGGGTGATGTATGCGGCAGGGTCATGCACTTCGTACAGGAGTTGCTCTTTGACGGTACGGCAGTCGACCAAACCCCCTGTGTGATCAGCCTTTGTGATCACACAGGAACCATCTTCAAAAATTTCTGCGATCGGAAACCCGACATCATCAAGACCGGGAACTTCTTTTTTTCCGGGATCAGCAAAGTACCCCCCACTGACTTGCGCCCCACACTCCAACAAATGTCCAGCCATGGTGGCACCGGCAAGTTGGTCCCAATCTGAGGCGCTCCACTGATAGTGTGCAATGGCGGGTCCCAGCAACAATGAAGGATCAGCTACGCGGCCTGTCACCACAATCTGAGCACCTTGCTTGAGCGCTTGCGCTATTTCAAACGCACCCAAATAAGCGTTTGCGCAGACAAAACGACGCTCGTCAAACGCGTTGTTCAAATGCTGTTTAACCAGGGTACGCCCCTCCTGGTTGGATAAGTCATCGCCCATCACAACAGCAATTCGAGGCTTTGGCAAGCCAAGTTTTTCGGCCAATTGCACGATGCACAAGGCCGCACCCTGCGGATTGGCTGCACCGAAGTTGCCGATGATGGGAATGTTGTTCGTTAAACAATCAGCAAGGATGGGGCCAAGTTCCAATTCGAGCAAAGGTTCGTAGCCAAGGCTGGGATTAGCTCGGCGAATGAGATGCTGGTGGGCCAGAGTTCTTTCGGCCAGATTTTCAAACATCAAGGCAGCAGGGCCGCCCCTGGCAATGAGTGTCTTGACCACTGGAACGGCCGCATCGACACGATCGCCTGAAAAACCTGCACCACAACCTACTTCCAATGTTTGCATCCGAATTCCTGAAGGGTTTAAAACCATGGGGCCATTCTGCGGACCTTCAATTGATTTGTAAAATTAAATTAACTGCACATTTATGAAGGTTACCTAATGAAACTTTCCGGTCGATTGATCGATGCTTTTTTAGCCCTAGAAGAAACGAGGCACTTCGGTCTGGCTGCCCAGCGCTGTCATGTTTCTCCTTCAGCTCTGAGTCAGTCCATCAGCCGTTTGGAGGCGCAATTGGGCATCAAACTTTTTGACCGAGACACGAGGAATGTTTCTTTAACACCAGAGGGGGAAATCTTTTCTCAAGGCGCCAACCGCATTGCGGCTGAGATGCGCTCAACCTTGGATGACATCGAAGATCGCTTGCAAAAGAAAGCAGGGCGGGTCAGTTTGGCGGCACCTCCGTCGATGGCTTCGAATTGGTTGCCAGAGCGAATGGCTGTGTTCAAGTTGCGCTTTCCGAACATTGAACTCAGGCTGTTCGACGTGGTTTCGGACCAATGCATTGAATTCATCAGACAAGATCAGGCTGATATTGCCATCAACGCGCAACCAGGAAACCCGTTAGAACTGGATTCAAAAATACTGTTCAATGAACCCATGTTCTTGATCTGCCACAGCAGTCACCCCTTCGCTGGCGAAGACTCCATTGCTTTGAAAGATCTCAAGAAACAGCCGTTCATCCACACCATTCGCACCGGAAGTGTTTGGCAGCACGTACAAACATTTCTTGGCATCGCAGGGGTTGTGGACACAGGCTTGGAAGTCACCCAGCTTGGCACTTTGGGTGGATTGGTGGCGCGGGACTTCGGCCTGAGCATCGTCCCTCAATTTGCCTTGACTTTGTGCATGCGAAAGGATGTCGCAGCTGTTCGCATCAAGGACAAAAGAGCCGTTCGACCCATTTACTTGGTGAAAAAGAAAAACCACAGCCTCTCGGCCGCGGCTCAATGCTTTTATGAGCAATTATTACTCGAGGTCGTTAACCAGAAAAAGCCCAGACAAAAGAAAGATGGCTGACGAATTTTTTGACGGGCATTTCTTTTGCCAACCGACTCAAACTTATCTTGGCCATCGCGACCAACCCATGCTACTTCGGAGATTGAGACACTTGGACCAGAGGATTGAAACCTCATGGCAATCAAGTCAGATCTTCAGGCTGATAGCAGCCGGTTACAACCACTCGCCCTCTCACCCCCCACCGCGCTGCATCGTCAAATCAAAGCGCTTCATGAAGCGTTGACGTGCATCTTCCTCCACACCCTCAAACACAAAAGACACGCCCAGCCGGTGCAGGCGCAGCAGCGCAATCACGCGTGGGGGCAGGATGCGCCATTGCAGCAGCAGATGGCCGTCATCGATTTGCACGCGTGCTTGGCCGGTGTCCAGCACAAAGGCATGCTCGCCCAGGGCGCGGGGCAAGGCCGTCAGCCATTCGGTTTCGCTGGTGCCCATGTCGCGCTCGAAGCGCTCTGGGTAGTAGGACTGCATCAGGTGAGTACCAACGAGCGCTGACCTCAACCGCCCGCCACGGGGGGCCAGATCGCCAGCACATCGCCTTCGATCAAAGTGGTCGTGCCGCGGTCTTCAGCCTTGATGTACTTGCCATTCACCAGCACCAGATGCACAAGCTTGGGCGGTATGCCATAGGGCTCAATGATTTGGCTGATGCTGGTGTCAGTCCCAACGTCCAAGGTCAATTGGTTGCTGCGACGGGCCTCTGCGGGCAAATAGTCAGTGAGCGTGGCAAACAGTTTGAAGGTGATGTTCATGCGCAGATTGTCACTTCATCGGCGACGCGCATCGGCAGCACCACTCCAACGCCCCTGGCCCTGGGCGCAGTCCAGATAAGCGTCCATCAGTTTGGTGGGGTCGTGCATCAGGCGGTCTTTCCAGTCACCCAGATGCACCTGGCCTTCCACCAAGCCGCGCATCACGCCCACATGCTCGGTCCAGCCCACGCTGTTGCAGCCGACCATCACATCGTCCTTGAACTGCAAGCTCAGGTGACGACCCGCAGCTTTGTCGGTCAACACCGCCGATTGGCCACCGGCCTCGCCCTCCCAATTGCCAAAACTGGTGGAGATCAAACCCAGGGTGTCGAGCACGTTGATTTGCGTGACGCCTTTGAGCTCGGTCTTTTGGCCCAGCATGTTGAGCGCGGCCACACGGGCCTGCTCGGCGGCGTTGGGTTGGATGGCGCTGACAATGGTTTTGCCGCTGACCATGTCAAAGGCTTCGGCACAGTCGCCCGCCGCGTAAATGCCGGGCACATTGGTTTGCAGGTGCTGGTCGGTCAACACGCCTTGCAGGCAGGTGATGCCGCTGTCCTTCAAAAAGCCAATCGCCGGGCGCACGCCGGTGGCGCTGATGACCAGATCGGCTTCGACGGTTTGGCCATTGGACAGGCGCACCTGCAGCGCGCCGCTGGCATCGTCAGAGGCCAAGCCCACCGCTGAAGCCAACTTGCCGAGCAAACCTTTTTCAGCGCCACGGCTGATGGCTTCGACCTTGGTGCCGGTGAACACCTGCACGCCTTTGGCTTCGCACCAGTCGCGGATCATGCCGCCCGCCACCGGGCCCATCATGCGGGGCACCATGCGGTCACCCATTTCGACCACGCTGAGCTTGACGCCACGCGCCGCCAGCGCTTCCATGATGATGCAGCCAATGAAGCCTGCGCCCATTTGCAACACACGGGCACCGGGCTTGGCCAGCGCTTGGATGGCGCGGGCGTCTTCCAAAGTCCAGCACGGGTGCACGCCGGGCAGGTCCATGCCCGCAATCGGTGGTCGCACGGGGTGCGAGCCGGTGGCGATCAAGAGCTTGTCAAAAGCCATCGACTGGCCGTTATCCAGATGCACGGTTTTGCCCGCCGCATCGACGCGGGTCACTTTGGCCTTGACTTGCGTGATGCGCAAATCGTCAAAGTGGGCGTCGCTTTTGCGCAGGTAAGTGCCACGCTCGTCGATGTTGCCGATCAACAGGTACGGGATCGCCATGCGCGAATAAGGCGCATCAGGCTCATCCCCAATCAAGGTGATGGTGTCTTTGGGGGCGTGTTTGCGCAGAGTTTCGGCGGCGATGACACCGGCAGGGCCTGCGCCCAAAATGACGTGGTGGGTCATGAATCAGACTCCAGAAACAGGCAGCGGCCCGCAGGCCGCTTGGATTCCTGTAGAAGCGCACCCCTACGGCGAAGGCTTCACGAGCAGGCGCTCGCTCCTACAGGGGCAAGCTCACAAACCCAGACGTTCCCGGGTGGCCGATGTCGGACGGCCTTCGCCATCCCAGCCGCGGGCATCGTAGTACTTGGGCAGCATTTCGTCCAACTTGCTGACCATGCCTTTGCCGGGGCCGGTTTTGGCGGCTTCGGTCATCAGGCGCTTGGGCAGGTTGTCGTCGGCCTTGGTGAAGCCTGCGGCGTTGTTGAACTCGCGCTCCATGTTCCAGATGCGCTCGCCGATGTGGTTCAAGTGCTCCATGGTGAACTCTTCGCCACAAGCGGCTTGCACCTGAGGGGCCACGTCGGCCAGGGTCCAGGCAAAGCTGGTGAAGACGCAAATGCCCGCCGAGTCAAAGGCGGCTGTCGCGTCTTGGAAGGCCTTGACCAATTCGGGCTTGCCTTCGTGTTCGGTGGGCTCGGTCTTGACCGGGATGCCCAGCACTTCAGAGGCGATGGTGTAGCCGCGCAGGTGGCAAGCACCCCGGTTGGATGTGGCATAAGCCAAGCCAATGCCTTGGATCACGCGACCGTCGTAGGCCGGGAACTCTTGGCCCTTGACGCTCATGGACAGGTCGGGGTGGCCGTATTTGGCGGTCAGGCGCTTGGAGCCCATGCCAATTTCCTTACCAAAACCGATGCCCTTGGCGGTCATGTCGACAAACTCGCACAAGGCTTCGGCCGAACCAAAGGGTGCTGCCACACCGATTTGCTCTTTGGTCAGCACACCCATTTCGTACAGCTCCATCACGGCGCCAATGGTGGTGCCAAAGCTGATCGGGTCAAAGCCTTCTTCGTTGCAAATCATGTTGGCGTATTGCAGGGCTTCCAGGTCTTTCACACCGTTGGCTGCGCCCAGCGCCCAAGCTGCTTCGTACTCGAGGCCACCGTTGGCGCCCCAATACTCAGGCTTGTTCTTAACCGAGAAGTGGCCTTCGTCCATCTTGCTGATGCGGCCGCAAGCGATGGTGCAACCAAAGCAGGCTTGGTTGGTCACCAGGTGCTTTTTGCCATCGGTCTCACGGGGCGTGACCATGGCTTCGGCCGAGATGTCTTTGGCGCCTTCAAACTGCACATCGCGGTGGTTGCGTGTGGGCAAGCCGCCGATTTCGTTGATCACGTTCATCAGCACCTGGGTACCATAGGCTGGCAAGCCCTGGCCTGTCACCGCGTTGTCGGCCAACACCTTTTTGGCCGCCTTGGCCGCAGCCATGAAGGCCTTGGGGTTTTGCATGTTGCCCACGCCTTTGGTGCCGCGAACCGCGATGGCTTTGAGGTTCTTGCTTCCCATGACGGTGCCCACGCCCGAGCGGCCAGCCGCACGGTGCAGGTCGTTCACCACCGCGGCGTAGAGCACGCCGTTTTCACCGGCCTTGCCGATGCTCGAGATGCGCAGCAGCGGGTCTTGCAAGCTGGACTTAAGGATTTCTTCGGTCTTCCAGACGCTTTGGCCCCAGAGGTGGCTCGCATCGCGCAACTCGGCTTCGTCATCGTTGATGTACAAATACACCGGCTTGGACGAGGCGCCCTCAAAAATGACCATGTCCCAACCGGCCATTTTGAGCTCAGCGCCCCAATAGCCACCCGAGTTGGAGCAGGCAATCGCACCGGTCAGCGGGCTCTTGGTGATGACGGTGTAGCGGCCACCAGTGGAGGCCATGGTGCCGGTCAAGGGGCCTGTGGCCCAGATGATTTTGTTATCAGCCGACAAAGGATCGACTTTGGGGTCGATTTCGCTGATCAGGTATTTGCTGCCCAAACCGCGTGAGCCGAGGTAGGCTTTGGCCCACTCCATGTTCAGCGGTTCGGATTTGACGGTGCCAGCCGTGAGGTTGACGCGGAGAATTTTTCCAGCCCAAGACATGTTGATGCTCCTTGTGGGGGGATTTAAGAGGCCGAGGGCTGATTGCCCAACTTGTCGGCCCACTGCTTCATCTTGTCGATGCCGGTCCAGTTGGCATCCACGAATGTGATGGCGCCGGTGGGGCAGGCGTCGGCGCAAGCCGGATCGCCACCGCACAGGTCGCACTTTTGCACCTTGCCGGTTTCTTGCACGTAGTTGATGGTGCCGAAGGGGCAGGCGATGGTGCAGACCTTGCAGCCCACGCAGGTGGACTCGTTGACCACTTTGGCGCCCGTGGCGTTGTCCACGGTGATGGCTTCCACAGGGCAGGCATGCAGGCACCAGGCTTCGTCGCACTGGGTGCAGGTGTAAGGCACTTTTTTGCCGGTGTGATGGAAATCAAACACCTTAATGCGCGACTTGGAGGTGGCGTATGTGCCGTAGTTCTCGAAAGAACAGGCCATTTCGCACTGCAAGCAGCCGGTACACTTGTCCGGATTGATGTGCAGGACTTTCTGCATGGGGATCTCCTGTGAGGTGTCGGACTTTGCAAGCCCGCGCTTATGAATCAAAATGCATAGCCATTGTTGGCGCTAAAAACCACCAATCGATTCGGATTAACCCTAGGTTCAACAGGGTGGCACCCACAAATTCTCAGCTTGATACACATCTGACATGCCAACGATTGCCCCCAGCAGCGACCGACAGGCGCGCATTGCTCAAGCCCGTGAGCTGGTTTTTCAGGGCCAGAACAGCCTCTCATCGGCCGACTGGGGCTCCGGCGTGTCTGCCGGGATCGCTCAGTCTTGGCAACGCTGCCTCGCCATGGGACTGCAACCGAACCAAGCGGTCGGCTTTGATGCCGTGTCCGCTCAGCAGATGCGCCGGGTGCAAGAAGCCAGCCGCCCTCTGGTGCAGGCGGCCCAACCGGTGCTGGTGGAGCTGGCACGTGCCATCGCCGACATCCGTTTTTTCGCCATCCTGACCAATGCCGAGGGCATTGTGGTGGACGTGCACGGCCCAGTGGACCGGCAAGATCGCCGCGCCGACGTGATCGCCCGTGTGGGGGTGGACTTGTCCGAAAAAGCCGTGGGCACCACAGCCATCAGTGCTGCGCTGTCTGAACTGCAGCCTGTTTGGCTGCACCGGGGGGAACATTTTTTCAAAGACAACAGCGTGTACAGCTGCGCCGGGGCACCGGTTTTTGGTCCCGATGGCCTGTGCGCCGGCATGCTGGACCTGACGGGCATCGAGACCACCGAACGCCCTGCTCTCAAACACCTGGTGCGCCGCTCGGCCCGCAGCATCGAAAACAGTTGGCTCCTGTCCACCGCACACGCCTTGGTTTTGCGACTGAACTGGCCTGGCAACCAACCCGGCGACGACAGCGACGGCTTGCTCACACTGGACGCTGACGGCCACATCGTAGGGGCCAATCCGACCGCACGCCAGATGCTGTCCCTGTCAATCGCCACACACGGCCAGACGGTGCACGCCAGCGATGTGTTTGCCTCGTCCTGGGAAAGCCTGTTCGATGCAGCCAGCCGCCAAAGTGCCAACCAGGAACTGCCACTGTGGACTGGCCTGCGCCTGCAGACCCAGGCCTTGCCATCAGGCCAATCGGCAACTCAGCCGGCAAGGCCAAGGCCTACCCAAGACAGCGCACCCAAACCGCTCAAGGACGTCCAAACAGAGATGATCCGCGAGGCGGTGAACCAGGCTCGCGGCAACGTGGCTGAAGCCGCCCGCAGCTTGGGCATCAGCCGTGCCACGGTTTACCGCAAGCTCAACCTGCCCAAAACTGATCAAGCCTGAGCTCACTTCCCCGCGTTCGGGAAAAACAGCTGTTCACCGCCAATTTTGTAATCGGCAATCACGCTCTGCCCTGCGGCCGAGGTGATCCAGTCCACAAACTTCTGCGCATCGGCCTGTTTGACGTGCGCATGCTTGGCGGGGTTGACCACCATCACGCCGTATTGGTTGAACAAGCGGTTGTCGCCCTCCACCAAAATGGCCAGATCGACGCGGTTTTTGAAGTTGAGCCAAGTGGCACGGTCGGCCAACACATAGGCCCCGGTGGAAGCCGCCATGTTGAGCGCTGGCCCCATGCCACAGCCGCACTCACGGTAAGCCGAACCTTTGGCGGTCTCCAGGTTGGCCGTTTTCCAGTAACGCAGTTCGGCGGCGTGTGTGCCGCTCTTGTCGCCCCGCGATACAAAAGCTGCATTGGCTTTGGACAGCCGGGTCAGCGCCGACACAATGTCTTTGCCGCGGGTCGCAGCCGGGTCAGCCTTGGGGCCGATCAGCACAAAGTCGTTGTACATCACGGGCAAGCGCTTGATGCCAAAACCATCGGCCACAAACTTTTCTTCGGCCACCTGGTCGTGCACAAACACCACATCGGCATCACCCCGGCGCGCCATGTCCAGCGCCTGGCCTGTGCCCAGCGCCACCACTTTCACGTCCAGGCCACTGGCCTTTTTAAAGGCGGGCAGCAAGTGCGCAAACAAGCCCGACTGCTCGGTGGAGGTGGTGGACGACATCACGATGGACTGGGCGTGTGCCCACACCGAGGTGGTGGCCAAAACCGCACACACCAAGGCGCGACGGGTCATAGAAGATGGAAAGGTCATGAAAGTTCTCCTTGAACAAAAGCATGGGCTGCAGGGCTGTGCGCAGCCAGCAAAACGGGGTTGAAAAAATCGGCCACGGGCAGGTCGGCCAGCATGCGGCCACCTTCCAGATACACCACGCGGGTGGCCAGGCGCTTGACCTGGCCCAGGTTGTGGCTGGCCCAGACCAAGGTCAGCGCTTGCTCTTGGTTGCGCGCAAAATCGGCCATCAGGGCTTCGACCTCGCGTTTGGCATGCGGGTCCAGACTGGCCGTGGGCTCGTCCAGCAGCCAGACATCGGGCTGCCGTGCCCAGGCGCGGGCCAAGGCCAGGCGCTGCTGCTGCCCGCCCGACAACTGGCGGCCGTTTTGCTTCGCCACAGACTGCAGACCCACGCGCTGCAAGGCCTGCAGCGCCAGCACCTTGGCAGCGGCCCAAGACAGGCCCCGTGCGCGGTCCAGCCACAAGCCCAGCGCCACGTTGTTCAATGCCGACAGGCGCAACAAATGCGGCCTTTGGAACAGCATGGCCTGGCGCACCCCCGGCGCTTGCAGCACCTGCCCTTGCGTGGGTGGCACCAGCGCATGCAAGGTGCGCAGCAAAGTGCTTTTGCCCGAGCCATTGGCGCCCACCAGCGCCACGCGCTCACCCGCCACAATGCGCAAGCTCACGCCCGTCAAGGCTGCTTGAGCGCCCAGTTGCACGCTCACCGCATCCAGACCGATCTGAGTCGCCATCATGAGCGCAACCCTTCCAAAGCCTGGACGGTTTTGGGCCCTGCATACCGCCGCTCACCCCACTGGCGCAGCCCCGCCACCAGCGCATTGAGCAGCAGCACCACCGCCAGCAAGACCATGCCCAGGCCCAGCGCCAGCGGCAAATCGCCCTTGCTGGTCTCGAGTGCAATGGCGGTGGTCATGACGCGGGTGAAGCCGTCGATGTTGCCGCCCACAATCATGACCGCACCCACCTCCGAGATGGCGCGGCCGAAGGCGGTGACGCCGATCATGAGCAAAGCCAAGCGCTCATCCCAGGCCAAGAGCAAACCCCGCATCCAGGGGCCTGCGCCCAAAGAGGCCCATTGTTCGCCGTGCTGGCGCTCCACATCTTCGACCACCTGGCGGGTGAGGGCTGTGACCACAGGCACGACCAAAATGAACTGGGCCAGCACCATGGCCTTGAAACTGAACATCCAGCCCAGAAAACCCAAGGGCCCGGTGCGCGAAAGCAGCAAATACACCACCAAGCCCACCACCACCGAGGGCAGGGCCAACAAAGTGTTCAAGCCCACCAACACCGCGCCCCGGCCACGAAATTGCGACACCGCGAGCCATGCCCCCAGCACCACACCCACACCATAGGCCAGCAAACAGGCCGTGGCGCTGACAGCCAGCGACCGGGTCACCACCACCCACAGGGCAGGATCGAAAGAGGTGACGAGATTCAGCGCCGTCAAGACGCTGTCGGTGAAGGTGTTCATACAGCGCTGTGGATGCTAAGGCACACGCCCCAAGTCAGGCATGAGGGGTGTCCACTATGAAGCCGTTTGCATAGGTCGATCACCATGAAAAAAGCCCGGCGAACCGGGCTCTTCGTGGGGCGACAGGATTTACTTCTTGCTCGCCTTCATATCGGCTTCCAAGGCCTTGGCGGGGTCCTGTTCAGCCGACTCATCTGTCGCAGGCTTCATGTCATCCAAATTCACTTCATCGTCCTTGCCACTGCCTTCGCCGGCTTGGTCGAGCATTTGCTCAAACGCGGCATCGGCGTCGATCTTGACACCCTCCTTGAGGCCGCCTGTCACCAGGTTGGGGAAGACGATGATGGCCGCCACCATGATCAACTGCAAAACAATGAACGCGATCGAGCCTTTGTAGATTTCAGAGGTCTTGACCGAGGGAATGTTCTCACCCGTGATGCGGTCCTTGTAATCGTTTTTGGGTGCCACGCTGCGCAAATAGAACAGGGCAAAGCCAAAGGGCGGCGTCAAGAACGAGGTTTGCAGGTTCATCGCCACGATCACACCAAACCAGATCATGGCTTGGTCGGCGGTCATGCCCGGCACCAAACCGGGCAGGATCTTCTCGGCCACGGGGGCCAGGATCGGGATCACGATGAAGGCGATTTCAAAGAAATCGATGAAACAACCCAAGATGAAAATCAGGATGTTCACCACAATCAGGAAACCGATCGCGCCACCGGGCATGTCCAAGAACAAGTGTTCCACCCAGATGTGGCCATCGGCCGCGTTGAAAGTGAAGCTGAAGACGGTGGAGCCGATCAGAATGAACAGCACAAACGACGCCAGCTTGGCCGTGTTTTCCAGCGCTTGGTTCATCAATTTCTTGTCCAGACGCTGACGGCTGATCGCCAAAATCAAGGCACCCAATGCCCCCATGGCACCGCCTTCTGTGGGTGTCGCGACACCCAAAAAGATGGTCCCCAAGACCAAAAAGATCAGGATCAGGGGTGGCATCAGCACAAAGGTCACTTGCTCAGCCAAGCGCGACAACAAGCCCATGCCGGTGATCCGGTTCACGATGGCCAAGGCCAAAGCCACCAAAGACGCCACGGTCAAAGACATGATGACCATTTCATCGCCGGGCGACTCTTGCGTGCGGTCGAGCCAAGCGGTCATGATGGCGTCGTGGGACGAAGCCCATGCAAAACCAACCACCGTGCACACGATCAACAGGAACATCAAGGACACATGGCCTGATTTGCCATTGGGCTCACGGTAGATGCGGGCCTCAGGCGGCAGGGCGGGCACCATGGCCGGCTTGAAAATCGCCACCACCACAATGAACAAGATGTACAACCCCACCAGCAACAGACCGGGCACCAAAGCACCGGCATACATGTCACCCACCGAACGGCCCAACTGGTCGGCCAACACGATCAACACCAAAGAAGGTGGGATGGCTTGCGCCAAGGTGCCCGAGGCCGTGATGGTCCCAGTGGCAATGACACGGCTGTAGCCGTAGCGCAACATGATGGGCAGGGAAATCAAGCCCATGGAAATCACGGCTGCGGCCACCACGCCGGTGGTGGCTGCCAGCAAGGCCCCCACCAAAATCACCGCGATGGCCACGCCACCGCGAACCGGACCGAACACCTGACCCACCGTCTCAAGCAAGTCCTCGGCCATGCCGGATTTTTGCAAGATGATGCCCATGAAGGTGAAAAACGGGATGGCCAGCAAAGTGTCGTTTTGCATGATGCCGAAAATGCGCAACGGCAAGGCCTGGAACAACGAGGGCGGGAACAGCCCGGCCTCCATGCCAATGAAGCCAAAGCCCAAACCGCAAGCGGCCAGCGCGAAAGCCACCGGAAAACCGGTCAGCAGCAGCACAAACAAACCGGCAAACATGATGGGCACAAAGTTCTGTGCCAAAAAAGTCGCTTCCATCAACGTGCTCCCTGCGCTTGCAGCGCGATTTTTTCAAGTTCCAGCAGTTCTTTTTCTTCGTCCGACATGGTGTCTTCAGAAGACAGGGGGTCTTCACCCGTGCCGGTCAAGAAAGACAGGCGCTTGATCAACTCGGAGACGCCTTGCAGCATCAGCAAGCCAAAGCCCAGGGGCACCAAGGCGTACACCGGCCAACGGATCAGGCCGCCTGCGTTGGAAGACATCTCGCCGCTGTTGTAGGCCTGCACAAACAAAGGCCAGGACAAGTAAATGCACAAGAAACAAAACGGGAACAGGGCCAAAACAATGCCGCCCACATCGATCCAGTTGCGGGCACGGGCGGACAACTTGCCAGAGATGAAGTCGATGCGCACATGGGCATTTTTGAGGAAGCCATACCCTGCCCCCAACAAAAACACGGCGGCAAACAGATACCACTGAATTTCCAGCAGACCGTTCGAGCTGACATTGAAAGCCTTGCGGACAATGGCATTGCCGGCGCTGATGAGCGTCACGATCAAGATCAGCCAGGTGGTGAATTTGCCCACCCCCTTGTTCAAACGGTCGATGCCGCTTGACAGTTTCAATAAAGATGACATGTGAACTCCAAAAAACTTGCGCGATTGTAAGTCTGTGTTGGTAGGTTCCGGGATCAAGCCCCAAAAACTTAGATTGATATTTTTGACGCTCGGTATGAAGGCCGTTCAAACCGTCAGGCCGATACGCGTCAAGCCCCCCCGCCGGACCTTGAAGACCTGAATTGCCACCAAGGCAGCATGCTGCGCAAAGACTGCACCTGACCGGTCTGGGGTGTCGGGCTGTACCCGCCCAGACCCTGCAGCCTGGCTTGCCAGGCTGAACTGCCCAGCAAGCGCCGCAGCTGCACGACGGGTGGTGTGTCGAGTGCCGAGGCCAAGCACACCAGCCAATAATGCTCTGACTGCAGGGGCACAAAATCAAGGCCATGGGCCTGGGCGGCGTGGGCGATGCCCAGACCCACATCGGCCTGACCTGCAGCGATGCAGGCCGCTACCGCGGCGTGGGAGTTTTCCTCATGCGCATAGCCCTTCAGAGCCGAGGTCAAGAGGCCTCTTTCTTGCAAAGATTGGTCCAGCAACAAGCGGGTCCCAGTACCGGGGCTGCGGTTGACAAAGCGCACACCCGCCTGAAACAGATCGGCCCAATCCTGCAAGCCCAAGGGGTTTCCCTTGGCGACCATCAGCCCTTGCGATCGCTGGGCAAAACCGATCAATTTGTGCTGACCTGTTTGGAGCAAGGGCTTGTAAGTGCGGGCGACCAAGGAATCGGCATCAGGTTGCCAAGGGGCATGGAAACCCGCCACATGGCATCGCCCCTCGTTCAAGGCCCGGATCGCATCCACGCTGCCACAAAAGCGCAAGTCCAGATGCAAAGCTTGGGATGCGGCCTCTTCGCGCAGCAAGTCCAAGGCCGCGTCATGACTCGCAAAAATCGGCAGGGCCAAGTGGGCCGGGTCAAAAGCCACCGCAAATGTTCTTTCCAGGTCGGCATGCAAGGCACTGATCTGGGGTAACAGCCGGGCCTGTGCCTGGCGCTCTGCCCAGAGCAACTTGTCGGCAAAACCAGTGAGCCTGGCCGCCTGTCCCTTTTCCCAAAGAATCAGGGCTTGACCCAAACTTTGCTCCCAGCGTTTGAGTTCTCCCCAGACATGGCGGTAAGACAAGCCCATGGCTTTGGCAGCGCCGCCAATGGAGCCGGCGTCGCGCACCGCTTGCAACAAATCCATGAGCGGGTTGCGCAGCGGACTTTGGCGATTGCGCACCGATTCAGCGCCCGGGGATGCCCATTGGTAAGAAAGCTCGATGTGTTGCATAGGTCTCGAGTTTGCACGATGGGCCCCGAAATGTGGAAACCCTATGGAAAAAGGCCCCGAAGGGCCTTTTTCCATGGTCGCATGCCCGCTGATTACAGCTTGGCAGCTTGCATGTAGCGATCGAACGTGGCTTCGGTGAAACGGAACCACTGGTTTTGGTCTTTGCGGAAAGCCGAGTAGTCGTCGTAGATCTTCTTCCAGTTCGGGTTGGACTCGCGCAGCTCCTCGTACAGGCCCATGGACTGTTTGAAGGCCTCGTCCATCACCACCTTGGGGAAAGGCAAGAGCTTGACGCCACCGGCCACCAAGCGCTTGAGCGCCGCAGGGTTGCGGTTGTCGTATTTGGCCTGCATGTTCACGTGCGCGTAAGAAGCAGCTGCTTCCACAATGGCCTTGTTCTCAGCCGACAGGCTGTTGAAAGCCGCCTTGTTGATGAAGAAGTCCAGCTGTGCGCCACCTTCCCAGAAGCCTGGGTAGTAGTAATTCTTGGCCACTTTTTGGAAGCCGAGCTTCTCGTCGTCGTAGGGACCGACCCACTCGACAGCGTCAATCGTGCCTTTTTCCAGGGCTTGGTAAATTTCACCACCGGGGATGTTCTGGGGCACAGCGCCCATGCGGGTCATGACCTTGCCAGCGAAACCGCCGACGCGGAACTTCAGGCCCTTGATGTCTGCCATGGTCTTGATTTCCTTGCGGAACCAGCCGCCCATTTGGGCGCCTGTGTTACCGCCAGGGAAGTTGACGATGTTGTACTTGTCGTAGAACTCGCGGAACAGCTTCATGCCGTTGCCGTCATAGAACCAAGAAGTGAGTTGTCGGCTGTTCAGACCAAACGGAATGGCCGTGCCCAGAGCGAAGGTGTCGTCTTTGCCAAAAAAGTAATAAGGGGCCGTGTGGGCGATTTCAACGGTGCCTTGCTGCACGCCGTCCACCACACCAAAGGCAGGCATCAACTCGCCAGCAGCGTGGGTGGTGACCACAAATTTGCCACCCGACATGGCATTGACTTGGGCCGCGAACACATCGGCGGAACCGAAAATGGTGTCCAAGGCTTTGGGGAAACTGGAAGCGAGACGCCAGCGAATGGCGGCCTGAGCGTGAACTGCAGGTGCAGCACCTGCAGCCAAAACGCCAGCAATACCGGCGTTTTTGATTACGGAACGACGATCCATGGAGGACTCCTTGTTGAAAAAAAATGCACCCGACGATCAGGATTTTTGGAATTGTCGGATGCCGTATTGTAGGAATTCAAATCTCTCAAAGACGTGCGGGTTTACCCTTTTTAAAAACATTAATTTTAAAGGGCATTTGGCATCACCAACATTGTCAAGAAATACAGGCAAAACCAGCTAAAAATGCCAGCTCAATCACCCCAACGTTGGCGCACAGATTGCTCAATGCCCACCGCGTCCAAGCCTTGCAAGGCCAGCAACTTGGCCGGGTCGCCATGTTCAATGAAGGCATCGGGCAAGCCCAAATGCAACACGGGTCGGGTGATCTGCAGTTGCTGCAAAGCCTCGGCCACGGCACTGCCTGCGCCGCCCATGGTGCAGCCCTCTTCCACCGTGACGATGCGCTCATGGGTCTGCGCCATTTGCGCCAACAATTCCGTATCGAGCGGCTTGACCCAGCGCATGTTGACCACCGTGGCGTTGAGCTTTTCAGCCGCCTGCAAAGCCGGGGCCAACAAGGTGCCAAAGGCCAAAATGGCTGTTTTTTCGCCTTGGCGGCGCACTTCGGCCTTGCCAAAAGGCAAGGTGTCCAAATCACGTCCTGGCTCGGTACCCACACCCGATCCACGTGGGTAGCGCACCACCACCGGGTGGTTTTGCGCGTAGGCCGTGCTGAGCAACTGGCGGCACTCGCGCTCATCGGCTGGGCAGGCCAGGCTCATGTTGGGGATGCAGCGGATGTAAGCGATGTCATAGACCCCGGCGTGGGTGGCGCCATCGGCCCCCACCAAACCCGCACGGTCCAGCGCAAACACCACCGGCAGGTTTTGCAGCGCCACATCGTGGATCAGTTGGTCGTAGCCGCGCTGCAAAAAGGTGGAATAAATGGCCACCACGGGCTTCAGGCCTTCGCAGGCCATACCTGCGGCAAAAGTCACGGCATGCTGCTCGGCGATGCCCACGTCGTAGTAGCGTTTGGGGAAACGCTGGTGGAAAGCCACCATGCCCGAGCCCTCGCGCATGGCGGGCGTGATGCCCACCAGACGCATGTCTTTGTCGGCCATGTCGCACAGCCACTGGCCAAACACCTGGGTGAAGGTGGTTTTGGCGGGCGTGGCCGCAGGCACCAGGCCCACGCTGGGGTCGAACTTGCCGGGGCCGTGGTAGGCCACCGGGTCGGCCTCGGCCTTTTCATAACCTTGGCCTTTTTTGGTCACCACATGCAAAAACTGCGGGCCGTCCAGGTTTTTGATGTTCTCCAGCGTCGGGATCAGCGACTCCAGGTCGTGCCCGTCGATCGGGCCGATGTAGTTGAAGCCGAACTTCTCAAACAAAGTGGCGGGCACCACCATGCCTTTGGCGGTTTCTTCCAAGCGCTTGGCCAGCTCAAACAGAGGCGGTGCGTTTTTGAGCACATTTTTAGCCCCGGCTTTGGCTGCCGAATAAAAACGCCCGCTCATCAGTTGGGCCAAATAGCGGTTGAGCGCACCCACGGGTGGGCTGATCGACATGTCGTTGTCGTTCAGGATCACCAGCAGCTTGCACTCTTCGACACCCGCGTTGTTCAGGGCTTCAAAGGCCATGCCAGCGGTCATAGCGCCATCGCCGATCACGGCAATCGAATGGCGCGACTCGCCTTTTTGGCGCGCGGCCACGGCCATGCCCAAGGCGGCCGAAATGCTGGTGGACGAGTGCGCCGTGCCAAAAGTGTCGTATTCGCTCTCGTCACGACGCGGGAAACCCGACAAACCGCCAAACTGGCGCAGCGTGGGCATGCGCTCACGACGCCCGGTCAAGATTTTGTGGGGGTAGGTCTGGTGGCCCACATCCCAAACGATGCGGTCTTCGGGGGTGTTGAACACATAGTGCAGGGCCACCGTCAACTCCACGGTGCCCAGGTTGGAACTGAGGTGCCCGCCGGTTTTGGAGACGTTGTCCAGCACGCAGTGGCGCAGCTCTTCGGCCAATTGGGGCAGGTCGGTGCGCTGCAGACGGCGCAGATCAGAGGGAGAGTCGATATTTTTGAGCAAATCGGTCATGTCAGTTGTTTCTTTCTACCACCATGGCGGTCAGAGCACGCAGCGCAGCCAAACGGTCATCGGGCAATCCGGTATCGGTCAAGGCCTGCATGGCCTGGGCAGCCAAGACATCGGCAAAAGCTTTGGCCGCGTCCAGCCCCATCAGGGCCACATACGTGGGTTTGTCGGCGGCCTCATCCTTGCCTGCAGTCTTGCCCAGCGTGGCCGAATCGGCCGTCACATCCAGGACATCGTCCACCACCTGAAAGGCCAAGCCCAAGGCCTCACCAAAGCGCAGGAGCGCCGCTTGAACGGGGGCGGGCACGCCCTGCACACAGGCCGCGCCCATCTGCACGCTGCACAGCAGCAGCGCCCCGGTTTTGAGCCGGTGCATCTGGCGCAGCTGGTCTTCCGTCAAGCGCTGGCCCACGCTGGCCAGGTCAATGGCTTGGCCTCCGGCCATGCCTTGGTAACCCGAAGCCCGCGCCAACAAACCCACACAAGCGGCTTGCACCGCAGCGCTCACGCTGGCGTCCTGGGGGGTTAAAAATTCAAAAGCCAAGGTTTGCAAGGCATCGCCCGCCAGCAAGGCCTGGGCTTCGCCAAACTGCACGTGCACCGTGGGTTTGCCACGCCTGAGCACGTCGTTGTCCATGCAAGGCATGTCGTCGTGCACCAAGGAATAAGCGTGGATCAACTCGATGGCGCAGGCAGCCTGGAGGGCTGCGGGGCTGCTGACCACATCGCCCACCGCTTCGGCCGTAGCCAGCACCAGCAACGGCCGCAGCCGCTTGCCACCATCAAGCACGGCATAACGCATGGCTGCACCCAAATCGGCGGGTGAATGGCGGGCGATGCCGGACGACAAGGCTTGTTCCACGCGGTCCAGATGCGGTTGCATCCAGGCTTTCAAGTCCAGGCTCATGCACCGCTCCAGGGTTTGAGTTGTCCGCCATCCAGCACCTGGATCTGGTCCTCGACGGCTTTGAGTTTGTCTCGGCAAAAGGCCAGCAAAGCCGCGCCACGCTGGTAACCGCTCAGGAGCTGGTCCAGGGGCATCTGCCCCGATTCGAGCTGACCCACCAAAGTCTCCAATTCCGACAAAGCCGCTTCGTAACTGACCGGCAAGGGTGCGGTGGCGGTGTCGGCGGTGTCGAGGGAAGCGGCCTTGGGCATGGGGTGTTCCGAAGAAAAACCCAGATTTTAGGCCTTAAGCCTTGACTTGGCTGACAGTTCGCCATGTCAACTCCACAAGACGCCACAGGTGCTGGCCAGTCTGGCTGGAGGCGGCCTGGGCCCACGTGCTTTCCAAGATGGGCGTCCATCGGTCCAACGATCGCGGCCCGGGGTAGAATCTCGGCTCATCGACAGGGATTCCCTGTCATTTTTTTGCGCCGTTTTCCTTGAATTCAGCGCTTTGTCCCTGCCCCTTCATAGGGGGAGTCTCTAGGTCAGGTCACCCATGTCTGATTTAAGTCTTCAACTGCAGCAGGCCGCAAGCCAACTACCAGTTTCCGCTTATTTCGATGAGGCGCTGTTTCAGCGCGAATTGAACACGCTTTTCCGGCAAGGACCCCGCTATGTGGGCCACCAGCTGGCGGTGCCCCACCCGGGCGACTACTGCGCCCTGCCCCACGAGGCCGAGGGCCGCGCTTTGGTGCGCAACGCCCAGGGCGGGGTCGAACTCGTCTCCAATGTCTGCCGCCACCGCCAAGCCATCATGCTGAGCGGCCGTGGCAATTTGCAAAACCAGCAAAAAGGCAGCGCAGGCGGCAACATCGTCTGCCCCTTGCACCGCTGGACCTATGCGCCAGACGGTCAGTTGCTGGGCGCACCCCACTTTGCCCAAGACCCCTGCCTGAACCTGAAGAACTACCCATTGCAGGAATGGAATGGCCTGCTCTTTGAAGACAACGGCCGCGACATCGCCGCCGATCTGGCGGGCATGGGCCCCAGGTCGCAACTCAATTTCGACGGCTACGCGCTCGACCGGGTGGAGCTGCACGAGTGCCACTACAACTGGAAGACCTTCATCGAGGTGTATCTGGAGGACTACCACGTCGGCCCTTTCCACCCGGGGCTGGGCCAGTTTGTCACCTGCGACGACCTGAGCTGGGAATTCAAGGAACACTACTCGGTGCAAACCGTGGGGGTGTCGGGCGGCTTTGGCAAACCCGGCTCAGAGACCTACAAAAAGTGGCACGAGGTGCTGCTCAGGTACCGCAATGGCCAACTGCCCGAGCGCGGCGCGATTTGGTTGACTTACTACCCGCACATCATGGTGGAGTGGTACCCGCATGTGCTCACGGTGTCTACCCTGCACCCGATCAGCCCGAACAAGACGCTGAACATGGTGGAGTTTTACTACCCCGAAGAGATTGTGGCCTTCGAGCGCGAATTCGTCGAAGCCCAGCAGGCGGCCTACATGGAAACGTGCATCGAAGACGACGAGATCGCCGAACGCATGGATGCGGGCCGCAAAGCCCTGCTGGCGCGTGGTGACAACGAAGTGGGCCCTTACCAAAGCCCGATGGAAGACGGCATGCAGCACTTCCACGAGTGGTACCGCCGCCAGATGAGCGCGCCCTGAAACGAAGGCGACGATGCAAGCGTCATGGATGATCCTGGCATCCCTTTTCTTCTCGCTGATGGGGGTTTGCATCAAGTTCGCATCGGCCCACTTCCAAACTTCCGAGCTGGTTTTTTTCAGGGGTCTGATCGGCGTGTTCTTCATGGCCACTTTGTGCAGGCTGCAAGGTGTCTCTTTGCGCACGCCGATTCCCATGATGCACGTCTGGCGTTCGGTGGTGGGTGTCACCTCACTGGCCGCCTGGTTTTATGCCATTGCCCACTTGCCGCTGGCCACCGCCGTGACGCTCAATTACATGAGCGGCATCTGGGTGGCGGTTTTTCTGGTGGGGGGCACCCTGGTCATGGGCAAACTGCAAGAAGCCACCCGGCAAGGGCCCATCGTGTTGACGGTGATCGCCGGTTTTGGCGGTGTCATCTTGTTGCTGCGACCCACCATCGAACAAGACCAGTTGTTTGCCGGCATCGTCGGCCTGCTCTCGGGCCTGATCGCTGCTCTGGCCTACATTCAAGTGGCCGCCTTGGGCCGACTGAACGAACCCGAAGCCCGCACTGTCTTTTATTTCTCCGTCGGCACCGCGGTGGTGGGCGCCGCTTTGATGCTGGTCACCGGCGTCAGCCCCTGGGTATGGCCCAGCGTGTTGTGGTTGCTGCCCATTGGTGTGCTGGCCGCGCTGGGACAGTTGTGCATGACCAAGGCCTACAGCCTGGGCTCGACTTTGGTGGTGGCCAACCTGCAGTATTCGGGCATCGTCTTTGGTGCTTTGTTTGGCCTGATTCTGTTTGGCGACCAAATTCCGCTCATGGGCTGGTTGGGCATGGCCCTCATCATGGTCAGCGGCATCGCCTCCACCGTGCTGCGCAACCGTACACTGCCCAGCGCCCCGGCTGAAAACCACTGACCCTTGGAGACCACCATGTACACCCTGCTGATCAACGCTCCCCAATTGCAAACCCTGCGAGAGCAAGGCTCCCCCTGCGCCATTTTCGACTGCAGTTTTGACCTGATGAAGCCTGAGTTGGCGGGTGGCTTTTTTGCTGACGAGCGCATCGCAGGCGCCTTGCCCGCCAACCTGGACCAGAACCTGAGCACACACGAGGACAGCCTGGCCGTGAATGGCGGACGCCACCCACTGCCCCAGCGTGAAGCCGTGGCCCAATGGCTGGGCAGTCTGGGCATTCACAACGGCATGCAGATCGTGGTGTACGACCGCAACAAAAGCGCCTACTGTGGGCGTTTGTGGTGGATGCTCAAATGGCTGGGTCACGAGGCTGTGGCGGTGCTCGACGGCGGTCTGCAAGCTTGGAAAGACGCCGGTGGGGCCACCGAATCGGGCCCCTTCACGCCCCCTGCGCCTGCGGCATTTGCATTGAAAGCACCACTGCGCCAGTTGGTGCTGACTTCTGAGGTGTCAGCGGCCTTGGGCAGACCCGAGCAAACCATCATCGATGCACGCGCCGGGGCACGTTTCAGGGGAGAGATGGAGCCGCTCGACCCGGTCGCGGGCCACATACCCGGGGCCTTGAACCGGCCTTACACCGACAACTTCACCGCAGACGGTCGCTTCAAATCGCCAGAGTTGCTGCGCGCCGAGTGGTCCCAAGTGCTCGCCAGCCGAGCTCCCAGCAGCGTGGTGCACCACTGCGGTTCTGGCGTGACGGCTGTGCCCAATTTGATGGCCATGGAAATGGCCGGTTTCGGCATCACCGCCCTGTATGCAGGCAGCTGGAGCGAGTGGTGCAACACACCAGGACTGCCCTGCGCCAAGGGCTAAGTTCAGTGCTGGTGACCTGTCAAAGCACTCACCAGCAGCACCATGCCGATGCCCACGCCCAACCAAAGGATCTGGGCCGCTGTCTCGCGGGCTGACAGTCGCTTTTGCAGCTGCGGAATCAGGTCGGCCAAAGCCACATAAATAAAGCTGCTGCTGGCGACCACCAAAAAGAAGGGCAAGCCCTCGCGCAAGGCGTCCACCAGCACATAGCCCACAGCACCACCCAAAGCGGTGATGGCGCCGGCCATCGACACCTTCACGATGGCGGCACGGCGGCTGCTGCTGCCCTGCCGCAAAACGGCCAAGTCGCCCATGTGGTGAGGAATTTCATGGGCCAACACCGCCAGCGCAGCGATCATGCCCAGGTGCATGTCGGCCATGAAGGCCGAGGCAATCAAAATGCCGTCTCCAAAGCAATGCACACTGTCCCCGGCCAATATGGCCCATTGGCCCTTTGGCGTTTCTGAATGGCCGTGGTGATGCCCGTGAGCGTGAGCGTGAGCGTGATCGTGATCGTGATCGTGATCGTGATCATGCCCATGTCCATGTCCATGCTCGTGTCCGTGGTGCCACAACTCGGCCTTGTCGAGCAAAAAGAAAAAAACCAAACCCACCAGCAAAGTCAAAAAGAGTTCGTGTGGGCCCACGCCACTTTCAAAAGCCTCTGGCAACAAATGCAGGAAAGACGTGGCCATCAAAGCCCCGGCGGCCAAACTCAACATGTGCTGGGTGTAGCGGCTCAAAACACCAAAGCTCAGCCAAGCTGCCACCCAAACGCTGCCAATGCCGGCTACCAAAGTGCCCACCAATATCGCCAATAAAGTCATCATGTTTCCCGGGGTGCTCTGCACCCCAAAACAAACCGCCCCTATGGGCGGTTTTACCAAACTCGCGCCCCAATGGGCGGTCTGAAAGAACTCACGCCCCGAAGGGCGTTTTCAGCATTCACACATCACGCCACACCGAAGCGTTTGAACCAAGCCAACATGCGCTGCCACCCATCGTCTGCTGCTGGCTTGCGGTAGCTGGGACGGTAATCGGCATGAAAAGCATGTGGCGCATCAGGATAAACCACAAACTCACTGGCCTTGGCAGGTGCCGGCCCTTTGACCAGTTCGGCTTTCATTTTATCCACCGTATCCAGGGGTATGCCTGTGTCTGCACCGCCATACAAACCCAGCACTGGCGCCTTCAAACTGCCCGCCAATGCCAGTGGGTGCTGCGGTGTTTGGGGGGTGACATTGCCCACCAAGCGGCCATACCACGCCACGCCCGCTTTGAGCTTGGGCTGGTGAGCCGCATACAACCATGTGATGCGTCCTCCCCAGCAAAAACCCGTGATGGCCAGCTTGTCGGTGTTGCCACCATTCGCCGCGGCCCAAGCCACGCAAGCGTCCAAATCTGCCATCACTTGCGCATCGGGCACTTTGGCGATGATTTCAGACTGCAATTTGGCCAATTCACCGTACTCACTGGGATCCCCCTGACGCACAAAAAGCTCGGGGGCCATCGCCAAATAGCCCGCTTGTGCAAGGCGGTGCGTGGTGTCGGCGATGTACTCGTGCACACCAAAGATCTCGGAGATCACCAAGACCACCGGCAGGCCTGTCTTGCCCGCCGGCGCAGCCCGGTAAGCCGGCATCTTGAAACCGTTGACGTCAATGGTCACCTCTCCCGCCACCAAGCCCGTGGCGGGCGTCTTGATGGCCGTTTGGGCCATGATGGGGGCAGCCGCTGCGGCATAGCCCACGCCCAATGCGGCTTTCAAGGCCACTCGGCGGGTGGTGCCACTGGCGTCTACCCGACCTCCCAAAAGGGCTTGGGCATCGTTCATCAGGTCATTGTTCAAGGCAGGTCTCCAAGTCCAGATATCAGAGGACGCTGATCTTGACACAGGCGCCTATGGTTTGCACGCGGTTGGCGATTTAAACTGCCGTCATGCCCCATACCCCGCCCGCTTTGTACTCGTTTCGCCGTTGCCCTTACGCCATGCGAGCGCGCTTGGCGCTGCAGGTCAGTGGCATCGATTTTGAACACCGAGAAGTGGTTTTGAAACACAAACCGGTCCACCTGCTGGCCCTGTCACCCAAAGGGACGGTGCCGGTTTTATGGCTGCGCGGCCCAGACAGTGAAAAGGTGCTGGAACAAAGTCTGGACATCATGCTATGGGCCCTGCGCCAGCACGACCCGCTGGGCTGGTTGCCAAGCGCAGATGCGGACATGGCCGATGCGCTGGATTTGATCGCGCACAACGACGGACCTTTCAAGCAGCAACTGGACCGCTACAAATACCCCAACAGATCGGGGTTGCAGAACGGCGTTGCTGACCGCGATGCGGCGGCGCTTTGGTTACACAAGCTGGATGTACGGCTTCGCGCACAGCTTTTTTTGACTGGCGAGCAATTCGCTTTGGCCGATGCAGCCATAGCCCCCTTTGTGCGGCAATACGCCCACACCGACCCCGGCTGGTTTGCGGCGCAGGCCTGGCCTGCCTTGGTCGCTTGGCTGACCGCGTTTGAAGGCTCTGCGCTGTTTGAAGCCATCATGCACAAGCACGCGCCCTGGCAGCCAGCTTGACGCTCAGTGCGCCTGTTCCCAGTTCGGGCCAAAGCCCACTTCGGCTAAGAGCGGCACCTTCAGGTCGGCCACACTGGCCATGATGCGCGGCACCTCGGTGCGCACCCATTCAACTTCTGATTCAGGGACTTCAAACACCAGTTCATCGTGCACCTGCATGATGACTTGGGTGGCCTTGCCTTGCTCGTCCAGCGCTTTTTGCACCGCGACCATGCTCAGCTTGATCAAATCGGCCGCCGTGCCCTGCATGGGCGCGTTGATGGCGGCGCGTTCGGCCCCAGCGCGGCGTGGGCCATTGGGGCTGTTGATCTCGGGCAGCACCAGGCGGCGGCCGAACACGGTTTCGACATAGCCCAGCGCCTTGGCCTGTTCACGGGTGGCGTCCATGTAGTGCTTGACCCCGGCAAAACGCTCAAAGTAGCGGGTGATGTAGTTCTTGGCCGCCGTGTTGTCGATGGAGAGCGCCTTGGCCAAACCGAATGCGCTCATGCCGTAGATCAGACCAAAGTTGATGGTCTTGGCGTAGCGGCGCTGCTCGCTGCTGACGGTGTCGGGGGTGAGGCCAAACACCTCGGCCGCTGTGGCCTTGTGCACGTCCAGGCCGTCATGGAAGGCTTTGAGCAAAGCCGGGTCGTCGCTCAGGTGCGCCATGATGCGCAGCTCGATTTGGCTGTAATCGGCACTGGCAATCACGCATCCGGGCGAAGCCACAAAGGCCTCGCGCACCTTGCGTCCTTCGGCGGTGCGCACCGGAATGTTTTGCAAGTTGGGCTCGTTGCTGGACAGTCGGCCTGTGACGGCCACCGCCTGCGCATAGTGGGTGTGCACGCGACCGGTGCGCGGCAAGGCCAGTTGCGCCAGTTTGTCGGTGTAGGTGCCTTTGAGTTTGGAGAGACTGCGGTGCTCCAGAATGCGGGCGGGCAGTGGGTAGTCTTCGGCCAGTTTCTCCAGCACCTCTTCGTCGGTGCTGCGCGCGCCGGTGGCGGTTTTCTTGATGACGGGCAGGCCCAGTTTGTCAAAAAAGATCTCGCCCAACTGCTTGGGGCTGGCCAAATTGAAGGGCTGGCCGGCGATCTCGTAAGCCTCGGTTTCGAGCTGCACGATGCGCTCGCCCAGCGCCTGGCTTTGTGCGGCCAGCGTGGGCGCGTCGATCAGCACCCCATTGCGTTCGATGCGGTAAAGCGCTTCGCTGGTCGCGATTTCCAATTCATACACGTACTTCAGCCCCGCATGGGCCTGGATCTGCGGCCACAGCGCCAAGTGCACGTCCAAGCATTGGTCCGAGTCTTCGCACGAATAATGCGCCGCTTTGTCCACGTCCACCTGCGCAAACGGAATCTGGTGCGCCCCTTTGCCACACAGGTCTTCGTAGGTCACGCCTCGGCGGCCCACATGGCGTTCGGCCAAGCTGGAGAGGCCATGCGGCTTGTGCACTTCGAGCACATAGCTTTCCAGCATGGTGTCGTGGGCGTAACCCTGCACCTCGATGCCGTGGTTGGCGAACACATGGCGGTCGTATTTGATGTTTTGGCCCAGTTTGTGGCGGGCGGGGTTCTCGAGCCAAGGCTTGAGCTTGGCCAGCACGTCGGCCAGCGGCATCTGCACTGGTGCATCCGGGCCGTTGTGGGCCAGCGGGATGTAGGCGGCCTCGCCGGGCGTCACGCTCAGCGAGATACCGACGATGTCGGCGCGCATGGCGTCGAGCGAGGTGGTTTCGGTGTCAATGGCGGTGAGTGGGGCTTGCTCTATCCGAGCGAGCCAGATGTCGAACGCGGCCCAATCGAGCACCGTGTCGTATTTCAGCTCGCCTTGCACCGAGCTGGCGGCGCTGTTGAGCTCGGGGGCTGCTGCGGGCTCGTCGTCAGCCACTGTGCCAAACAAATCGCCCATGCCGGTGTCTTTGGGCTTGGCTGTTTTGGCCTTGGCCACCGGTGCAGGCATGGCCCCACCCAGCGACTGCACCAGCCCTTTGAAACCATAGGTCTGGTAAAAATTCAGCAGCTTGTCCTTGTCGGGCTCGTGCAGGTGCAAGCTGGCAAGCGATGGCAAATCGGGCACCCAGCCGCTCAGGTCGCAGTCGGTCTTCATGGTCACCAGCGCACGGCCTTTGGGCAGCCAGTCCACCGCCTGGCGCAAGTTCTCGCCCGCCACGCCTTTGATCTCGTCGGCATGCGCCATGAGGTTGTCGAGTGAGCCGTATTCGAGCAACCACTTGGCGGCGGTCTTGGGACCCACTTTGGCCACCCCCGGCACGTTGTCGACCGGATCGCCCACCAAGGTTTGGTAGTCGATCATGAGCGAGGGCGGCACACCAAACTCTTCGGTGACACCGGCCACATCGCGCACCTTGCCGTTCATGGTGTCGATGATGGTGATGTGCGGATTCACCAATTGGCTCAGGTCTTTGTCGCCACTGGACACGGTCACCTCGATGCCCTGTTGCGCAGCGGTGTGGGCCAAGGTGGCAATCACGTCGTCGGCTTCCACGCCGGGCACGTCCAGCACGGTCCAGCCCATCAGGCGCACCAGTTCGTGGATCGGCTCAATTTGACTGCGCAAATCGTCGGGCATGGGGCTGCGGTTGGCTTTGTACTCGGGGTACAACGCGTCACGGAACGTCGGGCCTTTGGCATCGAACACGCAGGCGGCATACACGGCGGGCACATCCTTGCGCAGCCGCTCCATCATGTTGATCATGCCGCGAATGGCGCCTGTGGCGGCACTCGTCGGGTCACCGGGCACAGCCCGCAGGTCAGGCATGGCGTGAAAGGCGCGGTACAGGTAACTGGAGCCGTCGACCAGCAAGAGGGTCGGTTGGGATGTGTCGGGGGTGGTATCGGGGGTGTTTTCGCTCATCCCTCGATTGTGTACCGGCTTCACACCCAAGTGACCGAGAAGGATTGGGGGCAGGGCCTGTGTCAGGGTGATGTGGCAAAGCGAAGCGCAAATAACCTTTGCCGAAATCCCAGATGGTGTGCGGGGCCTGCGCTGAGGCGATGTGGCAAAGCGAAGCGCCTCTGAGCCTCGGCGCAGGCCCCGCACACCATCACACCGCGCCCCGGGCAGACCCGCCAAGAGCTGACTGCGCTGGGCCTCAGAGGCGCTTCGCTTTGCCACATCGGCCCAGCGCAGTCAGCCCTTGGCGGGTCATTGGGCTCTTTTCGCCCTCTACAATCCACTTTTGCTTATCCAAGCCAGCTCCCCCTGGCGTTTGACCCTCATCCCATGGCGGTATTCACCGAAGTCACCGAAACCCAGGCCAACGACCTGATGCAAACCCTGAACCTGGGCCAGCTCACCGCTTTGCGCGGCATCGAAGGTGGCATTGAAAACACCAATTACTTCGCCACCACCACCCAAGGTGAGTACGTGCTCACCCTGTTTGAGCGCCTGACTCACGAACAACTGCCCTTTTACCTGCTGTTGATGAAATTTTTGGCAGGCCGTGGCATCCCGGTGCCCGACCCCGCTGCCAACCGCGATGGCGATGTGCTGCACACCTTGAACGGCAAGCCTGCCGCCGTGGTCAACAAACTCACGGGCAAAAGCCAATTGCAGCCACAGGCCGTGCACTGCGCCGCAGTAGGCCAAATGCTGGCGCGCATGCACCTGGCGGGGGCCGACTACAACCGCAGCCAGCCCAATTTGCGGGGCCTGCCCTGGTGGAACGACACAGCCCCGGTGGTCTTGCCCCATCTGCACGAAGCGCAAGCCGCCTTGCTGCGCAGCGAACTGGCTTACCAAAACCACATCGCCGACAGTGCCGCCTATGCCGCCTTGCCCCGTGGCCCGGTGCACGCCGACCTGTTCCGCGACAACGTGATGTTCGATGGCGAGCAACTGACTGGCTTTTTTGACTTTTACTTTGCAGGCGTGGACACCTGGCTGTTTGACTTGGCCGTGTGCCTGAACGACTGGTGCATCGACTTGGGCACAGGCCGACACGACACCGAACGCGCCGGAGCCATGCTGCAAGCCTACGGGCAGGAGCGGCCCTTGACAGCGCCCGAACGTGCCTTATTGCCCGCCCTTCTAAGGGCCGGGGCTTTACGGTTTTGGATTTCGCGGCTGTGGGACTACCATCTGCCCCGCGAAGCCAACATGCTCATTCCGCACGACCCGACCCATTTCGAGCGCGTTTTGCACAGCCGCATTCACCATCCTGTGACCTTGTACGCCACCATCTGACCACCATGCACCTGCAAATCGTTCCTGCCAGCGCTGGCCTGAAATGGGCCAAACAAGGCCTGCGCACTTTTTGGCGTCAACCTTTGGCCATGACGGGTCTTTTCTTTTTGTTCATGACCACGGTGTCTGTGGTCTCGATCGTGCCCTTTGTGGGCAGCGCTTTGGCGCTCATCGTTTTGCCAGGGCTGACGCTGGGCATGATGGCGGCGACACAAACCGCCTCCCAAGGCAAATTTCCCATGCCCGGTGTCTTGTTTGCCGCCTTCAAGGCCGGGCCTCATCGCAAAACCATGTTCCATTTGGGCGGCTTGTACGCGGTGATTTTCTTGGCGGTGATGCTGGTGTCCACCTTGGTCGATGGCGGCACCTTTGCCAAAGTCTATTTTGGTGGCGCCAAAATGACACCCGACGTGGTCACGACCGACTCGTTTCAAACCGCCTTGTGGGTGTCCATGCTGTTTTATGTGCCCCTGTCCATGATGTTTTGGCATTCACCCGCCTTGGTGCACTGGTACGGCATGCCAGCGGTCAAAAGTTTGTTTTTCAGCTTCATGGCTTGCTGGCGCAACCTGAAGGCTTTCACGGTTTATGTGATGGTTTGGGGTGTGATTTTCATGGGCAGCGCCATTTTGGCCTTGCTGATCACCAGCTTGATGGGCAACCCTCAATTGATGACGGCGGCTTTCTTGCCCATGGCACTGATGGTGGCGGGCATGTTCTTCACCTCGATGCTGTTTTCGGTGCGCGACTGTTTCTCAACCGACGTGGACGACGAACACAGCGCGCCACCGCCTAGCGCCGATTGAGATCAGTGCTGGTGGCCGTGTGCGCCATGGGCGTGACGGTGCGTCACCTCATCGGCTGAGGCAGCCCGAACCTCGACCACTTTGAGCGCCAGGGTCAGGTGCTGACCCGCCCACGGGTGGTTGCCATCGAGCATCACGTGGTCGCCTTTGATTTTCAGCACGTTGAACACTTGTTCGCGCCCGTCTGGGGTGCGGCCACGCAACTGACCGCCCACCTTGACGCCTGGTGGAAATTCACTTTTGGGAATGGTCTGCACCAAACTCTCATCACGCTCGCCAAATGCGTCGGCAGGGGCCAGCTTCAAGGTGGTGGCAAACCCCACCTCTTGGCCTTCGAGGGCTTCTTCGATTTTGGGAAACGTGTTGTCGTAACCGCCATGCAAATAAGAAGTGGGCTCTTGGGCCTTGTCCAGCAGTTGGCCTTGGGCATTGGTCACCTTGTATTGCATGGTGACAACGGTATTTGGGGTGATTTTCATGGGATCTTTCAAAGCAAAAAGAAGTTTAGACCAAGGTGAGTTTGGCCACACTCAGCGCCAGCCATTTCACCCCGTGACGGGAAAAGTTGACTTGGGCGCGGGCATCGGCGCCCACGCCCTCCACCGCCAGCACCTTGCCCTCACCAAACTTGGTGTGGAACACGGTTTTGCCCGCGCTGAGGCCGTGCTCGGGCGCGGCTTTTTGCACTGGCACGGGTGGGCTTTTGTAGGTTTCGGTACTCAAGCTGCTTTGCCCCCAAGCGGGGCGGGTCTGGCGGTTGAAGGCCGGGGTTTGCGGCCAGCCAGCACCGGATGAACCCGAGCTGCCACCCGCCGTGCCCAAGTTGGAGAACCCGGCGTTTTTGGGCGTCACCCATTTCAAACACGCCTCAGGCAGTTCGGCCAAAAAACGGCTTTTCAGGTTGTAGCGGGTCTGGCCGTGCAGCATGCGGGTTTGCGAATGGCTCAGGTACAAACGCTTGCGGGCGCGGGTGATGGCCACGTACATCAGGCGGCGCTCTTCCTCCAGGCCGTCAAAATCGTTCATCGCGTTTTCGTGCGGGAACAGGCCTTCTTCCAGCCCGGTGATGAACACCGCATCAAATTCCAAGCCCTTGCTGGCGTGCACCGTCATCAGCTGCACCGCGTCTTCGCCCGCTTGCGCCTGGTTGTCGCCCGCCTCCAGCGATGCGTGTGTGAGGAAGGCCGCCAGCGGGCTCATGATCACGCCGTCTTCGCTGAACTCGTCGATGGTGCCGAGGTCTGATGCTGGCGCAGCGCTCAAACCCTGGCTGACCGGGCTTTGTGACAAGCCTTGCGGCAGGGCCACCGCGCTGCGGCCAAAACCTTCTTGCGTGACAAAGCTCTCGGCCGCGTTGACGAGTTCTTCCAAGTTTTCCACCCGGTCGGCGCCTTCTTTCTCAGTCCGGTAATGCGTGAGCAAACCGGTTTTGTCCAGCACCAAATCGATGATTTCGCGCAGCGTCAAGCCCTCGGTCTGCTCGCGCAGCACATCGACCATGGCCACAAAGGCGGCCAAATTGGCCCCGGCCTTGCCGGTGGTGACGCTGACGGCATCGTGCAAAGAACAACCTGCGGCACGGGCAGCGTCTTGCAATTGCTCGATGCTGCGCGCACCGATGCCGCGCGGTGGAAAGTTGACTACCCGCAAAAAGCTGGTGTCGTCGTTGGGGTTCTCCATCAGGCGCAAATAGGCCAGCGCGTGTTTGATCTCGGCGCGCTCAAAAAAGCGCAAACCGCCATACACACGGTACGGGAAACCGGCATTGAACAAGGCGGTTTCCAGCACCCGGCTTTGCGCGTTGCTGCGGTACAGCAGCGCCACTTCCTTGCGTTCAAAACCGTCTTGCTTGACCAACTGCCGCAACTCCTCGACCAACCACTGGGCCTCGGCGAAGTCAGACGGCGACTCGACCACCCGCACCGGCTCGCCGGCCCCTTGGTCGGTGCGCAGCGTCTTGCCCAAACGGGTTTTGTTGTGGCTGATCAGGTGGTTGGCCGAATCCAGAATGTTGCTGAAGCTGCGGTAGTTTTGCTCGAGCTTGATTTGGTGCTGAACCTGAAACTCGCGCACAAAGTCGGCCATGTTGCCCACGCGGGCACCGCGAAAGGCGTAGATGCTCTGGTCGTCATCGCCCACCGCCAAGATGGCACATTGGCCACCCTCCCCCGGCAGCCCCGCCAGCTGCTTGAGCCAGGCGTATTGCAGCTTGTTGGTGTCTTGAAACTCGTCCACCAAGATGTGCCGAAAGCGGCGGCGGTAATGCTCGCGCACATGCACGTTGTCACGCAGCAATTCATATGAACGCAGCATCAACTCACCGAAATCGACCACGCCTTCGCGCTGGCACTGCTCTTCGTACAGCTGGTACAGCTCGACCTTGCGGCGGGTTTCGTCGTCACGCACCGGCACTGCCGCTGGGCGTTGGCCGTCTTCTTTGCAGCCCGCAATGAAGTACTGCAATTGCTTGGGCGGAAAGCGGTCTTCATCCACATTGAATTGCTTGCACAAGCGCTTGATGGCCGACAACTGGTCTTGTGTGTCCAAAATTTGGAAAGTCTGCGGCAAGCCGGCCAATTGAAAGTGCGCCCGCAAAAAACGGTTGCACAGGCCATGAAACGTGCCGATCCACATGGCATTGACATTGACCGGCAACATCGACTGCAAGCGCAGCTTCATCTCCTTGGCGGCCTTGTTGGTGAAGGTCACGGCCAAGATGCCGCTCGGCGAGACCTGCGAAGTTTGCAGCAACCAAGCGATGCGCGTGGTCAACACCCGCGTTTTGCCCGACCCAGCACCCGCCAAAATCAAAGCATGCTCGGCAGGCAAGGCCACCGCGCGGTGCTGCTCTTCGTTGAGCTGAGCCAGCAAGGGAGAAGAAGTGTTCGGGGAGGTGTCAGACAACATAGAGAGAGATTGTAGGAAGTTCGTCTGCGCTTGATCTGCTTCAGCACGAGCAGCACCGGTCTGTGCCCATCAGCGCCAACGCTGCCCCACAGTCGGTCCAGTCAGGGACATGTGCAGCGGGCTTGGTATGACAACATCGGCTTTTCTGCCATGACTCCCCACAAACCGCGCGCCCTATGAAACAGCACCCTAGGCCTGCCCCACAGTCCATGCCCCCATTGGCGGACCTGGGCGAACTGTTGCTGGAGTCTTTGGCATGAGGGTGTTTTACGGCTGGCGCATGGTGGGCGCGGCTTGCGGCATCCAATTTTTGCTGGCGGCTTTTCTCACGCAGGCTTTGGGCCTTTACATCGCCGTCCTGTCAGACGAAATGGGTTGGAGCAAAACCACCTTGTCCGGGGCTGCCGCGTTGCAGTCGGTGGAGGCGGCCATCATCGGTCCGGTGCTGGGCTGGGTGATGGACCGGGTGGGGCCGCAAAAAATGATCCGCTGGGGCATGGCGCTGTTTGCGGCCGGCTTGCTGTTGCTCAGTCAGGTCGACAGCGTTGCCACGTTTTATGCCAGCGCCATCCTGATGGCCGTGGGTGCCAGCTTGGGAGGCTACTTTCCGTTGTCGGTGGCCCTGGTGCAGTGGTTCGAGAAGTTCCGGGCGCGCGCCTTGTCCATCATGAGCCTAGGACTGGCCATGGGAGGGCTGGCGGTGCCGCTGATGGCCTGGTCCATCCAGGTCTGGGGGTGGCGGGCCACGGCTGCGGGCTCGGGCTTGCTGGTTTTGCTGACAGGCTTGCCCATGGCCAACATCATCCGCCGCCGACCCGAGGACCATGGCGAACACGTCGACGGCATCCACCCGGCGCAAGCCGCTGCCGACCTGGCCCAAGGCCTTCCAGCGCCACCCGTGCAGGTTGAATTCACCGTGGCGCAAGCGCTGCGCACCCGGGCTTTTTGGATGCTGGCCATTGGCCATGGCCTGGCCTTGCTGGTGGTGTCGGCCGTGAATGTGCACGCCATCAGCCACATGAAAGAAGGCTTGGGCTATTCGTTCACCACCGCCAGTTGGGTGATTTTGATCATGACCTTTGGGCAATTGGCCGGGGTGCTGATGGGGGCCACCATGGGCGACTGGTTCGACAAAAGAAAGGTCTCCGCCCTGTGCATGCTGGCCCACGGCATCGGCATGTTGTGCCTGACCTACGCCAACCACATGGCCATGCTGGTGGCTTTCGGGGTGTTCCATGGCATCGCTTGGGGTCTGCGCGGCCCTTTCATGCAGGCCATCCGGGCCGACTACTTTGGGCGCCATGCGATCGGGCTGATTTTGGGCCTGTCGGCGGCCATCATCGCGTTGGGGCAAATTGCGGGGCCCATGATCGCGGGCGTTTTGGCCGATTTGACGGGGGATTACCTGTTGGGCTTCAGCCTGCTGGCCTTGCTGGCGGCCCTGGGTTCGCTGGCCTTCATGCTGGCCACCAAACCGACACTGCCCCCACCTGCAGTCAAAGCCGCTTGAAATCGATACCCAAACGCGCCTTCGCAGGGTGTTTGAACACGGGTAGAATCAGCCACCGGGCCCAAGATTCTTGCGCCCGGTTTTTTTACGTCAAAAAAACCGGCCAAGCCAAGCGCTCACTCGTTTTTTCAACGAATCCTTCTTTGGAGCTTGGTTTTCTCATGGAAATTTTTGACTACGACAACATTCTGCTTTTGCCTCGCAAGTGCCGCGTGGAAAGCCGTTCTGAGTGCGACGCCAGCGTCACATTGGGTAGCCGCACCTTCCGACTGCCGGTGGTGCCTGCCAACATGAAGACGGTGGTGGATGAAAGCATCTGCCTGTGGATGGCCAAAAACAATTACTTTTACGTCATGCACCGCTTTGATCTGGACAACGTCCAGTTTGTGCGCGACATGCACGCCAAGGGTGTTTACGCCTCGATCTCGCTGGGCGTCAAAGCCCCCGACCGCGCCACCGTGGACCAGCTGGCCACTGAAAATCTGGTGCCCGAGTACATCACCATTGACATCGCCCACGGCCACGCCGACAGCGTGCGCGACATGATCGGCTACATCAAGGGCAAATTGCCCAAGAGCTTCGTCATCGCTGGCAACGTGGCCACGCCGGAAGCCGTGATCGATTTGGAAAACTGGGGTGCCGATGCCACCAAAGTGGGCGTGGGCCCGGGCAAGGTGTGCATCACCAAGCTGAAAACGGGTTTTGGCACCGGCGGCTGGCAGTTGTCGGCGCTCAAGTGGTGCGCCCGTGTGGCGACCAAGCCCATCATTGCCGATGGCGGTATCCGCAGCCACGGCGACATTGCCAAGAGCATCCGCTTTGGCGCCAGCATGGTGATGATCGGCTCATTGTTTGCCGGTCACGAAGAGTCGCCTGGCAAAACCGTCGAGGTCGATGGCGAGATGTTCAAGGAGTACTACGGCTCGGCCTCTGACTTCAACAAAGGCGAATACAAGCACGTGGAAGGCAAGCGCATTTTGGAGCCGATCAAGGGCAAGCTGGCCAACACCCTGATTGAAATGGAGCAAGACGTGCAAAGCTCCATCAGCTATTCGGGCGGCACCAAGCTGATGGACATCCGCAAAGTCAACTATGTCACTCTGGGTGGTGACAACGCCGGTGAACACCTGTTGATGTAAGCCATTTCCGCGTTCACACCCAAGGGAGCCACGGCTCCCTTTTTTTGTGGCTCAAGAGGTCGCTGGGCAATTCAACTTTGAGAACCCCGTGAAGGACCATCGTCGCAGCGCAAGCGCCGACCTGCAAAACCTTTACTTCAAAGCCCCCAGCGCCAGCATCAAACCGCTGACCACCATCAAAGCGCAGATGATCTGGCGCAATCGCGCCACGGGCACCCGGTGCGCCACACGGTGGCCCAGCCAAACGCCCATCAGAGCTACGCCAATCAACACACTCCAGCGCTGCCACAACTCGCCACTGGACAAGCGACCGTCCAAGGCCATGACCAGCAAGACCGTGGTTGCCGCCGTGGCAATGACCATGGGCGTGCTGGCGCGCAATTGCTGCACATCGGCCACTCGGCGGCTGAGCCAGGCCACCACCAAGGGGCCTGCCGTGCCAAACAGCATTTCCACCAGGCCAACGGCCCCGCCCACCGGATACACCCAGACCGGGGCCGGCGGCTGCAAAGGCGCAGTCCTGACGCGCAAGGCATTCAAACCCACACCCGCCACGTACAAGCCCAGCAACAACAAAGGCCAGCGGCTGTTCATGTGCTGCATGAGCCACAAGCCCAGCACCGTGCCCACCAGCATGCCGGGCAGCAGGCGGCGCAGCTCGCGCCACTGCACCTGCCGCCAATTGAGGCCACTGTGAAAAGCCGAGGCGGGTACGTCCATGAGCAATGTCAGCGCCACCACGGTGGGCAAGGGCCAGTTCCAGGCCAAAAGGGGGACCACCACCAAAGCCGAGCCAAAACCTGTGAGGCCCAGCACGGTGTAACCCAACAAAACCACCCCCATGGGGTAAAGCCATTCCTGCATCCCGATTCCTTTGTTGTTTTTTCAATCACTCAAGTGGTTTTGCACAAACGCGCGAAACACCGACATGACGGGCAATTCGGTGCGGCCCGCCAAGGTGATCAGGGCCAGCCGTGCCTGGCCTTTCAGGGGGATTTGCATGGGCAACTCGACCAAACGACCTTGGGCCAAGCCCTCTCGGGCAGCGCCCACAATCCCTAAGTAAATCGCATCGGTCTGGCCCACCACCTCCAGCAAACTGGCGATGTCCTCGCACTGCAAGGTGGTCATTTGTGCCGGGTTGGCCTGCGGGCCGTAGTGGTCGACCAGCAAACGGGCCACCTCTTGCGACAGCTCAATGGAGGCGATGGGGTAAGAAAGCAAGGCATCAAAAGGCAAGCCCTTGGCGGCGCGCTCCATCAACGGGTGGCCCTGGCGGCACACAAAGCACGCCCGCATCTCGACCACCTGCGTCATTTTCAAATCCGGTGCGGCTTCGACCCGCCGCACGTCCACCACCAGGGCATCGAGTTGCCGCTCGCGCAATTGGGTCAGTTGCAGTTCGGTGGACCCGCGCGAGACCGTGACCTGCACCGTGGGGTGGTGCTGGGCCATGTAAACCAACCAAGGCGTCATCAGCATGGCGCCGGGGCCAGACCCCAACCCCACACGCAAGGCGCCCAAGCCGCCTTGCTTGAGCAAGGCAGCGCCTTGTTTGAGCTCCTGGGCCTCGTGCACGATACGCCGCGCCCGCTCCAGCACGGAGCGGCCCAAAGGTGTGAGTTCGTTTTTTTTGCCCACCCGGTCCACCAAGGGGCCACCCAGATCCTCTTCCAGGGCTTGAATGCTTCGGCTCAAAGCGGACTGGGTGATGTGCAGTTTTTCTGCCGCGCGGCTGAAGGAGCCGGTGTCTGCCAGCGCCAGCCAGTGTTCAAGGTGCCTGAGGTTCATGCATTCATTTTACGAATGATTATCAGGAAAATAAGTCATTGGACACATGAATTCAAAATTTTTAGCATGGACACAGGGTCAAACCAAGCGACCTCAAAGTTCAAACCCCACAGGTGACATCATGAACATCAAAACCCTTCTTGGCGCCCTGCTCGTGGCCGCTGTTGCGCTCAGTTCCGCCATGGCGCAGACCTATCCCGTCAAGCCAATCAGCCTGGTCGTGCCCTACCCGGCAGGCGGCCCTTCCGACTTTTTTGCCCGCAGGGTGCAGCCCGATGCCGCGTCCAAACTGGGCCAGACCCTGATCATTGAAAACATTGGCGGCGCTGGCGGCTCGATCGGGCTGACCAAGGTGGCCAGTTCGCCAGCTGACGGCTACATCCTCAGTTTGGGCAGCCCCATGGAATTGGTCCTGGCACCCATGGCCATTCAGGGTGTCAAGTACAAATCCGAAGACTTCAAACTGGTCGCTCAATTCGCGACAACGAACACAGTTTTGGCCGTTCGCAACTCGCTCAACGTCAAGTCGGTGGACGAACTTCTGGCTCTGGCACGCAAAAGCGCAGACAGGCCCCTGAGCTATGGCAGCGTAGGCCCTGGATCGCTCTACCACCTGATTGGCGAAAAGTTTTCGCAACTGACCAAGGTGGAGATGCTGCACGTCCCCTACAAAGGCATTGCCCCTTTGCTGACCGACCTGATGGGGGGGCAGATCGACATGGCGTTCTTGCCCATGGCCGGCTCTATTCCGCAAACCCTGATCGACGGGAAAATTCAAGGACTGGCCGTGACCTCGAAAACCCCACACCCCCTGTTCAAGCAGTTCCCGGCGATGGCCGCCATGAAGGGCCTCGAGGCCATGGAGTTTGACATTTGGGCGGGGGTACAAGTGCACCGCAATACCCCCGACGCTGTGGTCAACACCTTGAACAAAGCTTTCTATGCTTCAGCTGAAGCACCAGAGACACGCAAAGCTTTAGAGGGCAGCGGCAACGTGGTCTTGCCCTCTCGCACACCGGTCGAATTGGCACGCATCTACCAAAGCGAGATCGAGCGCTACCGCGCGATTGCCAAGTCGATCAATCTGCAAGCCCAGTGATGGACACGGCCGCCACCCTGAAGGCGCCCAGGGACCCTTTGGTGCACGAGAAACTGCAAGCCCATCATGTCTTGGCGGATGAATTCATCGCGGTGCGCCGCGACATCCACCGGCACCCCGAGATGGGCTACAAGGAGTACCGCACCAGTGACCTGGTGGCCGAACAACTGAGCGGCTGGGGCTACCAGGTCACACGCGGCCTGGGCGGCACCGGTCTGGTCGGTCAGCTCAAAAAAGGCACAGGCACCCCAAGCATCGGCATCCGTGCCGACATGGACGCCCTGCCCATTGAGGAGGCCACCGGCCTGCCCTATGCCAGCTGCAAGGTGGGCATCATGCACGCATGCGGTCACGATGGTCACACCGCCATGCTGCTGGCTGCGGCCAAGCACATCGCTCAACAGGGGGTGTTTTCGGGCACGGTGAACCTGATTTTCCAGCCCGCCGAAGAAGGCTTGGGCGGAGCCAAGAGGATGATGGAAGACGGCCTGTTCCAACAGTTCCCCTGCAAAGCCATCTTTGCCATGCACAACATGCCAGGGCAGCCACAAGGCCATTTGGTGTTGCGCGATGGCGCGGCCATGGCCTCGTCTGACAACGTGACCATCACCTTGCACGGCAAGGGGGGGCACGGCGCCTGCATGGTGCACAACCCAGGCTATGACTTCAACGACAAAAACGTGGCCATTGGCGCCGCATTTTGGTCCTTGCTGGTGGAACGCTTTTTACCGATCCCTGACTAAGCCGAGCCTGCCGGGCGTCTGTCCCGGCGGGCTCTGTGTTTGGCCGCAGCTTTGTTCTGGTGTGGGCGCCCAAGGGTGCACAACACCACTCAGACGGGTCTGAGACAATCGGGGTCAACATGTCCGACCTCATCCAAACCGTCCTGATCTATGCCTTGCCGGTGATCTTTGCCATCACCTTGCACGAAGCGGCCCACGGCTACGCAGCGCTGCGCTTGGGCGACAACACCGCCGCGGTGCTGGGGCGTGTCACCCTCAACCCTTTTCCCCACATCGACCTGGTGGGCACCATCTTGTTGCCCCTGCTGCTGTATTTCAGCACCAGCGGCGCGTTTTTGTTCGGTTACGCCAAGCCCGTGCCGGTGCGCTTTGACCGGCTGCGTCACCCCAAACGCGACATGGTCTGGGTGGCCTTGGCAGGCCCTGGGGCCAACCTGTTTCAAGCCCTGATGTGGGGTGTGTTGTTTTATATCCTGAGTGGCAGCGGCATCACCGAACGGTTTTTCATCGACATGTGCAAAGCCGGCATGCTGACCAATGTGGTCATGTTCGCCTTCAATTTGTTTCCATTGCCGCCGCTGGACGGCGGACGCATCTTGGTGGGCGTGCTGCCCTGGCGGCAGGCGGTGCTGGTGTCCCGTGTAGAGCCCTGGGGCTTTTTCATTGTGATGGCGCTGGTCCTCACCGGCCTCATCAGCGCTTGGTGGATGCAGCCTCTCATGGGCCTGACTTTTGACTTTCTGAAACTCACCCTCAGCCCACTGGCAGCCTTGTTGCGCTGATTCCCTTTTTGGTTTTTCTGTTTTTGAACCTATGACATCCCCCACCCGCACCCGCGTTCTCACTGGCATCACCACCACGGGCACCCCGCACCTGGGCAACTACGTGGGCGCGATCCGCCCCACAGTGCAAGCCAGCCGTGACACCCGCACCGATGGTTTTTACTTCTTGGCCGATTACCACGCGCTCATCAAGTGCGACGAGCCCGCCCGCATCCAGCGCTCCACGCTGGAGATCGCCGCCAGCTGGATCGCCTCGGGCCTGGACCCAGAAAAAGTCACTTTTTACCGCCAGTCCGACATCCCAGAAATCCCTGAGCTCACCTGGCTCTTGACCTGCGTGACCGGCAAGGGCGTGCTCAACCGCGCCCACGCCTACAAAGCGGCTGTCGATAAAAACAATGCCGCGGGCAACGACCCGGACAGCGACGTGAGCGCTGGCCTGTTCATGTACCCGGTGCTGATGGGAGCTGACATTTTGATGTTCAAGGCCCACAAAGTGCCCGTGGGCCGCGATCAGATTCAGCACATTGAGATGGCACGCGACATGGCGGCCAGCTTCAACCATCTGTATGGCGAACACTTCGTGCTGCCGGAGGCCGTGATCGAAGAATCCGTGGCGCTGTTGCCAGGCCTGGACGGCCGCAAGATGAGCAAGAGCTACGACAACACCATCCCGCTGTTTGCGCCTGCGAATCAAATCCGCAAGCACATCGCAGGCATCGTGACCGACTCCAAGGCCCCTGGCGAGCCCAAGGCCACCGAAGGTTCTGCCCTGTTCCAGATTTACCAGGCCTTTGCCAGCGCAGAAGAAACCGCCGCCATGGCCCGCAACTATGCCGAAGGGATCGGCTGGGGCGAGGCCAAGCAAATGCTCTTCGAACGCATCGACCGCGAAATCGCGCCCATGCGCGAACACTACCAAAGCTTGATCGACCACCCCGCTCAGATGGACCAAATTTTGCTGGCGGGGGCCGACAAAGCACGCCAGCTGGCCACGCCCTTCATGCGTGAATTGCGCCATGCCGTGGGCTTGCGCGCCCTGTCATCGGGCCAGGTGGCGGGGGTGGCCAAAGAAGCCAAAACCGCCCTGCCCAGTTTCAAACAATACCGAGAAAAAGACGGTCTGTTTTATTTCAAATTGGTGGATGCCAAAGGGGTGACCTTGCTGCAAAGTCTTGGCTTTGCTTCACCCAAAGAAGCTGGTCAAGCGATTTCACGCCTTCAAGGCGAAGGGGCCGATGGACTGCATGCACTGGCTTCATGTCTCGAACCTGTCGCGTCAGCTTCTTTGGCTTCAGTTGTGGCAAATTTGCAACTTTTCGAACAGATGGATCAAAATTTGTCAAAATGAATTTGTCGATTTCAACAAAAAAGAATTTCATTAATGTCAGGTTAATGATATCCTTGTATTTTTAGTACAACACCGAGAACCAAACATGACTGTCTATGTCATTGATGACCACCCCTTGATGCGTGATGCGCTCACGATGCTTGTCCACCGTGTGAAACCCGGTCTCAAGATCATCCCTGTCCACAAGTTGAATGTTGTGGAGTCGACGGTCGAAAAAAATGGTGCTGCCGAGCTGTTTTGCTTGGATTTGCAGCTGCCCGACACCTTGGGCATGTCTGGGGTCCAGGTGCTCAAAGCCAAATTCCCCAATGTGCCTCTGGCCGTGGTGACCAGCGCCAGTGCAAGCGAGTTTGAACAGCGCTGCCTGGACGCCGGAGCCGATGCCTTCATCGAAAAGTCCAACAGCCCGGCACAAATCATTGCGGCTCTGCGGAGTTTGCTGGTCACTGAAGAAGATGCCGCTGCCGAAGACGCGGCCACACCTTCGGGCCCGACCAAATTGTCCAAACGTCAAAAACAGCTGATTCTGATGCTGGACCAAGGCTTGTCCAACCGCGACATTGCTGAAAAGCTTGAGATCAGTGAACACACGGTCAAGGTGCACTTTTGGCGTCTGTTCCGCCGCTTGGGCGTTAACAGCCGCACTCAGGCCTTGCACTTCGCACGCACCAACGGCTGGCTGGGTATTTAAGGCGTCATGCCGGTCGTTTCGATCACCCTGCTGCCGGGCTACGCTGCAGAGACCCAGCACCGCTTGGTCAATCGCCTGGCTCAGGCGGTTCGCTCAGTGATCGATACCCCCGAAGCGGGGACCACGGTGTTTGTCAACGAGGTCAGCACCTACCGCCGCGATGGCAAGGTGTTCAGCGAAGGCCGCGCAGCGCATCGGGTGGCTTCTGACGTGGTGCGTGATTATTTGCAAGCCATGCAATCGGGTGACTTGGCCCTTGCGCAAAGCCATTTGTCACCCGACTTTCGCATGTGTTTTCCAGGTGCTGTGCTCATGCACACGCTGCAAGATTTGACCGCTTGGGCCGCACAACGTTACTCGCGCATTGGCAAGCATTACGAACAATTTGAAGAAAGTTGGCAAGGCGATGTGACAGTGGTTTTTTGTCACGGCACGCTGCACGGCACATGGCTGCATGGCGAGTCTTTTGAGGGCATCCGGTTCATCGACCGCATGGAGGTGCGCGGTGGCCTGATCACCCGCCAAGATGTGTGGAACGATTTGGCCGAGCACCGCAAGGCCTGAACCAGACCCCAGAGCCTCCATCCTACTTTTTGCTTTTGTCTTTGTCCCTGTTGATGATGTCCGGCGTGACCGCATCGACCACATTGACGGCCGTCTTGACACCATAAATCACGGTCGACGCAGCGACATCCGCAACGGCCAGCACGGTGCAGCCTTGCAACAAAGGCAACGCCAATAGGGCCACAATCAGAATCCTGGTTTTCAACTTTATCTTCATTTTTTCACTTCAAAATACGAGGGTTGAGCCACGGTGTAGATGCAGATCGGATCTGGAACACCTGAGGGCGTGGCGTGAAAGTTGAATGGGAATCCACCGAAAAACCAAGGCGCAACGGGTTTTCAATGGTTCTGAGCCAACCCAGTCATTTGGGCCCTTTGACGCAGAGGATGTCAACGCTGCGATCTTACCCACTCAAAGCGCCTGCCGTTTATTGTGCTTTACCATGATGGCAGCCATCCACTCTCAACGCCAGAGGAGAAAATCTTGAAATCGTCCAACACACGACGCGTCTTCGTTCAAACAACTGTGGCCACCGCAAGCCTGTGTTTGATGGGTCTGGGCGCACTGCCCGCAGCAGCCCAAAGTTGGCCCACCAAGCCAGTGAAAGTGGTGGTCCCAGCGCCAGCAGGCAGCTCTTTGGACGTCATTGTGCGCGGCATGAGCGAGACACTGACCAAGCGCTGGGGTCAGCCGATGGTCGTTGACAACAAGCCCGGCGCTGGCGGCACCATTGGCATGGACATCGTTGCCAAAGCCCCTGCCGACGGCTACACACTGGGCATTGGGTTCAATGGCCCCATCGCTTTTGGCCCGTTCATGTTCAAAAAAATGCCTTATGACCCCGCTAAGGATTTGATCCCTATTGTTTTGACCAGCTCACAACCCAATGTTTTGGCCGTGCCCGCTGCACATCCAGCCAATAATTTGCGAGAGTTCATTGCTTGGTCTAAATCTCAAGGCGACAAAGTCAGCTATGCATCTGTCGGGCTGGGCAGTTCGTCTCACTTGTCAATGGAGTTGCTCAAGGCATCTGCAGGTTTTGAAGCCACTCATGTTCCATTCAATGGTTCGCCCCCCGCCGCACTTTCTGTGGCGCAAAACGAAACACAGGCACTGTTGACGGTCGAGCCCGCCTTGCTGTCCCTGGTACAAGGTGGTCGCCTTAAATTGATTGCCGTCACCAGCCAACAACGTTTACCCACTCGCCCAGATTTGCCGACCGTGGCAGAAGCAGGCTTCCCAGGCTTTGATGCCTTGGCTTGGAATGGTATTTTTGCCCCCACCGGCACACCCGCAGAGGTCGTCAATCGCTTGAATGCCGACATCAATGCGGCCATGACCGAGCCTGCATTCAGACAAAACATGATCAAACAAGGCTTGATCATTGGCGGCGGAACAGCCGCCAGTTTCAAAACATTCATTGACAGCGAAACGCGCAAATGGGGCAGCATCATCACCAAGGCAGGCATCAAACTGGATTGAGTGGGGTGATGATTGATTTCACACCCACGCCCACTTCGCAAAGCACCCAAGCCAATCAGCCCAGCAAACATAAACGGCTGAGGACCACTTCACAAGCCCCTGGCTTGGCGTGCATGACCTGTCCGTGGTCCACAAAATGGCCTGCTGCGATGACAACTGACCCCAAACAACAACAAATTCAAGTCATGCATTGAAGCAGGGTCATTGCAGAAGCCGACAGGAGACTTGTAGTGATCAAGCGTTGCCCCCAGTCCTATACTCAGACCATGACACAGGCCAACCACAAGCAATTTGAACCCGGCATGCGCGGCAAAACCTTTGAAAGATTTTTGGCAAACCGCAAGGTCCTGGAAAGCCTCTGATGGTCCGCATTGTTTTCCAAAGCGTTCAAAGAAATCAACGCCATGACCACGCCTCGATGACAGCCGGCATGGGGTTGCTCACCCTAGAGGACTGCCCTTGATGCGGACACAAGTGGGCATCATTGGCGCTGGGCCCGCGGGGTTGATGCTGTCGCACCTGCTGCATCTGGAGGGTATCGAGTCGGTCATCATTGAACGCGCGCAGAAAGACCACGTGCGCTCCCGACTCCGCGCCGGGGTGCTCGAACAGGGTACTGTGGAGATGATGCGCGAGCTTGGCCTGGGTGAGCGCATGGACCGAATGGCGCTTGAACAACACGCGCTGGATTTTCGCTTCAACAACCGCTCTCACAGGCTGGACTTCCACGAGGCATCGGGCGGTAAAAGCGCCTGGGTCTATCCACAGCACGAAGTGGTGGCGGATCTGATGCGAGTCCGCGAGGCGGCAGGTGCCCAGATTTTCTATGACGCACCTGTGACGCATATCCAAGGCCTAGAGGGCAGTCGACCCGTCATCCATTTCGAGTCCGAAGGCAAGCCACTCGAATTGTCCTGCGATTTCGTTGCAGGATGCGACGGCTTTCGGGGCATCAGTCGCAGCGCCATCCCAGACGACAAGCTGCGGCTTTATGACCGTGTTTACCCCTTTGCTTGGCTGGGCATTTTGGCTGACGCACCACCGGCCATTCAAGACATCACTTGGGGTTGTCATCCCGATGGTTTCGCCATGATGAGCATTCGTTCGCCCGAGGTCACCCGCTTGTATTTGCAGTGCGAACCTGACGACAGCCCCGACAACTGGTCAGACGATCGCATCTGGGCGGCATTGCACAAGCGGCTCGATGTCGATGGGCAGCCCCCCATCAACGAAGGTCGCATCACGCAAAAAGCCGTCACCGCCATGCGCAGCTTCATCTGTGAACCCATGCGTTTTGGCCGCCTGTTCCTGGCCGGCGATGCCGCCCACATTGTTCCCCCCACAGGCGCCAAGGGTTTGAATTCTGCGATGGCGGACATCCAGGTGCTTGGTCGCTCGCTGGTGGAACACTACAAACACCATGATCCTCGCTGGCTAGACCGCTACGCCGACACTTGTCTTGAACGCATGTGGTTGGTCCAGCGGTTCTCAGCGGGCCTGTGCACGATGGTCCACCAATTTCCGGGGCAGAGTGAGTTCGATCGCCGTATGCAGCTTGCAGATTTGAACTACATGACCGGTACTCGCGAGGGGCGTGCAGTGTTCGCGCACAACTTCACGGGTCTGCCCGTTCTCGCCTGATGAGCTTCACCCGCGGGACCTGTATGCCCCGCCAGCGTTATGCGCCGCTCACGCATGGCCAATGGGGCGGCACCTGATCAGGAGCCCCCAACAAAAAGCCCCGCGGGGTGCGGGGCCTGAGGTTGCCTCACGGCCTGCTGGACAGGTTGGAGGTCTTTGGTTTGGCGGAGAGGAAGCCATGCCACCGGCAAATTCTTGCCGATTCCCAGCTAAGTCGTGATCTTGCGTGACCGGTTAGCCGCTTCAATTCAGACGTTCGGTGGGGCGGATCACCCCAGTTGCTGGTCGAGCAAACTCAAGACGTTGTTGGGTAAGGCATTGGCTTGTGCCAGCACGGCGGTGCTCGAATCTTTGAGAATTTGCTGCGCAGCCAATTTGGCAGCCTCTAAAGCATAGTCGGCGTCCATGATACTTGAACGGGAAGCCACAGCTTGCAAAACCATCACCGACAAATTGTCTGCGGCGCTCGTTAGTCGAGATACCAATGCACCGTAACCCACAGCATTTTCATTGAGCTTTTGAATAGCTTGGTCGATTTTGCCGATGGCTGCGGTAGCACCACTGGCCGTAGCAATCTGGCTGTCGGCTGTGTCCAGCGAGGTGGTATCGGAGGGCGTAGCCTTGATCGTCAGGGTTTCGATGGACTGACCCAGTGGGGCAGACAAAACAATGCTGGTGTCCTCACTAAAGGGGTCGCTGGAGGGAACCACTGTGGGTGGTTCTGTCCAAGTGCCGCTGGCGTTAAAAATACCGTTACCAATCACCATCAACACCAAATTTTCAGTCACCACATCGATGGTGACCTTCTCAAGGTATTGACCGCTTGCGTGACCATCACCACTGAATTTGATCGTCATGCCCTTGTAAACGTTGGTGTTCGCAAGGGTGTTGATGTCATAAGCAGTCGCAGTCGACAACACACTGCCATCGTAGCTGGCCCCAGTATCAAAAGCATTGGCCGTGTTAATGATTTCGCTATTGGCAGTCGCAGAGCTTGTGATGCCTTTGGATGACCAAACAGGATCGGTGTTGGTGAGAATAGGGGTGCCCAACAAATGCGTCCCATCGGCCGAAAATATTTGGATGTCATCGTCATTGCCAAACGAGTCTAGATTCAAGGTCACGTCAGTAAACCCTTTGGGGATATAGCCCAGCGATTTAAGACCCGAAGGAAAACTCTTGGCATCTGCGGTCAAAATCTGATCAATAGGCTGCGTATCGCCAATTGGGGTGGGGTCTGTAACTGGTATCTCTTTGGGGGGGGCCAAGGGGTAGCGGTCAAAAATCTGGGTGTTCAGGCTGATGCGGTCAATTTCAGCGTTGAGGGACTGAAACTCTTGGTTCAGCATAGATCGGTCTGAAGCTGTCAATGTGTCGTTAACCGCTTGCACCGACAACTCGCGCATGCGTTGTAAAAGTCCAATGATGCTTTGCAAACTGCCTTCAGCCACCTGCACCAAGCTCAGCCCATTGGCTATGCCCTTCATCAATTGGTTACCCGTGTTGACCGTAGAGGTCATGCGATTTCCAATCGCCAAACCCGCTGCATCATCTTTCGCCGCATTGACCCTTGAACCGGTCGACAGTCGTTGCATGGCTTGCGCATGCAGACGATCTACACTTTTACTGGCTCTTTGTGCCGATTGTGAGGGCACGTTGGTAAGAAGACTGATCATTGGTTGATGAAGGTTTGCTTATGGCAAATTGTTGCCCCTGTTGGAATATACAATCCACAAGCAAATACTGCGCCACCTTGACATAAATGAACAATGCGTTTGCTGTTTCCATCTCAGTTTGAAGTCATCGCCTGACGGCTCGGCCAACACAGGATCAGTCTAGACAGGCTGAAGTACGTGGTGCGCCTAGCCTTCTTTAACCGTTTGCACCCCTTACTTAAATCGGCCAATATGCCAACCAATGCGCGTCACATTTCCAAAAATTAGGGGTAGTGGCTTTTGTCCAGAAGGACAATCGGACCAACGAATCAAAGTGCAAGGGCAGACAGCAGTCCCTGTTTGCATTTGGGGTGGGGGGGTAGAAATAAAAAATGCGCCGAAAGGCGCATATCTATTGGGTCACTGGCGGGCTAGAAGATACCAGATCGCAAACCGCCTAAATCCCCCAAGGACCAGCCGATTAAGCACTTGGGGTCTAAGTCAGCATTCTAAATGTTGAGACATCTTCAATTCGAGTAGCCGGTCTGGATAAAACACACCTTACCTAAACGTCAGGTTCAGGCGCGGCGCTTGGTTTTCTCGACGGACAGAGCGGTCATGAATTCAAAGACGAAGTTGCAGTCATCGTCCTGCAACACGCTCATGTCACCCATGGCAACCGGAGCCATATAGCCTCGAATAACTTGCAGACCGGCAATGCGTTCATCAATTTTCGACAATACCTCTCCCGCCAGTTGCTGTATCGCTTGTTCATCGAGGACGCCGTGATCGCGATCAGACAATAGGAGTGCGATTTCGGCCAGCGTGAGGCCGAGTTCCTTCAGATGCAATATGACCCTGAGCCGGTCCAGCGTTTCGCTGCCATATTGGCGATAGCCAGCTTCCGTTCTGCTCTGAGGTGCAATCAGCCCTTCTTCTTCATACAAGCGCAATTGACCACGGGTCACGTTGGCCGCCTTGCACAAGGCGCTGGTCGTCTGCAAAGTCTTGAATGCCTTTACGGTAATTACGCTTTTCATAGTTTGTTTCCGGTGACTGAGAGCTGGGGCGTTCCCCTGGAGCCTGCGTCAAGGCTGTTAATCCAAGTTAAGTTCGGAGTAGCTTGGACGACTACATAGCCTCAGCGCATGTTAAACCCGGTACCTTGGTACCAGGTCAAGTGTTTGTGTTCACCAAATCAAGGGAAAGAAATGTCTTGACCTGGCACCGTACTACCGGGTTTTTAATCTCCTAATCGACAAAACGACTATGGAGAATAATCTTGACCACACTATCAACATCCAACAAAACCGCGCTCATCACTGGCGCTTCATCTGGTATCGGCAAAGCGCTAGCCCACCAATTTGCGCATGATGGCTATCAGCTCGTGCTGGCAGCCCGAGGCGTAGCCAAAATGCAGGCCTTGGCCGATGAGCTGCAACGGACTTATAAGGTTACTGTCACTGTCATTGCCGCGGACTTGGAGACCCACGATGGTGCCGCAGGTTTGCATGCCGATATCAAAGCGCGGGGTATCGTTCTGAGTGCGCTAGTGAATAACGCTGGATACGGGGCCTTTGGCGAGTTCAAAGACTCTGCATTGATGTCTGAGCTGGCCATGATGCAGCTCAACATGAACACAGTCGTTGTATTGACCAAGCTTTTCCTGCCAGATCTCTTGGCGACACGCGGCAAAATTCTCAACACAGCCTCCACAGCGGCCTTTCAGCCAGGCCCCTACATGGCGGTGTACTACGCCACCAAATCTTTCGTTCTTAGCTTTTCAGAAGCTATTGCATCGGAGTTGGAAGACACAGGCGTAACTGTCACTGCACTGTGCCCCGGCCCAACAGCTTCAGGTTTTCAGGACAAGGCTGACCTTGGAAACTCTGCCCTGATTAAAGGCAAGAAACTGCCCACGTCTGAGGAAGTTGCTGAATTGGGCTACCGCGCCATGCAACGCGGACAGCGCGTCTACATCCCTGGCTTCGTCAATTGGGCGATGGCCCAAAGCATGCGTTTCACGCCGCGAAATCTGGCCACTAAGGTGGTGAAAATTTTGACCAGACCCATCTCATAAAGCCAACACCATGATTGATAACATGAACAGCTACTTCGTCGCAGAGAAGCAAGAGAGCGTGATTTTTATTGCCGTTGGCCTTCTGGCCTTAGCTATCAGCGTCTGGCTCTGGGTGAATGGGCACCGCCTGAAGTCTATGGCCTATCCGCTGGTAGTCATTGGTTTGATGCAGATAGTGGTGGGTGGCACCGTATACCTCCGCACCTACTTGCAAGTGTCAACCTTGAGCGCGCAGTTGCAGTTGAACCCTTCGGTACTAAAAGCCGAGGAAACCACCCGCATGCAGACCGTCATGAAAAACTTTTCGATCTACAAAGGAATCGAAATGCTGCTGCTGATCATAGGTGTCGGGATGATTGCCTTTTTGCAGCGCCACGACATGGCAGCGGGCATTGGCGTAGGGCTCGTATTGCAGGCTGCACTCACTCTGACGCTGGACCTATTTGCTGAGGCCAGAGGTGCAGATTACTTGTCAGCGGTGCAAAGAATAGCAATCTGAGTCACTTGGTCCCACGTGTGGTCGGATTGCGAAACTGCAAGGGCCATGCTTGCCCGTGCATGCACTAACCCCCCCGCTGAGAAAAAACACCTAGCCAACCGGTATGAACCTATATGAAACCACTGCATATAGGCATCAAGGAGCAAGGCCATGGCTACTAACAACACCTCATCTTCGAACCCACGGGCTGAAAAAATGGGTGACGTGCTGGACGTCCTGTCCAGCGGCATCGCCAAAACCGCAGCCAACGAACCCAAGTTCGAGCCCCAACTCCTGGTTGCAGAGGTCCCGGCCGAACCTACCCGTCAACTCCTGACCGAAATAATGCTCGCCGATCGCTGGGTGTGTTCAGTCGCGCGACTTCAGCGCTGGCGCACCGTCGGCGAGGGGCCGCAGTACTTGAAAATCGTGGGGAAAGTTTTGTACCGGCTCAAAGACATTGAGGCCTATGAAGAAGCCTGTCTGATCCGGAAAGTGCTCTAGGGGCGTACCCAAAGAGGCCCCGAACGAGTTGTAAATTGTTCGAACGAATTGGAATCAGTTCGAAATAGTCTTGGCGGAGCAGAACATGCTTCATCACAAACCGCCTAAGTTTCCCAAGGACAAGCCGATTAAGCACTTGGGGTTTAAGTCTGCATTCTAAATGTTGAGACATCTTCTTGTTAAAAGAGTTTTCAGAACATCTGTGTTGAAGTTATCCAGAATTTGAAGCTGATAGGTCGCTCCACTGTGCCCTTTCGACCCAAAGCGGACGTTTGCTCATCCAATAAAAGTTTATTAATTTAACCTCCAGTTTTTTGATGTGTATACCTCGAAGTTTGAGGCATATACTTCAAACTTATGTGGAGCGCTCTTTTTCTCACCCTGCCAACGCAACCGAAGGCAATTCGCCTGCGCATTTGGCGTGCGCTCAAAACTCTTGGGTGCCCTTCATTGCGTGATGGCGTTTATTTGCTGCCTGAGTCTCACGCTGAATTGTTCGATCCGCTAGTTTCTGAGGTACGCGAGAACGGTGGTCAGGCGCATGTGCTGCAACTTTCAACTCATGACGAAGCAATGCGCACCGAAGTGCTAGCCTTGTTTGACCGCACCAAATCTTATGCCGAATGGCATGTTGAAGTGGAGGCGCTGAACGCCTTACTCCCGGGACTTGACGAAACTGAAGCTAGGCGTCGCTGGCGGGGGGTCACAGAATCACTGCAAGTGTTGCGCCGTCTTGATTACTACCCTGGCGCTGCCGCCCAACAGGCACAAGCTGAACTTGATGATTTGCGCCAAACTCTTGACACTCGATTTTCAAAGGGTGAGCCGAAGGCGCAGCCAAGTCATGGCATCGCGCGCCTTGACTCTCTCAAATTCAAGGGAAAGCGCTGGGCGACACGTTCTCGCCCTTGGGTAGATCGCCTGGCTTGCGCTTGGCTAATTCGTCGCTTCATTGACCCAGAAGCATCTTTTATTTGGCTTGCCGACCCTGCGGGTGCGACACCTCCACCGCGCGGCGTTTTGGGATTTGACTTTGACGGTGCCCGATTCACACATATTGGCTCGCGCGTGAGCTTTGAGGTATTGGCGGCGAGCTTCGGATTGGATTCGGATCAGCAGCTGCAGCGAATTGCCCGTGCTGTTCATTTTCTGGACGTTGGCGGAATTCCCGTTGCAGAGGCAGCTGGACTGGAACTCGTTTTGGCAGGACTGCGGGAGGTCCACACCAACGATGATGCTCTGGCTCAAGCAGCTGCCCTGGTCTTTGATGCGCTCTATGCCGCCCCAGGAATATCTGAATGAACCTCGATCCCGTCACATCAAAAATTCCCACCGAACCCGATATGCCACCCGCGCCGGTGAGCTTTGGCGAGGCCTTTCGTTTTTGGCTCAAGCTTGGCTTTGTCAGCTTCGGTGGCCCAGCCGGGCAGATTGCCATCATGCACACTGAGCTGGTGGAGCGCAGGCGCTGGATCAGCGAGCAGCGTTTTTTGCACGCACTGAACTACTGCATGCTTCTCCCAGGCCCGGAGGCGCAGCAACTTGCCACCTATATCGGCTGGCTCATGCACCGTACATGGGGCGGTATCGTCGCTGGCGCACTGTTTGTGTTGCCCTCGCTTTTCATCCTGATCACACTGAGCTGGATTTACCTGCGCTTTGGCGACGTTCCGCTGGTAGCCGGTATCTTCTATGGACTCAAGCCCGCAGTGACTGCGCTGGTACTGCACGCCGCCCATCGCATTGGAACAAGGGCGTTGAAAAATCGTTGGATGTGGGCCATAGCCGCAGCTTCGTTCATCGCGATTTTTGCATTTGACACACCGTTTCCAGCCATCGTTCTCGCAGCTGCTTTGGTCGGTTGGTTGGGCTCGCGACGCTGGCCCGATGTTTTTACTCTCGGCGGCGGACATGGCTCAAACAAAACCAGTTATGGCCCCGCACTGATCGACGACCATACGCCTACACCTTTGCACGCAAAGTTTTCTCGGGCCAGACTTTTGAAAGTTCTCCTTGTAGGTCTCGGGCTGTGGTTGCTGGCGATGGTGACACTGATCGCGGTCAACGGCCTGGAGGGCACTTTGACGCAAATGGGCTGGTTTTTCACCAAAGCAGCACTACTGACTTTCGGCGGAGCCTATGCCGTCTTGCCCTACGTCTATCAAGGGGCAGTCGACACCCACCAGTGGCTTAGCGGTCCGCAAATGATCGATGGCCTGGCCCTGGGCGAAACAACGCCGGGCCCGCTGATCATGGTGGTTGCCTTTGTCGGCTTTCTGGGTGGCTGGTTGAAAGAGGTATCAGGCCCGGACGCCCTGTTTCTGGGTGGGGCGTTGGCCGCTACCGTGGTGACTTTTTTTACCTTCCTGCCCTCATTCATCTTCATTTTGGCCGGTGGTCCGGTGGTCGAGGCCACCCACGGTAAGCTGGGATTCACCGCACCCCTGTCAGCGATCACGGCGGCGGTGGTGGGCGTGATCTTGAATCTGGCCATGTTTTTTGCCCACCATGTCCTCTGGCCCCAAGGATTCGAGGGAAGGTTCGATCTGATGTCGGCTTTAATTGCCGCTGGTGCTGCAGTGGCGCTCTTTCGCTTCAAGGTTGGCGTCATGACGCTGCTGACAGGTAGTGCTCTGGTTGGCTTGGCGGTGTCCTGGCTGTTCCCCCTGCTGGGCTGAGGGATACAGGTCATCGATATTTTGTGATGGAGAGTTAAAGATGTTCATGATGTCGCGCCGGGTTTTGACTCGGCTGTTGGTGAGTTTTTTTGCAGTCCAGACGATGTGGGCATCGGCTGTGGAGGTTCGCTTTGAGCCCGTGGCGGACGGCGTTTACGCTTACGTGGGCGATATCGGCGGTCGAACGGTGGCCAACCAGGGCCTGAATGCTAACCTTGGGCTGGTCCTTACATCAGGCGGTGCCGTACTGATTGACAGTGGTTCGACGTTTCAAACCGCTCGTGCCATCCACGAAGCAGTGCGCCGAGTGACACAGCAGCCCGTACGCTGGGTCATCAACACGGGCGGACAGGATCATCGATGGCTGGGCAATGGCTACTTCAAGGCACAAGGGGCTGAGTTGATTGCCCACGCTGCAGCTGTGCCGGACATGCGCTCGCGCGGCGGCGATCAGTTCGCTGCACTTCGCACCTTACTGGGACCTGCTGCAGATGGAACGGAGCTGAGCTTTCCCAGCAGACTGCTGCAGGGGCCTGAAGCGCGATTGGAGCTCGGCGGTACCGTTTTCGAGTTTCGCCATCGCGGGGGTGGCCACACTCCTGGCGACTTGATGGTGTGGCTGCCCCACGTCCAAGTGGCTTTCTCGGGTGACATTGTTTATGTGGACCGTTTGCTATCAGTTTTGCCTGTGAGCAGCACGCGGGCATGGGTAGAGGCCCTCAACGCTTTGGCTCAATGGAATCCAAAACGCATTGTTCCAGGGCATGGGCGCATCACTGACAGCAAAACAGCCAAGGCACAAAGCCACGATTATTTGCAAGCCATGCGTTCACACATGCAACGCGCTGTGGAGCAAGGTGTAGACATTAGCGAAGCGGTCAAGTCATTCAACGTCAAGCCTTTCATGAACCTGGCAAACGCAGCTGAGTTGCACCCGGGAAACGCCAGCCGCACCTACCTTGAGGTCGAGCGTGAGTAATGTGGTCGCTGTTGTGGAGCATTCGTCGAAATTGCACTTTACGAGTTAGGGATCTCGTGGGGATGGAAATTTACGAATGGTCTTTTGATCCAGACAGTGTTTTTTGAAACACATGCTGGCAGTTGATCGCCCGAACGTCGTTGCAGTTTTGTTCAGCTTGGCATTGCATGCTGCAGTCTTGGCGTTGGTCAGCGGTTATCAGTTCGGCTTCCGTAGTGCCGACAAAGAATCTTCCCCAAGTCGAATCGTCTTCATGCAGGTGTTGCCACCACCGCAAGATGACCTACCCATGGGGAGCCAGGAACTTTCGCCAGCGATCGATTCACCAAACCCAACAGCACTCGGCATTGCCCCAATCACTGAGTCGACAGACAGGTCACCGCCAGCCAAAGAGCCAGCCACCATGGAAGCGCCTTCAGCGCCAACAGCAGAAGAATGGGCTTTTGCGGGAAGTTACACAAACAAAAACAGCAAAGGCTATCGGTACAACTGGGGCCAACAGGTGCGCAGCATGATGGGTACTGTTGTCGAAGGGCCTGATCAAGGTTACGTTCGTTTCAGGATTGAAATTGCACCCGACGGGACACTGGCCAAGTTGGAAACCATTTGGACGACGTCCGCAGTGGCCGAGCAACTGGCGCGCAAGGCGGTTGAAAACATGCCGTCACTGCCGCCGACCCCAACAGGAAAGCCGCTTATTTTTGAGAAAACAATCTCGTTCACGCCGTTTGCTTCTGACGGTCCACCGAGTTACAAAGATGACTGCTTGCCGGATCCGCCTGTTTTTCGAAACCCGTTTGCGTGGGATGGCAAATCACCACAAACGGTGGCAACTCCACCAAAGGCTGAAAAGCTCGATCCACAAGCCATGGAGGATTGCCTCAGACAGTTGCCAAGAGACTCTATTGAAGCCGAAATGGCACGTGATAGACGTGAGATGGAACGATGGGGTTGGAATAAGTAAATCTGAACTTGTTAGCAATTCAAAACATCGTCAGAAGCTAATGCTTACCCGTGGGATGCACCAATCCACCCCGCTGAGAAAAAAGCACAGCCAACCGGTATGAACCTATATGAAACCACTGCATATAGGCATCAAGGAGCAAGTCCATGGCTACTAACAACACCTCATCTTCGAACCCACTGGCTGAAAAAATGGGCGACGTTCTGGACGCCCTGTCCAGTGGCATCGCCAAATCCGCAGCCAACGAACCCAAGTTCGAGCCCCAAATGTTGGTTCCAGAGGTCCCAGCCGAACCTGCCCGCCAGCTACTGACCGAAATAATGCTCGCCGATCGCTGGGTGTGTTCAGTCGCACGCCTTCAGCGCTGGCGCACCGTCGGCGAGGGCCCGCAGTACTTGAAGATCGTGGGGAAAGTTTTGTACCGGCTCAAAGACATTGAGGCCTATCAAGAAGCCTGTCTGATCCGGAAAACGTTCTAGGAGCGCACCCAAGGAGGCCCTAACGGATTGCAATCTGTTCGAACTACTTGGAATCAGTTCGAAATAGTCTTGGCGGTCTAAAAGGGATTCGAACTAACGCTCAAACCAGCTCGACAGCTGCCTTTAACTGACTCGGGCTGCTATAAAGATACGCAGCGGTAGTGCTGATTGAGCGGTGACCAGCAAG
>JAJTEW010000004.1 GCA_021299875.1 Comamonadaceae bacterium | reverse complement strand
CGCCGACTTGCTGAAAAAAGCCGGTTTGCCTGACGGCGTGTTCAACGTGGTGCAAGGCGACAAAGAAGCCGTAGACGGCTTGCTGGAGCACCCCGATGTGAAAGCCATCAGCTTCGTCGGCTCCACCCCGATTGCCAACTACATTTATGAGACCGGCGCGCACCACGGCAAGCGCGTGCAGGCCTTGGGCGGCGCGAAAAACCACTTGGTGGTCATGCCCGACGCCGACATCGACCAGACCGTGGACGCCCTGATTGGCGCAGGCTACGGCTCGGCCGGTGAGCGTTGCATGGCGATTTCGGTGGCGGTGTTGGTGGGCGATGTGGCCGACAAGATCATCCCGAAACTGATCGAACGCACCCAAACATTGAAAGTGCTGAACGGCGAAAACCTCGCCGCCGAAATGGGCCCCATCGTGACCGATGCAGCGCGTCAACGCATCAAGGGCTACATCGACGCGGGCGTGGCCGAAGGCGCCAAGCTCTTGATCGACGGTCGCGAATTTGACGGTGCCCAAGCCGGTGCCGGTTGCGAGCAAGGTTTCTGGCTGGGCGGCACGCTGTTCGACCACGTGACCACCGACATGAAGATCTACAAGGAAGAAATCTTTGGCCCAGTCTTGAGCTGCGTGCGCGTGCCCGACTTCTCCACCGCGGTGCAGATCATCAACGACCACGAGTTCGGCAATGGCGTGAGCTGCTTCACCCGCGACGGCAATGTTGCGCGCGAGTTCTCGCGGCGCATCCAAGTGGGCATGGTCGGCATCAACGTGCCAATCCCCGTGCCCATGGCCTGGCACGGCTTTGGCGGTTGGAAGCGCTCGCTTTTTGGCGACATGCACGCCTATGGCGAAGAGGGCGTGCGCTTTTACACCAAGCAAAAGTCCATCATGCAGCGCTGGCCTGAGTCGATTGGCAAAGGCGCTGAGTTTGTGATGCCCACGGCCAAGTGAAGTGACTTTAAGAGCCGCATTTCTGTTTTCCGCGAGGGTGATTGGCTGGGCCTCCATGGCTGGTTGGCGTGCACAATCGTGAACCGAGGAGTCAAGGTCAGAACCATGAACGACAACAGCTTCGACTACATCATCATCGGCGCGGGCACGGCAGGGTGCTTGTTGGCCAATCGCCTGAGTGCCGACCCCAGCAAGCGGGTCTTGCTGGTCGAGGCGGGCAAAAAAGACAATTACCACTGGATCCATATTCCGGTGGGTTACTTGTATTGCATTGGCAATCCGCGCACCGACTGGCTGTATCAGACCGAACCGGCCGAGGGCTTGAACGGCCGCAGCCTGCGCTACCCGCGTGGCAAAGCCTTGGGCGGGTGCAGCAGCATCAACGGCATGATTTACATGCGCGGCCAGTCGCGTGACTACGAACATTGGGCCGACGTCACGGGCGACGACGCTTGGCGCTGGCCACAGTGCTTGTCGGATTTCAAAGTGCACGAAAACCACCACAAGCTTGACGCCACGCTGGCGCATGAGTTTGCCCGCCAACATGGCGGAGATCGCAATGCCTATGCCCAATTGCACGGCCATGGCGGCGAGTGGCGCATCGAAAAGCAGCGCTTGCGCTGGGACGTGTTGGACGCCTTTGCCCAAGCGGCGGTGCAGGCCGGTATTCCGGCCACACCCGACTTCAACAGCGGCAACAACGAAGGCGTGGGCTATTTCGAGGTGAACCAAAAAGACGGCTGGCGCTGGAATGCCTCCAAGGCGTTTTTGCGTCCCGCCCAACATCGCCCCAACCTGACCGTGTGGACCGAAACCCAGGTGCAAGCCCTGAAGCTGGCACCCCAAGCCGATGGCCGGATGCGCTGCGTGGGCGCCAAACTGCTGCGCCAAGGGCAAACGGTCAACGTGAGTGCCAAGGCCGAGGTGATCCTGAGCGCGGGCAGCATCGGTTCGGTGCAGATTTTGCAGCTCTCAGGCATTGGCCCAGCCGAGTTGCTGCGGGCCAAAGGTGTGCCCGTGTTGGTCGATCTGCCTGGCGTGGGTGCCAACTTGCAAGACCATTTGCAAATCCGCACCGTGTACAAAGTGCGCAACACCACCACCCTCAACACCTTGGCCAACAGCCTGTGGGGCAAGGCCAAAATCGGGTTGGAATATGCCTTCAAACGCACCGGCCCCATGAGCATGGCGCCCAGCCAGTTGGGGGCCTTCACCCGCAGCGACCCGGGACGGGCCTGGCCCAACATCCAGTACCACGTCCAGCCCCTGAGCCTGGACGCCTTTGGCGAACCGCTGCACAGCTTTCCGGCCATCACGGCCAGTGTTTGCAATTTGAACCCCACCAGTCGGGGCACGGTCCAAATCAAGACCCCTCACTTTGAAGACGCGCCTGCGATTGCGCCCAACTACTTGGCCACCCCAGAAGACCGCCAAGTGGCCGCCGACAGCCTGCGCGTGACGCGCCGCATCATGGCGCAAACGGCCATGGCGCCTTTCTCACCCGAAGAGTTCAAGCCCGGCGTGCAATACCAAACCGACGAAGCGCTGGCCAAGCTGGCCGGGGACATTGCCAGCACCATCTTCCACCCGGTGGGCACCACCCGCATGGGGCGCGATGACGACCCGATGGCGGTGGTCAATGCGCGATTGCAAGTGCGCGGCGTCATCGGCCTGCGCGTGGTCGACGCTGGGGTCATGCCCACCATCACCAGTGGCAACACCAACAGCCCCACCCTGATGGTTGCGGAAAAGGCAGCCCGATGGATCGTGACCGATGCAGCCCTGTCGGCCTGATCCAGTGAGCCCAGCGGTCAAAACAGGGATTTACCCCCGGATCGGGAAATCCCTGATGAAAACCACCACCCCCATCACTTACATTGCATCGACTCGGTGCACAGCAGTATCTGCATCCTGAGGGCCGAGGAGACAACTCGAACCCCGAAGAACTCGAATATCAACCAACATCCGAACGAGGTGTACTTTCCTAAGCGTCGCGCAAGCGGCGCTTTTTTTTGCCTGCCGATTCGCGACTGCGCGACAGGCCTTGCGCCCTTGCAATGACACAATTGCCGCCATGGATTTATTGATTGTGACGCTGGCCTCGCTGCTGGCAGGCTTGGTCGACTCGATCGTGGGCGGCGGCGGTCTGATTTTGCTGCCGGCCTTGTTTGCCACCTTTCCCGGCGCACCACCTGCCACTTTGTTTGGCACCAACAAAAGCGCCTCCATCTGGGGCACGGCTTTTGCCACACTCCAATACAGCCGCAAAGTGGTGATGCCTTGGCGCTCCTTGCTGCCTGCAGCAGGTGCGGGCTTGGTGGGTTCGGTGATCGGGGCTTGGGTGGTCACGCAAGTTGACCCCACCTTGTTTCGCAAAGCGCTGCCCGTGATGCTGGTGGTCTTGCTGGTCTACACACTGGCCAAAAAAGACATGGGCCGTGAACATGCGCCCCGCTTCAATGGGAGCAAAGCAATCTGGGTCGCCTCTGGCATTGGCTTGACGATTGGTTTTTACGATGGTTTTTTTGGTCCGGGCACGGGCAGCTTTTTGGTGTTTGCCTATGTGCGCTGGTTGGGGTATGACTTTTTGAATGCCTCTGCATCGGCCAAATTCATCAACGTGGCGACCAATTTTTCGGCCCTCATGCTGTTCGCGTACCAAGGCCATGTGTGGTGGCATTTGGCCATGGCCATGGCCGTGGCGAACATCGTTGGCAGCTTGATCGGCACGCGCTTGGCGCTCCAGCACGGCTCGGGCTTTGTGCGCCAAGTCTTCATCTTCGTGGTCTTGGCCTTGATCTGCAAAACCGCTTACGACACTTGGCTGAAGTAACGACTGCACACCCCCCAGCGCTGACAGCGGCTCAGCGCAGGCGCCACTTGATTTGCCCGGCATATTGCGCCAAGGCCACGCCCAGCAAGGTCACACCCGCACCGGCAATCTTGATCCAGGTGTAGTGCTCTCCCGACAGCGCCCAAGCAAACAGGCCCGCCATGGGCGGCATCAGGTACATCAGGGGCGCAGACCGGGCCACGCCCCGCACCGTGTTGATCCAGCCCCACGCCAGCCACCCCAAAAAGGCCGAAACCAGCACCGACCAAAACAAGCCCACCCATGCCCAAAAATCGAGCACCGACCAATTGGCCTCCAGCCCCGCAGGCAGCGACAACAGCATGACCGGCAAACCGCCCAACAAGGTCGCATAACCCATGGTCAAGACCGGCCCGTGCCTTTGCATCACGGGCTTGACGGCCACCGTGTAATAAGAAAAAAGGGAAGCCGCCACCAACAGCACCAAGTCACCCCCGCCAGCTCGCCAGTTGCCGCCCAACAATTTGTCAGACAAAAACATCAAGACACCGCCAAAAGCCAGCGCCACGCCCGCTATTTGCGCGCCCGTCAAACGCTCCAGGCCCTGTATGCGCAAGATCAACAAGGTAAAAATCGGGCCGCAAGCCAAAATGACCGAGCTGGAAAACGCCGTGGACCAATGGATGCCGTACGTCACCAAGCCCACATGCAAAGAATGGCCAATGAAACCCAACCAAGCCATGTGCATCCAGTCCTTGCGCGGCAAGGCGGGCAGCCAAGCGCCCATGCGCCAGCGCATCAGCAACAAAGCACACACGGGCATGATGAGGTAACGCGCCCACAAGAAACCGCCGGGCGTGATCAGGTCAAACAGGTACTTTTGCAGAGTGAAGTTGCCGCCCCAGATGACGATCAAGACCAGCGCCACCAGCAAAGCACGTTGGTCATGGGAGTGCAGCGGTGTGCGGTGGGGCATGAACAGCAAGCCTTCAGTCAGCCAACACCACAGGCACACGCTGCGCCAAGGCGCACATCAGTTCATAGCCCACCGTGCCTGCGGCCTGAGCCACCTCGTCGATGTCCAGCACCGCACCTTGCGCCGACTGGCCCCACAGCGTCACCGTGCTGCCCACACCTGCGTCTGGAAAAGGGCTCAAATCCACGGTCAGCATGTCCATGCTGACCCGGCCCACGGTGCGCCCGCGCTGCCCATTGACCAGCACCGGCGTGCCCGTGGGGCAAACACGGGGGTAACCGTCGGCGTAACCACAAGCCACCACGCCCATGCGCATGGCCCGATCGGCCACAAAGACAGAGCCATAGCCCACGCTGTCGCCCGCTTGCAGCGACTGCACCGCGATGACCTGGGCATTCAAACTCATGGCCGGCCGCAACTCCCAGTCGGTGGCACTGTGCGCGGGAAAGTCGGGTGAACTGCCATACACCGCAATGCCGGGGCGAATCCAGTCGGCTTTCACCGCAGCGTCTTGCGCATGGCGCAAGGTCGCTGCGCTGTTGCTCAAACTGCGCTCGCCGGGCAAGTCGCAGGTGGCCTCTGCAAATCGGGCCATTTGCTCGGCGATGCCCGTGGGGCCATCGGCGTCGCTGAAATGGGTCATCAGCGAGATCTCATCCACCTGGGGCAAAGCGTTCAAGCGCGTCCAGGCCGACCGAAAGCGCTGGGGTGCAAAGCCCAGCCGGTTCATGCCCGAGTTCATTTTCAAAAAAATACGGTGCGGCTCGTGCGTCTTGTGCAGTGCCAGCATGTCGATTTGCTCATCGCAATGCACCGTGTGCCAAAGGTTCAGACGCGAACACAGCTCAAGATCGCGCGCCTCAAAGGCCCCCTCCAAAAGCAAGATCGGGCCACGCCAACCCAAAGCGCGCACGCGCTGGGCCTCGGACAAGTCCAGCAGAGCAAACCCGTCGGCAGCGCGCAGCCCATCAAACACCCGCTCGATGCCATGCCCGTAGGCATTGGCCTTGGTCACGGCCCAGACTTGCGCATCAGGGGCCGCAAGGCGCACCCGGTTCAGGTTGTGACGCAAGGCAGCGGAGTGGATGGTGGCTTGGATGGGGCGGGGCATGGGCAATACAAGAAAAAGCCGATGAAGTATGCCAGCATCATCGGCACTTGAAATCTCAGCGCCCAAGCAGGCGCTGAGCTACTGCACTTCAACGTGCCTTCAAAAACTCGCCCACTTCCAGCAACACCAGTTCGTTGTCGTCGGCCTTGTTCGGGTCGCGGCTGCTGGAGAACGGCAGGTTGTTGTCATTGCCCACCACAATGTGCGTGGCGTCCACCACGTCCACGTTTTCAATTGTGAAAAATGGAAAGCTCAAAGCGCCATTGACCAGCGGCTTGCGGGCCAACTTGTTGGGGTCTTGCATGTTCATCAAATCGATGTAGCCGATCTTGCGCAGCGGGCCGCCCACGTTGGCTTCGCTCAGTTCGACTTTGTAAACGCGCTTGAACTTGGGCATGTCATGGAAGCAATCGGTGCGCTTGACGCCCTCGGGGCACGCTTTGTCGGGTGTGCCTTCGCCGTTGTCGCGCTCGATGATCAGGCCCGTGGTCTCATCGATCATGTTGAAGTCACCGATGGCGTGGTGGTTGCCTTCCATCACGTACTTCCAGTGGCGACCGGTCCATTTTTCGGCTTTCACATCAAATTCCAACACGCGCAAGTACTGCTTGCCCTCCACCATCTCAGGGGCCTTGGTGGCTTCGTCCCACAAAGCACCCTCCAGCAAGGCATAGAGCTTGCTGCCGTCTTTGGAGGCGGCCATGCCTTCGTAGCCCTTGGAGCGGCGTGACTGAAAACGCACCAACTGGTCCGGCGAGCCGGGGGTGATGACCGCAGGGTGATCGGGTGAGCGCACGACTTTGCCATCGAATTGCGTCTCGAACACGGCCTGCACTTTGCCCTTCATGTCGGCCTTGATCAGGAAGGGACCGAATTCGTCGCCAATCCAAATGGAGCCGCCTGCAAACTGAAAGCTCTCGGTATCAAAGTCAGAGCCGGTCAGGTACCGCTGCTGGCTGCCCTCGTGGACGATGCGAAACGGCACTTTTTTGTCCGGGTCGTGCAAAAACACCGTGTTCAAGCGTTTGAACTCACCCGTTTTGAAATCCACCTTGTACTGGTTCAGGTGCAGCATGAAGTCGGGCGAATTGGCTTTGGAGCCTGCGCCGTTGTCAGTGAGCAGCCAGTAGCTGCCATCGGCCATTCGCTTGATCCCCGAGTGGCCCTGCACAGGCTGACCCTTATAGGGCAAGAAAATTCCCGTGGGGCGGCCTGCCGACTGGCCTTCGACGCTGCCGATTTTCTCGACGCGCTGACCGGTGGTGAACTTGCCGCTGATCTGCAAATCGGCTGGGGCGTCTTTGGGTGCGGGGATCAGGGTCATGGCGGGCAGCACGGCGTGGCCAGCTAAGGTGGCTGGAAATGCCATTTGAGCTGCCGATTGAACTGACCAAGCCGAGGCGGTGACCAGCATCCATGCAGATACAACCGTGTTTAAACGCAGAGGGGAGATGGTTTTCAAAGTTAACTCCATTTTGGAAAGATACCCCTGTGAATTTAAAAACCAGCCGTGTCATTCCCATGAAGACAGCATGACCAAATCAAGTCATTTAGCCAACCACGCTCAACTCAACAAAACCAGCTTCAAGGAACCAAAATGACCGAATACTTTCAGCGTTTCCCCCGCGCGGCAGGGGCTTACAAATGCTTTACACTGGCGCGCAGCCTGCTTAGCCCATGCATATCGCCAGGGGTTTTTTAAGCGGTTAAACCTTGAAATCCATGGAAGTTTTTGAGTTTCTGATGCCCATCTTCACCCAATACGGCTATTTGGCTGTATTTGTGATGTTGCTCATCTGCGGTTTTGGCGTCCCCATTCCTGAAGACGTGACTTTGGTCACCGGCGGTGTGATCGCCGGTTTAGGGCATGCCGATGTGACCACCATGTTTGCAGTGGGCATGGCGGGCGTGATGGTGGGTGATGGTCTGATGTTCACTTTGGGCCGCCTGTATGGCGAGCGCATTGCCAAACTGCCCGGTTTTCGCAAAATCCTCACGCCCGAGCGCTTTGCCAGCGCGCAAGAAGCTTTTGAAAAATACGGCAAATGGGTCATGTTCGTGGCCCGCTTTCTGCCCGGTTTGCGCACGCCTGTGTTTTTCTCGGCCGGCATGAGCCGCCGCGTGAGCTTTTCCACCTGGTTCTTCATGGACGGCTTTGCCGCCTTGATCAGCGTGCCGATCTGGGTGTATCTGGGTTACTTTGGTGCGCAAAACTGGGACTGGATGTTTGGCGTGCTGCGCCAGTTCCAGCATGGCATTTTTGCCCTGCTGGGGATCGGCGTCTTCTGGCTGGGCTGGCGCTGGTGGCGAAAGCGCCAAGCCACGCTGGCGGCGGCCAAAGCCTCAGGCGACGCCTCCTAACTCGCCCCTCTATGGGCAACACCTCCCCCAAAAGCCTGGCGGTTGCCGGGCTCTTGCTCAACGCTTTTGTTTGGGGCGTGTGCTGGTGGCCCTTCAAACAACTCGAGGGCCTGGGGCTGCACCCGCTCTGGGCCACCGCGCTGGTCTACGCCTTCGTCTTTGTGTCCATCGCCATGTGGCTGTGGCGCAGCGGGCAACTTCAGAGTTGGCGCGGCCACACCGGGCTGTGGCTCTTGCTGCTGGCCTCTGGCCTGACCAATGTGGGCTTCAACTGGGCCGTGACGGTGGGCGACGTGGTGCGTGTGGTGCTGCTGTTTTATTTGATGCCCGCCTGGTCGGTGCTGGTGGCCTGGTGGCTGCTGGGTGAAAAGCCGACCCCGATGGCCTTGCTGCGCTTGTTGCTGGCGCTGACCGGTTTGTTCATCGTGCTCAAAAGCCCGGAGACCCCCTGGCCCGTGCCCGAAAGCCTGGCCGATGGGCTGGCGCTGATGGGGGGCCTGACTTTTGCTGTCACCAACGCCTTGCTGCTCAAGCTGAAGGACAGTCCCAGCTCGTCGCGCACACTGGCCATGTTTGGTGGCGGCGCGGTCATGGCCACGCTGGCAGCCATTGTGGGTTTGGCCACCGGGGTGGTGGCCATCGGCGCGGCGCCCACCTGGAGCTGGCTGCCCCTGGTGGCCCTGCTGAGCATCTCCTTTTTGTTGGGCAACCTGGCGCTGCAATACGGCGCGGCCCGCCTGGCCGCCCACACCACGGCGCTGGTCATGCTGTCCGAAGTGGTGTTTGCCAGCGTGTCCTCGGTGCTGCTAGGCGCATCCAGCTGGGACAGCCGCACCCTGATTGGCGGGGCCTTGATCTTGCTGGCGGCGCTGCTGTCCATCGTCGGGCCTGGACATAAGAGCCATTCAAACGTTTAATTCGCTTTCAGGTTTTCATTCAAGGGATCGCCATGTCCAAATGGATCGTTTTATGTCTGTGCATGTGGACGCAATCTTTGGCACTGGCGAAAGTTGTGAGCGTCGAGTTCAAAGAAAAAGGGTTCTTGTTCAGAGACGCACCCACCCTGAATTTTCTCTGGCCAGCCAAGCAAGCCAAGGCAACATTGATCTTCATTCCCGGCGGCGAAGGTCGACTGGGGATCACGCTGGATCGCAAGAATTTGGGTGGGTTTTATGGCAGCACCCTCAAACCCTTGAGCGACCCGACTTTATCCCGTGGAGAGTTGAATGTGGTGGTGTTTGACTCACCGATTCAATTGCCCGGTTTGGACTACCCGACTTCAAGACAAAGTACCGAGCATCTGCTCCGAATCGAAAGCGTTGTGCGTCACTTTAAAGACCAATTCGGTTTGCCTATTTGGATCATGGGTCACAGCAACGGGGCCGTCAGCATCACAGAGTTTTACAAGATGCTTCAAAAGTCCAAAAAAGAAGATTTGATTGAAGGTGCCATTTACAGTTCAGCGCGCATGGGTTCCAACTTCAATGACAAAACACGTTTACCCATTCTTTTCTTGGGGCACGAGCGCGAACAATGCCCCAAGTCACTTCCTTCAAGCGCCAAAATGGTGTTTGAACAGCAGCAAAAAACCAACCCCTTAAAAACCGAGTTCATACTGATAAAAGGCGGCGAGGCGCAGCCCCAAAATCCGTGCAGCTCAGGTTTTCACATGTTTTACGGTGCGAGCGAGGAAGCCTACACAACCATCGAAAAATTTGTATTCGGTCCTCGGTCCTGAATGCAATCATTGTTTGATTTGAATTTCAACCTTGTCATCCATCCAGTTTTCAATATTCGGAAGAACCCCATGAGCCTGTACGACCTCGAAGCCCAAAGCATTGACCACCAAACCGTGTCCCTGTCGCGTTATAAAGGTCAAGTGATGCTGATCGTCAACACCGCCAGCGCCTGCGGCTTCACGCCCCAGTTCACGGGGCTGGAAAAGCTGCACAAAGCCTACGCCGACCAAGGCCTGGCCGTGCTGGGCTTTCCGTGCAACCAGTTCGCCAGCCAAGATCCGGGCGACGACGGGCAAATTGCCAACTTCTGCCAGAAGAACTACGGTGTGAGCTTTCAGATGATGAGCAAGGTCAAGGTCAATGGCGACGGGGCTCACCCGCTTTACCAATGGCTCACCGCCGAAGCCCCCGGCATTTTGGGGAGCAAGGCCATCAAGTGGAACTTCACCAAGTTTCTGGTGGGACGCGACGGCCGGGTGATCAAGCGCTATGCGCCGCAGGACGCGCCCGAAAAAATCGCCAAAGACATTGAAGCGGCGCTGGCGGCTTGACCGACGCAGGCCGATGGCGCCTGTGTCTAAGCTTGCCTGAGCCCGTTCAAGCCCACCAAGTCAACACGGTCAACCACAGCAACACCGCTGCACCACCCCACACCAGCACCCGCGTGCACAGGCGCAGCACCTCCACGGTGCTGACCAAGCGCGCATTTTGTTCGGCCAACTCGGCCAGGGTTTCGGTGAGTTCGCGCTGGGTCTGAGCTTGGCGATCGATCTGGCCTTGCGCGGCGATCAAGGCGTTTTTTAGTTCGCCCAAGCTTGGCACCGCACTCACAGGGGTGGTCGTGGCAGGGGTGCCCGCTTCGCCGGGGGGCTGAGCGGGTTGGCGGTCCATCAACTTGCGCGCAGCCTTAAGGACCGACGGCGCGTGTTCAATCACATCGCCCCAGGGAATCACTTTGAGCGCCATCAACCAAGGTATCGCCATCGTCAAGTCCTGTGAGTGCGCTTTGCCAGCGCGGTATGCCATTCAGCGATCAATACTACCTCTGCCCGCATTTCCGTGCGGCTGGGCAAAAGGACTTTGGTGGCGCGATCAAGAACCGCTGATCGCCCCATCCAACAACTCCACCCAATGCCGCACGGGCAGGCCGCTGCCGCTTTGCAGGTGGGTGATGCAGCCGATGTTGGCGCTGATGACGCCCTGAGGTTGCAGCGCGTTGAGGTGACCCAGCTTGCGGTCGCGCAATTGTTTGGACAGATCGGGGTTGAGCACGCTGTAGGTGCCGGCGGAGCCGCAGCACAGGTGCGATTCATTGGCCGTGACCTTGATCTGGAAGCCCAGATCGCCCAAGTGCTTTTCGACGCCGCCTTTGAGCTGCTGGCCGTGTTGCAGCGTGCATGGCGGGTGGTAGGCCTGCAGGCCTGCGGCTTGCAGGGCTTGGGGCTTGATCTTGGCTTGGAGCAGCGGCACCAGCTCGGGCAGCAGCTCGCTCAGGTCTTGGGTCAAGGCGCCGATGCGGGCGGCTTTGTCGGCATACGCCGGATCGTCTTTCAGCACATGGCCGTAGTCCTTGACCATCACGCCGCAGCCCGAGGCGTTCATCACAATGGCTTCGACCTCGCCGCTTTCCACCAGCGGCCACCAGGCGTCGATGTTGGCGCGCATGTGGTCTTGGCCACCGTCGTGGTCGTTCAGGTGGAACTTGAGCGCGCCGCAGCAACCGGCCTTGGGCGCAGTCACGGCCTGGATGCCAGCCGCATCCAGAATGCGGGCGGTGGCGGTATTGATGTTGGGGCTCATGCTCGGCTGCACGCAACCGGCCAGCATCAGCACCTTGCGCTCGTGCTGGCGAGTGGGCCAGGCACCGGCGTTTTGTGGCGCAGGCACTTTGGCCTTCAGGCTGTCGGGCAGCAGGCCGCGCACCATTTGGCCCATCTTCATGGCCGGCGCAAACAGGGGCGAAGGCAGTCCCTCTTTGAGCGCCCAGCGCACCAGCTTTTCACTGGCCGGGCGTTCGACTTTGGCGTCCACCAGTTTGCGGCCGATGTCGACCAAATGGCCGTATTGCACACCGCTCGGGCAAGTGCTTTCGCAGTTGCGGCAGGTCAGGCACCGGTCCAGGTGCATCTGGGTTTTGCGGGTGGGTGTTTCGCCTTCCAGCACCTGCTTCATCAAATAAATGCGGCCACGCGGGCCGTCCAGCTCGTCGCCCAAGAGCTGGTAAGTGGGGCAAGTGGCAGTGCAAAAGCCGCAGTGCACACACTTGCGCAAGATGGCCTCGGCCTCCAGGCCGTCGGGGGTGTTTTGGTATTCGGGGGCGAGCTTGGTTTGCATGATGTTTCGCCTCAGAGGGGGTGCATGCGACCGGTGGCGAACACGCCTTTCGGGTCGAACTGCTTTTGCAATTGCTGCTGGATGCGTTGTTGCACGGCATCCAATGGGGTGTTCACCCCGGCGATTTTGTCCAGCTCGGCATGCTTGGCACTGGCACGGAACAAGCTGGCATGGCCGCCGACAGATTGCGCCAGTTCCCGCAAGGCCAGCGCCGCCGAAGCAGGTGCCCACAACCAGCGCTGCGCGCCTTGCCATTCGATGTATTGGGCATAGGGCAAATCCAGCAGGGGCGCAGTTTGCGGTACCGACAAGCGCCAAAGACAGGCATCGGCACTGGGCGCATCAAAAAACGCCAGTGTCTGCTCACCGCTGGCACGCCAGTCTTGTGCGGCTTCTGCGTTGTCCATGGTCTGCACTTGGGCGCCTAAAGCCACGGCATCGGCACCCATCTTCGCTGTGGCCGACTGCACCGCCGCCACCGCGCCGCGCAGGCGGACAAACAAATAGTCGGCCACGGGCTCGGTCGTGGTGTCGCGCACCCAGGCGCTGGCATTCAAGGGCAAGGGCCGGCCGCCCCAGCGGTGCAGCAAGTCCAGCGCAGGGCCTTGGCCGATACCCGCGATCATCAAAGTCGCCTCGGCCGGGGCCACCGGCAAGACCTTAAGACTGACTTCGGTGATCAAGCCCAACGTGCCCCAGCTGCCGGCCATCAAGCGGCTCACGTCGTAACCGGCCACGTTTTTCATGACCTGACCGCCAAAGGTCAGGTGCTCGCCCAGACCGTTGATGAAACGCGCACCCAACACGTAGTCACGCACAGCCCCCGCAGTGGCGCGGGCTGGGCCGCTCAAACCAGCGGCCACCATGCCGCCCACGGTGGCATCGGGTCCAAAATGGGGCGGCTCAAACGCCAAGCACTGGCCTTTTTCGGCCAGGGCGGCTTCCAGCTCGGCCAGCGGCGTGCCGCACCGGGCGGTGACCACCAGCTCACTGGGCTCGTAACTCACGATGCCCCGGTAGGCCCGGGTGTCCAGCACCTCGACCGTGAGGCCCTGGCCCCAAAAATCTTTACTGCCACCACCGCGCAAGCGCAAAGTGCGGCCTTGGGCTGCCGCAGAGCGCACAGCGTCGATGAGGGAATTGAGTTGAGCTTCCATGGGCAACGATGGTAACGCTCACTCTTTAAAGCGTGCGTGAATTTTTTGAACGGGCAGGTTGTGGGAAATTGCGCTGCTCAAAGCACCACAAGGTGCGCAGTGGTGGCGCCGCAAACGGCACTGATCGGAATCCGCTGGTCCAGCGTGACCAGTCGTCCTTGGTTTTTGACGGCCAAAGCCAAGAGGTACAAATCGGTCAATTGCCTCGCGCTGTGAATGTGACCGTGTTGGAACTGCTGGGGATCCAAGAGGCTGACCTCATCCGGCCAGAATGCATGGTGTGCTGTTCGCGTGGAGTTTTGCAACATACCGACCAGCATCGACAGGGGTTGAGGGCTGCTGTACCCGGGTTGACCCATGATGCGCAGACACCCATTTTGGGTCAACGCACAAGTGGCCCAACCCTGTTGGATGTGCTCTTCAAACCATTGGGCCGCACGAACATGGTGAACATGATCACGGTCATGCAAGGCGATCAGCACATTGACGTCAAACAACGCGCGCATCAAACACCCTCGGCATCGCGCAAGCGTTCAATCAGCTCATTGCTGATGACCACGCCCCGAGAAGGCAAGGGCTGGATGCCATATTGGGCCAAGCGCTCTGAAACGAGGGGCACAGTTTGATCCGCTGGCGGCTGATAGGCCCCCACTGCAAATGCTTTGCGCGCCAAGTCGCTCATGACTTGTCCAATCGACTTTTTCTCTCTTTGAGCAATCTCTTTGGCTGCAAAAAGCACGTCGTCCGCAATGTCCAGGGTGGTTCGCATCTCATCTCCCGATGTTTTGATGTTTGATGCTAGCACATCAAGCATCAATTTGGCCTATTCTCCGCGCTGATCAGGCAGACAAATAGCTTGCCCAAAAAAATAAGAAAATAGAATTTATTTATTCGATAAAGTGCTAACACTAACCAAGGGAGAACTAAATGAACTTTGAAATCAAGAACGTTGCAAAGACCGTCGCTGTCTCAATCTTGCTCGCCGCCTGCGGCGGCGGGGGCAGTTCAGACACACCAACCGGCTCCGCAGAGGGTATCTATGGCGGAGCTTTGACTGGTAGCACCAGCAGTGCATTCCAGATGCTGGTCCTCGAGAACGATGAAGTTTGGACTATGTATGGCACCCAGACTGCCACTGAATTTTCAGTGGCTGGGTTTCTTCAAGGTCAAGGCCAGTCTAACAACGGCACTTACACCTCAAGCAATCTCCGTGACTTCGGCTTTAACCCGGCTTTGTCCGGCACAGCTACTGCCACGTACAACAGTTCCTCCAAGACAATTTCCGGAACTGCCACTTTTCCTGGGGCTGCAGTCGGCTTTAGCGGTGGGCCAATTTCAGGCTCGCTATACAACTACAACACCGCTGCGACGGTCTCCACAGTCGCTGGCTCATGGGCGCTGACCAGCCTGTCCGGCGAGGGTATAACCCTGAACGTTGCTAGCGACGGCACCTACATGGCTTCCTCATCTCTTGGCTGCTCATTTACAGGTACCTTGGTACCGAGAGCGTCAGGCAAGAATGTGTTCAACGTGTCATTCTCTTTCGGTCCGTCACCGTGCGCTCTGCCAAACCAAGCCGCGTCGGGGATAGCAGTTGCTTATCCGTTGGCAAATGGGCGTACCCAGCTAATCGTTGCAGGTGCAAACTCAGCACGCACAATCGGAACTGCGGCATCCGGAACTCGTTGAACGCGGCTTGGTGTATGTCTAACCCATCGGTCAACCGGACACGCAGAGGCAGCCTTTTCCTAAATCTACACATCAGCCCCACCGCAGTTCCTTCACTCCCAACCCCGCCACCTCCACCCGCATCGCCCACACACAGCCCGCACCGGGGTACTGCGCCAGCTCGGCCTGGCTGCGGCCATGTCGGGCGGTGGTGATGAACAGGGTTTTCAGGTCCGCGCCGCCAAAGCAGGGCATGGTGGGGCACAGGGCTGGGGTGGGCACTTCGGCCAGCACCTGACCGCTGGGTGCGATGCGAAGCAGACGCCCGCCTTCGTATTGGGCGGACCAGTAGCAGCCCTCGGCGTCCACCGCCGCGCCGTCGGGCCGGCCGCCGTAGGGCGCAGCGCTGCCCCAGGCCCAGCCTGGTGGTTTGGGGGTGGCTTGGTAGAACACGCGGGCGTGGCTGAGATGGCCGCTGGTGGCGTCAAAGTCAAAAGCGCGCACCTGGTGCGTGGCGGTGTCGGCCCAATAGGCTGTGCGGCCATCGGGCGACCAGGCCAGGCCATTGGCCGTCACCACGCCATGGTTCGCTCCATCTTTCTCGCCGCCCACCATGGCGTGCAGGCCTTGGCCATCCAGCATGTAAAGCGCGCCCAGGGGTTGGTCTTTGGGCTCGTACAAACTGCCGGCCCAAAAGCGGCCTTGCGCATCGCACTTGCCGTCGTTGAAGCGTTGCTTGGCGGTGTCATAAGGTGCGGCTGCCAACAACTGCAAGGGGCCACCCCACTCGCTCGCCAAATAGATGCCATCACGCAGGGCCATGACCAAGCCGCCACCCTGCACCGGCGCGATGCAACCTGGCTCCTGTGTCAAGGGCCAATACGCTACCGGCCCTTGCGCCTGCAAACCCTGCACTGCCATGCGCGCGATGCGCCTGCCCGGAATGTCCACCCAATACAGGCGCTGCTCCTGCGGGTGCCAAAAGGGCGATTCGCCCAAGCCATCAGGCTCGGTGGTCAAGGCTGTCCAAAGCGGGTTCAACAGTTCGGATGGATGCATGAAACCATTGTGCACGAGGGCCGGCTGCAAACCATTGGCTCGGGGAGTACGTACCCCGATCAGACCTGAAATGCACACCCCAAAGAAACAGCCCGCAAGGCCGAAGCTTTGCGGGCTGAAGAGGAGGTGGCTCTCGCCACCACTTGCCATTCAAATTGCCAGATCTGACGATCAGCCGTGGTAGGCCGACTCGCCGTGCGAGGCAATGTCCAGACCTTCGCGCTCTTCTTCTTCGGTGACGCGCAGACCCATGGTCAGGTCAACGATCTTGAAGGCAACCACCGAGACCACACCCGACCAGACAATGGTCAGCAGCACGGCTTTGGCTTGGATCCACACTTGCGAAGCGATCGAATAAGCATCAGGTGCAACCATCGCCACCGTGACCCAGTCACCCACAGCGCTGGGGCCACCCAAAGCGGGCGAGTTGAACACACCGGTCAACAAGGCACCGACGATACCGCCCACACCGTGCACACCGAAAACGTCCAGCGAGTCGTCTGCGCCCAGCATCTTCTTGAGGCCATTCACACCCCACAGGCAAGCAAAGCCTGCCACGATGCCGATCACCAGACCGCCCCCGATGCCCACGTTGCCTGCGGCTGGCGTGATGGCGACCAGACCGGCCACCGCACCCGAAGCTGCACCCAACATGGAGGCTTTGCCGCGCATCAGGGCTTCACCCACGCACCAGGCCAGCACCGCACCGGCTGTGGCGACCAAGGTGTTGATGAAAGCGAGCGCTGCGAAACCGTTGGCTTCCAGAGCCGAGCCGGCATTGAAACCGAACCAGCCCACCCACAGCAAGGACGCACCCACCATGGTCAAAGTCAGGCTGTGGGGGGCCATGGCTTCACGGCCATAACCCACGCGCTTGCCGACCATGAAGGCGCCGACCAAGCCCGCTACAGCGGCGTTGATGTGCACCACAGTGCCGCCCGCGAAGTCCAGTGCACCCCACTGCCAGATCAGACCAGCTTTGCCGGTCATCTCGTCCACCACCTCTTTGGCGGTGTAGGCGTCAGGACCCATCCAGAACCAGACCATGTGCGCAATGGGCAGGTAACTGAAGGTGAACCACAACACCATGAAGGCCAGCACGGCAGAGAACTTGATGCGCTCAGCAAAAGCACCCACGATCAGTGCACAAGTGATGCCCGCAAACGTGGCCTGGAAGGCTGCGAACGAAATCTCTGGAATGACCACGCCCTTGCTGAAGGTGGCGGCATTGGCAAAGGTGCCCGCTGCGTTGTCCCAAATGCCTTTCATGAACAAGCGGTCAAAACCACCGATGAACGCGTTGCCCTCGGTGAACGCCAAGCTGTAGCCATAGATGAACCACAGCACGGTGATCATCGAGAAGGTGACCACGACTTGCATCAGCACCGACAGCATGTTTTTGCTGCGGACCAGACCGCCATAGAACAAAGCCAAACCGGGAATGACCATCAAGATCACCAAAATGGTGGAAATCATCATCCAGGCGGTATCGCCTTTGTTGGGCACCAGCGCTGGCGCGGCTTCGGCTGCCGCCGTTGCAGCAGCAGGCGCTGCAGGTGCTGGTGCTGCATCGGCCGGTTTGGCCTCTGCAGCAGGTGCCGTCACGGCAGCGGGGGCGGTCTGTGCGGTGGCGACAGACGCCACGCCGAACACACCGAGACCCAGGCTCAGGCCCAAGGCCAGAGTTGCGAATAGTTTTTTCATTTGTCGACTCTCTTTCTTGACTGTCAAAGGGCTTCGGCGCCGGTTTCACCCGTGCGGATGCGAACCACTTGTTCGAGGTCGTACACAAAGATCTTGCCGTCGCCGATCTTGCCGGTGCGGGCACCGGCTTCGATGGCTTCGATCACGCGCTCGACCAGCTCTTCCGAGACGGCGGCTTCGATCTTCACTTTGGGCAAAAAATCGACCACGTATTCCGCACCACGGTACAGCTCGGTGTGGCCCTTTTGACGACCAAAGCCTTTGACTTCGGTCACGGTGATGCCCTGTACGCCGATGCCCGAAAGTGCTTCACGCACTTCGTCCAGCTTGAAGGGTTTGATGATGGCGGTCACCAGTTTCATGATGGCTCCTTGCTTTGAATCGGTGAAATCAGAAGGTGTACTTCAGGCCGACGACCAATGCGTCTTTGCCGTTGTATTTGTTGACGAGGGTGTATTGGTCTTTACCTGCATTGGTCCCCACGGCCATCAAGGAGGCGCTCAGGCCATTGCCCAAATCCTTGGCCAATGTCAGGGCGTAATCGTTGTAAGAGTAAGCGGGACCGTTGTTGATCATCTGGCGTCCGATGTGCGGCGTCAGGGTGAAACCGTTGCCCATATCGAATGCTGCACTCAGATCCAAGTAATAGCTGTTTTTGCTGTTGAGGTTGCCGAACACGTTGGTCAGCGAGTGCGAATACTTGGCGGTGAAGACGCCGTAGGTGGCAGCGCCATAGACTTCGGTGGTGTTGGCGTTGACATATCCTTCGACGATTTGAAGGTTGTTGCGCGCGTATTCGTAGCGCAAAACACCCACGTCATAGGCCACGCTGCCAACGGCCCACTTGTAACCACCATAAATGTCCAGCTCCATTGTGCCTTTCACTCCAGGGGTGCCGCCTGCAGCCGGAAAACTAGCGCCCGTGTCTTGGATCCACTTGATGCTCGAACCCCAGGCGCCGACATAAAAGCCACTCTTGTCGGCGTAGTCAACACCGCCTTGCACCGCTGGCTCGAGGCGAGACTGGGAAATACCACGGTAGCGGTAGTCAGACACCACACCCGCATTGAAGGACAAGGTGCTCTCAGCTGCTTGAGCTTGGGCCACACCGGCCACGCTCAACAAAGACAAAGTCAACAAGGATGGAACGAGGATGTTTTTCATGAGGGACTCCAAAAAATGAAAAAGAGACAAATGCTTAAAGCAGGGAGCGTGCCAACTTGGTCTGCGCGCCCTATTCGGGCTTATCCCCGTGCGCGCTACGCCTGTGCATGCTTGAATGGCATTCCAACAAGTTCTGCGCGTTTGGACTGCGCGACAGGGCACACAATGCGCACCAATAAGGGGCGGGGAGGGCATATGAGTCTCAGTTTGGTGCACAGCCGCGCCTTGGTCGGCCTGCAAGCGCCCGCAGTCACCGTCGAGGTCCACATGGCCAACGGGCTGCCCAGCTTCACGCTGGTGGGGTTGGCCGACGTGGAAGTCAAAGAGGCCCGCGAGCGGGTGCGATCTGCCTTGCAAAACAGTGGGCTCGACTTTCCGCACAACCAGCGCATCACCGTCAACCTGGCCCCTGCCGACTTGCCCAAAGACTCGGGGCGACTGGACTTGCCCATTGCGCTGGGCATCCTGGCGGCCAGTGGGCAAATCGATGCCAGCAAACTGTCGGGTCATGAATTTGCGGGTGAGTTGTCGCTGTCGGGCGAACTGCGCCCAGTGCGCGGCGCCTTGGCCATGAGCCTGGTGCTGCGCCAACAAAAAGTGCGCACGCGGCTGGTGTTGCCGCCAGGCAGCGCCGAAGAAGCCGCTTTGGTGCCCGATGCCGAGGTCTTCAGGGCGCGCCATTTGCTCGATGTGGTGCAGCAGTTTTTGCCACCCTCCAACGAACCACCCCCCGAACCCAGCGACGGCTGGGCGCGCATGGCCGCCAGCACGCCCACAGCACCACCGCGTTATGCCGACCTGGCGGATGTGAAAGGCCAAGCAGGCGTCAAGCGCGTGCTGGAGATCGCCGCCGCCGGTGGCCATTCGCTGCTCATGCTCGGACCACCGGGTTCGGGCAAGTCCATGTTGGCGCAGCGCTTTGCAGGGCTGTTGCCGCCCATGTCCACCGAACAAGCACTGGAATCAGCGGCCGTGGCCAGTCTGGCTGGGCGTTTTGATTGGACGCGCTGGGCGCAGCGCCCCACAGGCCAGCCCCACCATTCGGCCAGCGCGGTGGCGCTGGTAGGCGGTGGCTCACCGCCGCGCCCCGGAGAAATCTCGTTGGCGCACCACGGTGTGCTGTTTCTGGACGAGCTGCCCGAGTTTCCACGCGCCGCACTGGAAGCCCTGCGCGAGCCGCTGGAAACCGGCAGCATCACCATCGCCCGCGCGGCACGGCGGGCCGAGTTTCCAGCGCGTTTCCAATTTATCGCGGCCATGAACCCCTGCCCCTGCGGCTATCTGGGCAGCGTGACCCGGTCGTGCCGTTGTACACCCGACCAGGTCAGCCGCTACCAGGGCAAGCTGAGTGGTCCGCTGCTCGACCGGATTGACCTGCACATCGAAGTGCCCAGCCTGAGCGCACACGAACTGTTGAACGCCCCACCCGGAGAAAGCACCGAGCAAATTGCGGCGCGCAGCTTGGCCGCACGCGAACGCGCCATGGCACGGCAAAACTGCGCCAATGCCGAGCTGCAAGGCCAAGCCATCGACGCACAGGCACGGCTCGAAGACAGCGCCACCGTTTTGCTGCAAAGAGCCGCCGACAAATTGGGCTGGAGTGGGCGCAGCACACACCGCAGCCTGAAAGTGGCACGCACCATTGCCGACTTGGCAGGCAGCGACACCATCGCCGCCGACCATGTGGCAGAAGCAGTGCAGTACCGGCGGTTGCTCAAGGGGCCGTGAGGCCCCCAAGAGGGGCGCGCAGACACGACATGTGAAGCATTGGGGCATCGGGATAATGGGCACATGCTCCATGCTCGCCAGCACACCTCGAGCGCTTTAGCCCTCGGCCCCTTCAGCTTTTGGCTGTCGCTGCCCCAGCTCATCACCTGGGGCAGTGTGTTTTACACCTTTTCACTGTTGATGGCACCCCTCGAAGCCGAGCTGGGCATGAGCCGGGCCGAGTCTTCTCTGGCCTTCAGCCTGGCACTGTTGGCCGAGGGCCTGATGGCTTACGGGGTGGGGCGCTGGATCGATGCGGGGCGTGAGCGCTGGGTCATGACGCTGGGCTCGCTGTGGATGGGCGCGGGCTTGGTGGGGCACAGTTTTGTCACCACTGTGGCAGGGTTTTATGCCGTCTGGATTTGGCTGGGCTTAGGCATGGCAGCCACTTTGTACAACCCGGTCTTTGCCGTGGTGACGCGGCGTTTTCCGCAAGACTTTCGGCGCGCCATCATCACCCTCACTTTTTTGGGCGGACTGGCCAGCACGGTGTTCATTCCGCTGTTTGCCTGGTGGATGGAATTGTGGGGTTGGCGGCAGGCGCTTTGGGCACTGGCTGCGTTGCAGCTGTTGGTGTGCGCACCCTTGCATGGCTGGCTGCTGCAAGGGGCGCCGCGCACCCTGATCGAGCCCTCGGCTGCACAGGACGCAGCGCCACTGACCTCGGTGCGCGAACACCTGCGCCATCCGCCCTTTTGGTTGTTGGCATTGTTCATGGTGCTCACCATGTCGGTCACCTCGGCCCTGCCTGCGCACATGATCGCCTTGCTGCAAGAATCGGGCTTGTCCCCGGTCTGGGTGATCGCCATCCCGGCGGCCATTGGGGTGATCCAGGTGCTGGGGCGGCTGGTGCTGTTTGTGTTTGAGCGTTACTGGGACGTGCACGCCGCCAACCGCTGGATTCCCACCTTGATCCCGGCGGGCGTGCTGGCCTTGTTGATGGGCGGACTCAGCCCGATCGCCTCGCTGGTGTTTGTGCTGTTGTATGGCCTGGGCAATGGCATGAACACCATCGTCAAAGGCACGGCCATGGCGCAATACGTCAGCCGCCAGCATGTCGGGCAGCTCAATGGCCTGCTGGGTTTGCCGATTGCGCTGGCCCGCGCCGCTGCGCCCTTGACGCTGGGCCTGCTGTGGTCGCCCGAGCATGGTTACACCCTGGCGCTGTGGTGGCTGCTGCTGGCCAGCTTGCTGGGCACCGCCGCGCTGTGGGCAGCTCAAATCTATGCCCGCGCCGCACGGCACTGAACGGGCTCATCAGCGCCTCAACGGGTGAGCCAGCGCCTGGCCGCAAAGCTCAGCGCATCCACACAGGCCACCATGAGCAGCATCGCGCCCAGAATGGTGGCGGTCTTGTTCATGTGGAACAGGCCCATGTGAAAGGAGAGCATCTGGCCCAAACCCCCCGCGCCCACCACGCCCAACACAGCGGCGGCGCGGATGTTGTTTTCCCAGCGGTACAGCGTGTAGCTCATGAGCTGCGGCAAGACCTGGGGCAAGGTGGCGTAAAAGAACACGCGCAGCGGCCCCACACCTTGGGTGCGCAAGGCGTCGCCGGGGCCGGTGGGGATGTTCTCCATGGCCTCGGCAAACAAGCGCCCCAACACGCCGCTGGTGTGCAGCGCCAGCGCCAAGGTGCCCGCCATGGGCCCCAAGCCCGCAGAAATCAAGAGCAACGCGGCCCACACCAATTCAGGGATGGCGCGCAGGGCATTGAGCAACCAGCGCGTGGGGCTGCGCAGCCAGGCCGGGTCTTGGGCGGACATGCGGCTGGCGGGCACGGCCAGCGCCAGGCCCAGCGCCGCCGCCATCACGGTGCCCAACGCCGACATGGCCAGAGTTTCCCAAGCGGCCCAAGCCACTTTGTTCACAAACACGGGCGACAGATCGGGCGGGAAAAATTCGGCCACAAAGCGGCCCATGCTGCGCGCCGCATCGATGGATGCAAAGGCAGCCCAATCCAGATCCAGCGACACAAAGCTGGCCACCACCAACACCAGCAAGGCGGCCGTGAACCAGCAAGCGCGGCAACGGGCGTCAAACAAGGGCGGCGGCAATTTGTAGGGCGGGTTGGCCGCCTCACGCGAAACACTGGAGACCAAGGCCGTGGCTTGGGTCATCGGCGTGGGTTTCATGCGAGCGCCTTTCGCAACCAAGCGCTCACGCGGTCGGCCAGCGCCACCAGCGCAATGAACACCCCCAGCAAGGTGGCCACTTCACCGCCATTGAACATCTTCATCGAGTTGTCCAGTTGCTGACCCAAACCGCCCGCACCCACAAAGCCCAGCACCACCGAGGATCGGATGGCGCATTCCCAGCGGTACACCGTGTAAGACGCCAGCTCGGCCGCATGGCTGGGCAACAGCGCATACACAAAAGCCTGCAAACGGCCGCTGCCGTTGCGCATCAGGGTTTGGGTCGCGTGGCTTTCGCCGCTTTCCAAAATTTCGGCGTACACCTTGCCCAGCATGCCGCCATAAGTCAGCGCAATGGCCAACACACCCGCGGTGGGCCCCAAGCCCACCACACGCACAAACACCAGCGCCCACACCAGCTCGGGCACGCTGCGCAGCACGATCAAGCTGGCCCGCACGCACCCACGCACCACAGCGGGCCAGCGGTCCATGCGGCCCGACAAGGCCGAGAGCGACAACACACGGGTGGCCAGCAGGCTCAAAGGCACGGCCAGCACCAGCGCCAACGTGACGCCCGCAGTGGCCATGGCCACGGTACGCCAGGTTTCGCGCACCACCATCTGCATGAATTCGGCGTTGTGCACCAAGGGCCAAAAGCTGGCCACAAAGTCGGCCGTGACCTTGCGGTTCTCGGGCGCCCACAGCACCCAAGGTCGGAACTCGGTGGCCACGCCCAGCGGCCAGAGCAAGACCAACGCCAGGCTCAGCCAAAACACCCGAGACAAAAACGCCGGGTCTCGCGAGGGCGCAGCCGGGCGCATGCTGGCCGTTGGCAAGCCAGGGGGTCGCGCATCGGGCATTCGGGAAACGGTGGCAGACATGTCGCGTGCTTGCGTCAAAGGTCAAGGGTCAGGTCGCAGGCTGCGTCAGCGGCAATGCATCACGGCCGGCGCAGGCGCTGCAGGGGCCGGCTCGTCCACCCTGATCGGCGCTTCGCCGCGCAGCTCGTGTTCGTGCTGGTCATACAAATGCGCCAAGTGCTCGCGGCTGACTTGTGCGGACGGCAAATCAAACACCAGCTGCCCGTCGCGCAAACCCACGATGCGCGGGAAATGCGCCAAGGCCATGTCCACCTGGTGCAAGGTGGCCACCAGCGTCACTTGGCGCTCTGCCGCCAAGCCCACCAAGGCCGTCATGGCCATGCGGGCGCGCATCGGGTCGAGGGCCGACAGCGGCTCGTCGATCAGCCACAGGCTGGCAGGCGCCAACAAGGCTCGGGCCAAACCCACGCGCTGGCGTTCGCCGCCCGACAAGCGGTCCACCCGTTCGAACAATTTGTCGCCCAGATCAAAGTGCGTCAACGCTTCGTAAGCCGCCGGGATGTCGGTGGGATAGAAAAGTGAGCGCAGACTCGCCCACAAACCCATGACAGGCAAGCGCCCGGCCAGCACCGAGGTCACCACGCGTTGGCGCGGCGGCAGCGGCGGCACCTGCGGGGCCAAAAACAACTGACCGCGCAAAGCGCGCAAGGCGCCAGGCGTTTGCGTCCAGGGGTTCACGCCCGACAGCTGCAGCGTGCCCTGGGTGGGCGGCTGCGCGCAAGCCAACACCTGCAGCAAGGTCGTCTTGCCCGCGCCCGAGGGGCCGATGATGGCCACCTGCTCGCCAGCGCCCAAGCGCAGGTTCAGCGCACGCAAGGCCGCTGGGGCACCCGGCAGAGCGGCCGGGTGGCGCGCCTCCAAAGCCTGCAGATCGATGTTCACGGCGCAAGGGCTCAGGCTTTAGAGCAAACCTGCACTGCGGGCCGCCGACTCCAAGCCCTTGTAGTTCTCGGGCGTGGTGGAGATGTAGCGGGTCGAGCGGTTGAGCTTCAAGATCTCGGCGTGCTCGGGGTTGGACGGGTTCAGCGCCAGCAAGGCGGCCTTGATCTTTTCGCGCAAATCGGCGGGCATGTCGGCATGAACCGACCAGTTGTAGTTGAAGTAAGGCGCGGTGGTGAAGAACACGTTCACGTCTTGCGTGTTGACCTTGTTTTCGGACACAAACTTGCGCCAAACCGTGATGTCCAGCGCAGCGGCATCGACCTTGCCACTGACCACCGAGGCGATGGTGGCGTCGTGCGCGCCGCTGTAGGCGATGCGCTTGAAGTCTTTTTCAGGGTCAATGTTGGCTTGCAGCAAAAAGCTGCGCGGCATCAGGTGGCCCGAGGTGCTGCTTTGCGAGCCAAACGAGACCTGCTTGCCTTTCATGTCGGCCAAGCTTTTGATGCCCGAGTTGGTCTTGGCGATGAAGACCGATTGGAATCGTGTGTCCTCTTCGCGCTGGGTGATGGGCACGATCTTGCCGCCCGAGCGGATACTGGCCTGCACAAAGGTGAAGCCACCAAACCAGACCACATCGACCTTCTTGTTCACCAAAGACTCCACCGCAGCCGGGTAATCGGTCACGGGCGTGAACACCACCTTCATGCCCAATTGCTTTTCCAAGTAGTTGGCCAAGGGCGTGAACTTGCGCACCTGCTCGGTGGCGGCTTCCTCGGGGATGGTGGTCACGCGCAGCGTGGTTTGGGCTTGTGCCGTCGTTGCCACAGTGGACGACAGTGCCAGCAGGCCGATAAAAGCGCCGGACAAAATGGGGGAGAGAAAAGCTTTGAACATGGTGCCCTTGCGTTAAATCAAACAAACTCGATTACAACCTGAATTCAAGACGCTTGGCGCCGATGGCGCGAAACAACCCCGTTGGGCAAGACGCTGATCGACCCCAAAGCAAGGACCCAGGCCTTGTTCCACCCCCAGTGACACCCGCAAGATCTCTGACCTAACATACCGCATGACCACCCCCCAATTCATCCAGCTGCACCAGCACGACGCCGCCGCTGTAGCGCAAGAACTCTTGCAGGGCTTGAGCGCTCCACAGGCCTACACCTCGCCCAAATACCTCTACGACGCGCTGGGCTCGCGCCTGTTCGAGGCCATCACCGAACTGCCCGAATACGACCTGACGCGCACCGAGGCGCAGCTCATGTGCCTGCACAGCGCTGACATGGCCCAACATTTGCCCAAAGGGGCTTGCTGGGTGGACTTGGGTGCAGGCAACTGCGAAAAAGCCGGGCGACTGCTCGGCCCCATGCAGGCCGCGCGCTATGTGGCGGTGGACATTTCGGTGGACTTTGTGCGCCAAGCCTTGGGCCACCTGCAACACCAACACCCGGGTCTGCCAATGGTGGGCTTGGGCACCGACTTTTCGGGTGGCCTTGATTTGCCGGAGGCGCTGGCGCTGGATCCTGCTCAGCCGCGCGTGCTGTTTTACCCGGGCTCAAGCATCGGCAATTTCACGCCCGTGCAAGCGCTGGGCTTTTTGCAAAGTCTGCACCGCGCTTGCGGTAGAGCCATGGGCAGTGGCCTGCTGATTGGGGTGGACTTGCTCAAAGATCCGGTTGAATTGGCAGCCGCCTACGACGACGCCCTGGGCGTCACCGCCGCTTTTGATTTGAACTTGTTGCTGCACATCAACCGCTTGGTGGGCAGCGACTTTGCGGTGCGCGACTGGCGGCACTTGTCGCGCTTCAACGCAGCGCAATCGCGGGTCGAAATGCACCTGCAAGCGCGCCACGTGGTCACCGTCCGGTGGCCAGGCGGGCTACGCCAGTTTGCAGCAGACGAAACCATCCACACCGAAAACGCTTGCAAGTGGACCGTGCCCGACTTTGCCGCTCTGCTACACGCAACAGGCTTTGCCAAGACACACGCATGGACCGATCCGGCCCAGCGTTTTGCGGTATTTTGGGCACAGTCTTGAGCTTGTCGCCGATATGATTGGTGCCCCTGGCGGGCCTGCTCATAATCCATTGAACCCAGCGCTTGTGCTGTGCCAAAAAGAAATGAACAGGAGACGTGCATGTTGAACGATCTGAAAAACAAAGTGGTGTTGATCACCGGCTCCAGCACCGGCATTGGGGCAGCTGCTGCCGTGGCCTTTGGCCAACTGGGCGCACGCGTGGCGGTGCACTACAACAGCAGCAAAGGCCCTGCTGAAGAGGTGCTCCAAGCCGTGAAGGCCACGGGCGCACAAGCCATCTTGCTCCAAGGCAACGTGCTTGAAACGGCTCAATGCCATCGCCTGGTCGAAGAAACTGTCAAAGCCTTTGGCCGCATCGACATCCTGATCAACAACGCAGGGGCCTTGGTCCAGCGCGTGCCCATTGAAGAGATCACCGACGAGCTCTTTGACAATGTGGTTCACCTGAATGTGCGCTCAGCCATGATGTGCACCGCTGCGGCCGTAGCAGCCATGCGCAAGCAGGGCCAGGGAGGCGCCATCATCAACGTGACCTCGGTGGCGGCTCGCCACGGTGGCGGGGCCGGCGCCTCGTTGTACGCCGGCTCCAAAGGCTTCGTGGCCACCATGACCAAAGGTCTGGCCAAAGAATTGGTCAAGGACAACATTCGCGTCAACGCGGTGTCACCCGGCGTGATCACCACCCCGTTTCATGAGCGATTTTCAACACCCCAAATGCTCGAAGGCTTCAGAGCCACGATCCCCATGAACCGCCTGGGCACTGCCGATGAGTGTGCAGGTGCATTCGTGTACCTGGCATCTGAGCAAATGTCGGGTTATGTGACCGGTCAAATCATCGACATCAACGGTGGGCAATACATGCCCTGATGCTCAATGCCCTGACGGGTACAGCACGGTCACGCGCCACAAGGTGCGTGGCCGAGTCAAATCGATCAAAGGCGCGCTGTGCAGCAGCAAGGCGTTGTCCCAAACAATGACGTCGCCGTTTTCATAGTTGTGCGTGTAGCAATATTTGTCCTGCGTGGCATGTGCTGCCAACTCGCGCAGCAGTGCCAAAGCAGGCTCATCCATCATGCCCTCAATGCCAAAGGAACTGCCGCTCACCGCATACAAAGCAGGCTGCCCGGTGAAGGGGTGTTTTTTGACCAAGGGGTGACGCACCCAGTTGACTTTCTTCACCTGGTCGGGGTTGAGCACCGAGGCCACGCTGCGCGATTGCGGGTTCAGGTCGTCGCGGTTGCCATAGTGGTGCTTGACCACCAGCCCCTCAATTCTCTCTTTCATGCGGGGTGACAGATCGGCGTAGGCCTTGGCCTGGTTGGCAAAGCGGGTGCCATTGGGCGCTGGCGGCACGTCTTGGGCGTGCAAGATGGTGCAACGCGCCACGTCGTCCAGGTACGAGTAGTCGGTGTGAAAGTAGGTGCCCGCGTCAACCAGCCCCGTGGGTTGTCCGTCCTTAAAGACATTCGACAGCAGCAAAATATTGGGGTCTTGTGGGTGGTGAAAGGTGTCGATGACATGCGGCGACGGCTGGCCCCACTGCCGGGCAAAGCCCACCATTTGTGCAGCGCTGAGCGTCTGGTTTTTCAGCACGATGAAGCCATGCCGGTGCAAGGCATTGGCAAGCCACTGCTGTTGGCTTGCGTCCAAGGGCTCGGACACGTCTAGCCCGTCGATGCGGGCGCCCAGCACATCACTCAAAGGTGTCAACACAGGCATGGGGCTGGCTTTTGTCAATTGATCATTTCGGGAGAAAAAATCCGCGGCAAAAACAACGCAATTTCAGGAAAGACGATGACCGCAAACAACACCAACAGCATCGGCACGACCATGATCATGGTGTCCTTCAATGCATATCGGAGCGGCACTTTGGCCACCGCACAACAAATCATGAGGCACATGCCATAAGGTGGTGTGACCAACCCAAAGGCCAAAGACAAAATGCCGATGATGGCAAAGTGCACAGGGTGCATGTCCACCGATTGGGCCAGAGGTTGCAAGGTGGTGCCCACGATGATGATGGCGGGAATCGCATCCAGAAAACAGCCCACAATGAGGAAGGCCACTGCGATGAAAATGCCGACGCCAATCACATCCATGCCCCATGTTTGGACATTGGTCAGCAAGGCTTTGGGAATTTGGTAGTAGGCCAACAGCCAGCCAAAAACCGAGGCCGTGCCCACACAAAACAAGGCCACGGCCGACAGTTTTCCGGTGTCCAACACTGCAGCCATGAACTGCTTGAAGCCCATCTCTCGGTAAAACAACAAAGACAGCACGGCGGCATACAGCACCGCAGCAGCCGCCGACTCGGTTGCCGTGAACCAGCCCAGCAAAATACCGCCCACGATGATCACAGGGGTGAACAGGGCTGGAATAGCGATAAGGGCTGATTTGACAATTTCAGCGAAGTTGGCGCGCGGGTAGACCGGGTAATTGCGCTTGACCGAATAGGCGTGCACAGTCGCCATTTGGGCCAAACACAGCAACACGCCTGGCACGATGCCCGCCAAGTACATCGCACCGATCGAGGTGGAGATCACGCCCCCCCACACCACCATCAGAATGGACGGAGGAATGATGACAGCCAACACAGACGAAACCGCTGTGACAGCGATCGAAAACGACAAGTCATAGCCTTCCTTGACCTGGGCCTCGATGAACAGTTTGCCTTGTCCAGCAGCATCAGCGCTGGCCGAACCCGAGATGCCGGCAAAAAACACCGACAGCAGCACATTGATCTGTGCCAACCCACCCGGGAAGTGGCCCACCAGCGCCCTGGACAATCGCATCATGCGCACGGTGATGCCACCGCCGTTCATCAAATTGGCCGTCAACAGGAAAAATGGTACCGCCAACAAGATGAACGAGTTGTAGGTCTTGAAGGTCTCATTGAACAAGACCATGGGCGAAAGCCGGGGTTCGAGCAACAAAACAGGCAAAGAAGCCAGCCCTAACGCGAAGGCTACGGGAACCCGTATGGCCAACAAAAAGAAAAAGGCACCAAAGAGTACCAAAGCCGCCACTCCTGGCGAAAACATGACAGAGCTCAAACTGCTGACTCCTGTTGAAGGCTTTCATCGACGCCTGTGGGGTTGAACATGTGGTGCAACAAAAAAACCATCCACAGAAAACCCGAAATGGGCCAGGCAATGAAAATCCACCACATGGGCATATCGGCCAATTCAGAGGTTTGATTCCAGCCAAATTGGGTGAACTCAATGCCCCAGTAAAAAATCACAGCCGAAAAAATCAGCATGAAAAATTGGCAAACAAACAACAGCCGTCGGTTGACCTTGTCAGACAGTTGCGGCAAAAAGTCCACATCAAAGTGCATCTTTTCACGCACACCCAGCGTGGCCCCCAGCATGATCAGCCAGACGAAAAAAAACCGACTCATCTCTTCGGTCCACATGTAGCGCGGTATCAAATCGGTGTACCGCGAAAAAATCTGCAGACTCACCGGCACCAACAAAAGCAGCACCGTGAAAATCAAAAGAAATGACAGCAATCCGTCGATGATGAACAACAGTTTTTTCATACGCCATGTCGGTGAGGCAAAAAACAAGGCGGCAGCTTGTAGGCCACCGCCTTGAAGGGGATCACTTCAAGCTGTTGATCCTGGCATAAATGGCATCAGCTCCGACCTCTTTGGCGTAGGCGGCCATGACCGGATCGACCAGTCTTTGCATCTCTGCACGCTGGCTGAAAGGCACCTGCTTGAGCTTGCCTTCTTTGGCGTACTTGTCCAACTTGGCCTGGTCTTCGGACGATTCAACTTGTCGGCCATAGGCGCCCGCCTCTTTGCCAGCCTTCAAAATCGCGTCTTGTAAATCGGCTGGCAATCTCTTCAAGGTCTTGACCGAGAAGCACAGGGGGCGGATCGTGATGGCGTGGCGGGTCATCAAGATGTTGGGGGCGACTTCAAAAAACTTCATGGCTTCAACGCCGGCCGCTTCGTTTTCACCGGCATTGATCACACCGTTTTGAATGGCGTTGTAGACCTCGTTGTAAGCAATCACGGTGGGTGTCATGCCCACGGCGTTGAAGGTGCGGCTCCAAATGGGCGCGCCTTGCACGCGCACTTTGAGGTTTTTCAAGTCGGCCAAGTTGCCCGCCGTCTTGTTGGAGAAGATGTTGCGCACACCACCCCCGGCATAACCGATCAGCTTGACTTCGGCTTTTTGCTCCACCTCATCGGCAATGGGCTTGAGCACGTCTTGGTCCAGCACCTTGTTCCAATGGGTCAGGTCGCTGAACAAAAAGGGCGCATCGATGAAGGGCGCGGCTTTGGAAAAGGTGGACATGTGGGCGGGCGAGACAATGGCGTAGTCCACCGCCTTGCCTTGGTTCATGTAGGCGAAGTAATCCTTTTCCAAGCCCAAAGAACTGTTCTTGTGCAACACGAAGTTGATGGGCTTGCCATAGTATTTTTTGACCAGTTCTTCAAAACGAACCAATGATTTTGTAAATGCATGGTCATCGCCAAATTGCGATGCCCCATGGAGCGTGATGGGCGCTTGTTGGGCGTGCGCGCTCAAGGCCAGCACTGAAGAAAGAAAAGCGCCGATCAATGGCTTGAAAATTTTCATGTCGATGTCTCCTGTCGTGAATTGTTGAGCACACCCTTTGTGTGGCACTTTCACTCTAGGCCTTTGCCATTGGAGCTGTGCTGGGGTTAACCATAAGACCTGTCGCTGTGTGTCACCAAAGTGTCCCGGGTGACTGGTCAAGTTCGGTGCAAAAAGATAACTTGAAGTCCGGTTTGAGTCGGGGTTTACACAGACCCCATCACACCTCAGTGTCTGCTGATCGGGTACAGGTAGGCCAAGACTTTTTTCACCCCCAACGAAAGACACTGTTATGCAACACATCGGTTTTATTGGTGCTTCAGGCCTGATGGGCCACGGTATGGCCAAAAATTTGTTGTCCAAAGGTTTTCAGGTTTCTTTGACAGCGCATTCACGACGCGAGCCTTTGCAGGACCTGTTGGCTGCTGGCGCCAAGCTGGTAGAGCACCATGCGGATCTTTCGGCCTGCGACGCGGTCATCATTTGTGTCACGGGATCTCCACAAGTTGAAGCCGCTCTGGAGGGCCCAAGCGGCTTGTTCAGCCAAGCCCGCTCGGGACTGGTGGTGGTCGATGCATCGACCAGCGAGCCCGACTCCACTCGCCGCTTGGCTGCACGTTGCCAGGCCTTGGGCATGACCCTGGTCGATGCCCCTTTGGCGCGCACCCCAGTAGAGGCCGAAGCCGGAAAACTCAACACCATGGTGGGCGCATCGCCCGAGGTTTTTGCCCGCCTGGAGCCGGTGTTCAAGGCCTATTGCGAAAATATTTTCCACGTTGGAGAGATGGGCGCAGCCCATGTCATCAAGCTGCTGAACAACTTTTTGGGCCAGGCCATCACCACCGCTGCAGCCGAAGCCTTTGCCGTGGGTGCCAAGGCTGGGATCGATGTAGGGCAGTTGGTGCGCGTGGTGTCGGCCGGCGCCGTCAATTCGGGTTTGTTTCAGGCCATGGCCAAAACACTGGAGGGCGATTACACCGGACTGAAGTTCGAATTGAACAACGCATCGAAAGACTTGCGCTACTACGTGCATTTGACCGAAAGCGTGAAAGCGCCTTCGTTGGTTGGCACCAGCGTACACCAGAGTTTGGTGACGGCCTGTGCGTTGGGATATGGTCAAGAACTGGTGCCCTCTTTGGTCAAGGCCCAAGCGCAAATCAATCAAGTCAGAATTGGTCAAGCTCGCTGATGCCTGAGCGTTTTGGCATGGCTCTGGTGGGTCTGGGTGCGGCAAGCCAACCGCATCTGCTCAGCCTGCAAGACTTGAGCGAGCGCATCGACCTGCGCTATGCCGTCACGCGCCACCCCCACCCTGATCGCATCAGGCCTTTCACCGCCCCTGTTCGTTTGGTCAGTGCACTGGATGAGGCCCTGAACGACCCACTGGTTCAAGCGGTCATTGTGGCCACACCGCCGTCCACCCATCTGGACATCTGCCAACGTTGCTTCGCTGCTGGCAAACATGTCTTGCTCGAAAAGCCGCTGGAGCTCAACTTGGAAAAGTCCAAACAACTGGTGTCGCTGGCCCAGCAATATGGTCTTCATTTGGGTGTTGTCTTTCAACACCGGTTCCGTCAAGCATCGCTTGTTTTGCAGGATGTGCTGGAGACAGGGCGCCTGGGTGAGGTCCAAGCCGCATCCGTGCGGGTGCCGTGGTGGCGATCGCAATCCTATTACAACGAACTGGGCAGGGGCACGTTAGCACGTGATGGCGGTGGTGTTTTGCTGACGCAGGCCATCCACACCCTCAACCTGTTTCAGGTGCTGGTCGGGGTGAAATCCGTTACGGCTTCGCTGGTGCAGAAAACCCGTTTACACCAGATGGAAACAGAAGACCACGTGAGTGCACTCTTGGTTTTGGGCAATGGTGCAGCAGGCGACCTGATGGCCACAACCGCCATGTACCCCGGGTTCCCGGAAACGATCGAGGTGATTGGCACTTTGGGCAGCGCACGGCTGACCGGAGCCGATCTGCAGGTGCACTTTTTGACGGGCGAACTTTTGACTGTTCGCAGTGAAGGCGGCACCGGCAGCGGTGCCAACATGATGGATTTTTCACATGCGCCACACCGCGATCTTTTGACCGATTTCATGGACGCGATTGCCCAAAAACGTGCGCCGCGGGTCACCGGCGAAGATGCTTTGAAAACCCACCTGCTGATCGATGCGTTGCTGCGCAAGGCGCAAGTGTCCAAAGTCTGACGTCTCAAATTTTGACTGAGCGAAAACCCGCCAAGATATCTTGCCGCTCGGGCACGAAAAAATTGCGGTAACGCGCATCGACCAGATGCTGCGACGTGGCCCAGCATGCGCCCTTGAGCACGCGGTGACCCTGCCACCAAGGCTCTGAATACTCTCGATAAGGGTGGGGCAAAAAGCCCGGGTAAGGCGCAAAATCGTCGGCCGTCCATTCCCAAACCCTGCCCCACTCAAACCCGTGGGTGTTCGCAGCGCAGGTCCATTCCGCCTCGGTGGGCAAACGCCTGCCAGCCCAGTGGCACCAGGCCTGGGCATCCCATGCATTCACATGCACCACGGGTGCGCTCATTGGCATCGCTCGCCAGTGGCCAAACATTTGGACCTGCCACCCCCCCTGAACGCAGCGCACATGGGGCGGCAGGGCATGCCCTGTTTCTTGCAAGAAAGGCAGGTACTGCGCCCACGACACCGCCTGGGCATCGATCTCGTAAGCCGCCAAGGCCACCGTGTGCGCTGGGCATTCGTTGTCAAAAGCAAATCCAGCCCCTGAATGGCCCAACTGACAGACTTGGGATGGGATGCGCAATCCTGCCTTTGGGGCCGTTTCTTGGGGCCATGACAGCGCATGACCCACACACCAGGCTTCGGGCAAAGCCACGCCCAGGTTTTGTGCCATGTAGACCGAAGCCTCGTTGTGCATGGCCTCGTGTTGCAAAACCAGCCGCCAAAAGTAAAGGGCCTCGTCGCTGGCGTCGGGCGCAGCCCGCAAATGGGCCAGGCTGTGCGCCAGCACATCGGACAGGTAACGCTGGGTGTGTTCAAAGTCCGGCAGGGCCAGCGACCAGCGGCTGTCGTGCGCCACTTCACTGGAGTTGTACAGCGCATCGGCATGGGGCATGTGTGAGGGGGCAAAGCCATCGCCCGAAGAAGCGCTGCGTATGCCTTCGTGGCGCTGTCGGTTGCGCACCGTCCACCACTCCTGAAACCAAGCGATGTGGCCCCACTCCCAAAGCGGCGGATTCACTCGAGGTGACAGTGGAACCGATAAATCGGAGACCGCGGCCTGCCAGGCTTGCATCAAGCCCAGCGTGCGCGCGCGGGTGAGTTGAAGGGCCTGGGCTAAAACCGCAGGGACGGCAGTGCGCACAGCGCTGTGCACGAGCCCCTGACAGCCCACAAAAGAATGGTCAAAAAGCCCTCCCCCTGTTGCGCCCGGGCAAACCTGCCCTGCCCCCGCCGTGGTACTGCCGATCATGTATAAACCGCCCATGCAAAAACTTCGTGTGGTGATTGTCAGCCCCGCCTTGGTTGATGCCAACAACGGCAACTGGCAAACTGCGCGTCGCTGGCAACAGCTCTTGTCTGCGCATTCTGCCCGCATCGTTCGGCAGTGGCCTGACGCTCTGGCCGATGGCGATGATGTGATGCTGGCCCTGCACGCCCGCCGCTCGGCCGATTCGATTCAGGCTTGGTATGCGCGGCATGGCCAGCGCGGCTTGGGGCTGGTGCTGACCGGCACTGACTTGTACCGCGACATCGCGTACGACACGCAGGCACAGCGCTCTCTGGCACTGGCGCACAGCTTGGTGGTGCTGCAAGGCCTGGGCGTGCAAAGCCTGCCTGACGAACACCAAACCAAGGCCCGTGTGATTTTTCAGTCGACAGGCACGCGCAAGACGGTTGCCAAAACCTCACGCCATTTGCGCGTGCTGATGGTGGGCCATTTGCGCGATGAAAAAGACCCTCTGACCTTGATGGCCGCCGCCCGCTTGTTGCCCGCAGACAGCGGCATCCGGATCGACCACATCGGCGCGCCGCTGGATGCCGCACTGGGCTTGGCCGCACAAACCACCCAAGCGCAGTGTCCGCATTACCGCTGGCTGGGGGCTGTGCCCCACGCCCAAACCTTGCAGCGCATCCAGCGCGCCCACCTGCTGGTGCACACCAGCCGCATAGAAGGCGGCGCCCATGTGCTGATGGAGGCGATGTGCAGTGGCACGCCCGTGCTGGCCTCGCGCATCGACGGCAATGTGGGTCTGTTGGGCGAGGATTACGAAGGCTACTTTGAACCGGGTGATGCGCCTGCCCTGGCCCGGGCTTTGTCGGCCCTGCGATCGCCAGGCGGTGCACAACTGGCCCAGTTGCGGGACCAGTGCGCTGCGCGTGCGCACTTGTTTGACCCGCAAGCCGAACGCGCTGCCTTGCAGCGCTGGGTGCAAGCGCTCAGGGAAGGCGACCGCTCAGCGCCGCAACACAGACAGCCAATGGGCCTGCTCGGGTGACAAGGCGGCATCGGGCGTGAGCATGGCGCTGGCCAGCGCCTGACGGCTGGCCGCATCGGGCTCGGGCAGGGGCTGCGACAACAAAGCATCGAGCACCTGCGCGGCCTTGCCCAAGGTTTGTCCATACAGCTCAAAAATACCGGACACGCTGACGTGCTGCGCTGGGTCATCCAACCAGCAGTCGTAGTCGGTGACCAGGCCCACGGTGGCATAGGCCATCTGGGCTTCGCGGGCCAAAAAAACTTCGGGCACATTGGTCATGCCCACCAAGTGGCAACCGGCTTGACGCAAAAAATGGCTTTCGGCCTGCGTGCCCAAGCGCGGGCCTTCCACGCAGGCATAGGTCAGGCCCCGGTGCACCGCCAAGCCGCAGCGCTGCGCGGCCTGCGAGACGGCATCGACCAGGCCCGTGCTGACGGGCTTGGCAGTGGACACATGGGCGGCCACGCCTTGGCCAAAGAAGGTGCGTTCGCGCTGGCCACGGGTCCAGTCAAAGTACTGCTCGGGCATGGCCATGTCGCCGGGCTTGACCTTCAGGCTCAAGCTGCCCACGGCCGAAAACCCGAGCAGCTGGGTGGCCCCGGCCTGTTTGAGGGCAAAGATATTGGCGCGGTAATTGACCTCGTGCGGCAGCAAGCGGTGGCCGCTGCCGTGGCGCGCCAAAAACAGCACTTCTTGGCCGTGGTACTGCCCGCGCAGCACCTCGCCCGAGGCTTGCCCAAAGGGCGTGGGGTCTGCGATGCGCTGCGTGATGCGCAAGCCCGGCAGTTCGTAGAGGCCGGTGCCTCCGATGATGGCCAACATGGTCAAGTCTCCCAACGCATGACATCGGCTTCACGGTAGGCCGGGCCTGCCGCGATGCGCGAAAAATAAGACGCGTGTGCGTCCGAACCCTCGGGCCACTGCTGCAAAAATCGCGCTTGCGCTGGCACAGCAGGGGTTTCGATGGCAATGGCTTCAAGGTGCAGGCCTTGGGCTTGCACCGTGCAGCGGCGCTGTGGCCCCTCCAAAGGCACCGTGGCGATGCGCGTGAGCAAGCCCGCCGAATCGCCTGAAAAATTGGGCATGCCCGCTGCGCCATTGTTGAGCACCCAAGCGCTGCGGGCGCGGCCGGGCACGCTGACCTGCTGGAACACGGGCAAGCAGGTGTGTGTGCTGGCAAAGGCGTCCACTTGCGCCCGCTCAAACCATTGCCTCACCAAGGGCAGGTGGGCCGAATCGCGCAGGTGTTCTTGTGCAAAGCCCCAACCGGCCAAAGACTGCGCGTCGCCGTGCACCAGGCCCAGGCGCAGATCGCCCACCTGCGCCACGCGCCACATGGGCAAAGCCGCCAGCTCGGTGCGCTGCTCGGGCGTGGTGGCAGAGCGCAACCGGTGCAGGATGCGGTTGGAGCGCGAGACCACGTCCTGCCCCACCCAGTCGGGGTAGGCGCAGCCGCAACCGGCCTCAGGGTCGGGGTCGTCTTCGGCCAATTCGGTCTCGACGTTGCCACGCAAAGCCAGGTGCGACAAGACCGCCGCTTGCACCCGCGCGAAGAGGGTCGGGTCGATGTCAAACCAGTGGAAGTCGCCGTTGAAGACCAAGCGCTTGCGGCCAGGCTCTTGTTCAAACAGGCGAAGCACCTCGTGCAGCGCCAACTCGTTGCCATACAGGCCGCCGACCACGTACAGCGTGTCCAGATCGCTCAGCAAAGGGTCAGGGGCCGAATTGAAAACATCGGGGCCATAGTGGTAGTGCAGGGGGCAGCTGCGGCCAGCTTGGGTGTCTGGGTTCATGGGGAAAGAATGGCTTTGAAGACTTCGGACCGGTGGGGCCAATCCGGCGGCAAATGGTGTAAGTCAGACGGCTCATCCATGTCATGGACCGGTGCGAGCTCTCGCCACAACAAACCGGCTTGATGGGCGCGCTTCCGGGTTTCGGCCATGACACGGTCGGTACTCCAGACCATGCCCTCGAACAGCTCGGGCACCGGCTGGCGCAAGCCCACCAACGCGTAACCCCCGTCGTGCGCGGGCACAAACACGGCATCGTGGGTTTGCAAGGCCAGCGCGGCTTGCTGCAGCACAGCCGCGTTCAAGCCTGGTGCGTCGGTGCCCATCAGCATCACCGCCGCGTGCTGCGACAAGCCGCGCACCAAAGCGCAGTGCATGCGTTGACCCAAATCGCCATCGCCTTGCAGGCTCAGTGTCAAACGGCGCTGCGCCGCGGCGGCTGTTGGCTTGTGCGCCAGGTCTTGCGCCATGGCAAAAGCCGGGTGCGTGGTATCAGGGCTCACGCACAACTCCAAGGCCTCCCAAGTCACTTGCGCGGCCTGTTGTACAGCGTGCAACAGCAGCAGCTGGGCCAAACGCGCCGAGCCTTGCGCGCCCAAGGCCGGGATCATGCGGGTTTTAACCTGACCCGGGACAGGCGCTTTGGCGAAAATGACCAGCGCGGCGCTCATCGGTAATCCCGCGCCAAGGTGTGCGCCGACTCACCGCGCCAATACCGCCAGCGCAAGCACCACATCAACAGGATGGTGCGCCATACGCCGCGCTGCTCCCAACGCCGACCGGAGGTGACCACCCGCTGACGCAAACAAGCCGGTGGACCCAGAGCGCGCAGGCGCTGGGACAGGTCAATGTCTTCCATCAGCGGCTGCGGCGCAAAGCCGCCCACTTGGGCAAAAGCCTCGCGGCGCATGAAGATGGCCTGGTCGCCCGTGGCAATGCCCGTCCAGCGGGAACGCAGGTTCATCATCGCGGCCACCACCGCCAGCATCCAGGGTCGCCCGGCAATGCGCACATCAAAGCGCCCCCAAACATGGCCTTGAGACAAGGCTTGCAGCAAGTGCGCTTCGGCGCGCTCGGGCAAGGTGGTATCACCGTGCAAAAACAGCAGCACCTCGCCCCAGCCCAGCGCAGCCCCAGCGTTCATTTGTGTTGCCCTACCGCGTGGAGCCCCCATCACCGCATCCGAATGCGATTGGGCCAAAGCCCGGGTGTCGTCTTGGCTGCCACCGTCGACCACCACCACACGCACCCCGCGTTGGCGCAGCGGCGCCAAGGCTTGCAAAGTGGCTTGGATGGCATCCGCCTCGTTCAACACGGGCATGACGATGCACAAATGAGACGGCTCAAGGATGGGCATGGGAATAGGCGCAGCGACGGACAGGGTCTGGGCACAGGCCTGTCAGTTCGGATCTGCCAGAGACGCCATGGGCTCTTTGTCTTCCAAAGCGCCCCCGCAGCTGCTGCCCTGACCGGCGGTGCAGCCGTAACAGTGGTCGGCGGTAGCGATGGCTTGGCCTGAGACGTCCAGCGTCAACAGGTCTTCGACGCGCGCCGGTTGGGACCCAGGCCAAGGCGATGCCATGCCCAACATCTGGTTGAAATCGCAGTCATACAACTGACCTTGCCAGTCCACACTGATCAGGGTTCGGCACATCACCGTATCCAGGTTGTCGGCACGGTAGGCGCTGCGCAACAACTGCATGTAAGCCGCGAAACCCCCTTGGCTGACCAAGGTGCTGCCAAAACGCTGCACGGGCATGTTGGTCAAGGCAAACAGTTGGTTGAACCGGATGCCGAAATGCGCCAACAGTTCGCGCTTGTAGTCAGCCTCCAAGGCCTCTTGGGGCGGCGGCAAAGAAGGGCCTTGCGGGTTGTAGACCAGGTTCAGGACCCGCTCAGGGTGAGACGCTTGGCCATAACCCAAGGCATTGAGTTGCCGCAAACCGGCAATGCTGCGCTCGAAAACGCCATCACCCCGTTGACGGTCCACATTGGCAGGCGAATAGCAGGGCAAGGAAGCGGTGACTTCGACTTGATGCGCGGCCAAAAATTCGGCCAAGCCCTCTTGGCCAGGTTCACTCAAGATGGTCAGGTTGCAGCGGTCAATGACGCGCACACCCAAAGCCCGCGCACGCACCACCAAGGACCGGAAACCCGGGTTGAGCTCGGGCGCGCCGCCGGTCAGGTCCAGCGTCTGGACATGCCGGCGCGCCAACACCGCCAACACCGCATCGATGGTGTCTGCGTCCATCATCTCCTTGCGGTTGGGGCCTGCGCCCACATGGCAGTGCAGGCAACTTTGATTGCATTTGTAGCCCAAGTTGACCTGCAAGGTGTCCAGCTTTTTGCGCTGAATGGCTGGAAAGTCGGTGGCCTTTAAAAGCGGAAAAGTGGGGTGCATGAAAGAGGGTCCCTGGTCAAAAGTTGGTCAATTCTGAGTTCAATACGTTACATCAGATCAAAAGGTGACACTTGCCCCTGTTTAATCTGGTGGCACACTCCAGCCGTGGCTGTCATCCCAGCAGCTGGCAGCTTTGTGTGCATGTCAAACCTTGGACCCTCTGAGAATGCAATCTACCCCTCAACCCGTGCTGCGTGACTTGGTGTTGGTAGGCGGCGGCCACAGCCATGTGGGCGTGCTGCGCATGTTCGCGATGCAGCCCGAACCAGGCGTTCGCCTCACCCTGATCTGCACCGACATCGACACGCCTTACTCCGGCATGCTGCCGGGGTACATCTCGGGGCACTACAGCTTTGACGAAGTCCACATCGACCTGGGCCGCTTGTGTGCCTTTGCGGGTGCCCGTTTTTACCGGGATGCGGTGGTGGGCCTTGACCGCCAAAACCAACGGGTGATTTGTGCCAACCGCCCGCCTGTGGCTTACGACCTGTTGTCCATCAACACGGGCTCGACCCCGAAAGTGCAACACATCGAGGGGGCTCAAGCGCTGGCCACGCCGGTCAAGCCGATTGCACAGTTCAACCAACGCTGGTTGACCCTGCTGGACAAGGCCCGCCAATGGCCATCACACCGGGGGCGCATGACGATCGCGGTGGTGGGCGGCGGCGCTGGGGGCGTGGAGTTGGTGCTGTCCATGCAATACCGATTGCGGCTTGAACTCAAGGCCTTGGGGCGCAACCCTGAAGACCTGAAATTTGTGCTGTTGACGTCGGGCGAGTCCATCTTGCCCACGCACAACCCCGGCGTGCGCGCACGCTTTGTCCAGGTGCTGCTAGAGCGCAACGTCGAGGTGCACCCCCATGCCGAGGTGGTACAAGTCTCGCCCGGTTGCCTGCACACGCGCGACGGCCGCACCTTTGACGCCGATGAAACCATGTGGGTCACGCAGGCGGGCGGCCCCGCCTGGCTAAGAAGCACGGGCTTGGCCTTGGATGCCCAAGACTTCATCTTGGTCCATCCACAACTGCAAAGCTTGAACGATCCTTTGGTCTTTGCCGCGGGCGATGTGGCCTCTTTTGTCGATCGCCCACTGGAAAAAGCCGGGGTTTTTGCGGTGCGCATGGCCCAACCCCTGGCCACCAATTTGCGGCGCAGTTTGCGTGGACAAAAATTGTTGGCCTACACGCCACAACGTCACTGGCTGGCCCTGATTTCAACCGGCAACCGCTATGCCGTGGGTTCGCGCGGTGCTTTGGGGTTTGGGGGGGATTGGGTTTGGCGCTGGAAAGACCGGATCGACCGGAACTTCATGCGGCGCTTCAACTCATTGCCCACCATGGACAACGCGGGCCACCCCTCGGCTGCGGCCCATGTGCGACAAGCCATGAACACCCTGGGCCAAATGCTCAAAGACATTCAGGCCCGGGGCAAAGCGCCCACCACGCGCTTGAGCTTGACGTCCGAAGAGTCGCTGCAAGCCATCTCGGCCATTGCCATGCGCTGCGGAGGTTGCGGCGCCAAAGTCGGGGCCAACATTTTGTCGCGTGCTCTGGGCAGTTTGCAGCCTGTTGAGCGGGCGGATGTGTTGATTGGCCTGCATTCGCCAGACGACGCGGCCGTGGTGCGCGTGCCACCCGGCATGGCCGTGGTGCAGACGGTCGACTTTTTCCGGGCCTTCATCGACGACCCCTATGTGTTTGGCAAAATCGCGGCCAATCACGCACTGGGCGATGTGTTCGCCATGGGCGCCGAGCCGCAAACCGCCACCGCCGTGGTCACTGTGCCGCCAGGTCTGGAGAGCAAGGTGGAAGACCTGTTGACCCAAATGATGGGCGGCGCCATCGAGGTGCTGAATGCCACTGGCTGCGCCCTGGTGGGCGGGCACACGGGCGAGGGCGCCGAGCTGGCCCTGGGTTTTGCCATCAACGGGCTGATCGATGAAAAGATGGACAGCGTGATGCGCAAGGGCGGCATGCAGCCCGGCGATGTGCTGCTGCTGACCAAACCGATCGGCACCGGCACGCTGTTTGCCGCGCACGCACGCTACGCCGCCAAAGGCCGATGGATTGATGCGGCGCTGCAGTCGATGGTGCTGTCCAACCAAACAGGCGCTGCCATTTTGCGCACGCACGGCGCCACCGCCTGCACCGACCTGACCGGTTTCGGTTTGCTGGGTCATTTGGTGGAGATGACGCGGCCATCCGGCGTGGACGCCGAGCTGAACATGAGCACTTTGCCCCTGCTGGATGGCGCGGTGGACTGCGCCCAAGCGGGCATCGTCAGCTCTTTGCAACCGGCCAATGTGCGCCTGCGCCGCGCTCTGCGCAATGCTGACGAGTTCATCAACGACCCCCGCTACCCCCTGCTGTTTGACCCGCAAACCGCGGGCGGTCTGCTGGCCAGCGTGCCCGCAGCGCAAGCGTCGGCTTGTGTGCAGGCGCTCAAGGCGGCAGGTTATGTACACACCGCCATCATCGGTCGCATCAACCCGCAGGGCGAGGCCATCGAGCCGGTGCTGCTGAAAACCTGAACGCTCATGACCACCGAACACCTCACGCACCCCATCACACTGAATGCCGACCTGAGCCAGCGCTGCGTCATCCACAGCCGCTCGCTCGATTGGGTGGAGTCACCCGCTTCAGGCGTGTCGCGGCGCATGCTCGAGCGCGACGGCGGCGAGGTGGCCCGCGCCACGTCCATCGTCCGTTATGCGCCCGGCTCGGCCTTTGCCAGCCACACACACGGCGGAGGCGAAGAAATTTTGGTGCTCGAAGGCACGCTGCACGACGAGCACGGGGTCTACGGCCCCGGCACCTACATCAAGAACCCGGTGGGCAGCGCGCACGCGCCCTTCACCTTCGATGGCTGCACCCTGTTTGTGAAGCTGCGCCACCTGGACCCGCACGACGACGAACGCGTGGTCATCGACACGCGCCGCAGCGAGTGGCGCCAAGGCATGGTGGAGGGCCTGAAGGTTTTGCCGCTGAACACCTTCGTGACGCAAAACACAGCCCTGGTGCGCTGGGCACCACAAACGTTTTTCAACCCACACCGTCATTGGGGTGGCGAAGAAATATTTGTGGTCGAAGGCGTGTTCTCGGATGAGCACGGCGACTACCCCGCAGGCAGCTGGCTGCGCAGCCCGCACATGAGCCAGCACCAACCCTGCAGCCGCGAGGGCTGTTTGATCTTGGTGAAAACCGGGCATCTGATATGAGCACGATCCAACACGCTTCACACATTCGCGCTGTGGTGTTCGATGCCTACGGCACACTGTTCGATGTGTATTCGATCGGCGCCTTGGCCGACAAGCTTTACCCCGGCCAGGGCGCGGCGCTGTCGGTGCTGTGGCGCGACAAGCAGATCGAGTACACGCGCCTGATTTCGCTGAGCGACCCCAACCCCCAAGGCAGCAGACATTACCAATCGTTTTGGGACATCACACGCGCGTCGCTGCGCTATGCGCTGGCGCGCTTGGGTCTGAAGCACACGACCGCCCACGAAGACGCGCTGATGACGCAATACGCCCAACTCACGGCCTTCCCAGAAAACCTGGGCGTGCTGCAAGCCTTGCGCCAGCGCGGGGTGGCCACGGCGATTTTGTCAAACGGCAGCACCGAGATGCTGCAATCGGCGGTGCACTGTGCCGGCATGCGCGAGCTGCTGAGCGCCGTGCTGTCGGTGGACCGCGTGCGCCAGTTCAAGACCACCACGACAAGCTACCAAATCGTGACCGACCACTTCGGCATTGCACCCGCCGAGGTGTTGTTTGTCTCGAGCAACGCTTGGGACGCGTTGGGGGCCACCTGGTTTGGTTTCACCACACTGTGGGTCAACCGCCAGGGTCTGCCCGCCGAAACCATCGGGCCTGCGCCACACCATACCGGGCGCGATTTGACGGCGGTGCTCCAAGCCTTGGGCTGAAACGGCAGCATGGTCTGGCACTTGTCACTTCTCAGCCGACTGCGCGGGTCGCGTTTTTAAAATGAACCCCCACTCTCCCATCCATTGACGGCACCCACCATGAACACTTCCTCTTCAGCCCCTTTGGCCGATCAGCTCGCTCCCCACGGCGTTTTGCGCGTGGCGATCAACTTGGGCAACCCGGTGCTCGCCGCGCTCGATGCCGCAGGCGAGCCCTCGGGCATTTCGGCCGATTTGTCTCACAAACTGGCTGCGCAACTGGGCTTGGGCATTGAATGGCGGGTGTTCAAGAAAGCCGACGAATCGGTGCAGTGCGTTCGCGCCGACGAGGCCGACATTGGTTTTTTTGCCATCGACCCGGTGCGTGGTGAAGGTCTGCATTTTTCACCGCCCTATGTGCAGATTGAAGGGGCCTACATGGTGCGCAACAACTCGTTACTGCAAAGCAATGAGGAGGTTGACCAGGCCAGCCACCGTGTGACGGTGGGTGCAGGCAGCGCCTACGATTTGTTTTTGACCCGTCACCTGAAACACGCGCTCATCGTGCGCGCACCCAGTTCGCCCGCGGTGGTCGATGTGTTCATGGCCCAGCAACTCGACGTGGCCGCAGGCGTCAAGCAGCAGCTGCAGGCCGACGCCCTGCGCCTGCCAGGCGTGCGCCTGCTGCCTGGGCGCTTCATGGTCATCCACCAAGCCATGGGCATGCCCGCCCAGCGCAGCGCGCCGGCGCGGCAACTTCTGAACCGTTTTGTCGAAGACGCCAAGCAGTCGGGCTGGGTGGCCAAGGCCTTTGTGCGCCACCAGATCCAGGGGGCAGCTGTGGCCCCGCCGGGCTATCCCGCACACGACTGAGGGCCGTCAGGTCCGGTGATAAATTGGGGCTTGATCTTTCAACCCACCCCCAAGAGACAGCCCGATGACCTCACCCAAAACAGACCGCCTGCCCGAAATAACCCGCGAACAAATGACCGAGGCCCAGCGTGCGGCGGTGGACGAACTGGTCAGCGGGCCACGCGGCAAACTCTCAGGCCCCTTTGTGCCTTTGATGCGCAGCCCCGAGCTGATGCGCCGTCTGCAAAAAGTGGGTGAATACCTGCGCTACGACAACACCGTGGGTTTGCACAACTCGGAATTTGCCGTACTGGTGGTGGCGCGCCACTGGTCGCAACCTGTGGAGTGGCACATCCACAAACCCATCGCCATGAAAGCGGGGGTGAGCGAAGAAACTTGCAACGCAATTGCCGAAGGCCGCCGCCCGCCGAACATGACGGCCGAAGAAACGGTGGTTTACGACTTCTTGCAAGAGCTGCTTCACAACCAGTCGGTGAGCGACGTGACCTGGGCGTCTGCGCAAAAGCTGTTTGGCGATCAAGGCGTCATCGACATGACGGCGCACTGCGGCTACTACAGTTTGTTGGCGATGGTGATGAACACCACGCGCCGTGACTTGCCGGACAACGCCGCACCAGGCATTGCACCGTTTCCTCACTGAAGGCCTGAACGAGGCTTTGGGGCCCGCTCAACCAAAGGCGTTGAGCGTTTGCCCACCTGCCTGCACCGGGTTCGCGTGCACCAGCACCACGGCCATGACACAAGTCTCAGTGCCGCGGTTGATCCAGTTGTGTACCGTGCCGCGCTGAACCATGACGTCGCCCGCCTTCAGGTGGACTTCCTCGCCGGACTCCAGCTCCATGTCGATTTCACCCGACATGACCACGATGTAATCCACCGAATCGGTGCGGTGCACGCGCTGCTGCACACCCGGATGGAAGTCCAGAATGCGGAACACCGTGCCGTTCTCGATCACCGAAAACTTGCCCTCGCGCCTGCCGGCGTCCACATGGCCGTTGTTGTTGGCCGGACTCGTGTCGGTGGTCCACACATTGCACACAAAGCCATTGGGGCGACCTTGCCGGTAGTGGCTGCAGACTTCGTCAATTTCAACGATGGCTTTGCCTTGGTCATCGTGGCCCGTGACGACACGGCGAATGGATGGGTTGATCGGGGTGGACATTCAATGGGCTCCTTGGAAATCAATTCAGTGGTCATCATGGCCCATGCGGCGCATGAAATCAGCCATGGCTGTCGCCAGGGTTTCTTCGTGCGGGGCCCAAGCCGACAAGGGCAAAGCGGGCACGTCTTCGTCCACCACCGGCAGTTCGAACAATTCGCAGTCTGGGATCAAGGCTGCCGCTTCGCGGCCGTGGCGGGACACATGGGTTTTGTCGTTACCGGGCACCAACCAGGTGGGAACATGGATGGCCTGCAGGGCATCGGTCGTCATGCCCAACACCGGTTCACGCGGGCCTTGCAAAAAAATCTGAAGCCAGTGGCGCATGACGGCAATGTATTGCTGGGGGTCCATGGCCATCAGGCGCTCGCGGTTGGCGGGATGGGTGGTGATGAGTTCTTGGTAGAAGGGCGTGGCACACACGGCGGCCATGCCACCTTGCTCGGCCGCACGGATGAACTGGCCGTAATAGTTCTCGGGCAAGCGGCCCGCTGTGAAAGCGCCGCCCGTGATGCGCAGCAGCAGCAAGCCACGCACCGCGTCGGGATGGCGCAAGCTGGTCAGCAAGGCCAGCCGCGCCCCAGAAGAGCCTCCGCCAAAAAACGCAGGCACCGCGTTCAGGTGCTGCATCAGCTGCACCCAGTCGTCGGACCAGATATCTTCTTCGCCCCGCTCACCTGCAATCAAGACCTGCGAAGCGCCGGTGTTGCGCCGGTCGTGCAACACCACCCGAAATCCCCGGGCCGCGATGCGGCGCGCCAAGGGGAAAAATTCCGCACCGCTGCGCCGTCCGCCCGACACCAGCGCCAGCCAGGGGCCTTGCTCTCCCACAATGTTGTAGTGCAGGCGCACGCCCTCGTTGTTCACAAAGTCCATGGCTCAATCCAGCAGCACGGGCAGGCGCCAACCGATGGCCGATGACACCGCATGGGCCAACTGCAGCAAATGGCGCTCTCCGTGCAGGGCAGCGCCGATCTGCAAAGCCATGGGCAAGCCTTGGGTGGACACACCCATGGGGCAGGTCAAGGCAGGGTGACCGGTCAGGCTGAACAGTCGGTTGCAGGCACTGCGCTGACCGGTGGGGTTGGCCATCAGGGCTTGCAAGGTTTCGGGCAAAGCTTCGCGGCCTGGCCACATCAGCACATCGACCTGGTCAGCAAGCAAAGCGCTGACCTGCTGTTGCCACACATCGGCCAACACGCGGGCTGCGTGGTAGTTGTTCAAACTCAGCTGCGCTGCACCCGCCAGTTTTTGGCGCAAGCCCTGCCCCAGTTGGTCCGGGTGGTCGCGCCACACGTGCTGCAGTTGTTGAAATGCTTCGTAAGCAATCAGGGTGTTGGCCACCTGCACCACAGCAGGCTGCGGCGGCCAATCCACCGTCTTCACCGTCACCACTTGGGCGCCTTCCGCCTGCAGGGTTTGCAGGGTCTGATCAAAGCAGGCCTGGATTTGCGGGTCGTGCGTAGCCTGGCCGTTTTCGGCGTTGTGCCACAGACCTGCTGGCACCCCGATGCGCAGCCCCCGAAGCACCGAACGCTGCACATCGGCAGTGCATGCGGTCGCCACATCGCTGCCGTGCCAGGCATCCCAGATGAGGGCTTGGTCCAGCGCGGTGCGCGTCAAAAATCCGGTCACGTCCAAGCTGGGAGCCAAAGCGATCACGCCCGACACAGGGTAAGCATGGCGCGTCGGTTTGAGGCCCACCACACCACAGGCCGCCGCCGGGTGGCGGATCGAGCCACCGGTGTCAGTGCCCGTGGCCGCCATGCACAAACCTGCCGCCACCGCTGCCCCCGAGCCGCTGCTCGAGCTGCCCGGCATGTGCGCCAGATGCCAGGGGTTGCGCGCAGGCGGAAACAAGTCATCTTCTGAGGGCGAGCCAAAGGCAAATTCATGGCAAGCCGTTTTGCCCAAACTGATCACACCCAAACGTTCCAAACCTGTCACCAGCGTGGCGCTGACCGAGGGCACCCAGTCGTGCAAATGCCGCGAATGTGCGGTGGTGCGCACGCCTTGTGTGAGGTAGACATCCTTGTGCGCCATCGGGATGCCATGCAAAACGCCCCGATATTGGCCTTGTGCGATCTCACGGGTGGCCTGGTGCGCCATGTGCAAGGCGGTATCGCACATGGGCGTGACAAAGGCATTCAGTTGTCCATCGAGCCGCTCAATGCGGTCGATATAGGCCTGCACCAGCTGCACCGGTGTGATCGTCTGCTGACGAATCAGGGCACTGGCTTGCGCCAGAGACAGCGCATGCAGCGGCGTGTCGGCAAGCGTTTCAGCGGACGGATTCAATGGCGTCTGAAGGCTCATGCCTCAAGGCGCTGGCAGTGGGCTGGCTTGCTGAAACCATTGGCTGATTTCAGAGCCGTTCCAGAACACCACACCGGGCTGCTTGACCAAAAATTCCAACATCATTTCAAAATAGCGGATGCGGTGCGCAGCGCCCGAGATGTATGGATGCACCCCAAACGCCATGATGCGCGCGCTGTGCGCCGACTCGGCGTACAGCCGCTCAAACGCATCTTGGGTGCGCAGCAGCATCGCGTCCGAACGCTCGTGCGAGGTGAGCATGATGTTGATGTCATTGAGCTCGATGGTGTAGGGCACCGACACCAACGGCCCATGTTTTGTGTGCACATATTGCGGCTGGTCATCGAGCACCCAGTCGCCAAACCAGGACATGCCCAGCTCCTTGATGAGGTCAGGCGTCTCCAGCGTCTGGCTGCGACCCGGACCCAACCAGCCTTGCGGACGCTGGCCAGTGAACCGGGTCAGCACGTCCAGTGTCTGCTGCATCATGGCCCGCTCGTCCGGGATTTTCTGGATCGGGATTTGCTCGTAGCAATGGGCCATGAATTCCCAGCCCGCTTCCAGTGCAGCTTGCGTCACGCGGGGACGGGTTTCACACACCTTGGCATTAATCGACAGCGTCGGGCGAACGCCGACATTTCTGAAGGCGTCCATGAGGCGCCACACCCCTACCCGCATGCCGTACTCATGCCAGGTCCAGTTGGGCACATCGGGCACCGGCGCTTGCCCGCCGGGCGGCGGCGAAACCATGCGCGGCATGGGGCGCGCAATGTCCCATTCTTCGATGTTGACCACCGGCCAGACCACCAGCCGAACGCCCTCAGGCAGGTGCAAAGGGGAACGGTCAATGATGGCCGAAAAGGGCAGGCGGTCTTGGGGGCGCAGCGCGTCGCTCATGTTCAATTCACCCCACCTGGAATCGACGCGGCAATCTGACGAAGCTTGGTGGTTTCGCTGCGGATTTCCTGCACCATTTGCTCAGGGGTGCTGCCGACCAGGCTCATGCCCATGTTGTTGAGTCTGCGCTGCACATCCGGATCGGCCAAGGCGGTTTTCACCGAAGCATTCAAACGCGCCTGGATGTCGGCAGGCAGGCCTTTGGGGGCGAAGATGCCCACCCAATAGGTCAGGTCGTAACCCGTCAACCCCGCTTCACTCAAGGTGGGCACATCCGGGTAGCGCGGGTCACGCACCGAACTGGTGGTGCCCAGAAAATTCACCTTGCCTGCATCGATATGCGGCTTGGCTGCACCGTCAAAAATCACCTGGCACACCCCCGCCAGGACATCCTGCATGCCAGGGCCAGAGCCTTTGTAGGGCACATGCACCATGTCAATTTTGGCCATGGCGTTGAACAACTCACCGGCAAAGTGCAACCCACTGCCCATGCCCGAAGTGGCGTAATTGATCTTGCCTTTGTTTTTGGGGTCGCGGGCATAGGTTAAAAATTCTGGCAAAGTTTTGGCGGGCACTGAGGGGTTGACCACCATCAGCAGACCATATTTACCCACCAATGAAATCGGCGTGAAGTCATTCACTGGGTCATACGACAGCGACTTTTCCACCACCGCCATGTAGGTCTTGGTGCCGTTAGTGGTCATGAGCAACTGGTAGCCGTCGGGGGCCATTTTGGTCACCGCCTCGCTGCCTATGCGGCCACCGCCCCCAGCACGGTTTTCGATGACGATGTTTTGGCCCAGATTGCGCGACATGGCCTCGGCAATGATGCGGCTGGCCTGGTCTGAAAAACCACCCGCCGCGTAAGGCACGATGGCTTTGATGGGACGCTGCGGATAGTTTTGCGCCTGAGCAGATGCCATGCCGGCACTGAACATCAGGCCGCAGCCCAGCCAGGCCAGAATTTTGCGCTTGGATGTCGACATGGGAATGCCCCCTTTCGGTTGTCTCGTGGTGGGTTGGATGTTTCGGGGTTTTGGCGACCCCGTGTTGCTCGGCAAAAATCAGTATGCGTACGGTTTTTTAGCTTGGCAATCGGGAGATCCCGCTTTGATGCCCGCAACAGGGTTTCTTGCTGCAATATTCCGAATCATGGAATACTGCGGCTGATTGACCTGCCGGCGACACCTCGGCGATCAGCTCTTGAAACCCTTCATGCCATGAATCCCTCCCTGAAAAACGATGGCGCTCAAAGCATCGCGCGGGCCGCCTTGCTGCTGCGAACCTTGTCCACTTTTGGCTCGCAAGGCGCGGCCCTCATGCAAATCAGCACCTTGACCCAATTGCCCAAAGCCACCGTGCACCGCATCCTGTCGGCCATGCTCGATGAGCACCTGGTCGAGCGCCCCTGGGGCACACGCAACTACCGGCTCGGTCCAGAGGTTTATGCCTTGGGCATGTCGGTACTGGATGTGCACGACATCAAAAGCATTGCCCAGCCATCGTTTGATCGTTTGGCGCAAGCCACGGGTGAAACCATGTACCTGGGCATACGCTGCGGCTACGATGCCGTGTGCCTCGACAAGCGTCAGGGCCACCTGCCGCAAAACGCCGAAATCCTGCAGGTACACAACCGCTGGCCCATGGGTATCGGCTCTTTCAGTCTGGCCATTCTGTCGTTTTTGCCCGACGATGAGACCGCCGACATCCTGGCCTTTAACCGCCTGCGCAGCGGCCAAGACAAGGCCTTCAGCAAAATGGCCAGTGGCATTCAAAAGACACGCAAAAACGGCTACGCTCTGACCAAAACCCGTTCAGGTCGTGGCATATCGGGCATTGCCGTGCCTGTTTTTGACCGGCGTCGTTACCCCATCGCGTCCTTGTGCGCCGTGTCCACGCTTGAGCGCATGACGGGCAGCTACCTCAGCGACCTGGCCACCACCCTGGCCCATGAGGCCGACATCATGTCGGCACAATATGAGTTGGCCCGCATGAACCCCACTCAAGCCGAAACTTGGCGTACGGCCATCAAGGACCCGCACAGCCTGCGCATCGCCTTTTGAGTACATGCGGCTTCACCTTGGCCGGTCAGACCGCCCCAGTATCGCCAACACATGTCCGCAATTCCACATGTCGGAATTTTAAGCTTGGTCAATTCACGCCCCCCTCCTAGAATTCGCCCACGATAACCAACGATGGAGACCTGTGTATGCAAAAGTTTGTCCGATTCCTCAAGTTGAGTGTGCTGGCCCCTTTGAGCCTGTGCGCAGTCATGGCCAGCGCCCAAGGCTTCCCCAACAAACCGATCAAGATCGTGGTGCCCTTCGGGCCTGGCGGTTCGGGCGACATCACCGCTCGCGCCTTTGGCCAATACCTGGAAGCGCAGTTCAAACAAGGCGTCGTGATCGAGAACAGGGCGGGCGCCAACGGCATCCTGGGCACCGAGGCCGTCAAAAATGCCCCTGCCGACGGCTACACACTTTTGTTGACCACCAACACCACGCTGGCGGCGAACCTGAGCCTGTACAAAAAGGTGCCCTACGAGCCCCTCAAGGACTTCGAGCACTTGGGCCAATTCGGCACAGCCGCATCGGTGGCCATGGTGAGCAAAGACTCGGGCATCCGAACAGCAGCCGATCTGACGGCTTACGCCAAAGCCAACCCCGGCAAGGTTTTTTTTGGCCACTACAACTCGGCCTCACAAATGACCGCTGAAATGTTCAGGGTCAAAACCGGTGCGCCAATGACCGGCATCCCCTACAAAAGCATCGGATCGGCCCTGCAGGACTTTTACGGGGGTCAGCTGCAAGTGCTGTTTTTGGAATACCTGCCGGCCATGGCCCACATTGACAACCCCAAAGCCACCGCGATTGGCGTGACCGGTGCCACCCGTTTTAAACCTTGGCCCAACGTGCCGGCCATTGGCGAGACCTACCCCGGCTATGAACTGGGCTTCTTTTTAGGGCTTGCAGCACCCGCCGGCACCCCACCCGAGGTGGTACGCAGACTGGACGGGGCCATCAGCTCTGCCCTGAAAGATGAGGCATTTCTGGCGCGTTTGGCGCAATTGGGTCTGGAGCCTTCTCGGGTATCCAAGGCCGATTACCCTCGCTTCATCCAAAGTGAAATCACCCGCTGGGCACAGGTCATCAAAGACGCTGGCATCAAGCCCGAGTGAGTCTTCATTTTCAAAAAATCAACGACAGGATCCACCATGCGCCTAGGCTACTTCACCATGCCCTTGCACCCCTTCGAGCGGGACACCACTGAGACCTTGCATGAGGACCGTCAGACCATCATCCTGGCCGACAAGCTGGGTTTCTACGATGCGTTTGTGGGCGAGCACCTCACTGACAAAGCCGAAAACGTGACCAACAGCTTGTTGTTCCTGGCCACCTTGATCCCAGAAACCAAGACCATCAAACTGGGCAGCGGCACCTCCAACTTGTCGCACTCACACCCGACGCTGCTGGCTTCACAGGCGGCCATGTTCGACCATCTGGCCAAGGGCCGTTTCATCTTCGGCATCAGCCCCGGGGCATTGGCATCCGATGCCGAAGCCCTGGGCATCCTTGACCAGGACCGCAACAAAATGTTTGCCGAGGCCATTGATGTGATCCTGGCCATTTGGGAGCGTGAACCACCCTACAACATCGATTTTCCGGACAACCGCTTCAAAGTCACCACGCAAGTGACCTCCGTTCCATCGATTGGCCGAGGTGAATTGATGAAGCCCTTTCAGAAACCCTGGCCTGAAATTGTGGGCACCGTGGTCGCGCCCTTCTCCAAAGGCGTCATTGCCATGGGCAAGCGCAACTTTCACCCCATGTCGGCCAACTTTTTGATGGACCATTGGCTGGCCAGCCATTGGGACAATTACTGTGAGGGCAAAACCTCCGTCAATGAAGTGGCCAACCCTGCCGACTGGCGCGTGGCGCGCACCATTTTCGTGAGCGACGATGCCGCAACGGCCAAACGCTATGGCCGCGCGGATGCCAACAGCCCTTACCGTTATTACTACCGCCAGATGCTGACCAAGATGATGATGTCCAAACGTCACGTCATCTTCAAAAAGTATGCCGACGAGGATGACAGCCATGTCACGCTGGACCGCCTGCTCGACGAATTGGTGATCACCGGCACCGTCCATGAGGTGACCGACAAAATTCTGGCTTTGCGCGAGAAGGCGGGTCCCTTTGGCGAAATCGTTTACGCGGGCATGGACTTGGTCGACCCCCAGTTGGGACGTCGCTCCATGGAGCTGATGGCCAACGAAGTCATGCCCCGTGTCAACCAGGCGTTGGGCCTGGGCTCGGCGATCAACGTGGACGCGCCCCTGGAAACTGCCACGGCATGACCCCTCAAGCTTTCAGACAGTTGATGCGCTTGCACCCGGCGGCGGTGAACATCATCGCCACCGGTCAAGCACCTCACCGCACAGGCATGACCGTCTCGGCCTTCATGTCTTTGGGCGTGGAGCCGCCCACCGTGGTGTGCGCCATCAACCGCAGCGCCTTCACCTACACCCACATGACGGACAACCAAGTGTTCAGTGTCAACACGCTGGCGGTCGAGCACATCGAGCTGGCCAAACTGTTTGCCGGCCAAGCCCCATTGTTTGGCGATGAGCGCTTTGATGCTCAGCAATGGGGAGGATTTGATTCGGGTTCGCCTTGTCTGCACGGTGCCGTCATGAGCCTGGAGTGCCGTTTGATTCGGCAGGTGCAAGAGAGCACGCACTGCCTCATGGTGGGCGAAGTCATCTCTGGCCGTTACAAAGACGCCGCCTTACCCTTGCTGTACCGCGATGGCCAGTGGGTCACCACCAGCGATGACCTGCTCATGGTGCCGCTTGAGCGTTGAAACGCCACGCCTGGTTTAACGCGAGCGTCGAGCTTTCTGACCTCTGCCATCAAGCCGCTTTGAGCGGCAAGCCGATCAGCCCAGACTGTGCCTCAACCGAAAAAATAATCATTCAGTTACGGAATCGGCGGAGTTATCAAGCAAGATTTTTCCCCGATGCGGCAAGCCTGCAGAACAAAGTCGGGATTGACCCACCGCCATGTTCCCAGCATCAAATTGGATTGCGTTCCACCAGTTGCCGGGCGATGATAATGCGCTGCATTTCGTTGGTGCCTTCGCCGATGCACATCAGGGGCGCATCGCGCAACAGGCGCTCGATCGGATATTCCTTAGAGTAGCCATAGGCGCCATGAATACGCATTGCTTCCATTGCATTTTCTAGGCCAGCTTCGGATGCAAAGTATTTCGCCATACCGGCCTCCATATCGCAGCGCCGTCCTGCATCGTAGGCCTGCGCCGCAGCCTCGACGAGCAAGCGCGAGGCTTCCACGCGCGTAGCCATTTCGCCCAGCTTCAACTGAATCGCCTGGTGCTGGGCGATCGGCTTGCCGAAGGTCTTCCGCATTTGGGCGTACTTGACCGATTCGTCCAGCGCCGCCTTGGCGATGCCGGCGCCGCGCGCCGCAACGTTGATGCGACCGAGCTCCAGTCCACCAACTGCGCAATAAAAACCATCGCCCTCGGCCGCAATCAGATTGTTGGCCGGCACCCGATAGTTATCGAACACCAATTCGGCCGAGTCGATGCCCTTATATCCAAGCTTCTCGAGTTTGCGCGAAACCGTAAAGCCCGGCCCTTTTTCCATGATGAACATCGAAAGACCGCGACGCGCCGGTTCCGCGGCCGCATCGGTCTTCACCAGCACCGCAAAGCAGTTTCCCTCGATCCCATTGGAAATCCAAGTTTTAGTGCCATTGATCACATAGTGATCGCCGTCCCTTACTGCACGGGTACGAATGCCCGCCAGATCTGTACCGGCATCAGGCTCGGTCAAGCCGATGCCACCGCGCAATTCACCTGTGGCCATGCGCGGCAACAAGCGCTGCTTCTGTTCTGGCGAACCGTACTTTTCAACCAGCATGGCCATCATCAGATGCGAATTGAAAATCCCTGTCAGTGACATCCAGACCGTGGAAATCTGCATCACGATCTTGGCGTAAGTGGACGAAGATAGACCAAGGCCACCCCATTCCGGATCCAGTACCGCGCCAAACAAGCCCATTTCCTTCATGTCCTTGACCATTTCATGCGGGTAAATGTCGTCATGCTCCAGTTTCATGACTTGCGGCCGGACAACCTTGTCAAGCCAGCGTTCAATGGCATCGAGCAGGGCCGCCTCTTCAGCGGGATCGGTGTGGCGCATTGGACGTTGTACGGTAGGCAGTGCCATTTGAGTGCTCCTTGGTGTCGGTTTGAATGAATTTGTCTGAAGCGATAGGGGATCAGAAAAAATAAGATGGGAATCGAAGGCAGCGACGTCAACTGTTTCCCTATTTTTAATAATTTGCACGCTCCTCGACGTCATTGCCGCGCTTCATGATCAGCATGGTGCGGCTGAATTCGCAAACCTTGACATGGTTCTGATTCAAGCCGATGGTCTTGACTGAAACCAGCCCAGCGTTAGGCCGGCTTTTCGATTCGCGCTTGTCGAGCACTTCAGACTCGGCATACAACGTGTCATCCGCAAACAAGGGGTGGGTCAGCTTAATTGCATCCCACCCGAGGTTAGCGATGGCCTTCTGGCTCACGTCGGTGACACTCATACCGACCATCAACGCGACCGTCAAAGGACTGCAAATGATGCAGCGTCCAAATTCGCTGTGCTTGGCATATTCTTCGTCAAAGTGCATCGGATGCGTGTTCATCGTCATCAACGTGAACTGTATGTTGTCGTACTGCGTGATGGTGCGTCCGGGACGATGCTGATAAATATCGCCCACATGAAAGTCTTCAAAATAGCGACCGAAACTTTCTCTGTAAACACGCTCACCGACTAGCTTGACTTCACCGGACATAATGGGTTTCTCCGTTTTGTTGGATGCGTCAATTGTACGGACAAAATCAAAAAGAATAGCGGATGGTTTTTTTGGGGATAGAAAATCAGGCCATACTTGCAACAAAAGGATGCTTCTGGTAACAGTCCGCCATCTAGGAATCACCGAATGAAGACCACCAGTACCGTGCCGGTCCAGAAAATTTCAAAAGCCGGAAAAAATCCGAGTGCAGTAAAAGTTACGAAAAGCGACGCATCCGCAGTCACAGTGAATGCAAAGAGGAAATTGGCCAAAGATGCTCAGGCGATGGCGGTCAAGACCCGCCCCATTGCCCATGAGGGAGCGCCGCGCTACCTGCAAATCGCGCATGCGTTACGCGAGGCGATTGCAAGCGGTCGCTACCCGGTGGGCGCGCAAATGCCGACTGAACACGAGTTATGCGAGCAGCTCAATGTATCGCGCTTCACAATTCGCGAGGCCATACGCGTTCTATCGACCGCAGGTTTGGTGCATCGTAAGCCACGCGCCGGCACAGTGGTCGCAGCGCTACCCGACGACACCCGCTACACCCAAGGCATCTACTCCTTGCGCGATCTGTTTCAGTACGCTGAGACGACCGATTTCAAATACGTTTACATCGGGCGCATCGCACTGTCCAAGTCTCTGGCGGGGCGCGTGTCAGCGCCTGCGGGCGAAGAATGGATCTATGCCATGGCGATACGCTATGAGATCGACGGCGAGCGCCCTTTCGGCGTGACACGCCTTTACCTGAACCCAATGCTGAAGGGGATTGAAAACGCCCTGCGCAGCAACAGAGGTCCGGTGTACGCGCTGATCGAGCGCGATTATGGGATGCGCATCGATCGGGTCGAACAGGCCATCATTGGAGTCATCCTTGATGAACACGATGCAGCCAATCTCGGGGTACCGGCTGGTACGCCTGGCTTGTCCATCACGCGCAGCTATTTCGACACCAGCGGCCGACTGATCGAGCTTACCGACAACATCCATCCAGCAGATCGATTTACCTACCGAATGGTCTTACGCCGTTAGACGCAGCCATCTTTGTCAACCTGATCGGGCCGTACAAAGCTGGAATCACCTTTAAACGACACGCCTTGAAACGACTGTTGACAGGCGAATTTCTTGGTCATATATTGTCCAGACAAATCGAAAGGTATTGAAAGATGCCTCAAGGTTTCAACAAATATAGGAGACCACGCAATGAAACTGCTTCAGACTTTCGCCGTCACCATACTTGCCCTTTTTCTCGCCGCCATGCCACCGGCTGCTCATGCCCAGTCCAACTCCGCGCAAGACTACCCCAATAAGCCTGTACGCATTTTGCTCGGCTTCCCGCCTGGCCAGGCCACCGATGTGCTGGCGCGTGCTGTAGCGGTCGAACTGACCAAGAATCTGGGTCAACAATTTTTTGTAGACAATCGGCCGGGCGCTGCCGGCATCATCGCCACCGAAATGGCCATCAAAGCGGAGCCGGATGGCTATACATTGCTGGCCACGTCCAGTGGCCCGCTGGCAGTCAACCCCGCGCTATACACCAAGCTGCCTTACAACGTTTCACGCGATTTGGCCATGGTGTCCGGTCTCGGTATCGTGCCGTATGCGGTAGTGGTCAACACCAAGTCACCGATCAAGGATATCGGGGGACTGATTGAAGCTGCCAAAGCCAATCCGGGCAAGTTGAATTACGGTTCGGGCGGCAGCGGTGTGACCAACCACCTTGCTACGGAGAGTTTCAAGATCGCGGCAGGCATCAACATGCAGCACGTGCCCTACAAAGGCGGACCGGCTGCAGTCAGCGACTTGATTGGCGGTCAGATCGACGTCATGTTCGAAACCCTAGCGGGAACCATTTCTTTGATCAGGGACAATAGACTGCGACCCATTGCGGTCTCGAGCATTGCGCGCACCGGGGTTCTGCCAGATGTCCCTACCATTTCGGAAAGCGGTGTCAGCGGTTTTTCGGCTGTGCCGTGGGTCGCCATGGCGGCACCATCAAAAGTACCGCGCGCCATCATCGAAAAACTCAATTCCGAGATCAACAAGATTCTCAATTCGGCTGAAATCCGTACCCGCTTTCAGTCACTGGGAACCGAACCGATGGTCATGTCACCGGATCAGTTGACTGAATATCTGAAAGCAGAAACCACCAAGTGGGCTGTGGCGGTCAAGGCGTCGGGCGCCAAGGTCGATTGAGGTCGAGGAAGTGAGACAAAAACAGGATCTTTAATGAGTGCCCTATTGCGTCCAGCACCCGAGCCAGTTGCGCCGGCAATTTCACAGCAATTGGCGGAATTTGCTGCCGCTTTGTGCCTAGCTGACGTGCCGCAAGCCGTTGTCACACGAGCCAAATATCTGATGCTGGACGCGACCGGCTGCGCTTATGCGGCGCGTGAAGAAGCGTTCGCGACGCGTATCGCTGCATCGGTTGCCAGGCTGGCTGGCGCCGGTCCGCGCGGCGTGATTGGCATGCCGCTTCGGCTGCCCATGCGTGATGCAGCTGTGATCAATGGCATGCTGATGCACGGACTCGATTACGACGATACGCATGCCGCAGGCGTTACGCACCTGACCGTGAGCACCTTGCCCGCAGCGCTCGCCAGCGCAGCCCAATTGGGCAGCTCAGGCGCGCAAATGTTGATCGCTTACATTGCCGGTGTCGAAGCTGGCGCGCGTCTGGCCTGCGTGGTCAAAGGGGCTTTTCATCAGGTCGGCTTTCACCCGACAGGCTTGATCGGCACCTTTGCCTCAGCGCTGGTTGCGGGGCGCCTGATGCACCTTACGCCGACGCAACTGGCTGGCGCACAGGGCATCGCCCTGTCGTTTGCCAGCGGCAATTTACAGTTCATCGAAGACGGCTCCTGGACCAAACGTATTCATCCAGGCTGGGCGGCCGCCAGTGGCATCACGGCTGCAACACTTGCCGCCGACGACTTCCCGGCACCGAGCGAGGCCTACGAAGGTCGCTTCGGGCTGTATCGCAGTCACTTGCCGCCCGCCGAATTCGCCGCCTCCGATCTGTCGCTCGCGACAGCAAACCTTGGCAGCGTCTGGGAGCTTGACAACGTCGCCATCAAACCCTTCCCCGCCTGTCACTTCGTGCATGGTTGTGCCGATGCGGCCATCGCCTTGCATGCGGCAGGCATCGATACCACACGCATACGATCGATCCGTGCGCTGATCCCGGCAGGCGTGGTCAAGTCAGTCGCAGAACCCGTTAACGCCAAGCGCAGACCGAAGAATGATTACGATGCGAAATTCAGTATTCCTTACGCCGTTGCCAGTGGCCTGATGCGCGGCAAACTCGGGCTGGCGGAGATGTTGCCGGCCGCCTTTGTCGAGCCACGTATCCTGGCTTTGATGGATAAGGTCAACTATGAGATCGATGAAGCATCAACCTTCCCAGCCCATTACACCGGTGAAGTGGTGGTCACGCTCGAAGACGGACGCATCATGCAACATCGCGTTGCGGTCAATCGCGGTAATCCGGAACAACCGCTCAGCAATGCAGAAATCGAAGCGAAGTATTTTGACAACTGCGCCCTGAACCTGCCGCACGCCCAGGCGCTTCGGGTGCGCGACATGGTGCTCGATCTGGAGTCGGTGACCAGCGCCGCGCAATTTGAAGCAGAACTGGCATCGAACTGAATTTCCCTTAAGACCTATGACCACCGGCACCTCAAACACTCGCCCTTTACCCCTCGCCGGAGTTCGCATACTCGCAGTCGAGCAGTACGGAGCCGGCCCCTTCGGAACCCTCTACTTAGCCGACTTGGGCGCGGAAGTCATCAAGATCGAAAATCACCGGGATGGCGGTGATGTTGGACGCAGCGTAGGCCCGCATTTTTTCGGTCCTGGTGATAGCCATTTTTTTCAAACATTCAATCGCAACAAGAAAAGCATCACCCTTGACCTTAAACATCCGGATGGCTACGCTGCCTTTCTGGCATTGGTCACCCAGGCCGATGCGGTACTCGACAACCTGCGCGGTGATCTGCCGGTCAAACTTGGTCTGACCTACGACGACCTCAAAGCAAGCAACCCGCGCATCGTCTGCACACACCTGTCTGCCTATGGGCGCCATGGTTCGCGTACGGCCTGGCCTGGCTACGATTACCTGATGCAGGCTGAAGCCGGGCACATGTCGCTGACCGGCGAGCCGGATGGCCCGCCGACACGCTACGGCTTGTCGATCGTTGACCTGATGACAGGCCTGGCCGCAGCGTTCGGCTTGCTCGCGGGAGTCGTCAGTGCCCGCAGTACCGGACAGGGCATGGATGTCGATACATCTCTGTTCGATGTGGCCCTGCACAACCTCAATTACCCCGGCACCTGGTTTCTCAATCAGGGGGTGGTCACTGGGCGCAGCCCGCGTTCCGGACATCCGAGCCTGACTCCCAGCCAACTTTATCGCACCCAAGATGGTTGGATCTTTCTGATGTGCAACAAAGAAAAATTCTGGGGAGTGCTTGTCGACTTGCTGTGCAAGCCCGAATGGAAAACCGACCCCGATTTCGACACTTTTGCCAAGCGCCTAGAAAATCGTGAGCGCGTCACGCAAATGCTAGACGGCGTGCTGATGCAACGCGCCACAGCCGACTGGATGACGCTGTTCGCCGGCAAGGTGCCGGCCTCGCCGGTCTATGACATCGCGCAGGCTCTTGAAAATCCGTATCTGGCCGAGCGTGAGGCGCTGGCCGACTACCTTTATCCCGATGGACGCTCGGCGCGCATGGTCGCCGGACCCATCCGCGTCGCAGGCGTTAACTTACCTCACGTTGCAGCACCGGCCATGGGAGCCGATACCGACGCCATGCTGCTGGACGCGGGCTATTCTGTCGATCAGATCGATGTCTTGCGACAAGCCGGCGTGATTTAAGCCTGACTCAGAGGACATGTCGCTGCAAAGCGCTAACGAATGATTGCGTCGCGCCCATCGGAAGCGTTCAAAACGCCTTGCGTGCAGCCTGCATGAATTGGAGATATGAATGAAACGTAGTTATCTGTTCGTCCCCGGCAACCGTCCCGAACGCTTCGCTAAAGGTGTCGCCTCTGGAGCTGGCGGTGTTGTGTTCGATCTAGAAGATGCCGTGCAACCAGAAGACAAGCTCGCGGCACGCAGCGTTGTTTGCAATTGGCTGACGCAGCGTCAGGACGATGCGCCGAATGTCTGGGTGCGCGTCAATAGCGTCGACACCGAATACTTCGAAGAGGACATGCGCGCCGTCGTCTCAGCCCGGCCCTTGGGAATCATGCTACCGAAGACCGAATCGATAGCCGACGTAAAACGAGCTGTTAGCTTGCTCGGGGCACTCGCATTACCCGTCATGCCGATCATAGAATCGGCCGCCGGACTTTTGAATGCATTGGAAATTGCGCGAGGACCACACGTGCAGCAACTTGTTTTCGGCTCAGTCGACTTTCAGCTTGATACCGGCATCATTGCTGAGGGTGACCCCTTGCTGTTTGCCCGTTCAACGCTGGTGATCGTCTCGGCCGCCGCGCGCATTGCTGCACCGCTCGATGGCGTTACCTTGCAAATCGGCGAGGAAGCGCAATTGCGAAGCGATGTGTCGCGCGCACGCGATCTGGGTTTTGGCGGCAAGCTTTGCATTCATCCGAATCAGGTCGCACTGGTTGAAAGCGGCTTTAGTCCCGGCGCAGAAGAATTGCGCTGGGCGCGCGCCGTGATTGAAGCGAGCGATGCCGCGAAAGGTCGGGCGATACGCCTTGAAGGCAAGCTGATCGATCTGCCGGTTGTCCAACGTGCACGGCGCATGCTGCAGGATGTTTGACCTGCTTGGGACTCTGCGGTCCGCGAGCTGTTTGCTTTAGGGACGGACTCCTTCAGCGGGTGTTTCCGTTTAAAGGGTGGTCTGCCAGTTCTTATCACTCTGTTGAGCACACATTCACTTTTCGGGCCTGATTCAACGCCTCTGCCCTCCGGGTATTTGAAAGGGCGTTTCATGCGGACAGCGGCAAGCCGATCAGCGCAGACAACTCATCCAGCCCCAAGCCCTCCACCATGTCAATCACCACAAGCCCCTGTGGCGTGCAGGCCAACGTGGCCAGATCGGTGTAGACGCGTTTGACACAGCCAATGCCGGTCAGCGGGTAGCTGCAAGCTTGGACCAATTTGCTTTGGCCTTGTTTGGTCTGCAGGTCCATCATGACCCAGGTTTGTTTGGCCCCAACGGCCAAGTCCATGGCACCGCCCACGGCGGGAATGGCATTGACCTCGCCCGTGTGCCAGTTGGCCAAATCGCCAGTGGCGCTGACCTGAAACGCACCCAACACGCAGATGTCCAGGTGCCCACCGCGCATCATGGCAAAGCTGTCGGCATGGTGAAAATACGCACCCCCCGGCAGCAGGGTCACGGGCTGTTTGCCTGCGTTGATGAGGTCGTAATCTTCCAGCCCTTTGGCCGGTGCTGGGCCCATTCCTAAAATACCGTTTTCACTGTGCAAGAGCACTTCGCGGCTGGCAGGGATATGGTTGGCGACCAAGGTGGGCTGGCCGATGCCCAGATTCACCGTGGCCCCCTCGGGAATGTCTTGTGCCACGCGGGCGGCCAATTCGTCTTTGCTGCGTCGGGTATAGCTCATGCCTTGATGCCTCCGGCCTGCGTGGCCACACGGTCGATCTTGACCACCGCTTGCACAAAAATGCCGGGTGTGACCACGCTCTCGGGGTCCAGTTCGCCCAAGGCCACTTGCTCGTGCACGGTGGCCACGGTTTTGCGCGCCGCCATGGCCATGATGGGTCCAAAGTTGCGCGCCGCCTTGCGGTAGGTCAGGTTGCCCCAACGGTCGCCGCGTTCGGCTTTGATCAGGGCCAGATCGGCGTGGATGGGCGTTTCATACACGTACATGCGGCCCTCGATTTCACGGGTCTCCTTGAGCGCGCCATCGGCATGCTTGGCCAGTTCGGTACCAAAGCCGGTGGGGGTGAAAAAACCACCAATGCCCGCACCGGCAGCCCGAATGCGCTCGGCCAAATTGCCTTGTGGCACCAACTCCAGCTCGACCTGGCCCGAGCGGTACAAACCATCGAACACGTAAGAGTCGGTTTGCCGAGGAAAGCTGCAAATGATCTTGCGCACCCGACCCGCTTTGAGCAAAGCCGCCAAGCCCTGCTCGGCATTGCCCGCGTTGTTGTTGACCAAGGTGAGGTCGCGTGCACCTTGTGCCAACAAACCTTCAATCAGCTCATCCGGAATGCCGGCCGTGCCAAAGCCCCCGATCATGACGGTGGCCCCATCTGGGGTGTCAGCCAAAGCCTCAGCGACCGACGAAACGAACTTGTTGATCATGTCTTGTGTGCCTCATTCAGCCAATCAAGCTTAGCCTTCCTGAGCCGGCATTGGAAGCCAGCAAGCGCCTTGGAAGACGCCTGGGTGACTGAAGCCTGCGCCAAAAGTGTCGTGCGTTGCAGCGGTGGCCAAGGCCTGAAAGTTTCACCGCAGCACCCACTTGGCATCGTAAATGTACACAGGGATGCCAAGCAAGCTGTTCATGGGAAAGGTGATGGCCAAGGACAGGTCTCTGTACTAAGACAAAAATTTGGCCATCGAATATGGGGGATCCCTCCGTCGCAGACGGTTGGACATCACCAGGGCCGCTTCTTGCCTGCCATCGAACGCTCAAGGTATCCAAGCGACCGACCGGACCCAAGCCAAACTCTCAGCACCCGTGTTGTCGCTGTCGGCCCCAATCAAAACGGCACGCACTTTGGGCACGGCCGAACCTGCAGGCAACTCGTCGGCAAACAACCTGGCAAAGTCGGCCGCCACGTCGCGGTTTTCTGTCAGCCACTGGGCCAAAGGTGCACCCTTGCCTTGCAAGGTGATGAAGCGCACACGCTGGGTGTAGGGGTTAGCGCCTTGCAGGCCAACAGGGTGCACGCTGTCCCACACGTAGCACAGCGTGGCGGCAGGCAAGTCTTCGCCACTGAGGTTGCGTGCGATGCGAAGCAAGGTGCGCTCTAAAAACGGCACGCTGCTCAGCGGGTGGTCGAACATCACGCACACTTTGAGCGCCGCATCGTCGCCGGGCTTGGTCAGGATGTCGGCCACGCCTTTGCCGCCCGTAAGCGGTTGATCCAGTCGCCAACGCCATTGCAGCCGACCCGCGTCGACTTGAGGCAGATCATGCACCCAGGTGCCATAGGACGCGCGGGTGCTGACTTTGAGCGCCCGTTCGCCTTGCACCTCGGTCAACTCAAATCGCGTGGCCGGAATGTCGGCCTTGGACTTGGGGAAGCCCACAAAGCGCCAATTGCTGACTGGTGTGCCATTGGGTGGCACCAAAATCGAAAGGCTCTGCGCAATGGCGGGTGCTGTGGTGCAGACCATGCTCAGCATCAGCAGCGCAACAACCGGATTCAAAAAAGGGCTCATCCACGCCGCCAATCGTGGAACTTCTTCACCCAGGCCAGCAAGCTTTGCGGCGCGTGGGCGCGTTTCCATTCACCAGCCGCGTACTTGTTGGCCTCGGCCATCGTGGGGTAAGTGTGGATGGTGCCCAAAATTTTGTTCAGGCCCAAGCCATGCTTCATGGCCAGCACGTATTCGGCCAGCAAGTCACCCGCATGCGAGCCCACGATGGTCACGCCCAAAATGCGGTCTTTACCCGGCACGGTGAGCACTTTCACAAAGCCGTACGCCTGACTGTCGGCAATGGCCCGGTCCAGATCGTCGATGCCGTACTTTGTGACCTCATACGCGATGCCCTGAGCTTGGGCCTCTTGTTCGTTCAAGCCCACACGCGCCACCTCGGGGTCGATGAAAGTGGCCCAGGGGATCACACGGTAATCCACCTTGAAGGATTTGAAGTCGCCAAACAGCGCATTCACCGCCGCATACCAAGCTTGGTGCGCCGCCGTGTGTGTGAACTGGTAAGGACCGGCCACATCGCCTGCGGCATAAATGTTGGGGTAAATGGTTTGCAGGTATTCGTTGGTCTCCACCGTTCGGTGCGTGGGCACGCCAATGTCCTCGAGGCCATAGCCTTGCAGGCGAGCCACACGGCCCACAGCACAGACCAAGGCGTCAAACACGATCTCGACCTCTTGACCTTGCCCTTCTCCTTGTTGGTTGACCACCAAAATTTTGTCCTCACCCCGGCGCTCGCAGCGCAGCGCTTTGTGACCGGTGAGCACCACCACGCCATCGGCCTGCAATGCGGCGCATGCCAGCACAGACACCTCTACGTCCTCGCGCACCATGATGCGATCGCCCATCTCAACCTGCGTGACCTGTGCACCCAAGCGGGCAAAGCTTTGCGACAGCTCGCAGCCAATCGGTCCGCCGCCGAGCACCACGATGCGCTGAGGAATGTCGTCCAACTTGGCAAACTCGTCCCACAGCGTGTCGCTGGTGACGTAGCCCACGTCATCGAGGCCCGGCAAAGGCGGCACCATGGGGCGTGCACCCGCCGCAATCACAATGCTCCGCGCCGTCAAGCGCTGCACTTGGCCGTCGTTCAAAGTCACTTCCACTGTCCATGGGTTCACTAATCTGCCGTAACCCTGCAGCACCTCCACACCCAAACCGGTGTAACGCGCCACACTGTCGTGCGGCTCGATGGCGCGGATCACGTCGTGCACACGCTGCATCACCGCCTTGAAGCTGAAGCTGGGCGCGGTGTCGCTCAGCCCGTACTTCGCGCCGTGACGCATCTGGTGCGCCAGCATGGCGCTCTTGATCAAGGCTTTGCTCGGCACGCAGCCGTAGTTCAGGCAGTCGCCGCCCATCTTGTGCGCCTCGATCAAAGTGACCTTGGCTTTGACGGCGGCGGCAATGTAGGCCGACACCAAACCCGCCGCACCAGCGCCGATCACGATCAGATTGCGGTCAAAAGTCTGGGGACCCACACTGGCCCAACGGGCATAGACTTTGCGCTTTTGAATGGCCGCCACCACACGCCGCGCCAACAAAGGGAAGATGCCCAGCAACACAAAGCTGCCCAAAAGCGCCGGGCTCAAAATTCCCTGTACCGAATCGAGTTGCGCCAGTTGCGTGCCTGCGTTCACATACACCGCGGTGCCGGCCAGCATGCCCAGCTGGCTCACCCAGTAATAGGTCCAGGTCTTCATGCGCGTCAGGCCCATGAGCAGGTTGATCAGGAAAAAAGGCACCACCGGGATCAGGCGCAAGGTGAAGAGATAAAACGCCCCCTCTTTGTCCACACCCACATTGATGTCGGCCAGGCGCTGACCAAAGCGCGCTTCGACCCACTCGCGCAGCACAAAACGTGAAGCCAGAAAAGCCAAGGTGGCGCCGATGGTGGAAGCGAACGACACCAGCAGCAAACCCTGCCACAGGCCAAACAAGGCCCCACCCCCCAAGGTGATGATGACCGCGCCCGGAATCGACAGCGCCGTGGCCAGCACGTACACCACAAAATAAACCGCCGCCACCGTGAACGGCTGCTGCGCATGCAGCTGCGCGAATTCGGCCTGACTGGCTTTGAGCTGCTCAAAGCTGAGGTAGCGCCCCAAATCCAGAGCGACAAATGTGCCAATGACCGAGGCCAGTAACAGCAGCAAAAAAACCTGACGAAAACGCATGAGGGGAAACTCCGGTGATGCTCATGGTCACAGTGAACCAAGAGCCATGAACGATAAACGCTGATGCTTTGTTATTCGGCTAATGCCCTGCGAAGTTACAAGTTCGTCATGCAGATCGGATCCAGAGGCTCAGGGGTGTGAAGCACAGCGTTGCAGACCTCGCACCGCATCAGGACGCCAACTCGTAAGCCGTATTGCGCCCACCACCCTCCAAGCGGCGCAACACACCACGCGCCAACAAGTCATTGATATCGCGCAGCGCCGTGTCTGCCGAACATTTGCCCAGGGTGGCCCACTTGGCGTTGGTCAGCTTGTCGTCCATACCATCAAGCAAGCGGTTGATCACCAAGGTCTGGCGTGGATTGAGCGGTATCCCCGACCAGCGTTGCCAGAACTTGGCCTTGTCCAACACACCCGTCAGCAAGCCATCAGCGCCCTGCACCGCGCGCAGCAAGCAGGTCAAAAACCACTGCAGCCATGGCGTCACGTCCATCGTGCCGCGTTGGGTGGCTTCGAGTTGTTCGTAATACTGTTTGCGCTCGCGCTGAATTTGCGCACTCAGGCTGTAAAACCGTTGTGCGGAGCCTTCAGCTCGGGCCAAGGCCATGTCGCCCACGGCTCGGCTGATGCGGCCATTGCCGTCGTCAAACGGGTGTAAGGTCACCAGCCACAAATGGGCCAACCCAGCGTGCACCAGCGCATCCCCCAAAGGCCCGGCATTGAACCATTCCAAATACGCAGCTGTTTGTGCGGGCAAGGTGTGGGCGGGCGGTGCCTCAAAGTGCACTTTTTCGCGCCCCACCGGTCCCGAGACCACTTGCATCGGCCCAGTTGCGTCGTTGCGCCATTTGCCCACCTGAATCCGCAGACGGCCGCTGAAGCCGGTGGGAAACAGCGCTGCATGCCAACCAAACAAGCGCTCGGCCGTGAGCGGTTGGGCATGTTGCTGGGTGGCGTCCAACACCATGTCCACCACGCCATCCACATGGCGGTCAGCGGGCGCTAGCGCGCCAATTTCCACCCCCAGCTTGCGGGCAATGGACGAGCGCACAGCCTCCAAGTTGAGCGTTTCGCCCTCAATGGCGCTGGTGGTGATGACCTCTTGCGTCAAAACCTGCAAAGTCGCCAGATCGCGCTGCGCCAACCCCAAATGCGCCATTCGGCCCGCCAACTCGCCTTGTGCACGGTGCAACTGTGCCAACGGCCCGGCCAGGGCAGCCGCGTCATATCGCCACTGCGGCCAGTCGGGGCGCTGCCACAGGTAAGTGCGTTTGCGGGGAGTCTTGTCGGCGAACATGCGGTGATTATGCGCCCAATTCACCGCATATATTGCGGCGAATTATGAAGTGATTCACCGCACCAAATGGCATGCTGAGCTGGGCAGCGACTCACCCGGCCACCTTTGGTTTGGATAAAGGGTGGGTTTAAGAGTGTGCGGTAGAGTTGAGCACACAAAGAATTTTGTAACTAATTATTCGTATTTATTTGGGTATAGTTGTGCGCTTCAAGCTTGCTGCGCTGAAGGGGGCAAAAGTGAGGTCCAAAGAGCTGAGTGTCGCTTTGGCCTACTGCCCAAGGGCGGACAAAAGTGATATCTGATTGAGGGGCTGACGAGAAAAATCTGAACAGCAATCCACTTGAACAGGTCGCATTAGCCAACTCGCCTCGACCTACCACAGCCACTTGTAGCAGTGCTTCAACATCAGGTTTCAGAAACTTCACACATACCTATGAGCGAAATCATCGAACATGAAGATGCAGGCAACGGCCGCCTAGTACGCGTGGGTCAGACCCACACCCAGGTCTCGCTTAAGGTCTATCAAGACATTTATCACCAAGTTACCGGTAGAACTGAACAGATTCGGAAGCGGTACTCTGAAAACATACTTGCCGAATTTTCGGATCTCGAGCAACTTCATCACAAAATAAGTCAGCTCTGCGACGTGCACCACGTCGTGGCGCGAAACGAGACAATTTCAGTATTTCACGAGAAAGAAAGGAAGGAGCTTTTCACATCGTTTGAACGTTTTCGTGCCTACAACGGAAACGCCACAAGTCCATCTGTCAATGTGGTCCTGAAGTACAACTTTTCAATCATCCCCGCTGGATTGGAAAGGCCGCAAGAATATGTTGTAACGGTTCGACTTACTTCGCGAATCGCAACCATCAAACAATTTGAAAGTGAAGCACCACCGTTCATGCGTGGACGTTTCTTTGGCTATATGGCCGGGAATGTTGCAGAAGTCACAGTTGACTACGCAGACTACGTTGTTGCGCGTGGCTTCCTCGAGGCGTTTGATGAATGGATATTAGGTTGTAAGTCAACGTCAAAATCCAAAACACTACAGATTCTTCGTCAACACTCACATCGAATACCTGAAATTGCCCAACTGTCAGTGGCTGCTGTTATCGTAGGATTTACCCTTCAATCTATACCGTCTCTATTTGGTGCGAGCGTTCCACCAGCCACTGTTGCACGCTTCGTGGTCATCTTTGCAGGAGGTTCATACATTCTCCTTTCACTCGTTCGAGCCTCCGCCGAATTAATCGAAGAAGCAATTGATACGTATCCTGAACTTTCCTATCTCAAACTTAACAAGGGCGACGAGAAACTCATCGAAGAAGCCTCTTCTGCCAAGAAAGGAATATGGCTTAGATTGACTCTTGGATCCCTAGGTTCCATTGCGCTGGGCATCATTTCCTCTAAGCTCGAGAAGCTCATGTAAAACCTTACCCATTGCTAAAGTTGCATAAAAGTCGTAATCATCAAATCTGCTGATGAAGGATTCAAAGTAATCTACGAAATCTGCATTTGACTTCATTGCAACCTGAAGTACCCCCACACCACCCGCATCCCCGTGGTGATGGCGCACAACGCCGCAAACCCATAAGCCAACACCCCAAAGTGTTCAGGCCAGATGCACATGGCGGCAAACACCGCGATGGTCTCGGTGGCTTCGGTAAGCCCGCCCAAAAAGTAAAAGCTTTTGCTCGGCAAGGCGGTGTCCGTCAGGCCGCGTTTTTCGGCCAGTGCGGCGAATGCCAAAAAGCTGCAGCCGGTGCCGATGAAGCTGGCCAGCAAGGCCGCTGCGGGCAGTGCGTTGGCGCTGGGGTTGGCCACCGCAAAGGCCTGGGGGATGGCGGCGTAGAACACGAAGTCGAGCGCGATGTCCAGAAAGCCGCCCGCGTCGGTGGGCTGGGTCAGGCGAGCCAATCGGCTTTTTGCGCTTCTGCCCGAGCGGGGGCAACCAAGGCAGCTGTCGCAGCCAAAGCTTGGCGTCGGTTCAGATCAAAAGACGGATGGGAGATGGGCTATCGGCCCAAACTGTAGGCAGTTCAATGAATGGATTTCACAACCCGTCGATGGATGAGGGTATCCATTGACAAACGCCCCGGCCCCATGAACACCAGCGGCAACAGCATGGCGATGTAGATCACGGGCAGCTTGAAGTTGCCAAAACCGTCGTTGGTGAGCGCGTAGCCCTTGAGCAGTTCACTCAGGGTGGACCACGACTCGGGCCAGTGCACGCTGAGCATGGCCACCACGGTGAGCACGATCAGTGAGGCTGAGAAAAAGCGCGTGCCCAATCCGATGACCAAAGCGATGGCACCCACAACTTCAAAGCCTGTGGCCAAGGCCCAGTTGAGGTCAGCCGGGATCAGCTCGAAAGGCCAGGGGAACTGGTCCTGGATGTCGGCAAACCAGTTGCTGCCGTGCAGCTTTTCAAAACCAGCTTCGCCAAATTCCCAAGCCAGCAGCAATCTCAAGCTGAGCAGGCCGATCCAAAGACCGAGCAAATCGAGTGCATGGATACCGCGACGGGCGTGGTGAAAGATGTTGTTCATGTGCGTGTTCCCAATAAGACGCCTTGCGTGCGCAAGCTGATGAGGAGTTGTTGTCCGAAGCCTTGCAAGGCTTGCGGGTCAGGGTGCTTCATGTCGGTGGCCAGTTGCGACAAGGCTTGCTGACCGCTCAGGCCTTGGTCCAGCAAGCTGAGCACATGGGCCGTGACGGCATTGATCTCGGCAAATTGCACATCGAGTTGCGCATCGCGAAACACCACCAAAAATGTGGGCTCCGCCTGGCGCGGCTGCCAGTCGGGGCCGATGCGGTGCACGGGCCAGGGGCTGACCACATCCACCCGTGCGGGGTTGAGGCACACGCTGGCTTGCATCATGTCGCCCTGCGGGTCGTGCGCTAGGGGAGAAACGTCCATCACATCCACTGCCAATTCGGCCCATTCATAACGCGCCAGCTCAGTCAGCCAGACCGGCAAGGGCTGGGCGATGTGGTGCTCACTCAGGTAGCGCACAAACTCCCGCGGGATCTCGCGAAACCAAGGCGTGTGCGACGGCCAGTCGCGGTAAAAGGTGCGGCACAGCCTGCGCCAACGGGCCTCGCCCAGCAGTTGGCGGCTGACCGGAAAGCAGCTGTCCAGAAAACCACAAACGTTGTTGAACAGCAGTTCGTTGTAGACGCGCATGCGTCGCCCGAGCACACCCGGTGGGCGGCGCGTGTGGTGCGGGTCACGCAGGTGCGCGGCCATCTGGTGCTGGAATTTTTGGAAGGCCAGCATCACGCGACCTTTTGTGGATGCACGCGCTGCGTCACAGGGGCGAATGCTTGCTGTTGCAAGCGGGCGATGTGCGCCACCTCTTGCGCGAGTGTGGGCAGGTCGGGGATGTTGAAGTCACGCTCTAGGCAGGTAGGCACCGGATGGCCCATGCGCTGGTAAGCGGCTTGCAGCAGTTGCCAGACCGGATCGATCACGTCGCTGCCATGGGTGTCAATGACCAGGCCGTCTTCTTCGACACAGTGCCCGGCCACATGCACATAGCAGGTGCGCTCCAGCGGCAGCTGCGCCAGATAGGCGTGTGGATCAAAGCCAAAATTGCGGCTGTTGACATAGATGTTGTTCACATCCAAGTGCAGCAGGCAATCGGCCCGCTCGACCACGGCCCGCACAAATTCGGGTTCGGTCATTTCAGCACCCGGGGGCGCGATGTAAGTGGACGCATTTTCAACGCCGATGCGCATGCCCAAAATGTCTTGTGCGCGGGCGATGCGCTCGGCGGTGTAACGCACGGCTTCTTCGGTTTGGGGAATCGGCAGCAAGTCGTACAGGTGGCTGTCGTCAGCGCACCAAGACAGGTGTTCGGTGAACAGGGTCATGCCGTGTTCGCGCATGAAATCGCGTGTGCGGCGCAGCAGAATTTCGTCGAGTGCTCCAGGCCCACCCAATGACAGCGACAGGCCATGGCACAAAAAGGGGTAGCGTTCGGTGAAGGCGCGCAGCATGTGCGCAGAACGACCGCCCATACCGGCCCAGTTTTCTGGGGCGATTTCGAAAAATCCGATCTCGGGTGGCACGGCTTGCTGCAATGCCGGGATCAACTCACGGCGAAAGCCCAGACCGGCTGGATTGAAAGTTGTAAGCACCATGTTCATCGCCTTGTATCGGTGTGGCGTCAGCGAACGCCAAGCACACCATGGTGTGCGCAGCATGCGCTGACTGCTTCAGTTTTGAATCAAGACTTCTTGGCACCGCAAGAGCCTTCTTTGGTCTTCTTATCGGCACCACACTTGCCCTCGCCGCACTTGCCATCTTTGGCCTTGGTGGTTTTCTTGTCACCGCCGCACTTGCCTTCACCGCACTTGCCGTCTTTGGCCTTGCTGTCAGATTTCATGTCGGCTTGGGCCACTTGGTAGCCGGCGTCCAGCGTCTTGGCGGCAAAGGGGTTACCAGCAGCGTGTGCGGGCAGCAATGTGGCTGCAGCAAAGGCAGAACCCAAAGCGATGGTGATGAGGTGTTGCTTGTTCATGAAATGCTCCTGAAAGGTTGAAGGTGAGTTGTTGACCGCTGTGGGCTGAACCGTGTGGCACTTGTCCATCGCTGTCATGGTGTAATCCTCCGCAGCGCATTCAAAAGTTACAAAAAAATAACCTTATTTGTTTTAATTTGTTTCTGTAACATTTCCATCCCACCGGACGAACTGACTTGAGCGAAAGCCTGCAAACCCAAGAAGCCGAACTGCACGCCGCATGGATGCAATCCCTGCAAGGCGATCAATCGAGTTACCAACGGGCCTTGAGCCTGATGAGTGGCCATGTGCGGCGCTTTCTGCAAAAACGAATGCAATCCCAACTCAGCGATGTCGAGGACCTTGTGCAAGAAACCCTGATGGCGATCCACCAAAAGCGCCATACCTACCACAGCGATCAGCCCCTGACGGCCTGGATGTATGCGATTGCGCGCTACAAATGGGTGGACCATTTGCGAGCCCATGGCCGCCGCGAAGGACTGCATGACGACATCGATGACTGGTCTGAAACCTTGGCGGTGGACAGCGAAGAAGAAGCCAGCGATGCGCACAAGGACTTGGAGGTCGTGTTGGCCGACTTGCCGCTGCGCCAACGCGAAGCGATCGAGCACACGCGGTTGATGGGTTTGTCGATCACCGAGACCGCCGAACGCACCGGGCAAAGCAAAGCCTCGGTCAAAGTCAACATCCACCGGGGCCTGAAAACCTTGATGGCCAAATGGGGAGCTCAATCATGAAGACGAATGACCTGATTGCCTTGCTGGCCAGTGACACGCTGCAGCCACAAGCACCCGTGCGCCAGCAATTGCTGCTCCAACTGCTGATGGGCGCAGTGGTCTGTGGCGTGCTGCTGCTCGCCTTGTTCGGCCTGAACCCACAGATGGATCAAATGGCGGTGCATCCGGCCTTCATCACCAAAATGTTGTGGCTGGCTGCCTTGATCGGTTTCAGCTTGTATGGCTTGTTTCGCTTGGCACGTCCGGGCATGACTGCCGGTCACGCCTTGTGGGGCATTGGCTTGGCTTTATTGGCCATGCTCAGCCTGGGCCTGGTGCAATTGCTGCAAACCGAATCAGGTGCACGCAGCGCTCAGTGGATGGGCGGTTCATGGCAAGTGTGCTCGACCAGCATCGCCGCTTTGTCTCTGCCTGTACTGGCCGCTTTGCTTTGGGCTTTGCGCCAATTGGCACCTACCCGTACTGCGTTGACCGGCGCCGTGGCCGGGATGCTGGCAGGCAGCTTGGCCGCTGGCATTTATTCGCTGCACTGCACCGAGACCAGCTTCACCTTTTATGCCATTTGGTACGCGGGGGGCATGGCCTTGGCCACCGGTTTGGGCGCCGTGCTCGGCGGGCGCTGGCTGCGCTGGTAAATGAAGCCCACGGCACAAAGCCTGCCAACTGAACGGTCTTTTTAGACCTCGCTGGCCAGCGGCAAATTCAGCAAAAGGTTTTGCGGCTTGAGCTTGAGCAAGCCCTGCTCGTTCATGGCCAGGCCCAGATAAACCGTTTTGCCACGCACATCGGCGCGCATGTCATCCGGGTTGTCAAAGCGCAGCTTGAACAAGCTGATGAGTTGCTGCTGGCGCTTGGCGTCCAGCTCAATGCCTTGGTAAAGATCATTGAGCAAAGCGGTGGCTGTGGCGTCCAAGCCCACATGCCAACGCCAAGCCGGGTCGTCCACCTTTTGCACCGGCTCGATGCTGACAGCCACCCCCAAAAAGTGTTGTACCCAGCGGGCCAACACCAAAGACAGGGCCTTGAGCCCAGAGCGGGCATTGACCATGCTCAAAATCAAACCGTGCGGTAATTCGTTGTGGAGCTCGTGCGTCATGTCGAGCAAAAACGCGTAACGGTCCAAGCCTTCACGCTGGGCAAAATAACGCTCAGCGTTGTCTGGGTGCAGCACCTTCACGTCCACCGCCTTGAGCGTGGCACCACCTTCCATCAGCAAAAGGCCCATCTCGCCCAAACCGCCGGTGGCTTTGAGGCTGTCCAGTGTGTCGCTGTCCCCCGACAGCACACGGCCACCTTCGATGGTGACGCGCTGGCGGCGAAACAGCAACTCGGCTGCCCGCCAAACCCACGCATCTTGCACATCACCCAGCACATTGCACACGATCGCTTGCACCACCACGTCGATGAAGAGCGGTGGCATTTGGATGTTGCCGGACTTTTGCCAAGCTGTGTACGCCGCCTCCAGAGAACCGGCACTTTCCACCTCGTCTCGAAAACGCAAAAACAACTCGTAGTTTTCACGCGCATCGTCGTCCTTGAAGGCCTTGAGTTGCGCGGGTGTCACCTGCATCAAAGGCGCATCCAACAGCGCCTGGTGCAAACGCTTTTCGGCTTTGCACGACTCCGGAACCAGCGCCAACTCTGGACGCCCCAACCACAAACGCCAATAGTCGGGTGTGGCGCTCATCCAGCCGCGCTCGTTGCGCGTCAGATGTTGATGACCACAGGCTGTCCAGAAATTTTGCATGGTGCCTTACAGGTTGGGGGCCAACAAGCGCTGCAGGTCTTTCACCTCAACGCCACTGCGCTCGGCCAAATTGTGCACCTGGTCCTCACCCACTTTGCCCACGTTGAAGTACTGCGCCTCGGGATGCGCGATGTAGAAACCGCTCACACTGGCCGCGGGTGTCATGGCCAGGCTTTCCGTCAGGCCCATGCCGATGTCTGCGCATTGCAGCAACTCGAACATGGCTTTTTTGGCACTGTGATCAGGGCAGGCGGGGTAGCCGGGTGCAGGGCGGATGCCTTGGTATTTTTCGGCAATCAACTCTTCGTTGCTCAACGCCTCCGCCGCCGCATAACCCCACAGGTCGGTGCGCACCTTTTTGTGCAGGCATTCGGCCAGCGCTTCGGCCAGGCGGTCCGCCAATGACTTGAGCATGATGGCGCTGTAGTCGTCGTGCGCGGCTTCAAAGGCCTCGGCACGCTTGTCAGCGCCAATGCCTGCGGTGACGGCGAACAAGCCCACGTGGTCAGGGGCAACACCTTGCGGCGCGACAAAGTCGGCCAGGCAACGGCTGGGGCGCTGGACTTTTTGACCATCTGGGCCATCGATCACGTGCTTCTCGGTCTGCTGACGCAAGCCGCGCCAAGTCATGGCCGCTTGGCTGCGCGATGCATCGGTATAAAGCGCGATGTCGTCGTCGTTCACGCTGTTGGCGGGGTACAAGCCCAGCACAGCATTCGCCGTGACCCAGCGGCCTTCGATGATTTTCTTCAGCATGGCCTGGCCATCGGCATACACCTTGCGCGCCTGCTCGCCCACCACCTCGTCATCCAAGATCGCGGGGAAAGGCCCGGCCAGGTCCCAGGTCTGGAAGAAGGGGCCCCAGTCGATGTACTGCGCGATTTCGGCCAGGTCGTAGTTCTTGAAAACGCGCCTGCCAATGAACTTGGGCGCGGTGGGCACGCCCTTGGACCAATCGATCGGCGTCTTGTTGGCGCGGGCCTGCGCCAGCGTCCACATCGGCGTTTGTTTTTTGTTGGCGTGTTGCTCGCGCACCTTGTCGTAGTCGGTGTTCAAGTCGGCGATGAACTTGGCCGCTTGCTCAGACAGCAAGCCCTGCGCCACACCCACGCTGCGCGAGGCGTCGGGCACGTAGACCACGGGGCCAGAGTAGTGGGGCGCGATCTTGACGGCGGTGTGCACACGGCTGCAGGTGGCGCCGCCAATGAGCAAAGGCATTTGGCGCTCGCGGAAATACGGGTCTTTTTCCATCTCGGCCGCCACGTACTGCATCTCTTCGAGGCTGGGTGTGATCAGGCCGGACAAGCCGATGATGTCGGCGTTTTCTTCTTTGGCCTTGGCCAGAATTTCGTGGCAGGGCACCATCACGCCCATGTTGACCACTTCAAAGTTGTTGCACTGCAAGACCACGGTGACGATGTTTTTGCCGATGTCATGCACATCGCCCTTGACGGTGGCAATCACGATTTTGCCCTTGGCCTTCACGTCTTCGCCAGCCGCTTCTTGTGCGAGTTTTTCGGCCTCGATGTAGGGCAGCAAATGCGCCACGGCCTGCTTCATCACGCGGGCGCTTTTGACCACTTGCGGCAAGAACATCTTGCCTTGGCCAAACAGGTCACCGACCACGTTCATGCCGTCCATCAAGGGGCCTTCGATCACATGCAGCGGGCGTCCGCCTTGGGCCAACAGGTCTTGGTAAGCGGCTTCGGTGTCGTCGTTGATGAAGTCGGTGATGCCGTGCACCAGCGCGTGGCTCAAACGCTGCGCCACGCTCACGGGCGCCTCTGCGGTGCCGCGCCACGCGAGTTTGGTGCTCTCGTCTTTGGCTGCGCCTTTGGCGCTATCAGCCACTTCGATCAAACGCTCGCCAGCATCTGGGCGTCGGTTCAGAACCACATCCTCCACCCGCTCGCGCAGCACCGGCTCAATGTCGTCATAAACACCGACCATGCCCGCATTGACGATGCCCATGTCCATGCCCGCTTGGATCGCGTGGTACAGGAAAACAGTGTGGATGGCCTCGCGCACCGGGTCGTTGCCACGGAACGAAAAACTCACATTCGACACACCGCCAGACACCTTGGCGCCCGGTAAGTTCTGCTTGATCCAGCGCGTGGCCTCAATGAAATCCACTGCGTAGTTGTCGTGCTCTTCGATGCCGGTGGCAATCGCAAAAATGTTGGGGTCAAAAATGATGTCTTCGGGGGGAAAGCCCACCTCGTCCACCAGCACGCGGTAAGCGCGTTCGCAAATCTCCACCTTGCGTTGGTAGGTGTCTGCCTGGCCTTTCTCGTCAAAGGCCATGACCACAGCCGCCGCACCATAACGCTTGACCAGCTTGGCCTGGCGCTTGAACTCGTCCAAGCCTTCTTTCATGCTGATGGAATTGACGATGCCCTTGCCCTGGATGCAACGCAAACCGGCTTCAATCACGGTCCATTTGCTCGAATCCACCATCACCGGCACGCGGGCGATATCGGGCTCACCCGCCATCAGGTTCAAAAACCGCACCATGGCCGCTTGGCTGTCCAGCATGGCTTCGTCCATGTTGACGTCGATGATTTGCGCACCGTTTTCAACCTGCTGACGCGCCACAGCCAAGGCCTGCTCGTACTCGCCATTCAGGATCATGCGGGCAAAGGCCTTGGAGCCAGTCACGTTGGTGCGCTCACCCACGTTGACGAAAAGGGACTTTGTGCCGATGGAGACAGGCTCCAAACCGGACAGCTTCATGGGGGCGACAGAGACGGTTTCAGACGCGACAACAGACACGGGCTCACCTTGGGTCATCAGGTGAGCGTCGTTGTGCAAAATCATTCAGACATTGAACGGCCCCAAGCCTGACCTGCTGCACCTAGACGGTGGCGGGCTGCAACGCTCCTTGGGGGGTGGTTGGATTTTAACCGGGTGAGGTCTCCATCCCAACCATCAGGTCGTCAAATGGCCAGACCACCCTCAACATGGTCCAAAGCTTGCTAGCCCCAAAAGCATGCGCACCACCACCATTCCAGACCCCACACCTTCCGAGGCCCATTGGCGCGAACAAGAACTCTTGCTCATGCGCGAGGTCATGAAATGGGTGGGTCGCAGCCTGGCCGCGGACGAGGTGTTGCGCGAGATGCTGCATTTGATGAGCGAGTTGCTGGGGCTGAACCGGGGGCGCATTGTGCTGCGCGACACCCCGGCTGTGGGCACCGCCTTGGGCCCGGCCACCGCTTCGATCCGCCACGCCTATGGCCTGACGGGCATGGAGATGCGCCGGGGGGTGTATGCCGAGGGCGAAGGCATCACGGGGCGGGCGCTGCAAAGCGGGTTGCCCGCGATTGTTCAGGACATTGCCCACGAGCCCTTGTTTTTGTTCCGCTCAGTGGCCGCAGAGCAGTTTCCTGCCGAGACGGTGGCCTACCTGGCCTTGCCCATCACCCTGGGCAACACCACGGTGGGTGTGCTGGGCTGCCACCGCATTCGCAGCCGCCAGCGCCATTTGAACGACGACCTGGCTGTGCTGAAGGTGCTGGCCACCTTGGCCGGGCAAGTGCTGCACATGGAGCAACTGGTCAACGAGCAAACCCGCCACCTGCGGGCCCGCAATGCGGCCTTGTCGCAAGCGCTGAGCACGCACGCCGCACGCTATGGGCTGATCGGCAGCTCACCCGCTTTGTTGCAGGCCTTGTCCGAGCTGGAACGGGTGTCGCAGTCGCAAGCCACCGTTCTCTTGCTGGGCGAATCCGGCACGGGCAAGGAGTTGTTTGCCAGGGCGGTGCACCTGGCCAGCCCGCGCTCGACCCAGCCCTTCATCAAGGTGAACTGCTCGGCGATTCCGGACACGCTGTTCGAGTCGGAGCTGTTTGGCCACGAACGTGGCGCTTTCACCGGGGCGCACCAGGCTCGGCCCGGCTGGTTCGAGCAGGCGCATGGCGGCACCATCTTTCTGGATGAAATTGGCGAGCTGCCTTTGCCCCTGCAGTCGAAACTGCTGCGCACCTTGCAAGAGGGCGCGGTGGTTCGGCTGGGCAGCCAGCGCGAGGTCAAGGTGAATGTGCGCCTGGTGGCCGCCACCAACCGCGACTTGGCCGCCCAGGTGCAGGCCGGGCTCTTTCGGCAAGATCTGTATTACCGCCTGAACGTGATCCCGATCCGGCTGCCGTCACTGGCCGAGCGCCTCGGCGACATCCGCGAACTGGCCCTGCACTTTGTCAACCGGGCCAACCAGACGCACCAGAAAAACGTGTACCTCAGCCCTGAGGCACTGGACACCCTGACGCAGCAGCCCTGGCCCGGCAACATCCGCGAGCTGGGTAATTGCATCGAACGCGTGGTGTTGCTGGCCGATCAAACTTTGCTCACCCCCGGGCAGTTGAAGCCCTTTTTGCCTCAAGCTTCGGCCACGCCAGCCCTCACGACCGCCGTTCCAAAGTCCGCAGTTGCCATGGCAGACGTTCCAGGGCCCACCACGGGTCAGCCTCCGGCACCCGAGCGACCTGGCTCGGCGGCGCTGGGCGTACGGCCTTACGAAAGCGCGCACTCACACACGGTGCAGGTGTTGCAGCAAGCCCTGGACCAACATCAGGGCAACCAATCCCGCGCCGCCCAAAGCCTGGGGCTGACTTTGCGCCAGTTTGCCTACCGGCTGCGCAAAGCCGGTTTGCGCTGATCAGACATTGTGCTGACACATTGTCAACACAATGTTCAAGCCCTCGGCCCATGCCAGCCCGGTCATGCCACCACTGCACATAGCTGCAAGCCTCTTGAACGCCTAAATCCCTTGTCAATGAAGCACTTGCGTGCTTCAAGTCTGCACCAGGCCGCTGGCACACGGCCCTGGCACGGCCTTTGCAAAGTCATGGTCACAGGCATCGCTGCATGCCCTGTTTTACAACCCTCAATGCCCAAGGATTTGACATGACCGACGCCGCCACACTCGACAACCCCACCACCGTCAAGGCCTATTTGCGCCCCATTGACGCCCAAGGCCTGGCCTCATTTGCCGCTGGCGGCAAAGCCAACCCGGCGCGGCGCGGCACCAACAAGGTCCACACCGTCATGGAAGGGCAGTACCGCTCCTTGTCTTCGGTGGGCGACAAGCACACCGTGGTGGTCGACGAGCCGCTGCACCTGTTTGGCGAAGACACCGCACCAGCACCCGGCGAGATCGTGCTGTCGGGCCTGGGCGGCTGCATCGCCGTGGGCGTGACCGCCGTGGCCACCTGGAAACGCGTCAAGCTCAGCAAGCTCGAAGTCTTTCTGGAGGGCGACATTGGCAACCCCGCCGCCTGGGGTGCAGGCGGCGCTTTGGAGATGACGCCACCCCAAATGGGCTTTCAGGCCATCCGCGTGAAGGTGTTGGTGGAAGGCGATGCCCCGCGCGAAGTGCTGGACGAGATCGTGCAACACGCCAACTTCTACTCGCCCGTGGCCAACAGCATGCGCAACCCGATCCCCTTTGAGATCTCGATGGTCTGAGGCGTCCCCAACGGCAGGTCTGGCCCTGACGCACCTGCCCATTGATCCTTGTCTTTGACCCTGCGGCCTGTGCAGGGCTCACCTTCTTTCTGGAGCTTTCATGAACCACGCCGACCTGCCCCCCGAACTTGCTGCCCGGCCCAAGCCGCTCATTGAGGCCGTGCGCGCCATTGCCCAAGGCCCGCTGGCTCAGCAGGCACACGCCATCGATCGCGGTGCTTACCCAGAAGCTGTTCTGAAACAGCTGGCGGCAGCGGGCGCGATGGGTGCGCATTTGCCCCAAGCCGACGGCACCCCCGGCGACTTTGGTCTGGCCATTGCGGCCATGGCCGAAGCGTCCAGAGTGTGCGGGGCCACCGGCTTCATGATGTGGTGCCAATCCGTGGCCGGGCTGTACATGCAGGCTTCAGGCAATCCGGCACTGGCAGGCGAACGGCTGGCGCGCCATGTGCGCGGCGAATCGCTGGGCGGCACCGGCCTGTCCAACCCGATGAAAAGCTTCGCGAAAATCGAAGCCTTGCTGCTCAAGGCCACGCCGGTAGAGGGCGGTTACCGCATCAACGGCACTTTGCCCTGGGTCAGCAACCTGGCGGCAGACCACTACTTTGGTGCGATTGCTGCGGTCAGCACGGCAGACGAAAGCGCCAGCCGCGAGATCATGTTCATGCTGCGCTGCGATGCGCCAGGCGTGACGCTCAAAGCCTGTCCGGAATTTTCGGGCATGGAAGGCACTGGCACCTTCAGTGTGCATTGCAAAGACCTGTTTGTCGGCGCGGACGACTTGGTGGCCGACCCGGCCAAGCCCTTCATCGCGCGCATTCGCGGGGGCTTTGTGCTGCTGCAGTGCGGCATGGCGGCCGGCATCATCCAGGGTGCCATCGCCAGCATGTGGGCCGTGGAAGGTCAGCTCGGCCATGTCAACCAGTACCTCGAAGACCGGCCTGCCGATCTGCAAGCCGAATTCGACGCGCTGCTGGCCCGCATCATGAAGCTGGCCGAAACCCCGTTCGACGCCTCGACCGACTACTTCATCAGCGTGCTGGACGCCCGCAGCCACTGTGCCGAGCTGTCCCTGCGCGCCGCCAACTCGGCCTTGCTGCACCAAGGCGCACGCGGCTACCTGATGCAGTCGGACGTACAGCGCCGCGTGCGCGAAGCGCAGTTTGTCGCGATCGTCACGCCCGCCATCAAGCACCTGCGCAAGGAAATGGCCCGCCTGAGTGCCCAGGAGATGCCCGCATGAGTGTCGCCACCCCAAGCGCCAGCCTCGCGCCCGCCGATGGCGCCTGGCAGCTCTACATTTGCCACGCCTGCGGCTACATCTACAACGAGCAAGATGGCGACCCCGACAGCGGCCTGTTGGCGGGCACGCGCTTTGCCGACATCCCCGAAGACTGGGCATGCCCTTTGTGCGGCGTGACCAAGTCGGACTTCGAGCTGTACGTGGCGCCAAACCTGAGCACCCTTCAAAACAGTTCGGCCAGCATGGCGGGCACGCTCTTGGCGACCCCACGCTCGGCGCCCGGCATCGTGGTGGTGGGGGCGGGCAAAGCGGGTTGGCAACTGGTGCAAAACCTGCGCAGCCAATTGCCCGACACACCGATCACGCTGGTCACCGCTTGCGCTGGCGATGTCTACGACAAACCCCTGCTGTCGGTCGCCATGGCCCGCCAGATCCAACCCCAGGCGCTGGTCAAGGAAACCGGCAGCGAAGCCGCTGCGCGCTGGCAAGTGCGGCTGCTGGCGCACACCCAAGCGCTGCACATCTGCCCCGAAAGTCGCACACTGCGCACCACCCAAGGGCCCCTGCGCTACGCCCATTTGGTGCTGGCCCATGGGGCTGAAGCCGCTTTGCCTGCGCCCTTGCGCGCCGACCTGTGCTGGCGCATCAACCACTTACAGGCCTACCAGCGCTTTCAGGCTGCGCTGGGCACCACGCCCCGGCATGTGGCCATCGTGGGAGCCGGTTTGATTGGCAGCGAACTGGCCAATGACCTGGCTCTGGGCGGACACCGCGTGACGCTCATCGACACCCAAGCGCGGCCCTTGCCGCGCTGGCCAGCCGACCAAGCGGGTGAGCCCTTGCTGGCCGCATGGTCTGGTTTGCCCATCCACTTCATGGGCGCGGTGCAACTGCAAGACCTGCAGCGTCAGGGCGACCAGTACCGGCTGACCACCAGCGATGGGCAAACCGTGCTGGCCGATCAGGTGGTCGCCGCCACTGGCCTGGTCACACCCACTCGCCTGGCGCGCAGCGCGGGCTTAGTTTGGCAAAACGGCATTGCCGTGGATGCACAAACCCTGCAAACCAGCGTACCGCAGATCTACGCCCTGGGCGACTGCATCAGCGTGAACGGCCAGTCAAGCCGCTTCATTGAACCCATCTTGCGCCAGGCCCAGACACTGACCGCGGCCTTGGTCCGCGCTGGCCAGCGTCAGTCACAGATGAACGACAGCGACGCGCCGCCCTGCGCCCAAGCTTATGTTGTGCGCGGTGCGGTGGTCCGGGTCAAGACCACTTCGCTGCCTTTGTCCTTGCACTGATCGGCCATCGACAAAAAGCCGTGGTGAATATTTTTCACCACGGCTTTGGGATGCCCCTTTGGGCACAGCACTTCAGTACTGCTTGTACGGCAAGAACTTGCCCGACAGCACCACGTTCACCCGGTCACCCTTGGGGTCGGGCTGGCGCACGATGTCCATGCTGAAGTCGATGGCGCTCATGATGCCGTCGCCAAACTCTTCGTGGATCAGTTCCTTGATGGTGGTGCCGTAGACGCTCACGATTTCGTACCAGCGGTAGATCAGCGGGTCGGTGGGCACCTGGCTGGGCAAGGAGCCTTTGTAGGGCACGACCTGCAGCCACTTGATCTCGTCGGCCGTGAGGCCAAAAATCTTGCCGATGATCTTGGCTTGCTTGGCGTCAAAAGTCATTTGGCCCAGGCAACCGGCGGTGACCCATTCCTTGGACAGGCCGACTTTCTCGGCGACGTCGCTCCACTTGATGCCTTTGGCCACTTTGGCGGTGATGATTTTTTCGGTGACTTCTAAACGGTTCATGAAAGACCTCTTGAGGGGGTTGATAAAAAAAACAGAAATGGCATCAGTGGGCTTTGGCGCGTGACACCAAAAAGTCGACGATGTGGTTGCGCATGTCGTAATAGCCAGGCAAGTGGTGCAATTGCGCGCGGGTACGTTCGCGTGGCAGCGGGTTGACCACCACTTCGGCCAGGCCGCCGGGCACATAGCCGCCGCCTGAGTCGTTGCCGTTGCTCATGAGCAGGATGCGGTCCGACAAAAGAATCGCTTCGTCCACGTCGTGCGTGATCATGAACACAGTCTGCTGCGTCTGGCGCACGATGGTCATCAGTTCGTCCTGGATGGTGCCGCGTGTGAGCGCATCCAGCGCGCCAAAGGGCTCGTCGAGCAACAGCATCTTGGGCTGGATGGCAAAGGCCCGGGCGATGCCCACGCGTTGCTTCATGCCGCCAGACAGCTGGCTGGGTTTCTTGTCGATGGCGTGCAACAAGCCGACCATGCCGACGTGCTTTTCCACATGCGCGTTGACCTGCGAGGTTTTCCATTCGGGCCACTTGGACTTGACGGCAAACGCGATGTTTTGCCGCACGGTGAGCCAGGGCATGAGTGCGTGGCTCTGAAAGACCACCCCGCGCTCGAGGCTGGGGCCTGCGATTTCGCGACCGTCCATGAAGGCGTGGCCCGTGCTGGCCGTGTCTAAGCCTGCGAGCACGTTCAGGATGGTGGTCTTGCCGCAGCCCGAGTGGCCGATGATGCAGACGAACTCGCCCTTGTCGATGGTGAAGGACACGTCCGAAAAAACCGGCTTGTCGCTTTGGTAGGCCTTGCCCAGTTTTTCGATTTGCAGGAAAGCATTCATGGCTTTGGTCTTGGGTTGGGGTGCGGTCAAGTGGGTCGGCAAAAGTGCCTTCAGCGATCGTTCTGAGGTGTCACTCCACATAGGTCACCGCCTTTTGCAATTGCGCAAATGCCAGGTCCAGCAACATGCCCACCACGCCAATCACCAACACCGCAAAGATCACGTTCACCAGTGAGAGGTTGTTCCACTCGTTCCACACGAAATAACCCACGCCTGTGCCACCCACCAGCATCTCGGCGGCCACAATCACCAGCCAGGCAATGCCCATGCTGATGCGCATGCCGGTGACGATGGTGGGCGCTGCGGCAGGCAAGATGACCCTGAAGGCTTTGCGCAACGGTGTGACTTCCAGCGTACTGGCGACGTTGAGCCATTCACGCTTGACGGAGGCCACGCCAAAAGCGGTGTTGATCAACATGGGCCAGACCGAGCAGATGAAGATGACGAAGATGCCGCTCACATCCGAGTCTTTCAGCGTGTACAGCGCCAACGGCATCCAGGCCAGCGGGCTGATGGGCTTGAGCACCTGAACAAATGGATCAAACGCCTTGCGCATGAGGGGCGACATGCCGATCATGAAACCCACGGGCAGCGCCACCAGCACGGCCAGGAAAAAGCCCAGCGCCACGCGGCCCAGCGAGTGCGCCAGCTGAATGCCAATGCCCTTGTCGTTGGGGCCTTTGTCATAAAACGGATCGGCCAGGTGCCCCGCGATGGCTTTGCCCACCTCCAGGGGTGGCGGAAAGCCGGTGCTTTTGACGGCGCCCGGATCTTTGCCCATCATCTTCTGGTACTCGATTTCTTCGGCGCTCATGCCTGCCTTGGCGGCACCAGCCACCGTGGGTGCGGTGGCCGACAGCTGCCACGCCCCCAGAAACACCAGGAACATGAGCAGCGAAACCATGGCGGCCCGCAAATTGAGGTGCGTGGTTTTCATGGTGCTTTAACCCATCTTGTGAATCGCAAAGGTCTTGAGGTATTCCTCGGGTTTGGCCGGGTCAAACTCTTTGCCCATGATCTTGTGCTTGGGGTAGGGCGTGGTCGCCGCAAAACTCTGACCCAGCTCTTTCATGTGCTTGCGTGCATCGGTGATCAAGAACACCTTTTCGGCGATCTGCTTATAGTCCACTTGGCCCTTGATGTAGCCCCAACGCTTCATCTGCGTGAGCATCCACACGGCCATGCTTTGCCAGGGCATGGGGTCAAAGTCGGCGCGGTCGGGCACGTTCACGACCTTGCCCAGGCCGTCGGCAAATTTGCCGGTCAGCACCTGGCTGAGCACGGCTTCAGGCTGGTTCAGGTACTGCGCAGGCGAGATGACTTTGGCGATCAGCTCGCGATTGCCCGGCTGACGCGCCATGGCCGCAGCGGTGAGCACGGCGCGGTAGAGCGCAGCAAAAGTATTGGGGTTCTTTTGGATGAATTCGGTGCTGGTGCCAAAAGCGCAGCAAGGGTGACCGTTCCACAAGTCCTTGGTCAGCACATGGATGAAGCCGACTTCGTCAAACACCGCACGCTGGTTGAACGGATCGGGACCGAGGAAACCGTCGATGTTGCCGGCACGCAAATTGGCCACCATCTCGGCGGGCGGGATCACGCGGATCTGCACATCGGTGTCGGGGTTCAGGCCGCTTTCAGCCAGGTAGTAGCGCAACAGGAAGTTGTGCATCGAGTAGTCAAAGGGCACGCCAAACTTGAAGCCCTTCCAGTTCTTGGGGTCGCGGTTGTCCTTGTGACGCAGACTCAGGGTGATGGCTTGCCCGTTGATGTTCTGGATGGTGGCCACGTTCATGGGCGTGGCGTTGGCGCCCAGCCCCATGCTGATGGCCAGGGGCATGGGCGAGAGGAAATGCGAAGCGTCGTATTCCTTGTTGATCATCTTGTCACGCACCAGAGCCCAGCCTGCGGTCTTGGTGACTTCAACGCTCAGGCCTTGCTTTTGGTAAAAGCCCAAGGGATGCGCCATGATCAGCGGGGTGGCGCAAGTGATCGGGATGAAGCCGATCTTCAAATTGGTTTTTTCCAGCGTGCCTTTTTCCTGTGCCATGGCTTGCAGGCTGGCCATGGGCAGCACACTGGCAATGGCGGCCATGGCGGTCTTTTTGCCCACCGCGCGCAAGAACATGCGGCGCTCCTGGTCCTGCGGAAACAAGGCCTTGACCAAGGTGGCCTCGATGAACTCTTGGCTATAAGCCTCGAACTCGGCCGTTTCCGAGCGCGCACGCAACTGGGCAGCAGCGGCATCAGCAGCCACCGCTGCGTGGTGGTCGGCAGGCGAATGATCTCGACCGCAGCTGCACTTGAGCATCAGGGGGCGGTCGGCGTTGTACGGATCAAAAAATTCAGACATGGCAACCTCGCTAGTTGAAGATGCCAAGGTCTATGCAAGCAGCGGGCCAGGAAACAGCGGATGTGTGCCAGCGGTGCTGCTCAGCTTGATTTCGCGGGTCGCTTGTCGATGCCTTGTAGGGCCGGCCCTACAAGGCGCATGCCAGAGGCCTGTTCAGGCCTTCAACGGACGCCGCCGGCTTGTCCGCCAACCAGACTTTGCGCGTAAAGCGCCAGCTCCACATCGTTCTTGGTGGCGGTCTTTTCCAGAATGCGTGCACGGTAAGTGCTCACCGTGTTGGGTGCCAGGCTCAGTTGTGCACCAATTTCGCTCACAGTGTGGCCTTGGGTCAACAAAACGTAGACCTGGTGCTCGCGGTGCGAGAGCAGTTCAATCCCGCTTTTGGTGCGGCCTTGGCTCACCAGACTGGCCAGCGCCTCGGCCGTGGCGGGCGTGACGTGCATGCCGCCTGCGGCCACACGGCGCAGCGCCGCCATCAATTCGTCCGGGTCGGTGCTTTTGTTCAGATAGCCCGATGCGCCCAGCTGAATGCAGCGCACCGCGTATTGTTTTTCCGGATAAGTGCTGAGCATCAACACCGGCAAGGCCGGCCAGTCGCGCCGCAGAATTTGCAAGACATCCAGGCCGTCCATGCCGGGCATGGCAATGTCGAGCAGCACCACATCCAGGCCCTGCGCGCCTTGCAGGGTTTGCACGGCCGTCAGCACCGCGGGGCCGGTGTCGGCCTCGGCCACCACCTGCAGACCTGGGTCGTCAGCCAACACCATTTTTAGGCCTTCACGGACGATCTTGTGGTCATCGCCCAGCAGCACACGAACAGGTCCAGTCATGGCGCTTCCTGGTCAAGGGGCAAGGGTAAGGGCATGGACAAGCGCATGCGGGTGCCTCGGCCGGGTTGGCTGTCGATGTCGATCACGCCGCCAAAGTGCCGTGCCCGTTCGCGCATGCCCATGATGCCGTAGGCCTGCGCCGACTCGAAGGCCTGCGCCAAGGCACCGCAACCGTCGTCTTCCACCGACAGATGCAGCCAACCCTCGCGTTCGACAATGTCCACATCCACCGTGCCGGCCCGTGCATGGCGACCCACATTGCTCAGCATTTCCTGGAAGATGCGGAACACCGCCATGGCCATCGGTTCGGGCAGCACGCGCTGCTCGTCGACTTCCATGCACCATTTGAGTTCCTGTTCGGCCGACTGCACAAACTCTCGCGCCTGCCATTCCAAAGCGCCCCACAGACCTTGGTGGTCGAGGATGCTGGGGCGCAGGTCGGTGATGATGCGGCCCACATTGACCACCGCATTTTCAATCAGGCGGCTCATGTTCTGGCACTTGCCCCGCATCCTCTCCCGCATGGCCTGTGCTTCTTGAACCGCCCGTTGTTCCTGCTCAGACAGGCGTTTGTCCAGCCAGCTCACATCCATTTTCAGGGCCACCAGCAGACTGCCCAGTTCGTCATGCACCTCGCGCGCAATGCGGGTGCGCTCTTCCTCGCGCACCGCCTCGGACCAGGCCGCCAGTTCCCGAAGCTGCTGCAAAGCGGTTTCCAGGGCATGGGTGCGCTCGGCCACGCGTTGCTCGAGTTCATTCTTGGCTTGGTGCAATGCGTCTTCTGCCCGTTTTCGCTCGGTGATGTCCACAAAGGTGACCACCGCACCGCGCACCTGACCTTGGTCAAACACCGGGTAGCTCGAGTACTCCACCGGGAAACTGCTGCCGTCTGCGCGCCAAAACACTTCGCTGTCGATGCGGCAAGGCTCGCCCTTGCGAAACGCGTTGTAAATCGGGCAGTCATCCATCGGGTAGTGCGCCCCGTCCCCATGCGAATGGTGCGTCAGAACGTGCATGTTCTGACCGAGCACCTGCTCAGACTCCAGGCCGATCATGCGGGCCCCGGCCGGATTGATGAAGACACACAGTCCGTCCAGATCCACCCCGAAAACCCCTTCGCCCGTAGAGGCCAGCATCAAGCCCAAGGGGTTACGCCAGGCGTCGGTGACGGCCATGAGTCCCGGGTTGATGGGCGTGGGGTTCAAGGGAAGCGTTGATTCAAGCTGCATAACCAACACAAGCAATCCGTGTGCCACCTGTTTGCACTTATCGGGATTGAGCGCCCATCGGCCTTGACCACAGTGTCTGGGGGCTTGTCGCATCGGGCAACGGATGCCCTTTTGCAGGCACACGACAATAGCGCTTTGGTTGAAGCGAATTGATTGTTGATTGGATGGCCATGAACTCGGTACCCCCTGCTCTGCTGCAAGGCGCCTCAAATTTTCGTGATCTTGGCGGTTACCGCAACGCCGGGGGCCGCCGCGTGCGGCGGGGCCAGGTTTTCCGGTCAGACCATTTGGCAGGGCTTACCCCTGAAGACCACCTGAAATTACAGGCGCTGGGTGTAAGGCACAGCTTGGACTTTCGTGGCAAGGGCGAATTCACCCTCACGCCCTACGCGATTCCTGGTGTTCAGCGTTTGGCATTGCCCATCGAGCCCACGGTGATCGCTCGCATGCAAGCGCTGGTGGCGCAGGGCGTGGTGCCCACCACCGAAGAAACCGTGGACCTGATGCGCGAAACCTACCGGGATTTCGTGAACCGCAACGCAGATACTTTCGGCCTCTTTTTGAAGCACCTGCTGGAGCAGCCCAACCCACAGGTGTTCCACTGCACCGCGGGCAAGGACCGCACCGGGTTTGCAGCCGCGCTGCTGCTGTCGGCCCTGGGTGTGGACCGCGCCACCATCGAACACGATTACTTGCTCACCAACCAGCTTTACAAGCGCGATACCCGCTTGGAAGGTCAAGGCCATCCGCATGTGATGAAGGTGCTGTGGCAGGTACAACCCGAGTTTTTGCAGGCGGCTTTTGACGCGGTCGATGCCCAGCACGGCGGCATGCGCAACTACCTGCACGGCGCCATTGGCCTGACTCCCCAAGAAACCACAGCTTTACAGCAGCTTTTGTTGGAAGATGAAGACGCTGGAGCCAAGCCATGAACGAGTCGCAAGCCCGTGAAGACATCTGCCGTGTCGGGCAAAGCCTGTTTGCGCGGGGCTATGTGCACGCCACGGCTGGCAACATCAGCGTGCGCCTGGACGATGGATTTCTCATCACCCCCACCGACGCCTGTTTGGGCTGGCTGGACCCGGCCCGTTTGGCGAAATTGGACTTGCAAGGCCAACAGCTCAGCGGTGACAAGGCCAGCAAAACGATCACCCTGCACCGCCACATTTATGGCGCTGCCTGTCTGCATGCCCCCTCCACTCGCTGCGTCATCCACACCCACAGCACGCATGGCGTGGCACTCAGCTTGATTGCCGACGGGCCAGAATTGCTGCCGCCCATCACCCCTTATTTCGTGATGAAAGTCGGTCATGTCCCACTGACCGCCTATCACCTCCCCGGCAGCCCTGCGGCGGCGCAAGAAGTGGCCGACCTCATCGCCCAATACGCCGCGCGCGGTACACCCATCCGAGCCGTGATGCTGCCGCGTCTGGGCCCCAACGTGTGGCATGACACGCCGGGTGCGGCCATGTCCACCTTGGAAGAATTGGAAGAAACGGCGCGTTTGGTCGTGCTCCAGCCCCAAACCCGCGCGTTGCCTGAACACGAACTGCAAAAATTGCGTGACACCTTCGGGGCGCGCTGGTAAATCTGCCTAAAAGGCCAGCTCAGGGTGCTTCGTTCTTTTTCAGACTCAAAGCCAAGTCGTAAAGCTGGTTCTTGGGTTCGCCGGTGATCTCCGCGGCCAGCTTGACCGCGGTTTTCAGGGGCAACTCGGGCAGCAGTGCTTGTAAAACCCGCAGGCCTTCACCAGCTGAAGCGGCCACAGGTGCGTCGTGCAGCACCAACACAAATTCGCCGCGCTGACGGTCGGGCTTTTCGGCCAACCAAGCGGGCAAGTCTTGCACGGCCAAGGTTTCGATTTGCTCAAACTGCTTGGTCAATTCACGGCCCACCGTGATGCGGCGCTCGCCCAACACCGCCAAGGCTTGGGCCAAAGCTTCTATGCGGTGCGGTGCTTCCAGCAAGACCACGGCGCGGCTTTCTTGTGCCAAGGCTTGCACCGCCTGTTGCCGTTCGGCCGATTTGCTGGCCAAAAAGCCAACGAAAACAAAACCGTCATCCCCTGTCATGCCGGACGCACTGAGCGCTGTGGTCACGCTGCTGGCCCCGGGCAAGGGCAACACCCGGTAACCCGCTTGCCGCACCGCCGCCACCAAGCGGGCACCGGGGTCGCTGATGGCCGGTGTGCCCGCATCGCTCACATAGGCCACACGCTCGCCATGGGCCAGGCGGTGCATGACGTTTTGCGCGGCTGCGGATTCGTTGTGCTGGTGCACCGCCAAAAGCTGTGAGCCCGGACGGTCCAGGCCATAAGCGCGCAGCAATTGTTGGGTGTGCCGGGTGTCTTCGCAAGCCACTGCATCGACATTGGCCAATACATGCAGGGCACGCAGGCTGATGTCGGCCAGGTTGCCAATCGGGGTGGCCACGACATACAGTGTGCTGGCCGGGTGGTTTTGCGATCCGGCAGCGTCGTGCGCCGCCTCCAGGGCTTTGGCGAACGATGCAGACAAGGGAGACGGCGTCAATGCAATTCCTCAAAAAAGACGGGGTGGGACCCACCACCAAAGCCCGAGGCGATGCGGGCGAAGACGAGGCGCTGGCCTATTTGCAAGCACGCGGCATGCGGCTGTTGCAGCGCAATTATCGGACGCCCGGGCGCGGGGGCGGCGAAATTGACCTGATCATGCAGGCGCTGGACGGCACGGTGGTGTTCGTCGAGGTGCGCAAGAGAAGCCGAACAGACCACGGCGGCGCCGCGGCGAGCATCGGCCACATCAAGCAGCGGCGCATCATTTTCGCAGCGCAGCACTACCTGCTGCGCTGGCGTCGCTTGCCTGCGGTCCGCTTTGATGTGGTCGCCATTGAGGCGGCGGGCCCGCTGTGGCTGCAGGGGGCTTTTGACGCGGGCTGAACCCCCGCCCAAAACAGCCAACAAGCCGGGTTGAAATGGGATTTGAGCGTCCGCAGCGGAAACAGTTGGGGGCTCGGGGTTATCATCGCCAGCGCATGCTTGACCTTCGAATCCAACAACACTTCATTGACAGTGCAGATTTGCACTACCAGGTGGCCGAAACTTTGGCCAAGCCGGTGGATGCAGCCGTGCAAGCGGTTTTGGCATCGGTCACCGGTGGCGGCAAGGTGTTGGTGGGCGGTATGGGTTCGTCCAGCGCCTTGGCCCAATACCTGGTGAACCTGCTGGTGGGTGGATTTGAACGGGACCGCCCAGGTCTGGCGGCCGTGTGCTTGTCTTCAGACGCCCTGATGGCCACCCGCTGGAGCGATGGTCAGGCCTTGGCCAAACAGATCTTGGCGCTGGGCCAAACGGGCGATGTGTTGGTGCTCATCAGCACCGATGGCAACGAGGCGGCATTGGTTCAGGCAACGCAAGCGGCGCATGAGCGGGAGATGAGTGTGCTGGCCTTGACCGGTCACCAAGGCGGCGCTTTGGGCCGCCAACTGCGCGAAACCGATGTGCATGTGTGTGTGCCGCATGAACGGGCAGCACGCATTTGTGAAGTGCAGCACCTGGTGCTGCATTGTCTGTGTGATGGAATCGATACCCAATTGTTAGGTGAACAGGAGTCTCTTTAAATGAAACGCAATCTTCAATCTTTGGTGTTTTCGGGTGCCGTTTTGGCTGTGGCCGTGACCGGTCTGTCGGGCTGCGCACCTTTGCTTATGGGCGGCGCTGTCGCCACGGGCATCATGGTCACCGACCGCCGCACCTCGGGTGCACAGGTCGAAGACCAGGCGATTGAAATCAAAACTGCCTCCGCCGTGCGCCAAGAATTAGGCGACCGCATCCATTTGAACGTGACCAGTTTCAACCGCAAAGTGCTGCTGACCGGGGAAGTCACCACAGCGGCGGAAAAAGAGCGCATCGAAAAGATTGCGCAAAGTCAGGAAAACGTGGTGTCGGTGGTAAACGATTTGGCACAGATGCCTGCCAGCTCACTGACCCAACGCGCCAAAGACACGGTGTTGACCAGCCGCGTCAAGGCGGCATTCATTGACGCCAAAGACCTGCAGGCCAATGCCGTGAAAGTGGTCACTGAGCGCGGCATCGTGTACCTGATGGGCCGTGTCACCAGCCGCGAAGCCAAGCGCGCCACCGACATCGTGCGCGGCATGGGTGGGGTGGTGAAAGTGGTGCGGGTTTTTGACGAAATCTCGGAAGAAGAGCTCAAGCGTTTGAGCCAACCGACCTCCACGCGCTGAAGCGCTTCATCCCCCATAAAAAAACGACCTCAGGGTCGTTTTTTTGGTTTCTGACCCCACAACCTGTGGGGTGCACTTGGCCATCAGCGCAAACGGCGGATCAAGCTGGAGGTGTCCCAGCGGCCACCCCCCATTTTTTGCACGTCGGCATAAAACTGGTCCACCAGCGCGGTCACGGGCAGGCGTGCACCGTTGCGTTTGGCTTCGTCCAGTACCAGCCCCAGGTCCTTGCGCATCCAGTCCACGGCAAAACCAAACTCAAACTTGTCATCGGCCATGGTCTTGCCCCGGTTGTCCAGCTGCCAGCTTTGGGCGGCGCCCTTGCCGATCACATCCAGCACTTGGTGCATGTCCAGGCCCGCTTGCTGGCCGAAAGCAATGGCTTCAGACAAGCCTTGCACCAAACCCGCGATGCAGATCTGGTTGACCATCTTGGCCAACTGGCCCGCGCCCGAAGCGCCCAACAGGGTGAAGGCCCGCGAAAACGCCATGGCCACAGGCTTGACGTTGTCAAACGCCGCAGCCTCACCACCGCACATCACGGTGAGCATGCCGTTTTGCGCGCCCGCTTGACCGCCAGAGACCGGTGCGTCCACAAAGTGCAGCCCCAACTTTTGGGCCTCGGCATACAGCTCGCGGGCCACTTCGGCCGAAGCCGTGGTATGGTCGACAAAAATCGCGCCGGGCTTCATGCCGGCAAACGCTCCCTCTGGGCCCAACACCACACTGCGCAAATCGGCATCGTTGCCCACGCAGGCGAACACCATGTCGGCACCGGCCGCGGCTTCGCGCGGGGTGGGCGCTGTGGCGTGACCAGGGCACTCAGCAGCCCAGGCGGCGGCTTTGGCGGCGCTGCGGTTGTACACGGTCACGCGGTGGCCAGCACGGGCCAAATGGCCCGCCATGGGGTATCCCATCACGCCCAAGCCCAAAAAGGCCACTTTTCGGGCGGTGGTGGCTTCGTAGGTTTTGGCGGCAATTTGGCTCATGACGGTCTCTTTTAGAAGTGAATAAAACGGCTAATTTAGCAGTCTGCCGGTGTTCTGGCGCGCACCGGGTGCTTTAGGCTGACCGCTGGGCGACACGGTTGGGTTTGGTACGCTCGACGCCATGAACACTTCGATTGCCGACAACATCGCTCGGGTGCGGGCACAAATGGCCGCCGCTTGCCAATCCGCCGGTCGCGCGCCGGGCAGTGTGCGGCTGTTGGCCGTGTCCAAGACCTGGAGCGCCGACGCCGTTCGCACGGCGCACGCCGAAGGGCAAACCGATTTTGGCGAAAACTACATCCAGGAAGCGGTGGACAAAATCACGGCCTTGCGCGATTTGCCGCTGGTTTGGCATTGCATCGGCCCGATCCAGAGCAACAAGACACGCCTGGTGGCCGAGCACTTTGACTGGGTGCACAGCATTGACCGCCTCAAAATCGCCCAACGCCTGTCTGAACAGCGCCCCGCGCACCGGCCGCCTTTGCAGGTGTGCATCCAGGTGAATGTGGATGGTGGCGAGACCAAATCCGGCGTGAGCCCACAAGACCTGCCCGCGCTGGCACAGGCCGTGGCCGCTTTACCGCGCTTGCAGTTGCGCGGTCTGATGACCATTCCTGAACCTGCCGAGACCGATGCGCAGATGCGCGCCGTGCACCGCCAGGCCAAAGACCTGTTCGCGCAATTGCGCGCGCAAGGCCTGCCGCTGGACACCTTGTCGATGGGCATGAGCGCTGACATGGCGGCCGCCATCGCCGAAGGCAGCACCATGGTGCGGGTAGGCACGGCGATTTTTGGCAAGCGCTGAGCCCCCTGTTTCATCGCACCTGAAGGTGGCGTGCGGCTCTGAGCTTTCAGGCCTGAGCGCCCATTTTCAGTTGGAACACGCTGCGCCGCTCGCCCACCGGCATACCCGCCACATTCAGCAGCACCTGGGCTCGCCAAGGGGTCAGTTCTTGGCGCTGTGCATCGTCCAACCAGCCCAGTTGGTCCAGCGCCTCCACGGTGGCGGCAAACAGCGCCGCCTTGTTGCCGTCCATGATCTTGATGGCCAGGGCTTGGCCACGTGATCGGCTGCCCACCACCTGCACACCGTCGGCCCCCACTTTGGTCACCCAGTCGCCACCACCCGCGCGCATGAAGTCGGCATCGTTGCGCCCGGTGCCCGAAACCAAATCGGGGTGCGCGTTCATGGCCTGGCCCAATTGCGCCAGGCTCTCGCCATACAGGCCGTCCGACTCAGGCTGGGCCAAACGGGCATAACTGCGGGCCAAGCGTGACAAGGGCATGGCGTAGTTGGGGGCCGAACAACCGTCGATGCCCAGCGCCAGCTCTTCTTCTTTCAAACCAGCCAGATGCGCCACGGCCTGGCGGATGCGTTGCTGCAAGGGGTGTGTGACTTCGGTGTAATTGTAGGTGGGCAGGCCGTGCTGCACGCAGTACGCCAAAAACCCGCTGTGCTTGCCGCTGCAGTTGTGGTGCCGCTCGTCGTAGGCAAAGTCTTCGGGCATGGGCCGGTCAAAAAACGTGAAGCGGTACGGTACATGGCATCCACAGCGCATCTGGCGTGTGGTGGTTCCGCTTTTGCGCAAGATAGACGACACCTGCTCGACGTGCATCTCTTCGCCGTTGTGGCTGGCGCACATCATGGCGAGTTCTGAGGGGGTGAAGCCGAAATACGCCACGCCCCCCGACTGCACCAGCGGCAACGCTTGCATGGCCTTGAGGGTCGAGCGGGTGAAGCACAACCAATGCGGGTTGCCCACTTGCGCCAGCACGCGGCCCTCGGTGTCGGTCACGGCCAGTGCGCCCATGTGGACGCATTCCTGCACGCCGTTGCGGGTCAGCTCGACCAGGGGTTCGAAGTTCATGAACAGGTCTTTGTGTTTGAGAAAAACCCAGTTTAAATTGTCCCGAACTTGACCTGCTGTCCTGGGGGCAGCGCCTCACAATGGCCAGATGCAAAACATCCTTTCCCCTCTTCAGGCCCAAGTGGTGCAGTGGCTGGTGCAGCCCGGTGAGCCCGTGGCCGCAGGCGACGTGCTGGTGATTCTGGAAGCCATGAAAATGGAGCACGAAATCCGCGCCCCGCAGGCCGGACACTTGGCCGCGTTGTACTTCCAGGCGGGCGAGACCGTGAATGAGGGCGAGGCCTTGGCGGGCTGGACGCAGTTGGACTCAGCGCCAGTGCCTGGTGGCGCCGTTGCCCACGCACGGGCCACCTTGGTCGTGCCGTCTGCTGGGGACGTCTCACCGCAGGCCCAAGCCCATGGTGCAACCAGCGCCGCTGCCCAGAACGTCCCCCGCGCTGACCTGAAAAAGCTGCAAGACCGCCTGGCCTTCACGCACGACGCTGCACGGCCCGAAGCTGTGGCCAAGCGCCACGCCACCGGCCTGCGCACCGCCCGAGAAAACATCGCAGACCTGTGCGATGCCGATTCGTTTGTCGAATACGGCGCGCTGGCCGTGGCCGCGCAAAGCCGACGCCGCAGTGCAGACGATTTGATGCGCAACACACCCGCCGACGGCATGGTCACCGGCATCGGCTGCGTGAACGGCCAGCGCGTGGTCGTCATGGCTTACGACTTCACCGTGCTGGCCGGCACGCAAGGCATGCGCAACCACCAAAAGACCGACCGCATGCTGGGCCTGGCCTTGCAAAACCAACTGCCCGTGGTGCTGTTCGCCGAAGGCGGCGGCGGCCGACCCGGTGATGTGGATGTGGCCATCGTCGCGGGCCTGAACCTCGCCACCTTTGCCTCGTTTGCGCGGCTCAATGGCCAGGTGCCGGTGGTGGGCGTGGTGGCCGGGCGCTGTTTTGCGGGCAACGCGGCCTTGCTGGGCTGCTGCGACGTGATCATTGCGACGGCAGGCAGCAACATCGGCATGGGCGGACCGGCCATGGTCGAAGGCGGCGGCTTGGGCGTCTTCAAGCCCGAACAGATTGGACCGGTTGGTGTGCAGCACGGCAACGGTGTGATCGACATCCTGGTGGACAACGAAGCACATGCGGTGGCAGCGGCGCGGCATTACCTGTCGTGTTTTCAGGGCGCGCAAACCGAATGGCAAGCACCACCCACCGAAGCCCTGCGCCATGTGGTGCCCGAAAACCGTGTGCGCGTGTACGACACCCGCGCCGCCATGCAAGGCATTGCCGATGTAGGCAGCTTGCTGCATTTGCGCACCGGCTTTGGCGTGGGCATCCACACGGCGCTCGCGCGCATTGCGGGGCGCCCGGTGGGCCTCATGGCCAACAACCCACTGCACCTGGGCGGCGCGATCGATGCCGATGCCGCCGACAAGGCCGCGCGCTTCTTGCAGCTGTGCAACGCCCACGGCTTGGCCCTGGTGAGCCTGGTGGACACGCCTGGCTTCATGGTGGGGCCCGACACCGAAGCGCTGGCCCAGGTGCGCCACGTCTCGCGCATGTTTGTGGCGGCCGCGCACCTGCGGGTGCCGCTGCTCAGCGTGGTGCTGCGCAAGGGCTATGGCCTGGGCGCGATGGCCATGACCGGCGGGGGCTTTCACGAAACCCTGAGCACCGTGGCCTGGCCCACGGGCGAATTTGGCGGCATGGGCCTGGAGGGCGCAGTGCGCCTGGGTTATCGCAAAGAACTCGAAGCCCTGCCCGAGGGCCCCGAGCGCGAAGCGTTGTTTGAGCAACTGCTGGCACAGCAATACGACAACGGCAGCGCCATCCACATGGCGGCCACTTTGGAGATTGACGCGGTGATTGACCCCGCCGATACGCGCGACTGGCTGGTGGCAGGGCTGCAGGCGGGGCGGGTGCGCCCCCCCGATGGCGCGCTGGCGATTGACACCTGGTGACACCTGGTCACCCCAGGTAAGAAGGCTCTGGCAACCACCCCAGCCTGTCTGCACAAGACCTCAGCAGATTGGCATCCTCTCGGGCATGCCGCACTTAGAGGTCTTGCAGTGCAACGCTGATCTGTTGTTGAAACAGCTTGTCGTCGGCCAACGCCTTGGCATTGAGCAGCGCAAGTTTGACAAGGAACAACTGGGCCTTGTCTGCGCCTGCCTGGTCAATGGCGGTGGCCAGTGCGTCGTAGACGGTTTCAAGCCCGCCGATGGAGAGTGCTTTGTCGGTCATGGTGTCGTCCTGGTGCAGTCGGTCAAAGTCGGTCGGCACCTTCAAGTCCGACGGGTGGGCAAGGCGGTGCTCAGCGCGGCTTTTAAGCGCACGGCATCCAGTGTGAGCCAGCGTGCACAAACGTGTTGGTCGGGGCGCAGCAAATACGCCCCTCCGTGTGCCGGAATGCCATAGCGCGCGCGCAGGTGGCCGTCGGCGTCGGGCAGGTGCTGGGTCGCACCCGACACAGGCTGGGCCGCACCGACCGCGGTCACGTTCAAGGGCAGGCCTGTCGCACGCGCTGCATGGATCACCTGTTGCAGTGCTTCAGGCAGGTCGGTGTCGGTGAAATACAGCAGATCAAAGCCGCCCCCCAGGTGATCGAGCAAAAAATCTCCATCGCCACCGCTGGCACCCAAGCGCACGTTTTGCGGTGGCGCACCCTGTGCCGGACCGCACTTGAACAGGGCGTTGTCGTCATCCTTGCTGTTGAGCATGGAATGGGTGTATTCGTGGGGCCGCGAGGTGCGCCAGTGGTAGAGCGGCCGCACAAACTCTTGTGAGAGCGAAAGCGACAAGACCGCGTCGCGCAGCAGCCGAAAGCCGGGGCTGGGTGGTGCCATGAAGCGGGTGCTTTTGCCCGCCTCAGAGATGATTTCGCGTGCCGCGCCCACGCGCTCGGCGCTGTGGTTGGCCAGCAACTGTGGGCCCGCCAGACCTTTGACCACCCAGGCCAGGTGCCAACCCAGCGACTGCGCATCCTGAAAAGCCGTGTTGGCCCCGCGCACGCCAAAAATGGGCAGCAGGTGCGCCGCATCGCCCGTGAAGATCACGCTGCCGTGCACAAAGTCGGGCAAGGTGAGCGTGCGCGCCGAGTAGACCGAGGACCAGTCCATCTCCCACTTGGCTCCGGCATGGCCAATCATGGCCAGCTGCGCGTCGATGCGGGCCTTGAGCGCCGCTGGACGGAGTGCTTCTTCGGGCGATTCACCGGGGGGCAGTTGGTAATCCACGCGCCAAATGCCGTGGGGCTCGCGGTGCATCAAGATGGTGTTGCCGGGGTTCCAGTCGGGGTCAAAAAAGGCCAGGCGCTCGGTGGGCAAAGGCAGGTCGATTCGGATGTCGGCGATCACAAAAAAGCCTTCGTAAGACGCCCCCTCCATCTGCAGGTTCATGGCGCTGCGGATGCCCGAACGCCCCCCGTCAGCGGCGACCACCCAGTCGCTCTCCAGCGCATAGGGTCCTTCCGGGGTGTCAATTTCCAGCACCGCGAAGCCTTCTTTCTGCGCCACTTGATCGACCTTGTTGCCCCAGCGCAAGTCAATCAGCGGGTTGGCTTTGCAGGCGTCGTGCAGGTACTCCTCCAGAAACTGCTGCTGCACGTTGATGATCGGGAAGAACCGGTCGTCCGGATCGTGCGGTGCTTCCATGCGAAACACACGTTGGCCCCGGAAAAAAGAATTGCCAAAGCGCCAGGGCAGCCCGCATGCTGTCATGCGATCGGCCACGCCCACTTGCTGCAGGATTTCCATCGAGCGGCGCGTGAAGCAGATCGCGCGGCTGCCTTGCGAGAACTGCAACTCGGCCGCCAGCACCACGCTGGGCACGCCGTGGCGTGCCAGCTCCAGCGCGGTCACCATGCCGGCAGGGCCTGCGCCGACGATGGCGACTTTTTTTCGGTCTTGCTGAGGGTGTGACGAGGCCAGCCAAGGTTTGAAAACCTCGTACTGGTAATAGATCGAAGGGCGGGCTTCGGTGGTGGGGTTGTGCATAGGTTTGTGTGGGGGACTTTCAGCGTGGACGGGCGTGGGCAATCAGTCGGTCCAGCAACCCACTCAGGATGCTTTGTTCTTTGTCCGACAGGCCGCCAAAAATGTCCTTGTTGCGTTGGTGGATCATGGCCATGGCCAGCTCGAACACTTCGCGCCCGGCAGGTGTCAGCGTCAACACCACGCCCCGGCCATCATCCGGGTGGTCGGCTTTGCGCACCAGGCCTTGCTCGACCAGCGCCTGCGCAGCGCGGCTGGCCTGGCCTTTGTTCAGGTTGGCCTTGTCGGCCAGTTCTTTGACCGACAAAGGTTCAAATGTGCCAATGGTCGTCAGGCACCGTCCGTCGCTCATCGACAGTCCCGTGCGCTGCGGATAGACCGACTGGCTGTCCATGTCGGTCAGCTTGTGCAGTTGGTGCAAGCGGTAGGTCAGCGTGCGGTCGAGAGGCGTGGGCATTCGGCTCTATCGTCTGAAAGGGGTGAAAGAAGGGCCGAGCTTAACCTCATTTGGTTGCGCGCGCAACCAAATGAGGTTAAAAAAGCCTGAGGCAGGCTCAGGCTGTTGGCAGGGCATTCGGGGTCAGAACCGCGGCAAATCCGGGTGCTTGATCGCCCCCGCCCGCACCAACATTCGGCCGTACTCGGCGCAGCGGTTCAGCGTCGGAATCACCTTGCCGGGGTTGAGCAGGCCTTGCGGGTCAAAGGCGCGCTTGACGGCGAACATCTGCTCGTTTTCTTCAGCGCTGAATTGCACGCACATGCTGTTCACTTTCTCAATGCCCACACCATGCTCGCCCGTGACGGTGCCGCCCATGGCCACGCTGGTCTCAAGAATGTCGGCACCAAACAACTCGCAGCGGCGCAGTTGGTTAGGGTCGTTCGCATCAAACAAAATCAGTGGGTGCAGGTTGCCATCGCCCGCGTGGAAAACGTTCAGGCAACGCAGCGCGTATTTGGTTTCCATCTCCGAGATGGCTTGCAGGATGTCGGCCAAGCGCCTGCGCGGAATGGTCGAGTCCATGCACATGTAGTCGGGGCTGATGCGGCCCGAGGCCGGGAAGGCGTTTTTGCGGCCGCTCCAGAACTTCAAGCGTTGCGCCTCGTCGCGGCTGACCGAAATGGCCGTGGCACCGCAGTCGCGCAGCACCGCGCTCATACGGCCAATTTCCTCTTCGACCTCTTCGGGCGTGCCGTCGCTCTCGCACAGCAGGATGGCGGCGGCGCTCAGGTCGTAGCCTGCGTGCACAAAGTCTTCCACCGCGATGGTCATGGGTCCGTCCATCATCTCCAAACCGGCCGGGATGATGCCCGCCGCAATGACGGCGGCCACGGCGTCGCCCGCTTTGCGCACATCGTCAAAGCTGGCCATGATGCAACGCGCCAACTGCGGTTTGGGCACCAGTTTGACGGTGACTTCGGTGGTCACGGCCAGCATGCCCTCGCTGCCCACCAACACGGCCAACAGGTCGTAGCCCGAGGTGTCGAGTGCGTCACTGCCGAATTCGATCGGGTCACCCTCGACGGTGAAGCCACGCACCTTGAGCACGTTGTGCACGGTCAGGCCATATTTGAGGCAGTGCACCCCACCCGAGTTTTCGGCCACGTTGCCACCTATCGTGCAGGCAATTTGGCTGGAGGGGTCGGGGGCGTAATACAGGCCGAAGGGCGCAGCGGCTTCACTGATGGCCAGGTTGCGCACGCCGCATTGCACCACCGCCGTGCGGCTGACCGGGTCCACGGTCTTGATTTGGTTGAAGCGCGCCATGGACAGCGTCACGCCCAGGCGGTGCGGCATGGCCCCACCCGACAGGCCCGTGCCCGCGCCGCGTGCCACCACCGGCACTTGCAAGACGTGGCAGGCTTTCAGCACGGCTTGCACCTGCGATTCGGTTTCGGGCAGCGCAACCACCAGGGGCCGCTCGCGGTAGGCGGTCAGGCCGTCGCACTCATACGGCGTGGTGTCTTCGGGGGTGTAGAGAATAGCGTCGGCGGGCAGCACCCGGCCCAAGGCCTGCACCACGGCGCGTTGGCGCTCAGCACGTTCGGTGGCGGTCAGTTGCTGTGTTTCGGCGGGGGTGTTGGCGCTCATGGCATTCAAAACCTTCAAGTGAGGCCTTAACTGTACGCGCAAGCCCGTTGCTTGGGGCTGAAGAATCTTTGACAGGCTTGTGAAATCAGGCCAAGGCTTTTTTCAGCCAGTCGGCAAAGGTGGCACATTCCCAGCGCTCCATGGTGCCGGTACGCCAGCACAGGTAGTGCGCGTGCGGGCTGGGCACGCTGCGTTCAAACAAACGCACCAACTGACCGCTTTCGAGCCAGGGCGCCCCCAGCTTGGTGCGGATCAGTCCCACACCCAGACCTTGAGCGGCGGCGTCGCACATGAGGCCAATGTCGTTGAACGACGAGCCATCGCTGGGTTCGGGCCAGTCGAGGTCGTGCGCAGCAAACCAGGTGCGCCAAGGCTCGAGCGGACTGCGCAAAAGAGACACACCTTGCAGGTCTTCGGCACTGGCAAAGGGGCCGTTCTCGCGCAGCCAAGCGGGCGATGCCAAGGGGGTCACATCGTCCTTGGCCAAACAGACGTGTTCCACATCCGAGTAGCGGCCCGTGCCAAAACGCACCGTCAGGTCAGCGTCTTCGGCCACCACGTCCAGCAGGGGAATGCTGACCTGCAGGGTGATGTCAATCTCAGGGTAGGCGTCCAAAAAGTGCTTGAGCCTGGGCATCAACACCGAACGGGCAAAGGTGGGGGTGACCGCCAAACGCAGCTTGCGGCGGCCGGGGGTGTGGCTGGCGCTGGGAAAGCGCTGCAGAGACACCAGGCCCTCGCGCACATGGGCCAGGTACTCGTTGCCTTCGGTGGTCAGAGAAAAATCGGCCCTGCCAAACAGCTTGGTGCCAATGATTTGCTCCAGCTGCTTGACCCGATGGCTCACGGCGCTGGGGGTGACGCAGAGCTCTTCGGCTGCCTGTGTCACGCTGCGCAAACGCGCCAGCGCCTCAAAGGTCAAGAGGCACTGGATGGGCGGGATGCGGGAAGTGGCAGACATGGTGAATCAGTTGGGAACAACGCTGACGATCTGTCCCGCAAAGCTTAACCGGCTGGGGACAGAGCTGAAGATCTGTCCCGCAAAGCTTAATCGGTTGGGGACAGAGCTGAAGATCTGTCCCGCAAAGATGTTCATTTGAAAATCACCGTTTTGTGGCCATTGATCAGCACGCGGTGTTCGCTGTGCCACTTCACAGCACGGGCCAGCACCTGGCTTTCGGTGTCGCGGCCTTGTGCTGTGAGGTCATCGACTGTCTTGCTGTGGTCCACGCGGGCCACATCCTGTTCGATGATCGGGCCTTCGTCCAGATCGGCCGTCACATAGTGCGCAGTCGCGCCAATCAGTTTCACGCCCCGGTCATGCGCTTGGTAATAAGGCTTGGCCCCCTTGAAACTGGGCAAAAAGCTGTGGTGGATGTTGATGGCGCGACCGGCCAGCTTGCGGCAGAGATCGTCGCTCAGAATTTGCATGTAACGGGCCAGCACCACCAATTCGGCCCCTTCGGCCTGGATGATCTCGTATTGTTTGGCTTCGGCCTGCGCCTTGTTGTCCTTGGTCACCGGGATGTGGTGAAACGGCACGTTGTAACTGGCCGCCAGCTGGTAGAACTCGCGGTGGTTGCTCACAATCGCGCGAATGTCCAGCGGCAGCAGGCCACTTTTCCAGCGAAACAGCAGGTCGTTGAGGCAATGCCCTTCCTTGCTGACCATGATCACGGTGCGCATGGCCTGGGCCGTGGCGTGCAGGTCCCATAGCATGTCAAAGGTCTGGGCAAACTGGCCCCACTGAGCATTCAGTGTCTCGCCATCGGCCTGAGGGCAGGCGAACTGCACGCGCATGAAAAACAGGCCGGTGTCGTGGTCGTTGTATTGCGCCGCTTCTTCGATGTTGCCGCCACGCTCCAGCAAAAAACCCGATACGGCATGCACGATGCCGGTGCGGTCAGGGCAGGAAAGGGTCAGGGTGTAGGTGGTGGTCATGGAGCAAGAGCAGGAAAAAACAAGGTCTGCAGCCTGTGCACCAAGCATCGCGCGCTTGGTCGTGGTTCAGGCGCTGATTGTAAAGACCCGTTTTTTTGTCGCAGGCAAGCTGTCACAACCGAGCGCGTGCCCATCCATTTGCCCATTAAACTGATTGTGTTCAACGATCCAAAGGAGCAATGACCGTGGCCCATACCGACATCAACATGGACAACCAGTGGTTGCCCTTCACGCCCAACCGCACCTTCAAGCAAGACCCGCGCGTGTTCGTGGGTGCACAAGGCATGCACTTCACCACCCATGACGGCAAAAAGGTCATCGACGGCATCTCCAGCCTCTGGTGTGTGGGCGCAGGCCACAACCGCCGCCCCATCAATGAAGCGATCAAAAATCAGCTGGACACGCTGGACTACGCCACCGCTTTTCAGGCCAGCAACGACAAGGCTTTTAAGGCCGCACAAATGATCGCTGAGATGGCGCCGGGCGACTTGAACAAGGTGCTTTTTTGCAACTCGGGCTCAGAAGCGGCCGACACAGCCCTGAAAGTGGCGCTGGCCTACCACCGCGCACGGGGCGAAGGCCACCGCAACGTCTTCATTGGCCGCGAAAAGGCTTACCACGGCGTCAACTTCGGCGGCATGAGCGTGGGCGGCCTGCCCGCCAACCGCAAGGTGTACGGCGCGCAGCTGTTGCCACGTGTGGACCACATGCGCTTCATCCATGACCCGGTCAACCACGCCTACATCCACCACGAAGAACCCGTCTGGGCCGAAGACCCGCTGCTGGAGCTGGAAAACCGCATCCTGGTGCTGCACGACCCGAGCAACGTGGCGGCGGTGATCGTCGAGCCCATTGCGGGCAGCGCGGGTTGGTACATCCCGCCCAAAGGCTATGTCAAGCGCTTGCGCGAGATTTGCGACAAGCACGGCATTTTGCTGATCTTTGACGAGGTCATCACCGGTTTTGGTCGCCTGGGCGTGAACTTTGGGGCTGATTTTTATGGCGTGGTGCCCGACATGCTGAACTTCGCCAAGGCGGTGACCAACGGCGTGATCCCGCTGGGCGGGGTGATCTGCCGCGACTTCATTTACGACGCGATGATGAACGCCAGCGCGCCGCAGCACGCCATTGAGTTTTTCCACGGCTACACCTATTCGGGCCACCCTGTCGCTTGCGCTGCCGCCATTGCCACGCTCGACTTGATGAAGGAAGAAAACCTGTTTGCCCGTGCAGGCCTGAAGGGCCGCGTGCTGGGCGACGCCATGCACAGTGCACTCAAAGGTTTACCCCATGTGATCGGCATCCGCACGTTGGGCTTGGCCGGGGCGGTAGAACTGGCCAGCATCGCGGGCTCACCCGGCAAACGGGCGTATGACATCTTCATGGACTGCTTCCACAAAGGGGTGTGGGTGCGCCCGGCTGGCGAAAACATCGTCATTTGCCCACCCTATATCGTGGAAGACGCCCACATTGACCAAATCGTGCAGACGGTAGCCGACAGCATCCGTCGGCATGCCTGAAAGCATCTTGGTCACCCTTCGAACAGCGCTGACTTTGCTGGCAGCGCTGGCATCGGCCGAGTTGTGCGTTTGGTTAGGAACGCCCATTCCCTGGATGCTGGGGCCGTTGATGGTGACGGCATTGGCCTCGATGGCGGGCGCCCCCACTCACAGCGCCAACCTTGTGAGAAACAGCGGACAGTGGGTGATTGGCTCGGCGCTGGGGCTGTATTTCACCCCTCAAGTCAGTGCCTTGGTGCTGGCCCAATGGTGGGCCATCCTCTTGTCCGTGGTTTGGGCGCTGGGATTGGGGGGCTTGTTTGGCCTTTGGCTGCAACGCAGGCACGGGGCCGAATTGGCCCACCTGTCACCCCGGGCTTTGCTGGCCACCACGTATTTTTCTGGCGCCATCGGCGGGGCTTCCGAAATGACCTTGTTGGCCGAACGCTATGGCGCCCGAACCGACTTGGTGGCCGCAGCGCACAGCTTGCGTTTGGTGCTGGTGGTGATCGCCGTCCCCTTTGGCATGCAATGGGCACAGCACCAGTGGGGCTTGACGGTTGATGCTTCTTTGTTGCCCGGTCCTCGCGAAGCGCAATGGCCAGGCTTGCTCTGGCTGGGCCTGGCCACTGCGGCAGGCAGTGTGTTGATGACCCTGATGGGCCGCACCAACCCTTGGTTCATGGGCTCTTTGCTGGCGGCCATGGCTTTGACCTTGGCGGGCTGGGAGGGCTCGGCTGTTCCCACGGTACTGACCAACGCGGCCCAACTGGTGATCGGCGTGAGCCTGGGCATCCGGTTCAGACGGGAATTCATCCAAACGGCACCCCTTTGGCTGGGCTCGGTGGCTTGGGGGTCTTTGTGGATGATGGGGGCCTCGGTGCTGTTTGGCTTGGCGCTGGCTTGGGGCACGGGATTGCACCCGGCCACCCTCATCTTGGGAACGGCGCCTGGGGGCATCACCGAAATGGCCATCACGGCCAAAGTGCTGCAGCTGGGCGTGCCCGTCGTCACAGCATTTCAGGTTTGCCGCTTGGTGGCCGTGCTCATGATGGTCGGACCGATTTTCAAGTGGGTCTGCAGGCGCAAAAAAGCCGCCTGAATGTCTGGCGGCTGAGGGGGGGCGCCGGGCAGACTGGTGGCCCAGACGGGCCGAGTCAGTGCACCACCACCGGCTGCTGGGCCAAACCGGTGTAGCCCTCGAGCGTGTCTTCGACTTCTTCTTGCGTGGGGGTGTGCTGCTGCCAAGCCTGGATCTGTTGCTGGAACATTTCTGCCCAAGACCCGTCCAGGTAAACCTCTTTGCCAGAACGCTTGTCCACGATCTCAAAACCATGTCGCTCCAGCACGGGCTGACTGCTGATGGGAGCCGCCTCGCTGGGTGCATTGGCCAAGACGTGCATGACAGCAAAGGTATCGGATTCGTACAACAAGTTCATGCGCTCATTCTCCCTTATCTTGTCGTTTGCACATGGGACCGATTGCAACGACTTCAAGAGGCTGTGGTTTTTACGCTGCGCCAAGGATCAGGGCAGGTCGGGTAAGCCCACACGAGCCGTCAACGCCAAGTCAATGAAGCTGCCGCTGACTTGGGTGATGCGGATGCGAACGGGCAACCAGTCGTGCTTGGCCGCCAACCAGAACTCCACTTTGGCATCAAAACGGTTGCGCGGCTGACAAACCCATTTGGTCGCCTGCAGGTTTTGCCCCTCCACTTGCAGCGTCTCTTCTTGTTCCAAAGTCAACAGCCATGGCAAAGCGTCCCGCACTGTGGCGGTTTGTACCTGCAAGCGCAGACCGGGCTGCAAACGCCCACCCTCTTGCGCCATAAGCGCCGCGATCTGCGGGTACAGGCTGATCTGGTCTTGTGCGCCGGGCTGCAAGGGGGCAGACGGGGCGTTGCTGCTGAACACGATGCGGTTTTGTTCAGCATCGAAATGCGTGGCCCGTTCGCTGCGCCAGTTGTCAGAGAATCGAACCGGTGCCAGACCTTGTGCGGTGATCAAGCCCTGACTTCGCCACAACCTGGTGCCCAACAAAAATGCCCGTACCGACAAAGCCGCGGCGTAGGCCCCCGCATTGCGCTGCCACCGCATCTCGCCTGTGGCTTGATAGGGAATGCCCTTTTCTTGGCCACTGAGCCGGTAACTGAGCAACGCCGATGCCGGCATTGCGGCCAAACCCAAGGGCGGCAGTGCCATGGTGGCATCGGCCAAGCCAGTGGGTGTTGCTGGCAAAACAACGGGCTTGTGTTCCGGCGCCACGGTCTCACTTTGCACATCTTCCGTCGGTGTCGCCTTGGCCTCTGCTGTAGCTTGTGCCCTCTCCACCCTGTCGCTCTCGCCCAAAAATGGCGAGGGGCTGGAAGGCTCAGGCATGGGTTCAGTCGCCACTGGGGTATCGGCAGGCTCCGGCAGTGGCGCTGACGCGGGTGCAGACGACGGTGCTGGTGGTGGTGGTGGCGGCGACACGGTGGCCAAGCGCGTTTGCCTTTCTTGTTGAGCTTTGGGCAGCTGCACAGGGGCTGGGGGGGATGTCTGGGGAGGCAACCACCGGGTTTGCACCGGACCCACCCGCAAGGACTGCGGTCCTTGAATTTGCCAAACCGTTGCACCCACCATCGCCACCCCCACCGCCAGATGCAGCCCCAAGACCACCAAAGTCCAACGCCACAAAGCCCCGGCTGAAGGGCCGGCTGTCTGGCCATGAGGCCTTGGAACGGTGAGTGGAGCCAAAAACATGGTCAGCACAGACTTGACGAAGGTTCAGGCTGGACCCGCTTCAGGCCGAAGTCCAGCCCAGATCGGCTGACAACTGCGCCGCGAATCCCCTCAGCGCTTGCGCCACAGGACCCGCCCAATCCGTGTCCAAGGTGGCGGTCGAGCCCAGCGACACCACGCCCAAAGCCAAGTGCCCATCGGCATCAAAAACGGGGGCACAAAATCCCGATATGCCGGGCAGCAACACATTGACCACCCGGCCCAAACCTTGGGTACGGGTTTCGGTGTTCATCGCTTGCACTTGCGCTGCTGTCGAGGGCAGATCGCTGCGCCCGAGTTTGCGGGCCAGGGCCAACTCGGCCTCGATCATGGGCTGGGCCTTGTCGGCCGTGCCGCCGTGACCCATGAACGCTGCAAAACACCGCCCCGTGGCCGAGGACAACAAAGGCATCACATCGCCCAAGCGCAAGCTGACGGGCATGGCCAAAGGGGCTTCTTGCCAATGCACCAAGGTCGGGCCCCGGTTGCCCCAGACCGCCAGGGCCAGGGTGTGGCCGGTTTGGTCCATCAAAGTGGGCAAGCGCTCACGTGCCAGTTTGACCGCGTCCAACCTGGACAGCGTAGCCAGACCCAAGCGCAAAGTGGCGGGACCGAGTTCGTAACGGGTATTGGCATCCTGCACCACCAAACTCAGGCGCTGAAAGCTCACCAGGTAGCGGTGGGCCTTGGCCGCACTCATGCCCGCCGCACTGGCCAAGTCGCGCAGCATCAAGGGGCCAGGCGCCTTGGCCAACACATCCAGCAAGGCAAAACCCACCTCCACCGACTGGATGCCTGCGCGCTCTTTGTCCCCTTCCGGGGTCATTTCGGTGGTGTTGGAATGGGCCATATGCTCTAGAATCAGGTTTCGATTAGTTAAACGAGTTTAACAATGCGTAATTTGCGCACCATGGAATGGGTCATTTCACACGCGATTCAACCCAGATGCACACGGCTTCGAACCACGGAAAAAACGGGTACACATCATGAAATTGGCGACCTACAAAGACGGCTCTCGCGACGGACAACTGGTGGTGGTTTCGCGTGACCTGAGCACGGCCCATTATGCGACCGGCATCGCCAGCCAATTGCAACAGGTGCTGGACGATTGGAACTTTCTGGCCCCCCAGCTCGAAGACCTGTACAGCACCCTCAACCAAGGCAAAGCACGGCACGCTTTTCCTTTCGACTCAGAGCGCTGCATGGCCCCGCTGCCGCGCGCCTACCAGTGGGCCGACGGTTCCGCCTACATCAACCATGTAGAGTTGGTCCGTGCGGCGCGCAACGCCGAAGTGCCCAGCAGCTTTTACACCGACCCACTCATGTACCAAGGCGGCAGCGATGACTTCATGGGCCCTTGCGACCCGGTGGTCTGCGCCAGCGAGGCCTTCGGCATCGACTTCGAAGCCGAGATCGCCGTCATCACCGGCGATGTGCCCATGCAGACCAGCGCCGACGAAGCCATCGAAAGCGTGCGCCTGATCATGCTGGCCAACGATGTGAGCCTGCGCAACCTGATTCCTGCCGAACTGGGCAAAGGCTTTGGCTTCTTCCAGAGCAAACCCGCCACCGCTTTCAGCCCGGTGGCCATCACCCCCGATGAATTGGGCAACGCCTGGCAAGGCGGGCGCGTGCACCTGACCCTGCAGTCCACCTGGAACGGTCGCAAAGTGGGCATGTGCGAAGCCGGCCCCGAGATGACCTTCCACTTCGGACAACTGATCGCCCACATCTGCAAAACCCGCAATGTGCGGGCCGGCTCCATCGTGGGCAGCGGTACCGTGAGCAACAAGAGCGTGGAAGTGAACGGCCAACCCGAGTGGCCCAAGGGCTACAGCTGCATCGCCGAAAAACGCGCCATCGAAACCATCTTGGACGGCAAGCCATCGACCGAGTTCATGAAGTATGGCGACACGATCCGCATCGAAATGAAGGGCCAAAACGGCGAGAGCTTGTTTGGGGCGATTGAGCAGGCAATCGTGCCATTGGCCCAAACGTGAGTCGCTTTTGAAGGGGAGTGAAGCGAAAAAGCCGTTGACGCTTCATGGATGAAGCACAAACAGCCAAGGGTGAAGCTGTTGGTCAGCCCAGCTTCTTCATCAACAACGCATTCACTTGCCCCGGATTGGCCTTGCCCTTGCTGGCCTTCATGATCGGACCAACCAGGCCGTTCAAAGCCTTGGCGTTGCCGGCCTTGAACTCTTCCACGTTCTTGGGGTTGGCGGCCAACACCTCGTCGATGATTTTTTCCAATTCGCCCATGTCGTTCATCTGCTTGAGGCCTTTGGCGTCGATGATGGCGTCGACTTCGCCCTCTTGGTTCCACAAACCTTCAAACACCTGACGCGCCGCGTTGTTGCTGATGGTGTTGTCGCTGATGCGGCCGATCAGGACTGCCAGTTGGGCGGCGCTGACAGGCGATTGATCGATGCTCAATTCGCTGGCGTTCAAGCGACGTGACACCTCGCCCATGATCCAATTGCTGGCCAGTTTGGCCTGGCCGCAGGCCTGGGCAGAGGCTTCAAAGTAGGCGGCGACCGCCTTGCTTTGCGTGAGTTGCGTGGCGTCGTATTCAGGCAGCCCATAGTCGCTCACAAAGCGCTCGGCCATCACGCGGGGCAACTCGGCCATTTCGCCGCGCACGCGTTCCACCCAGTCGCGGCCGATCACCAGCGGTGGCAGGTCCGGGTCGGGAAAATAACGGTAGTCCGCTGCGTCTTCCTTGGTGCGCATGGCGCGTGTTTCCCCCGAATCGGGGTTGAACAGCACAGTGGCTTGCTCAATCGCGTGCCCGTCTTCGATCTGGTCGATTTGCCAACGCACTTCGTAATCGATGGCCTGCTGCATGAACTTGAAGCTGTTCAGGTTCTTGATCTCTCGGCGCGTACCCAAGGGGCCACCGGGTTTGCGCACCGACACGTTGGCGTCGCAGCGGAATGAGCCTTCTTGCATGTTGCCGTCGCAGATGCCGATCCAAGTCACGATTTTGTGCAGCTCTTTGGCGTAGGCCACGGCTTCTTCGCTGCTGCGCATGTCGGGCTGGGTCACGATCTCCAAGAGCGGTGTGCCGGCGCGGTTCAAGTCGATGCCGCTTTGCCCAATGAAGTCTTCGTGCAGCGATTTGCCCGCATCTTCTTCCAGGTGGGCACGCTCCAGGCGCACGGTTTTGCGCACCGTCTCTTTGCCCACTTCCAGGAAGAAAGACACCTCACCGCCTTGCACCACAGGGATCTCGAACTGGCTGATCTGGTAGCCCTTGGGCAGGTCGGGGTAGAAATAGTTTTTGCGCGCAAAAATGCTGCGCTCGGCGATGTGGGCGTTGATGGCCAAACCGAACTCGATGGCGCGTTCTACAGCGCCGATGTTCATCACAGGCAGTGTGCCGGGCAGGGCCATGTCCACCGCACAAGCTTGCGTGTTGGCTTGGGCGCCAAACGCTGTGGGAGCGCGGCTGAAAATTTTGCTGGTGGTCGAGAGTTGGGCGTGTGTTTCAAAGCCGATGACGACTTCGTAGCCTTGGACGAGTTTGCTCATGTCAGTGGCCCTCCGGCTTGCGAAGGTGGAAATCGGTCGCCTGTTGCAGGCGGTGTGCAGCGCCCAGCAACTGGGCTTCCTTGAAGTAGTTGCCAATCAGCTGCAGGCCCACAGGCATATTCCCCGCGCCAAAGCCTGCGGGCACGCTCATGCCGGGCAGACCGGCCAGCGAGGCGGGCAGGGTGAAGATGTCGGCCAAGTAATCGGCCACCGGGTCGTTGGCGTTGTCGCCAAACTTCCAGGCCACGGATGGCGCCACGGGGCCAGCGATGACGTCGCACGCTTTGAAGGCGTTCTGAAAGTCGTCGGCGATCATGCGGCGGATTTTTTGCGCTTGCAGGTAGTACGCGTCGTAATAGCCGTGGCTCAGCACATAAGCGCCCGTCATGATGCGGCGCTTGACCTCGTTGCCAAAACCTTCGGCGCGGGTCTTTTTGTACATGTCCACCAAGTCGGTGTAGTCCTTGGCGCGGTGGCCAAACTTCACGCCATCAAAGCGGCTCAAGTTGGAGCTGGCTTCGGCCGGGGCAATGATGTAATAAACCGGAATGGACAACTCGGTGCGCGGCAAGCTGATGGGCACGAGCTTGGCGCCGAGCTTTTCGTACTCGCGCAAAGCGCTGTCCACGGCCGCGCGCACATCGCCCGACAAGCCTTCGCCAAAGAACTCTTTGGGAATGCCAATGCGCAGGCCTTCGAGTGAGTTGTTCAGCGCTGCTGCAAAGTCTTCGGTGGGCATGTCCAGCGAAGTCGAGTCGCGGTCGATGTCACCGCCGCACATGGCGCTCAGCATCAAGGCGCAATCTTCGGCCGTGCGGGCCATAGGGCCAGCCTGGTCCAGGCTGGAGGCGTAGGCGATCATGCCGTAACGGCTGGCGCGGCCATAGGTGGGTTTGATGCCGGTGATGCCGCAAAAGCTGGCGGGCTGGCGGATCGAGCCGCCCGTGTCGGTGCCCGTGGCGGCAGGCGCCAAGCCTGCGGCTACAGCGGCGGCGCTGCCGCCAGAAGACCCGCCGGGCACGCGGGCCGTGTCCCAGGGGTTTTGCACCGGTCCATAGGCCGAGTTTTCGTTGGCCGAACCCATGGCGAATTCGTCACAGTTGAGCTTGCCCAATGTGACCATTCCCGCTGTGCGCAGGCGTTGCACCACGGTGGCGTCAAACGGCGAGCGGTAGCCGCGCAGGATTTTGGAGCCTGCAGTGGTGGCGAAATCACGGGTCACGAAGACATCTTTGTGCGCCACGGGCACGCCTTCGAGCGGGCCAGCGGTGCCGCCAGCCAGTTTGGCGTCGGAGGCGTGTGCTTGGGCCAGCGTCACTTCGCTGTCGATGTCCAGAAAGGCGTTGTGCGGGTTGCCGCCCATGCGGGCCAGAAAGCGTGTGGCGACTTCAACAGCGCTGACCTCTTTGGTGTGCAACAGGGTGGCCAGCGCTTTCACGCTGAGGTTGTGCAGGTCGCTCATGGTTTACTCGATGACTTTGGGGACCAGGAACAACCCGCGCTCGACGGCGGGGGCGCTTTGCTGGTTGAGATCGCGCTGGTCAGGCTCACTGGCCACGTCGGGGCGCAGGCGCAGCGTGATGTCCTGAATGGCCGCTACAGGGTGGGCCATGGGGGTGATGCCGGTGGTGTCCACCGCTTGCATGGCTTGGACGATGCCAAAAAAGCCATTGATTTGGGTGAGCATGCGCTCACTTTCTTCGGGTTGCAGTTCCAACCGGGCAAGGTTGGCGATCCGGGCAATATCCTGCGGGGTCAGGGACATGGTTTGCAAACAGTTGTAAGTGGCCGTGTTTTCCGGGCCAAACAAGGCTACGGAGCACCTGTTTTACCGGGGGATCGGGTATTATCCTGTGTTTGGTGCCGCTCGCCCTGCAGTCCCAGAGCCCGCCCTGACCACACCCCTGATTTGATCGCCGCGCTCACCCCCCAAAAGCCAACCTCAGGCCTGAAGGTGGCGCGTCAAAGGACCCTGAATGTTTTCCTCTTTTCGCCGTTATTTTTCCAGCGACCTGGCCATTGACCTGGGCACTGCCAACACCCTGATTTTTGTACGCGACAAGGGCATCGTGCTGGACGAGCCCTCGGTGGTCGCCATCCGACACGAAGGCGGCCCCCAAGGCAAAAAGACTTTGCAAGCCGTGGGCCATGAAGCCAAGGCCATGCTGGGCAAGGTGCCCGGCAACATCGAAGCCATTCGTCCCATGAAGGATGGCGTGATCGCCGACTTCACCGTGACCGAGCAGATGCTCAAGCAATTCATCCGCATGGTGCACCCCCGCAGCACCTTCCGCCCCAGCCCCCGCATCATCATTTGCGTGCCTTGCGGTTCCACCCAGGTCGAGCGCCGCGCCATTCGCGAATCCGCTTTAGGCGCCGGTGCCTCTGAGGTGTACCTGATCGAAGAACCCATGGCCGCAGCCATCGGTGCGGGTCTGCCCGTGTCGGAGGCCTCCGGCTCCATGGTGGTGGACATTGGTGGCGGCACGACCGAAGTCGGCGTCATCTCGCTGGGCGGCATGGTCTACAAAGGCAGCGTGCGCGTGGGCGGAGACAAGTTCGACGAAGCCATCATCAACTACATCCGCCGCAACTACGGCATGCTGATCGGTGAGCCCACCGCCGAAGCCATCAAAAAGAACATCGGCTCAGCCTTTCCTGGCAGCGAAGTCAAGGAGATGGAAGTCAAAGGCCGCAATCTTTCTGAAGGCGTGCCGCGCAGCTTCACCATCAGCTCCAACGAAATCTTGGAAGCCCTGACCGACCCGCTCAACCAAATCGTCTCGGCCGTCAAAACCGCGCTCGAGCACACCCCACCCGAGTTGGGCGCTGACATCGCCGACCGCGGCATGATGTTGACCGGCGGCGGTGCCTTGCTGCGCGACCTGGATCGCCTGCTGGCCGAAGAAACCGGCTTGCCCGTGCTGGTGGCCGAAGACCCGCTGACTTGCGTAGCGCGCGGTTGCGGCATGGCGCTGGAGCGCATGGACCAGCTGGGCAGCATCTTCACCAGCGAATAAGCACGGGTTCGTCCGTCGCCCCGCATCCGGAGCACTCACCGCATGGCCCTGGATACTTATGAGCGCAGCGCCCCACCGATTTTTCGGCAGGGCTTGTCCACCACCACCAAACTGATTTTGCTCAGTCTGCTGTCGATGATGTTGATGGCGGCAGACCATCGACTGCAGATTTCACAACCCTTGCGGGCGGGCGTGGCCATCGCTTTGTCGCCTTTGCAATGGCTGTCGCTGCAACCCGCCCGTTTGTGGGATGTGGCGGGGAATTACCTCGGTGGTGTGGAGTCCGCACGCGATGCCGCTTTGTCGTACGAAGCCCGAACCATTGCCCAAGCCCAGCGGCTTCAACAAGTCGAACAACTCAGCCAAGAAAACGCCAACTTGCGCCAACTGCTCGAACTGCGCTCCAGCGTGGCGGGGCCGACCAAAGCCGTCGAAGTTTTGTACGACACGGCAGACCCTTACACCCGCCGCGTGGTGGTGGACCGAGGCGGCTTGGCAGGCATTCAGGCAGGTTCAGCGGTCATCGATGCCCAAGGGGTGGTGGGCCAAGTCACCCGGGTGTACCCGCTGGTCAGCGAAGTCACCTTGCTCACCGACCGCCAGCAAAGCATCCCCGTCATCAACGCACGCACAGGCACCCGGCATGTGGCCAACGGCAACCCCATGGCAACGGGCGGCGCCCTGGAGCTGAAGTTTGTGCCCTCGGGCACCGACATGCAAAAGGGCGACCTGCTGACCACCAGTGGCATTGATGGCATTTATCCGCCAGGCTTGCATGTGGGGCGGATCTCGCAGATCGATCGGCGCGTCGATGCTTCTTTTGCCACAGTGCATGCCGAACCCACCGCAGTTGAGCGCGGACGTCACTTGTTGGTGTTGTTGCCCGTCAAAGATTGGCCCGCCAAACCTGTGGCCGACAAAGCCAATCCCCAGTTCATCGGTTTGAGCTTGGCGCTCGCACTGCTGCTGCACATGTTGCTGGGCTTGTGGGGCCAAGACTGGGTGCCCGATGTACTGGCGATTGCCATGGTGTTTTGGACCGTGCACCAGCCCCGCAAAGTCGGTTTGGTTTTGGCTTTTGTCATGGGTTTGATGGTCGATGTGCACGAGTCCGCCTTGCTCGGTCAAAACGCTTTGTCTTACGTGGTGCTGTGCGGTTTGGCCACCGCCACACAAAGGCGCATGCTGTGGTTTCCGCTGGGCGAACAAGCGCTGCAAATACTGCCGTTGTTCATTGCCGCCTCGGTGGTCGAATGGCTGACCCGATTGTTGGTGCATGACGCCTGGCCCAGCTGGTCCATGCTTTTGGCGCCTTTATTGCAAGCTGGCCTTTGGCCCTTGATCGGCGCCATGCTGTTGGCACCCCAACGCCGGGCATTTGAGCGCGATGACATTCGGCCACTTTGAGCATGTCACTGCACCTGCCCTCTCTTGCGGAATTGCGCGACACCCGCGTCGAGATTGACCGCTTTCAAACCCGGGTCGTCATCGTCCAATGGGTGGTTTTGTTGTGCTTCGTCTTACTGGCCTCGCGGCTGATTTACCTGCAGGTGATCCGCCACGATGACCTGATGACGCAGGCCGAAAGCAACCGCACGGCCATCTTGCCCACGGTGCCGCCACGCGGCAACATTCTGGACCGCAATGGCGTGGTGCTGGCCAACAACTACTCGGCCTACACCCTGGAGATCACACCTTCCAAAGTGAAGGATCTGGAAGCCACCATTGACGCGCTGGCCGAGCTGGTCGACATCCAGGCCAAAGACCGCCGCCGTTTCAAGCGTTTGCGTGAAGAATCCAAGAGCTTTGATTCCCTGCCCATCCGGAACCGACTCACCGACGAGGAAGTGGCCCGTTTCAGTGCACAGGGTTACCGCTTTCCCGGGGTCGAGATCAAAGCCCGATTGTTCAGGCAGTACCCCTATGGCGAGTTGGCAAGCCATGTGATCGGCTACATCGGCCGGATCAACCAGCGCGACAAAGAGATGCTGGAAGAAAACGACGACATCGGCAACTACCGAGGGACCGAATACATCGGCAAGCTGGGCGTTGAACAGCGCTATGAGCGTGAATTGCATGGCATCACGGGCGTCAACCAAGTCGAAACGTCTGCCGGTGGTCGGGCCATTCGCAGCCTTTCCAACCGACCCGCCACGCCGGGTCAAAACGTGGTCTTGTCGATCGACATCCAGCTGCAAAAGATGACGGAAGACCTGTTCGGCAATCGCCGGGGTGCCTTGGTCGCGCTGGACCCTCGGACCGGTGAGGTGCTGGCGTTTGTGAGCAAACCCACCTTTGATCCGAACTGGTTCGTCGACGGCATTGATGTGGAAAACTGGCAAATGCTGAACGGCTCAATTGACAAGCCACTGCTCAACCGCGCCTTGCGCGGAACCTACCCGCCGGGCTCCACCTACAAACCTTTCATGGCGCTGGCCGCTTTGACCAGTGGCAAGCGCACCGCCAGCGCCATCACCCAGGATTCGGGTTCATGGACCTACGGTGGCCACACCTTTCGCAGCCACGGTGACCATGGCTTGGGTGCGGTGGACATGGTGCGCTCCATCGTGTCGTCAAGCAATGTGTACTACTACTCGCTGGCCAACGACATGGGGGTGGACGCGATCCATGACTTCATGAAGCCCTTGTGGTTTGGGCAACACACGGGCATCGACTTGCCCGGCGAAGTGCGCGGCATCTTGCCCAGCACCGAATGGAAACGCCATTACTTCAAGAAACCAGAGCAAAAAAAATGGTTTGGCGGCGAAACCATCTCGCTGGGCATTGGCCAGGGCTACAACACCTTCACCATGTTGCAGCTGGCCTCGGCCACGGCCACTTTGGCCAACCGGGGCCTGCAATTTCAACCACGCGTGGTCACCGCCACGCAAGATGCACTGACCCATGCGCAAGCCCAAGTAAGCGCGCAAGCACCACGGGATCTGGGCTACAAACCCGAACACTTGGATGTGGTGCACAAAGGTTTGGTGGGCGTGGTGACATCGGGCACCTCGGCCCGTGTGTTTGCAGGTGCGGGCTACACCAGCGCCGGCAAAACTGGCACGGCGCAAGCGGTGACGATCGGTCAAAAAGACAAATACGACGCGGCCAAGTTGTCGGAATACCAACGTGACCATGCGCTGTACATGGCCTATGCACCGGCCGAATCTCCGACGATTGCGGTGGCCGTGGTGGTTGAAAACGCTGGCTTTGGCGCAGCCTCTGCAGCGCCCATTGCTCGGCGCGTGTTTGACTACTGGGTGCTGGGCCAATACCCCAGCGAAGAAGACATGGCGGCAACGCAAAAAGGACAGTCATCCAGTCCGATTGGCAAGCCCCGCGCCAAGAAAGATGTGCCCTTGTTGAATCCCAAAACTTTGGGGACAACTGACATGCGCGAAGTCACTCCACGTTGAGTTGAGGCGCTGTCAGGTGTTGTAAACCGTGTTCAAGCTGGCAAAGCCCTTGACTTCAATCGGGTTGCCAAATGGGTCCATGAAAAACATGGTCCATTGCTCGCCCGGCTGACCCTCAAAACGCAAATGCGGCGGCACCACAAATGCCATGTGGGCCGCTTCCAAGCGATTGGCCAAATTTTGCCAATCGTCTCTTTGCAACACCAGACCAAAGTGCGGCATGGGCACCAGATGCTCGCCCACATGGCCCGTCAAAGTGGTCTTGAAGGGCTCACCTAAATGCAAAGAAATCTGGTGCGTGAAAAAATCAAAGTCCACCCAAGTGGACGTGGAGCGCCCCTCTTGGCAACCCAGAACGCCGCCATAAAAGCGACGCGCTTCGTCCAAGTCGGTGACATGAAATGCAAAATGAAAAAGGCTGTTCATGCCCGAAAGCATATCAGCCAGTCAGGCTCAGGGGCAGCCGGAAGAACCCGAACGCACCCATCCACCTGGCCTCGCCTGCAGCAAGCGCTCAGGCCTGCGAAGGGTCTGCCGCCATTGCGTCAAATTTCTTGAAGTACTGCTTGGCCATGGCCGCGAGTTGCGGGTCAGTGGGATGATCGCTGGCGATGCTGTCGACGATGATGGCAGCGGTGCTTTTATGGTGGGCTGCGCACCAGTCGCAAAATTCGTTGCGCGCCGAGCCGGGTCCAGCCACCAGCACTTCGTGTGTGCCTGTGAGGGCTTGGGCCACTTCGGCGAAAAAGGCAGCCGCATCGCCGGCCTTGCCTTGGTGTTTGTGGTGACTGCGAGATGGGATGCGCTGGGCCTCAACGTGCTCACGGTCAAACATGACGACATGGGCTTCTTGGTGGTCCATCCAGACCACCGCATGAAATGTGCTCATCAATATCCTTGGTGAAAAAATCAACGGTGCTGTTCGGCCAAAGTCTGGCAATCCATGCAGCGTTTCGCGGTCGGGTAAGCGTTCAGACGTGCGAGCGCAATGGCCACGCCGCAGTCGCTGCACTGGCCATAGGTGCCCGCATCCACGCGTTCCATGGCGGCTTCGATGTCTCCCAGCTCGGCGGTTTCGTGTTCGTTGATGGCGAACTCGGTTTGCCGCTCGGTCCGGATCTGGGCGCGCGACTGAAAGCTGTTGTCAAAGTGGTCGGCGGCCATGTCGGCGCGCGAGACCAAGCCGCCGCGCTGCTGGGCGATGCGCTGCAGCAGCTGCGTGCGCTCTTGCAAAAGGCGCTCGCGGTAAAGGGAAAGGCTTGGGGTGCTGGATGAAGTCATGGCTTCATCCTAGGCGCCTGGGGTGACGCGGTATTGATGTGGGTCAACCCCCGCTGCCGCATGGCATTGGCCATAGGGCGGGATTGACGCGCCTTAAGCGCTCAAACGCACAGACTCAGCTTTTGGCTTTCATGCGCGACATCATCAATTCCATATTGGCTTTGCGGTCCGCGTTGACCGTCTGCAGGTGGGGACGCTCGCCCATCATCTTGAGGTAGTCGCGCACAGGCAGTTCGGCCAAAAAGTCTTTGCCGTAAATCAACTTGGTGGCGCCAGACACCAAGGGCAGGTGCGTCACGGCGGCGCAGTCGGCCAAGCTCAGGCTGTCGCCCGCGATGAAGGGCGAGAACTTGGCCAACTTGGCAAAAGCAGCCACGCTCTTTTCGAGCTGCGCAGCGGTTTTCTCTTTGACCGAGTCGCTCACCTTGCCGCCAAAAAAGGCTTCGGGGTAGAGGTTGCGCGCAACCAGCTCCAGGTGCAGGTCCAAAAACAGCGCCAGCTCACGCACCTTGGCAGCGGCAAACGGGTCGGCAGGGATCAAGGGGTTTTGCGGGTACTTTTGCTCGATGTATTCCAGCATTACGGCCGACTCGCAAACGGCGCCCTCTGGCGTCTTGAGGTAGGGCACTTTGCCCAAGGGGCTGGCTTGCGCGTCTGTCGCGCCCACCCAGGCCAGCTCCTCTACAAAAGGCACGCCTTTTTCGAGCAAGGCCAATTTGACTTTGTTGTGGTAATTGCTGGCTGCAAAGCCGCAGAGTGTGAGCATGGGGGTCTCCAGTTGCGTGACAAAGGGTCAAGATTAGCCCATGGCCCGGGGCCAAAGAGTCACCAAGATGCCTATCAGGTCCATCCGGTGCTTTTGACGGTAGCGGCCATGGGGCCTTGGCCTTCGGTGCCATAATTCGCGCCATGTTCAGCCTGCAATCCCTGCGCAACGCCCACCGCCTCACCCGCTTCGTGCTGGTGTGGTTTGCGTTGTTTGTCGGGGCTGCGGTGGCATCACCACTGGTCAAGCCAGAAGCCGTGCAGCTGGTTTGCAGCGCCATTGGCGGCGTGAAACTGGTGCAGGTAGATGCCGCAGGTGCCGATGAGGACGGTACGGTGGCACACACCGCACTCGACTGCCCGGCCTGCTTGCCCCTGATCGCGCCGCCTGCGGCCGACGTGCTGGCACAGTTGCCAACGGGCCATTTGTCCCATGTGTTGCAAGCCCTGCCAGCGGCGCGGCTGGCCAGTTTGCTGGATCAACCCTGGCAAGCCCGCGCACCCCCCATCTTTTTCGCCTGAAACACAGCCCCTTGATGCGCTGACGCGCTGGGGCTGAGTCGGTTTAGGCGTCCACCTGTGCCTGTGCACCCTGCTTCATGGGGTGTCCCTTGCGCACTGTCTGTGTCTCTTCATCTGTTCGATAACCACCAGGAGTGATCCATGTTCCGTCCCGCTTTGTCTGTGTCTGCCCTTTTTCTGGCCATGACCGTGTCCCTGTCCGCCCAAGCCCAAGTCACCGTCAAAGACGCCTGGGTGCGCGCCACCGTGCCCCAGCAAAAGGCCACGGGCGCCTTCATGCAGCTGCAATCGGCGCAAGACGCCAAACTGGTCTCTGCCCAATCGCCCGTGGCGGGCGTGGTCGAGGTGCATGAAATGGCCATGGACGGCGGCGTCATGCGCATGCGTGCAGTGCCCAACTTGGATTTGCCAGCGGGCAAAGCCGTTGACCTCAAGCCCGGCGGCTACCACGTCATGCTGATGGACCTGAAGGGCCAAGTCAAAGACGGTGACACCGTACCCGTGACGCTGGTGGTGGAAGGCAAAGACGGCAAGCGCCAGTCGGTGGAATTGAAATTGCCCGCCCGCACCGCCGCTGCCCCGGCCATGAAGCATGGCGAAGGCCACAAGCACAAGCACTGACCGCCCACTCACTGCTTGAAAACCGCCTGATCAGTCCATGACCTGGAGTTCTGCCCAACTGCGCCAGCCCAGCCTATGGCTGGTCTGCGCGATGCTGCTGGCGGCCTTGGCCCCCACGGTCTCGCGTGCGCAGGCCTGGAGCCAGGGAAGCGCCGCGCCTTGGATGGTGGTGTGCACCAGTGATGGCAGACTACAGACGATACTCAACCAGCAGGGCAATACACAGAGCGAAGAAGGTTCTGTTCCTGGCGCGGCCATGTTCGACCTTTGCGCCTTGTGCGTGTTGAGCAACGACCGCATGGCGCCGCCGCCCAACCCCTTGTCGTGGCATGCATTGCCACAAGCGCCGCCCCTGTTGGCACGGCTTCATCCACACATCCCCCAAGCCCTCCTGCACTGGACGGTCCACTCCCGCGCCCCGCCTTCCCACGCCTAAAGCCAGCCGTGGCAGGTCGGGCCATGCCCGCCTGCTATTCGCCAGGAGCCTGTTTTCAAACAAGTGCTCTGGCCCATTCAGTCAGGAGAAGAGTGTGCAATTTTTAAGAAAAATTCCGGTGGGTGAACCCATCCAAGTCAATCGTGGTCAAAGCTTGTTGGCCGCAGGCGATGTGGGCCCCGTGTGGTGCGTGACCCAAGGTGTTTTCAAGCTCGAGTGTCAGGGCCAGGACGGCCAAATTCTGGTTCAACTGGCCCAGGCCGGTGACCTGATCGGCGTGGAGTCGCTGTGTGCCGAGCCTTATGCCTTCACGGCGGTGGCTCTGGTGGCCGCGCAAGCACAGCCGCTTGTGGCAAATCAAGACTTGGACCGTTACAGCACCATGACGCAGGCATTCATGCAGCAACAACGTCAGACCTGCGACATGCACCGTTTGCGAACCGGGTCGATCGTGCAGCGCTTGGCCTATTTGCTAACCGTGTTGGGCAAACAGGCCGACGGCCGTGTGCTCAAAGTGCAGCGCAAAGAACTGACCACGCTCAAAGAAATGGCCCGCGTGGTCGACGCCACCTTCGAGACCGTGTGCCGCGAACTCAACACTTTGCTGCCCGAACGCAAACAGCAACGCATGCATGCGCCCAGCGTGTGGGCGATGGGCCAGCCCTTTGCCATGGTGGCTTGAAAGCAAGACATGCAACAGGTGTTTTTAAAACGCTGGCAAAGCGCCCAAAAAACCGGCTTCGGCTTGAACTTTGCGGCAGGCGGTTTGTTCTTGGGGCTGGTGGCCTTGGCGCTATTGGGCATGGGTTCTGCCCATGCGCACGACTTTCGCCAAGGCGATCTGGTCATGGACCACCCCTACGCCACGCCCAGCTTGACAGGCACCACAACCGGGGCGGTGTATTTCAAGTCCATCCGCAACAAAGGCAAAACACCAGACCGCCTGGTGTCGGCCCGCACCGCTGTGGCTGCGCGGGTCGAAATCCACCACATGCAGATGGACGGCAACGTCATGCGCATGCGCCAAGTCCCCGCTTTGGAGCTGCCCACACAAACCGAAGTGTCATTGAGGCACGGTGGCACAGGCACGCACCACCTGATGCTGCTGGAGATGGCCAAACCCCTCAAAGACGGTGACCGCTTCGATCTGGAGTTGGTCTTTGAAAAAGCAGGCACCCGGCGTGTGAGCGTCTGGGTGCAAACACCGCGTGCGGGTGCTTCTGCACACACACATTGATTTTTGAACTGGAGAACACGATGACAAAAATATGGACTTTGGCCGCAGTGGCCCTGACCGTAAGCGCCTGCAGCACCCTGCCCAGACCGCCCACTTCCCAAGCTGTTGAGCTGAAGTTTGCCGCCCAAATCAACGGTCAGGCCTTTGCGTGTGGCCAGCGCTACGAAGGCGTGGGCACCACACGTTCGACCATCACGCCCAGCGACTTTCGGATGTATGTCAGCGACGTCAAATTGGTACGCAAAGATGGCCGCACCGTCCCGGTGCAGCTGACGCAAGACGGCGTCTGGCAACAGCAGTCGGTGGCCCTGCTGGACTTTGAAAACGGCACAGGCCCTTGCCGCAACGGCACAGAAGCCATCAACACCAGCGTGCGCGGCCAAGTGCCTGCGGGCGAGTACACCGGGGTGGAACTCACCGTGGGCGTGCCCTTTGCACAAAACCACCAGGACCCCACCGTCGCCCCTGCGCCACTCAATTCCACAGCCATGTTCTGGAACTGGCAGGGCGGCTACAAGTTCATCAAGTTCGACACCGCCAGCAGTGGTATCCACGCCGACAAACCTGCCGGAACCACTCCAGCCGGGCCTGTAACGCGCTACTCCGTCCACCTGGGCAGCACGGTCTGCGCCAGCGAAAGCCGGACACAAGCGCCCAGTGCGTGTCAAAACCCCAACCGTGTCACGGTTCGTCTGGATGGGTTCGATCTGCGCACCAACACAGTGGTGGCCGATATGGGCGCCGTTCTGTCACAAGCCAATGTGGACACCAATGCGCAGGGCACTTCCCCCGGTTGCATGAGCTTCCCCAAAGACAGCGACTGCCCACCCGTGATGCATGCCTTGGGCCTGAGCTATGACGGGGTTGCGCCCAAAGGTCCACAGCGCTTTCTGTCCAAGCGCTGATACCCTTTTCAAGCGAGGAAACACTTCATGAAGCGCGTCTACAAAGCACTCGGCACCTGCCTGATGGCCGTGGCTGCCTGGGCTTTGTTGTCGGGCCACTCGAATGAGGTTTACCGTTGGGATTTGCCTGCGTGGGTGCCACGCCCTGTCGTGCCCGCAGACAATCCGATGAGCGCCGCCAAAGTCGAGCTGGGTCGGCATTTGTTCTATGACAAACGCTTGTCAGCCGACCAGAGCATGTCGTGCGCCACCTGCCACCACCAAGACAAGGCTTTCAGCGATGGCAAGGCTTTGTCCTTGGGTGTGACCGGTGAGGCCAGCCATCGCAATGCGATGGCCCTGGTCAATTTGGCCTACTTACCCACCTTGACATGGGCCAACCCCCACCTGACAGCCCTCGAAGTCCAAGCCTTGCTGCCGCTGTTTGGAGAGCATCCCGTAGAAATGGGCATGGCAGGGCAAGAAAAAATGTTGTTCGAGCGCCTGCAAGCCGACGCCAGTTACCGCAACATGTTTGCCAAAGCCTTTCCCGCCGAAGCGGCAAAAGGCCATGAGGCCTTGTATTCGCTGGGCACGTTGACCAAAGCTCTGGGCAGTTTTCAGCGCAGCTTGCTCTCGTTTGACAGCCCGTATGACCGCTACAAATACGGCGGCCAACCCAAAGCCATCTCACCAGCGGCCAAGCGCGGAGAAAGCCTGTTCTTTGGCGAAAAGATGGAGTGTTACCACTGCCACGGCAGCTTCAATTTCACAGACAACATACGGCACACCAAACTGCCACTGTCCGAGCGTGGGTTTCACAACACAGGGCTGTACAACCGTGATGGGCGCGGCGCCTATCCGAAAGACAACCCGGGCATCAGCGAGTTCACGGGTGACGCCGACGACATGGGCAAGTTCCGAACTCCCACAATGCGCAATGTGGCCCTGACTGCACCCTATATGCACGATGGCTCGATCGCCACACTCGACCAGGTCATCCGCGCCCATTACGCCCAAGCAGGCAGGGCGGGGGGCACTGCCAACGGACCCAGCCCGCTGCGCAGTTCCTTGATTGCGGGCTTCGAGGTCAACGAGCAAGAGGTCAGTGACCTTGTCGCTTTCTTGAACGCGCTGACCGACCACACCTTTGTTCAAAACCCTCGCCACGCCAATCCCTGGCCCGCAAATCATTGAGGCATGGACATGTCCCGATCTCACCCTTTCTTTCGCCAACTGAGCCGCCTCGTGCTGGTTTGGTACGTGCTGTTTGTAGGCGTGTCGGTTTTGGCGGCTACGTTGCAGCCCAAAACCATGGAGGTGGTGTGTTCCGCCATGGGCGTCATGAAAGTGGTGGTGCAGGGGGAGGGTGAAAGCCCCCTGGAGAGCAGCGGCATGGACTGCCCGCTGTGCGCTCACTCCACCCCTGCACTGCCGCCACCCACTGTGGCTGCTTTGGCCCATGTGCCGGATGCACGGGCTTTCATCGTGCAGCGTTTGCCCGAGGCGCTGCTGCTGGCACGCACTGCACCGCCACTGCCCTCGCGCGGGCCGCCTGTCTTGATCTGAACGCCGCAAGGCCAATAGTTACCGCCCAAAACGCTTTTGGGTGATGCCCATTAGCGCGCCGGTTTATAGCTTGCGCGCACAGATCTTTTCAGAACATGAATAAACAATTTCCACTTTCTTGCGTGGCCGTGGCCACATGGGCTTGCTGCACCACTTTGGCCCAAGCCCAAATTCAAACCATTGAAATCACGGCCGATAAAGACCGTTACACCCCGATCAGGACACAAACAGCCACCCGCTCTGCGGTCCCTGTCGAGCAAGTGCCTCAATCCATCGTCAGTGTTCCCCGGTCGATCATCGAAGACCAGGGCAGTAAAACGGTGTCAGACGCTTTGCGCAATGTGAGCAACGTGAACGAAATCGACCCGCGCGACAGCAACAACGTGGGCTTCAAAATTCGTGGCTTCAACGCGGCCATGGTGACCGACGGGGTTTCTATGCCCGGCTGGTTCCAGAATCAAGAAAGTCTGGTGGGAATCCAGCAAATCGATGCGATCAAAGGCCCTGCAGGCGGTTTGTTCGGCAGCGGTCAAGCGATTGGCAACTACTCCACAGTGGGCGGCACGATTGCCGTGACGACCAAAGATCCTGCTGCCAAAGCCTCGCGTGAAGTGGGCGTCAGGCTGGGCAACTTTGGACGGCGCAACGCGCACTTTGACCTGAACCAGCCGATCGACGAGGCGTGGGCATTTCGGGTCAATGGCGAGCATGACCGCTCGGACAGTGAAACCCAGGGCGTGTTCTTCCGAAAGTCGGCTTTGAATCCGAGCTTGTCTTGGTCGCCTGATGCCAAAACCAAAGTGGTCATCAAGGGCCGCATGCTGGACAACACCACGGTGGATTATTCGGGCTTGCCACGCGCCAGCGCCTCGGCCAATGAACCTGCTGCAGGTGTAGGCCGCAGCACCTTCGTCACCGCCACCGGCTTGCCAGACACCACGCAGAAGTCGCGTGGCGTGAATGTGCAGTGGACACAAGTCTTAAACGACGACTGGACCTTCAAGGCGCTGGCAGCCCACAACACGGCCGAGGTGGATCAGCGGGGGGTATTTCCATTTCCCTATGGTCGTACCGGTGGATTTGGCACGAGCGTCATGCTCAGCGGAGCCCGTCTCTGGGAAAAGCTGACATCGAACACCCTTCAACTGAGTATGGCCACTGCCGTCAAATCCGGCAGTGCTTTGCATCGCATCAATGTCGGCGTCGACAGGGATGAAACCCGTGACGACGGTTTCATGGCTTTTGCCAATTTGCCATTCGTGATGACCGATTTGACAAGCAATGTGCGGCCCGCCTGGGGCGAGCCTGCTGTGCCTGCTGCTGCCAATCAACAGCGAAACCGCAGCACTTCAACCGTGGTCTATCTGCAAGACCAAATCCAAGTGGGTTCCTGGCACCTTCATGGCAGCTTGCGTCACACTCGAACAGAAGCTAAAGATCAATACCTTGATTGGGGCATCAACAACCAAAGCACCAACAACAAAGTCACGCCACGTTTCGGCGCCGTCTTTGACGCCAGTGATTTCGTCTCGTTCTTTGGTGGTTACAGCCAGATGGCCCGTGTTCCTTTCGGCTCCTTGTTCAGTGTGGCACCCAAAATGGAAGAGGCTGAGCAAAAAGAACTGGGTCTGCGCATCAAGGGCTGGCATGGTCTGAGCGCCACTGCGGCCTTGTTTGACATTCAACGCAAGAACGCAGCCGTGTCAGACCCTGCAAATCCAGGATTTTCTGTCCAGACGGGCTTGCAGCAAGCCAAAGGTCTGGATATGGACTTGCGCTGGCAAGCCACGCCATCTTTGACCTGGATAGCGGCCTATACAAACCAAACTGCAGAAATCACTCAAGACACCAATGCAGCTTGGGTGGGTAAGCGATTGTTCAACGTGCCTGAAAAAACCATGCGCTTGGCCGCTCGGTATGACGTTCGGCAAGGTGAGTGGCACGGTTTAGGCTTGGGCGTGGGCGCTGCCTATCGCTCCAATCTGGCAGGCGACACCAGCAACACTTTCATGATGCCAGCTGTGACCTTATGGGACGCACAAGCCAGCCTCAAGCGTGGCGACATCCGGTACAGCGCCAGCGTGACCAACCTGCTCAACAAGCAGTACTGCGCACCCATGGCCTATTTTGGTGGTGGCCAAGTGGTGCCTGGCTTGCCACGCAGCTTGGTGCTGGGCATCAGCACGCAGTTCTGATTCATCCATCATGACGCAGGCGGGGCATCCGCAAGGGTGCCCCGTGAAACCCAATGAACCGTCGTTATTTCTCTCGCTTGTTGTCCTGGCCTTCAGTGCTACTGGGCTACTCGGCCTTACAAACTTCGCAAGCCATGGCCAAACCCGCTGCCGTAAAAACACCTTCCAAGCAAGCCGCAGACGAGCACCACCTGGCCACCATGGACCGTTATGCGCCATTGATCGGTGGGCCGAAAATCACCATTGGCATGTTGGTGTACCCGGGCATGTTTTTACAAGATCTCGTCGGACCCTTAACCGTGTTTGAAGCCTTGATGAACAAGGAAATTCACCTGCTTTGGAAAGACCTGGAGCCAGTTGGCAACGAGAACCCCGGGCCAGCAGCGCTGATTCCGGTCAAGCCCACCACCACTTTTGCACAATGCCCGGACAAGCTGGATGTGCTGTTTGTACCAGGCGGTGTGCCGGGCACCTTCACCATGATGGAAGACCTCGAAGTGCTGGCCTTCCTCAAGGCCCAGGGTCAAACCGCCCGCTATGTCACCAGCGTTTGCACAGGCTCCTTGATTCTGGGAGCGGCGGGTTTGCTCAAAGGCTACAAAGCGACCTCGTATTGGGACACCCGCGATGTACTCAAGGAGTTGGGTGCCATTCCCACACGGGGCCGCATTGTGGTGGACCGCAACCGCATCACAGGCGGCGGCGTAACGGCAGGGATCGACTTTGGCTTGAAGCTAGTGGCACTGCTGAAAAGTCGGATCTATGCCGAGGCGGTGCAGTTGTACCTGGAGTACGACCCGCACCCCCCCTTCAATGCCGGTTCACCCGAAAAAGCGCATCCTATGGCAAGGCAGTTCCTGAAAGACATGTTTGGCGGGATGCGGGCCAATGCGTTGGCGACGGCCAAGCGGGCGATGCAAAGACTTTGAGTGGTGAATGCCCAGTTTGTTTGGAGATGTCTTTTTTGCATTTGTCGTTTTTTGCATGAGTAAATAGAAAAACAGTCGTTTGAGTTTTAACGCATCACTTCCAGAATCCAGCCCATCAACTTTTTGATGTGTATTTTTAGAAATGATTCCGTGAAATCCAAACGCCCTTTTCTGAAGTTCGCAGCGCTGCTGACCTTGACCTGGTCGGGTCTGACCGCGCAAGCCCAGACCCCCATCAGCCTGCTCAACGTGTCGTATGACCCCACCCGTGAGTTGTACGTTGAGTTCAACCAAGCCTTTGCCAAACACTGGAAAGCCCGCACCGGTCAAGACCTGACCATCAAGCAGTCACATGGCGGCTCGGGCAAGCAGGCCCGCTCCATCATTGACGGCCTGGACGCCGATGTGGCCACGCTGGCCCTGGCCGGTGACACCGACGCCCTGCACAGCAACGGCAACCTGATTCCCAAAGACTGGCAAAAACGCCTGCCGCACAACAGCACGCCCTACACCTCGACCATCGTGCTGGTGGTCCGGCAAGGCAACCCCAAAAACATCAAGGACTGGGACGACCTGGTGCGCCCGGATGTGAAGGTCATCACGCCGAACCCCAAAACCTCGGGCGGCGCGCGCTGGAACTATCTGGCCGCGTGGGAGTTTGCCAAGCGCAAATACGGTGGTGATGACAAGGCACAAGAGTTTGTGAAAAAGCTCTACCAGAACGTGCCTGTGCTCGATACGGGTGCCCGGGGCTCGTCGGTGACCTTTGCGCAACGCAACCAGGGCGATGTCTTCCTGAGTTGGGAAAACGAAGCCTATTTGCTGGAGAAGGAATTCGGCAACAAGGTGGACTTTGTTTACCCCTCAATCTCCATCCTGGCCGAGCCCGCTGTGGCCTTGGTCGACAAAAACGTGGACAAAAAAGGGACCCGGGCGGTGGCCCAGGCCTACTTGGAATACCTTTACACCGAAGAAGCGCAAGACCTGATCGGCAAGCACTTTTACCGACCCCGCTCTGCCAAAGCCCAGGCCAAGTACGCCAAACAGCTGCCCAAACTGGGCCTGTTCACCATCGATGAAGCCTTTGGCGGTTGGGACAAAGCCAGCCAGGTGCACTTTGTTGATGGCGGCAAGTTTGACCAGATTTACACCCGCAAGTGATCCGTCCCTTAGTTGCTTTTTCACATAAGCAAACAATAAATGATTCGTTTGAGATTTAACGAACCGCTTCCACAATCGCGGCCATGACTTGATGGCGGTCGATCCCATGGGTCGTCCAAGCCACTCAAGACCTTCCATGTCTTGCACCGTCCCAGACTGAATCACCATGAAAAAACTCACCCACATCGCTTTGGCCACCACCCTGGTCTTGTCGGCCCTGACGGCCAACGCTCAAAACTTGCTCAACGCCTCATACGACGTGGCGCGGGAGTTCTACAAGGACTACAACGCCGCTTTTGTGGCGCACTACAAAAAGACCACCGGCAAAGACATCAAGATCGATCAGGCCCACGGTGGCTCCAGCGCGCAGGCGCGTGCGGTCAATGACGGTCTGGACGCCGATGTCGTGACCATGAACACCACCACCGACGTGGACTTTTTGGCCGGCACCGGTGTAGTGGCCAAAGACTGGAACAAGCGCTTTGCGCACAACGCTTCGCCCACCACCTCGACCATGCTGTTCCTCACCCGCAACGGCAACCCGAAAAACATCAAGGACTGGGACGACCTGGTCAAACCCGGCATTCAGGTGATCGTGGTCAACCCCAAGACGGGTGGCAACGGCCGCATGGCCTATTTGGCGGCTTGGGGTTACGCCAAGAAAAAGGGCGCCAGCGACGCACAAGCCGCCGAGTTCGTGGGCAAGCTCTACAAAAACGTGCCGGTGCTGGCCAAAGGTGGACGCGATGCCACCACCATCTTTTTGCAGCGCAACATCGGGGATGTGCTGGTGACCTTTGAGTCCGAAGTGGTCTCGGTCGACCGCGAATTTGGCGCGGGCAAGGTCGATGCGATCCACCCGTCCATCAGCATCGTGGCCGAAAACCCGGTGGCGGTGGTGGAGCGCACCGTGGCCAAGAAAGGCACGGGCGCTGTGGCCAAGGCCTACCTGGATTACCTGTACTCTGAAAAAGCCCAAGAGATCGCGGCCAAGCATGCGCTGCGTCCACGTTCACAGGCCGTGCTCCGAAAGCACGCCAACACCTTCAAGCCTTTGCAGCTGTTCACGGTGGACGAAGTGTTTGGCTCCTTTGCCGAAGCGCAGCGGGTGCACTTCAACGACGGCGGTCAGTTCGACAAGATTTACACCGTCAAATAAGTTCTCGCCATGACCGCATTGCCCATTGCGGCACCTGCCAAGCGGCGGGTGCCCGCCAGGGTGTTGCCCGGGTTCAACCTGACCCTGGGCTTCACCCTCTTTTACCTGTGCTTGATCGTGCTGATCCCGCTGTCGGCGCTGGTCTTCAAAACCTTCACCTTGAGCTGGGACCAGTTCTGGGTTGCCGTGACGAGCCCACGCGTCATGGCGTCTTACCGGCTGACCTTTGGCGCGTCGCTGATCGCCGCACTGGTCAATGTGTTTTTTGGCTTGCTGGTGGCTTGGGTGCTGGTGCGTTATGACTTCTTTGGCAAAAAATTCGTCGATGCCTTGGTCGATTTGCCTTTTGCTTTGCCCACTGCCGTAGCGGGCATTTCACTGACGGCTTTGCTGGCGGGCAATGGCTGGATTGGCCAGTACCTGGAGCCTTTGGGCATTCAACTGGCCTTCAATCCCAACGGGGTGGTGATCGCGCTCATCTTCATCGGTCTGCCCTTTGTGGTGCGCACGGTGCAGCCGGTGCTCGAAGACGCCGAAAAAGAACTCGAAGAAGCGGCCACTTGCCTGGGCGCCACGCGCTGGCAGACCTTCAGCAGGGTGATTTTCCCGAGCATTGCGCCTGCGCTGCTCACGGGCTTTGCCATGGCTTTTGCGCGGGCCATCGGTGAATACGGCTCAGTCATTTTCATTGCGGGCAACATGCCCATGGTGTCCGAGATCACACCGCTGATCATCATTGGCAAGCTGGAGCAATACGACTACGCAGGTGCCACGGCTGTGGCCTTGGTGATGTTGGTCATCTCATTCATGTTGCTGTTGGTCATCAACGGCTTGCAAACTTGGCAACGCCGCCGTTCGGGCGCTTCGTCATGAGCCCAAGCCTCACCGCCAACAAAGTCCAAGCGGGCACCACCGAAGCCCGCTGGATTCGCCGAGGCCTGATTGGCCTGGCGCTGGCCTTCATGTTTTTGTTTTTGGTCTTGCCATTGGCGGCGGTGTTCACCGAAGCGCTGCGCAAAGGCCTGGACGCTTATCTGGAGGCGCTCAAGGAGCCCGATGCCTGGTCGGCGATTCGTCTGACGTTGATCGTCGCTGCCGTGGCGGTGCCGCTCAATTTGGTGTTTGGCGTGGCAGCGGCCTGGGCCATTGCCAAGTACGAGTTCAAGGGCAAGTCGCTGTTGACCACATTGGTGGACTTGCCCTTTTCGGTGTCGCCTGTGGTGGCGGGCATGGTCTATGTGCTGGTGTTTGGGGCGCATGGCTGGTTCGACCCTTGGCTGCAAGCCAACGACATCAAGATCGTGTTTGCGGTACCCGGCATCATCTTGGCCACGGTGTTTGTCACCTTTCCCTTCATTGCGCGCGAGTTGATTCCGCTCATGCAAGCGCAAGGCAGCGAAGAAGAACAAGCGGCCATCGTGTTGGGTGCCACAGGTTGGCAAACCTTTTGGCGGGTCACTTTGCCCAACATCAAATGGGGCCTGCTGTACGGCGTCATCTTGTGCAATGCGCGGGCCATGGGCGAGTTCGGTGCGGTGTCGGTGGTGTCGGGCCACATCCGCGGGCAGACCAACACCATGCCTTTGCATGTGGAGATCCTCTACAACGAATACCAGTCCGTGGCCGCTTTTGCCGTGGCTTCGTTGCTGGCTTTGCTGGCGCTGGTCACTTTGGCCATCAAGTCCTTCATTGAATGGCAGCATGAAAAAGAAATCCAAGCGTCGGCCAACACGCCGCCTGAGCAGCCCGTCCACTGACTTCCCCTTTTGATTCTGGTTTGAAACATGAGCATCGAAATCCGCAACATCGACAAACAGTTTGGTGACTTCACCGCGCTGAACAATGTCAGTCTTGACATCGAATCGGGCGAATTGGTCGCCTTGCTGGGGCCATCGGGCTGCGGCAAAACCACGCTGCTGCGCATCATCGCAGGCTTAGAAACGGCCGACCAGGGCACCATCGCCTTCAGCGGCGAAGACACCACACATGTGCATGTGCGCGAGAGACAGGTGGGCTTTGTGTTCCAGCACTACGCGCTGTTTCGCCACATGACGGTCTTCGAAAACGTGGCCTTTGGCCTGCGCGTCAAGCCGCGCAGCGAACGTCCGAGTGAAAGCGAAATCAACCGCAAAGTGCACGAGTTGCTGGGTTTGGTGCAACTCGATTGGTTGGCCGATCGTTACCCTTCGCAGTTGTCGGGCGGTCAACGCCAACGCATTGCGCTCGCACGCGCCTTGGCGGTTGAGCCCAAGGTGTTGCTGCTGGACGAACCTTTTGGCGCGCTGGACGCGAAAGTGCGCAAGGAGCTGCGCCGCTGGTTGCGCCGCCTGCACGACGAGCTGCATGTGACCAGCATCTTTGTGACGCACGACCAGGAAGAAGCCCTGGAAGTGGCCGACCGCGTGGTGCTGATGAACAAGGGCAACATCGAGCAAATCGGCTCGCCCCAACAGGTGTGGGACCACCCGGCCAGCCCCTTTGTGTATGGCTTTTTGGGCGATGTGAACCTGTTCCATGGCCGCGCCCACGAAGGCGAGATGCTGATAGGCGCCGACCAACACGCCATCCGCCTGGAAAGCCCCGAGCACGGCCAAGTGCAAGACGCCAAAGCCTTTGCCTATGTGCGCCCGCACGACCTAGATGTGACACGTTACACAGCGGGCACCGCCCACACCGGCATCGTGGCCAAGCTGACCCGTGCCATCGTGGTGGGGCCTGTGGCACGGCTGGAGCTCGAACCTGTCGAAGCGGGCATGTTTGGCAAGGATGCGGTGATCGAGGCGCAATTGTCGGCCTCGCAATACCGCCAGCAAGACTTCAAAGAAGGCGAGACGCTGGTGCTGACGCCGCGCAAGGCACGGGTGTTTGTGGAAGGGTGAGCGTTGGGTGAACCCGTTGTAGGGGGCTTATCGGTCCAAGCCTCCAGCGTCTTCGGGTAAGCTTTGCAGATCACTTTCAAGGATCTGCCATGAGCGAACCTTCTGCCTTCGGCTTTGGCCAATTCGTGCCGGGCTTTGACTTTTTACAAAACCTGTCCAAAACCGCATCGGCTGCCCAAGCCTCTGCGGCTGGCGGCATGCCCGGCATGGCCAGCTGGGTGGCTCCCACGCTCAGCATTGAAGACATCGACAAGCGCATCCAAGAATTGAAGTCGGTGCTGTTTTGGTTGGAACAAAACACCACGGCGCTCAAAGCCACCATCCAAGCGATGGAGGTGCAAAAGATGACCTTGACCACCCTGCAAAGCATGAACGTCAACATGGCCGATCTGGCCAAAGCGTTCACGGCCAAGCCCCCGGTCAGTGAGCCTGAACAGGCCGCACCCGCCGACACCGCCAGCGTGTCCAAGTCTTCTCTGTTCAGCCCCAAGCCTGCGCCACAAACGGCCACACCACAGCCCACGCCAAGCGAAGCCCCCAAGGAAGAGGCAAGCCCGGCCAGCGAAACCAAGACCGCTGAATCGGCGAGTCAGCCTGCCGTGGACCCGATGCAATGGTGGGGCGCTTTGACCCAACAGTTTCAGGGCATTGCCGCCGCCGCTTTGAAGGACGTGGCTGGCGAAGCCATGAAGGCCGGCATGCGCGCCAAAAACGCCACCGCCAAAACGTCCAAGACTGCAGCCGGCCAGCGGCCTCAAGCGCCCCGCAAGCCCGGCGCGTCTTCGACCACCGCTCGGGGTCAACGCGCCAAGCCCGCATCGGCGAAGCCAGCTCAAGCTGCTCAAGCGGGTGTGGCTGCCAAATCGGTCAAGACCGTCTCGGTCAAAAAACCAGCAACCAAGCCAGCCACTCGGACTGCACGCAAAAGCGTTTTGAAATAAGTTGTCTATGAAGTTGTTTCCCTGTGGCCATGCCACGCACCCACAGTGGCGCATGGCTGCGGGCTTGGTCTTGGCGCAATTGCAAGCCCAAATGGTGCTGCCCGATTACGCCACTCAGCCTCGCTTGGGCCTGCTGTACATCACCGACCATTACGCGCCCCACGCGCAGGCGCTGCTGGACCATTTGCGGCAGGCCTTGCCAGGTGTCCCCGACTGGGCAGGCACGGTGGGCATCGGTGTGGCGGTCAACAACGCCGAATACTTTGATGAGCCCGCCATGGCGCTCATGCTGTGCGACCTGACACCCGAGCAATACCGGGTGTTTTCCGGCGTGACGCCCCTGCCTGCGGCTTGGGCCGATGCGGCGCTGGTGCATGCAGACCCCCACACACCCGACCTGGCCGAGCTGATCGCAGAAATGGCGAGCCGCACACAGCAGGGCTATTTATTTGGTGGCCTCAGTGCCAGCCGCACGCGCAGTGTGCAGTTCGCCGTGCGTGCCGACGATGCAGGCGGATCGGAAGTGCACGGTGGCGTGCTCGAAGGCGGTTTGAGCGGGGTGGCTTTTTCGCCAGATGTTTCTTTGATGTCGCGCGTCACGCAAGGCTGTCAGCCGATTTCACCTGAGCGCGAGATCACCCAGTCCGAAGGGCATGTGGTGCTGCAACTGGCAGGCGAGGCGGCGCTCGATGTGATGCTGGCCGATTTGGGCATCAGCCTGAGCGAGCCCCAAAAGGCCATTGCCGTGGTGCGCTCTACGTTGGTGGGCTTGAGCGCGGCGGGGCATTCTGGCGTGGGCCGAACCGGCCATTTGGGCAACGATGTGCGGGTACGGCACATCATTGGGCTGGATCCTTTGCGCCAAGGCGTGGCCGTCGCAGAAAATCTGGAGCCCGGCATGCTGCTCACCTTTTGCCGCCGGGATGTGCAAGCCGCACGGGCCGACTTGGTGCGCGTGTGCGCCGAAATCCGCGAAGAATTAGAGCCCGAGACGCTGTCCATCGAAGCCATCCATGCCATGAGCGACAACCCCTTGCCCACACTGCCCACGGCGGGCCCACGCGTGGCTGGGGCGGTGTATGTGAGTTGCACTGGACGGGGCGGCCCGCATTTTGGGGGCCCTAGCGCCGAGTTGCAGATCATTCGCCACGCTTTAGGCGATGTGCCCCTAGTGGGATTTTTCGCTGCAGGCGAAATCGCCCGCAACCAGTTGTACGGCTACACCGGGGTGTTGACGGTGTTCACAACGCCTTGAGTTGAGCGCAATGCACCGGACGGCCTCAGGCCAGTGGCCATTTGCGCCGACCGACCTCTTGGATCATGTGCTTTTTGAAAGCCAAGGCCAAAGGTGACAGCTTTTTGCTGGCCGGGTACACAATGTGCCAAGCCGACGACACCGGGAAGCCCTCGATGTCAATCACACTCACACCGTTTTCTTTTTTATGCCCGTGCAAAGCATGGCGTGACACCACGCCCAAGCCCAAGCCTCCGGCCACCGACTCCTTGACGGCTTCATTGCTGCCCAACTCCAATCGGACGTCGGGGCGAAACTTCATTTTCCGGAAAAACTGGTCAGCGGCCATGCGGGTGCCCGAACCTTTTTCGCGCACGATGAAGCGGCGCTGGGTCAACTCGTGCAAACTGATCTGCGTGCGTTTGGCCAAGGGGTCGGCATTGGGCGCAATCAACACAATCGGATTGGGCATGAAGGCCTCGTCACCCAAATCCATGTCTTTGGGAGGCATGGACATGATGTACAGATCGTCCAGGTTTTCACGCAAGCGGTGCACCACGCCATCGCGGTTCAAAATTTCAAGCGACACGTCGATGGCCGGATGTTTGGTACAAAAACTGCCAATCAAATGCGGCATGAAGTACTTGGCTGTGCTGACCACCGCCACCCGCAATTTGCCCCGCGACAGTCCCTTGGCCGCATCGACGTTTTGCTCAAAAGCGTCCCAGGTCTGTGCCACAGCACGCGCGGTGACGGCCAGCTCCTTACCGACATCCGTGAGGTTAATTTTTTTTCCAATCACCTCATAGAGCGCCAGACCCACCGACAAGCTCATCTCCTTGAGCTGCATTGAAGCGGTGGGTTGGGTCACATGCATCACTTTGGCCGCCGCACTCACGCTGCCCGTTTCGGCCAAGGCCAAGAACAAACGCAATTGACGAAACGTGACATTCATAGACTTTTACCTATAGCTGACTGCATAAGAATCGATTTTACAAGACGACTGCAAGTTTTTAAGATCGCGCCAAGGAATAACAAATGCAAAACCTGATCGATCCTGCGATTCTCTTTTTCATCTTTGGTGTATTGGCTGGCACCGTCAAATCGAACCTTGAAATCCCCCCCGCCATTTCCCGCTTCTTGTCGCTCTACCTGTTGATGGCTTTGGGACTCAAAGGCGGCTTTGCACTTTCACAGTCGGGCTTGACGGCCAATGTGGGTATCAGTCTGGCCGCAGCCGTGGGGTTGGCCATCTTCATCCCCTTGATCGGCTACACCCTCTTGCGCCGCTTTGTGTCGGGTTTTGATGCCGCTGCGGTCGCCGCCACCTATGGGTCGGTCAGTGCGGTCACTTTTGTCACCGCTGTTCAATTCCTGGAAAACCAAGACATTGCTTATGGTGGTCACATGGCTGCGGCCATGGCCTTGATGGAATCGCCCGCCATCATCTTGGCCGTGGTGTTTGCCAACTCCCTGCGCCAAAAAGCGACCAAAGGTGCCGTGGCGACAGCCGATGGCGTACCCGCGCCCAAAACCGGTGTCTCGGTCGGCAAGATCCTTCATGAATCCTTCACCGACGGCGCGCAGTTGCTGCTGCTGGGCGCGATGGCGATTGGCATGATCACCGGCGACGCCGGCAAATCCGCCATGCAGCCGTTCTCGGTCGACCTGTTCAAAGGCATGTTGGCCTTCTTCTTGCTCGACATGGGTTTGATGGCGGCCCGAAATCTGCCACAGGTCAAAGGCAAGTCGCCTGTGTTGGTGGCTTACGCCATCGTAGGCCCTGTCGTGCACGCCTCGCTGGCTTTGGGTCTGGCATTTCTGCTAAATTTATCGGCTGGTGATGGCGCCCTGCTCATGGTTTTGGCAGCCAGTGCGTCTTACATTGCGGTCCCGGCGGTGCTGCGCTACGCACTGCCTGAGGCCAACCCTTCCCTTTATTTCGGTCTGAGTCTGGGCATCACCTTTCCGTTGAACATTGTGTTTGGAATCCCCATCTACGTGGCGGTGGCCCAAGGGGTTCTGATGTAAGGTTGGCATGGACAGATCGAAAGAGGGCCCTCATCCGGCTCGCCGAGTTGCATTTCTCACGCAACACGGCAAACAAGGTTTGGTGAAGACCCCTCTGGAGTCCGCCTTGGGCTGTGAGCTGGTTCACACCGACGCCTTTGATACCGACCAACTGGGCACTTACACCCGCGAGATCGCTCGGCCAGGCTCCCAACTCGATGCAGCACGTCGCAAAGCACAGATCGGCATGGCCCTGACCGGCGCCCCCATCGGCATCGCCAGCGAGGGCTCTTTCGGGTCTGACCCCTTTGGCGGCTTCATGCCCTGGAACACCGAGCTGCTCCTGTGGGTCGACCCGGCCCAAGCGCTTGAAGTGACAGGCTTTGCACACGGCCCCGCGCAAAGCCTGCACAGGACCGTCACCAACTTGGACGAGTTGATGCGGTTTGCCCAAGAGGCCAAATTTCCCGGGCACCACTTGGTGATGCGGCCTGACCACGAAGACCATTTGGACATCGTCAAAAACATCCACGACGAAGAGACCCTGCTTCGGGTGTTTGCCCAACTTCAAGCGCAATCGGTCAGTGGCAAGGTGTTCGTCGAAAACGACCTGCGCGCGTTTTGCAACCCCACAAGACAAGAGCTCATCCGCAAGGCTTGCGACGATTTGATCCTCAAACTGCAGTCCCCATGCCCACAATGCCAAAACCCAGGCTTTTGGGTTCAATCACGGGTTGCGGGCCTGCCGTGCCGGTCCTGCGGCCAAAAGACGCGGCTGCCAATTGCACAAGTGTGGCACTGCACGTCATGCCAGCACGAAGAGCAACGCACCCTGTCTTCGCAGCCCTGGGCTGACCCGAGCCGCTGCGACTTTTGCAACCCCTGATGCGCTGAGACAGCGTTTGGCTCAGAGCGAGCGCATCAGACCACCGTCGATGCGCAAGCTTTGGCCGGTGATGTAGGCCGCGCCCTCTGAGGCCAAAAAAGCAATCGTGGCGGCCACTTCTTCGCTCGTGCCATAACGCTGCATGGGCACGCTTTCGCGGCGCTCTTCCTTGGCGGGCAGGCTGTCGATCCAGCCGGGCAACACATTGTTCATGCGCACGTTGTGCACGGCATGCTCATCGGCAAACAGTTTGGTGAAAGCGGCCAGGCCGGCGCGGGCCACTGCAGAAGTCGGGAACATCGCGCTGGGCTCATCGACCCACGCACTCGAGATGTTGATGATGGCCCCTGACTTTTGCTGAACCATGATGGGGGCCACCAGACGCACGGCCCGCACCACGTTCAAGAAATACATGTCCATGCCCAAGTGCCACTGCGCATCGGTCAACTCCAGCACCGGGCCTTTGGGGCCGTGGCCTGCGCTGTTGACCAAGACATCAATGCGACCCCAACGCGCCAAGGTTTGATCGAGCAACTTTTGCAGGTCTTCGCTCGACTGGTTCGAACCGGTCAAGCCCAGGCCGCCCAACTCAAGGCCCAGCGCCTCGCCCTTGCCGGACGAGGACAACACCGCCACCTGAAAGCCATCTTGCGCCAGCTTGCGGGCCGCAGCTGCGCCCATGCCACTGCCGCCACCCACCACCATCGCCACTTTGTTGTTCATGCTTTGCTCCTTGCTTGTGTCAGTTTTCGAAACATTCGGCCAGACCACTGGCCTAAATCATCCAGATAGGTGAACACCACCGGGATCACCAGCAGGCTGAGAACCGTGCTGGTGAGCAAGCCGCCAATCACGGCAATGGCCATGGGCGAGCGGAAGCTCGCGTCGGCCGCGCCCCATCCCACGGCAATGGGCAGCATGCCCGCGCCCATGGCAATCGTCGTCATGACGATCGGCCGGGCGCGTTTGTGGCAGGCGTCCAGGATCGCGTCCCAACGGCTCATGCCGGGCACAGCAGGGCGATCGCCCTCGGCGGGTTTGCCGCGCCGCGCTTCAATCGCGTACTCCACCAGCAAGATCGAGTTTTTGGTGGCGATGCCCATGAGCATGATCAGACCAATCAACGAGGGCATGGAGAAGCTCTTTTGCGCGATCAAGAGACCCACAAACGCGCCACCCAAAGACAAGGGCAGCGCCGCCAAAATGGTGATGGGGTGCAGGAACCCCTTGAACAGCAAGACCAACACGATGTAAATGCACAGCACGCCAATCATCATGGCCAAGCCAAAGCTGGCAAAGAGTTCACCCATGACTTCGGCGTCGCCCACTTCGACCACCTTGACGCCCGGCGGCAGGCTTTGCATCGCGGGCAGTTTTTGCACCGCTTGTGTCACGTCACCCAGCGGCATGCCCGACAGCTCGATCTCGAAATTGATGTTGCGCTGGCGGTCGTAGCGGTCGATCACCGCCGGGCCGCCCGCCACCTCGATGCTGGCCACCTGGCCGAGCATGACCGGGCCACGACTGCCGGGCACCATCAGGCGCTCGAGCGTGGCCAGGTCGTGCCGGGATGCGTCACCCAACTTCACCACAATGGGCACTTGGCGCTCCGACAAATTGAGCTTGGGCAACGCCTGGTCGTAGTCGCCCAGGGTGGCCACGCGCAAGGTGTCGCTGATGGCGGCGCTGGTCACGCCCAGATCGGCGGCTTTGGCAAAGTCGGGGCGCACCGCGATCTCGGGTCGCACCAGGCTGGCTGTCGATGCGATCGATCCCAAGCCAGAAACAGTCCGAAGGTCACGCTCGACGGCCATGGCAGCGGTTTGCAAGGCCTGCGGGTCTTCGCCCGTGAGCACCAGCACGTACTTTTCGCCCGAGCCGCCCAGACCCACCTTGGTGCGCACGCCCGGCAGTTGCTGCAGCGCGGTGCGGATGTCGTTTTCAATCGCCTGCTTGCGCGGGCGCGTGCCGCGCTCGGTCAGCTGAATGGTGAGCGTGGCCTTGCGCACTTCGGCCGCGCCACCAGCGACAAACGGATCACTGCCCGCACTGCCCCCGCCAATCGTGGTGTAGACACTTTTCACATCGTGCACCGTCATCAAAAGCGTGCGGGCATGTTCGGCACTGGCCTGGGTTTGCGCCAAAGTCGAACCCGGTGGCAGTTCCACATAGACCTGGGTTTGCGAGTTGTCGTCCGGCGGGATGAAGCCCTTGGGCAGCAGCGGCACGAGCATGATGGAGCCGATGAAAAACAGCGTGGCCAGCACCATGGTGACCAGGCGGTGCCGCAGGCACCAGGTGGCCCAGACCATGTAGCGCTTGAGCCAGCCGGGTTCGTGCGCGGCCGTGACGATGGGCTTCAAAATGTAAGCCGCCATCATGGGCGTGAGCACCCTCGCCACCACCAGCGAGGCGAACACCGCGAGCGACGCCGTCCAGCCAAACTGTTTGAAGAACTTGCCCGGAATGCCACTCATGAACGCGGTGGGCAAAAACACCGCAATCAAGGTGAAGGTGGTCGCGATCACGGCCAAACCAATTTCGTCAGCCGCCTCCATGGCGGCCTGGTACGGCGATTTGCCCATGCGCAAATGGCGTACGATATTTTCCACCTCGACAATCGCGTCGTCCACCAGCACGCCGATCACCAAAGACAGCGCCAACAAGGTCACCACGTTGATGGAAAAGCCCAGATACGCCATGCCAATGAAGGCCGGGATGACCGACAGCGGCAGCGCCACCGCCGAGACAAAGGTGGCCCGCCAGTCGCGCAAAAACAGCCACACCACCAGCACCGCCAAAATCGCACCTTCGTAAAGCAAAACGAGTGATCCGTTGTATTCCTCTTCCACCGGGGTCACAAAGTCAAAAGCTTCGGTGATCTCGATGTCGGGGTTTTGCAGGCGGTAGTCGGCCAGCGCTTGGCGCACCAAGTGGCCAACAGCCACTTCACTCTCACCCTTGCTGCGCACCACCTCAAAGCCCACCACAGGTTGGCCGTTCAAACTGGCGGCAGAACGGGCATCGGCCAGCGTGTCGCTGACCGTGGCCACTTGGTCCAAACGAACACGCCCACCCCGCGATGTGGCCAGCTCGATCTGTCCCACCTCTTGCGCCGTTTTGACGGTGGCCAGGGTGCGCACGGGCTGCTCACCCGCGCCCAGCTCCATGCGGCCGCCCGAGCCTTCTTGCTGCACCTGCTTGAGCTGGCGCGACACCTCAGCGGCGGTGATGCCCAGTCCCTGCAGGCGGTTCACATCGAGCGCCACACGCACTTCGCGTGTCACACCACCCACGCGGTTGACCGCACCCACACCGCGCAGCGACAAAAGCTTGCGGGTGATCTCTTTGTCAACCAACCAGGACAAGGCCTCGTCGTCCATGCGCGCCGAGCGCACGGTGTAGGCCAGCACGGGCGTGCCTGCCAGGTTGAGCTTTTTGACCACCGGGTCGCGCAGGTCACCGGGCAGGTCAGCCCGCACGCCCTGAATGGCCGAACGCACATCGTCCACCGCCTCTTGGCTGGGCTTTTCCATGCGGAACTCGGCGGTGATCGACACCACGCCGTCTTGCACCTTGGTGGTGATGTGTTTGAGACCCTGCAGTGGGGCCAGCGCATTTTCAAGCTTGCGGGCCACATCGGTTTCGAGCTGAGAAGGCGCCACACCGGGCAGGCTGGCGGTCACCGAGATGGTGGGCACGTCCAGATCGGGAAAGTTTTGCACCTTCATCGAACCGAAGGCGATGAAGCCTGCCACCGTCAGCAAGACAAACAGCATGACGGCCGGGATTGGGTTGCGAATCGACCAGGAAGAGACGTTGAGCATGGCGTCCCTCTTATGGGGTGGCTTTGGCGGGCGCAGCTGGAGCGGTGGGCGCGTCGACCACACGCACCGTGTCGCCGTGGTTCAAAAATGCACCGCCGCTGGCGACCACGCGGGCATCGGCTTTCAGGCCACGGGTCACCTCGACGCGATCGCCGCTTTGTCGTCCGGTTTGCACCTTGAGCTGGCTGACTTTTTGGTCGGCCCCCACGGTGTAGACATGGCTGAAACCATCGCGCACCACCACCGCGCTTTGCGGCACAGTAAGCGCTTGGCTTTGGCCCAGCGCGATCTCGCCTTGCGCGTACATGCCTGCACGGGCACTGCCCGTGGCGGCAGGCAAGTCCACATACACCATGGCGTTGCGGGTTTGCGCATCGACGGAGGGCGCAACCATCCGCACCTTGCCTTGCAGCAACTGGCCGCTGGCCGCTTTGACTTGTACCAGCGCCCCCACCTGGATGCGCCCAATCTCGGCGGCTGTGACTTCAGCGCGCCACTCGATGCGGCCCTGACGAATCAAGCGAAACAACTCGGTGCCCGCCCCCACCACGCTGCCCACCGTGGCTTGCCGCGCCGAGATCACGCCAGCGTCGGGGGCACGCACCTGGGTTTGGGACAAGCGCACCGTTTGCAACTGCACCAAAGCACGCGCCGACTGCACACGCGCCTGCGCGGATGCATCGGCGGCCAAGGTCTGGCTCAACTGCGCGTTGCTGAAAAAGCCTTGCTGCTGCAAGCTGCGGGCGCGGTCGGATTGGGCTTTGGTTTCTTGCGCACTGGCCGTGGCTTCTGCAAGGGCGGCCTCGGCCTGCGCCAACTCGGCGCGCAAGGTATCGGACTGTAAAGTGACCAACACGTCACCGCGCTGCACCCGATCACCCACGTTCACTCGGACGTCGGTGATCTTCAGGCCATTGGCCTCCGCGCCAATGATGGCCTCTTGCCAAGCGGCCAAGTTGCCGTTGGCGTTGATTTTTTGCGCCAGACTTGCCGTTTGGGGCGTGGTGATGGTCACCGTCAGCGTTGGTTTGCTGTCACTCGGTGATTTGACCGACTCACCCGCACACACCGAGCCCACCGCAGCGGCCCACAACCCAAGGCTCGCCCACCCGCCCACAACGTTTTTTTTCATACCTTTTCCCTTTGCGATCCGCTCAACCAGCGCTTGGGAAGTTTAGCGCTTGCCAATGACCGCCCTCCGTGCCGTCGGGCACATTGAGGCCATACCGCACACCCAGCCTGATGCCCCAACCGGTCTCAATGCATGACGTCGCGCCACACCGCCAACACCGCATCACGCTCAGTGCTGAGCGCGGCCGGGTCCACCTGGGTGGGCTCTTCGTTCAAACGCGCACGGTGTTGCAAGCGCCGCATTTCGCGGTAAGCATTGGCAGCCGCTTGCCCCACACCTTCTGGCAGCAAAGCCGCATGTTCGGCGCGTTGAAGCAGCGCGATGTTGCCCACGTTATCGGCCAACTCTGGGTGTGCGGCAGCGTGCAAAAGCACCAGGTACTGCATGGCAAATTCGACGTCGACCATGCCGCCTGGGCTGTGCTTCACATCAAAATGGTCGATCTTGACCGGGTGGGCCTGGCGCACCCGCTCGCGCATGGCCACGATTTCAGCTTTCAGGCTGTCGGCATCACGCGCAGCGCTGATGACAGCGTGGCGCACGGCATCGAATCGAGGCGCCAGGCTGGGCCAACCCATGACAAAGCGGGCGCGGGTCATGGCCTGGTGCTCCCAAGTCCAAGCGGTGTTGCTGCCACGTTGCTGCTGGTAGTCGGCATAGGCCTCAAAACGCGTGACGAGCAGGCCTGAATTACCGTTGGGACGCAGCGCTGTGTCGATTTCGTACAGATCACCGTCGGCGGTTTTCACAGTCATCCAGTTGATGATTTTGCGCACATAAGCGGCGTAAATTTCCTGGGCGCGCTCTTCCTCGTCGTCGTACACGAACACGATGTCCAAGTCGCTGCCGTAGCCCAGCTCTTTGCCGCCCAGCTTGCCATAGCCAATGATGGCAATCGCCGGTTCTTCACGGTGGCGTTTTTTCAGGCGATCCCAGCACCAGCGGGCCGTGACGCGCAACACGGCGTCGGCCAGTGCACTCAAATCGTCGGCCACTTGCTCCACCGTGAGAACGCCCTCCACATCTCGCGCCAGCGTGCGGAACTGCTCGGCATGGTGCGCACGGCGCAGCAAGTTCATCAGGCTTTCTTCGTCGTCCTCGCCCGTGCTTTGCAGGGCCACACGCCGGGCCTGCAACTCGGCCTCGAACTCGGCGGCGTCAAAACGGGTTTGGAACAAATTGCCCCCGGCCAGCTCATCGATCACCCCGGGGTGTTGCAACAAGTAGCGCGCAGGCCATCTGGCCGCGCCCAACAGACGCAACAGGCGTTCGTAGACCGATGGACGCTCCAGCATCAACGCCAGATAGCTCTCACGGCGCAGCAAGGGCTCGATCCAATCGGCCATGCGCAGCACCGCTATTTCAGTGATGCGGCCTTCGGCCAGCCACTGCGCGGTGCGCTGCAACAAACGCGTAAGCCGACCACGCGCGTCTTCGCGCAAGGCCAGCACGCGGGGACTGTCTTCCCACTGGGCCAAGCGTTCGCGCACCGGGCCTTTGAAATCACTCAGGACGGCTTCAAGCTCGGCGTGTTCGCGGCCACTGCCATTTTTCCCATTTTTGCCGTTGCAGGTTTTGCAATCGCGATCGCTGCCCAGCAAGGTGTCGAACTCTTGGGCCACCACTTCGCGGTGCGCGTCCAATGCAATCAAAAAGTCACAGGTGCCCGCATAGCCCAGCGTCTGAGCGATCCAGGCCAGGTCATCGTCGCGGGTCGGCAGCACATGGGTCTGCTGGTCATCCAGGTACTGGATGCGGTGCTCCACCTGGCGCAAGAACACATAAGCCGCGCTCAAGGCATCGGCCGTGGCTTGGGGCATGAGCCCCGCTTTGGCCACGCGCTGCAGCGCGTCCAGCGTGGGGCGCGTGCGCAATTCCGGAAACTGCCCACCCCGCACCACCTGCAAAAGCTGCACGGTGAATTCGATCTCGCGGATGCCGCCGCGTGACAGCTTCACATCGTTGGCGCGTTCAGGGTGGCCCGCGCTGCGCTTGGCCGCGTGGTCACGGATTTGCTGGTGCAGCGTGCGGAGCGACTCGAACACGTTGTAATCCAGGTAACGGCGAAACACAAAAGGCAGCACCACGGCGCGCAGCGCCTGGGCCGAGCCATTAACCGCCGCGCTGCGGGGCGCCACCACGCGGCTTTTCATCCAGGCAAAGCGCTCCCATTCCCGGCCTTGCACCAGCAAATATTCTTCCAACGCGTCGAGCGAGACCACGCTGGGACCGGAATTGCCGTTGGGGCGCAAAGCCAAATCAACCCTGAACACAAAACCGTGTTCGGTGGTGTCGCCAATCAGGGCGTACATGCGCTTGACCGCGCGGGTGAAGTATTCCTGGCACGAGACCTTGGAGCGGCCTTCGCTGTTGCCCAGCGTTTCACCGTCTTCGTCGTACACATAAATCAGGTCAATGTCACTCGACACGTTCAACTCGCGCGCGCCCAGTTTGCCCATGCCCACAATCCACATCTGGGCACGTTGGCCATCGGGCTTGGTGGGCGCGCCGTGCAGCGCGTCCAGGTCTGCCATGACCTGTTGCCAGGCAATGTCAAGGGTGACTTCGGCCAACCAGGTCATGCTTCGGGTCACGCTGGCCAACGGTGCCTGCTGGGCGCAATCGAGCTGTGCCAAGCGCTCCAAGGTGAGTTGCCGCAAGACCCGCAACGCCGCAAGGGTATCAAAACCCGTGCGCGTCAGGGCCAAAAAGCCTGCTGCCAGCGTTTCACGGGTCGGAACACCCGGTGCGAGCAGAGGCAAAACCTCGGCGTAACGTCGATGCAAACGCTGAACAAACCGAGAATACCGGTGCGCATTGGTCACGGCCAATGGCGGGGCCCCATGACCCAGCGGGGCCACAGCGGGCCCACTGTCATCCATCGTTTGGCTGCGGGTCATAATTCCTGCTGACTTTCTATTTCGTATGTTTGTGCCGCATCCACCCGCCTTGTCCCCCGTTGAACCCCGTCTGCAGCGTTGGCTGACCCGGGGGGTGCGGCTGTTTTTGTGGGGCTTGCTGCTCGCAGGTCTGGTGCTGGGCATGGCCTGGGCGGGCTTGCATTTTTGGATTGTGCCGCGAATCGACGAATACCGTCCCGCCATGGAACGCCTTGCCCGTCAATCCCTGGGTATACCGGTTCAGATCGGCGCGGTCACTGCGCAAAGCACGGGCTGGGTGCCCTCTTTTGAGCTGCGCGACATCGAATTGCTTGACCCAGAAAACCGTCCAGCACTGCTTTTGCCCAAGGTGACCGTGGCCCTGAGCTTGCGCTCGGCCCTGCTTTGGCAGCTGGACCAACTGGTGTTGGATGCCCCCGAATTGGACGTTCGGCGAACACCCGATGGGCTTTGGCAAGTGGGTGGCATGACTTGGGGGCCGACCCTGCAGGCCGACTCGGCCGCCGCCGACTGGCTTTTTTCTCAACGCGAGGTCATTGTGCGGGCGGGCGTATTGCGCTGGCATGTGGCCGATGTCGCCGACGCACCGGCAACATCCAGCCCACCAGTGGTTTTGAAAGACATGGATGTGGTCATCCGCAACTCGTCTCGAACGCACAGTTTGCGTGTCGATGCGACACCGCCGAATGCATGGGGTGAGCGCTTTGTTCTGATGGGACAATTCAAGCGCAAAGTTTTGTCGACACGGGCAGGCCGCTTCGCCGATTGGTCTGGGCAAACATACGCTTTTGTTCCGCAACTCGATCTGACGCCCATGCGCGCGGCGGTCCCGGCTGAATGGACAAATGACTGGGGCCAATTGCAGGGGCAGGGCACCTTGAGGCTTTGGGCCGATGTGGACAAAGGACAGTGGCAAGGCGCCATGGCCGACGTGAGCTTGGTGGGGCTGCAAGCCCAATTGCGTGCAGAGAGTTTGCCATTGGCTTTTGAGCGCTTGTCAGGACGCTTTGGCATCCAGATGCAAAAAGAGGGGTTTCTGGCCAACACACAAGGCCTGTCTTTCGTCAACAAGGAGGGCGTGATCTGGCCAGGTGGCAATGTCTCACTGGAATACACCCAAGCCCAAGGATCACGTCCTGCACGAGGCGTTTTACAGGCCGATCAACTGGACTTGCACGCATTGCGTGAAATGGCCCTGCGCTTGCCACAGGCCTCAGCCATCCACCCGGCTTTCCAAGCGCGCGATCTGTCGGGCTTGGTCTCGCACCTGCACTTGCGCTGGCAGGGTCAATGGCAGCATCCTGAAACCTACGAAGCCAAAGTCAGCATCCAAGGGCTGCACTGGCAACCCGATGCACAAGGCTTGGCCACCACGCCCACCAGCGCTTGGGCCCAACTGCCCGGGATGCGCGGCGCCGATGTGAACTTGGACATGCGCCACGATGGCGGACAAATGGATGTGCGCATGGGCCAAGGCAGTGCCGTGTGGTTGCCAGGCATGCTCTCGCCCGCCGAAGTGCCCCTGCACCAGCTGCAAGCCAGTGCACGCTGGGCCCGCCTGTCTCGTCCAGGCGGCGGCACTTGGCAAGTGCCCGCCTGGACACTGAAAATGGCCAATGCCGACCTGCAAGGTGAATGGCGCGGCCAATGGCAAAGCACACCCCACGGGCCCGGTGCGTTGACACTGGACGGCAAAATTGACAAGCTGAATGTCGCAACCGTTCACCGGTATTTGCCGGTCGGTCTGCCTGCATCGGTTCTGGATTACCTGCGCGACGCCTTGGTCAATGGCACTTATTCCGACGTCAACGTCAAAATCAAAGGTGACTTGGCCAAGCTCCCATTCAAAAACCCCAAAGACGGTGAGTTGCGTTTTTCAGGGCGCCTCAAAGACGTGGTGTTGAACATGGTGCCCCCCGCTTTGCTGCCCCCTGGCGGCGCTCCGTGGCCGCGCTTGAGCGGCTTGCAAGGCAGACTCCAGTTCGACCGTGCGGGAATGCGTTTGAGTGAGGCCAGCGCCCAAGCAGGGGAGGCAGGTCATGCCGTACTGCTGACCGCACCGCTGGTTGAAATCGCCGACATGACCCAACAAGCCCTGCTGCAGGTTCGGGCCGAAAGCACCAGCGGCGCCCCTCAAGTCTTGAGGCTGATTCAACAATCGGCGCTCAACGCCTTGCTGTCTGAAGCGCTGGCCCAAGCCCAGGTGCGCGGGAACCTGCAAACCCGCTTTGAACTGCGGTTGCCCTTGCTGAACCTGAAAGAAACCCAGGTGAAAGGCAACGTGGTGTTCAAAGGCGTTGATTTGCGCATGCAACCCGAAACGCCATGGCTGGAAAACATGCAAGGCCAATTGCAGTTTCAAGAAACAAGCTTTGATCTGCGCCCACTGCAAGCCCAGCTTTGGGGGGGGCCTGTGTCCCTGGAGGGCAGCATGCGCCGGTCCAACAACAACCCCGCTGCGCCGGCACGCATCGAGTTTCAAGCCCGTGGCCGTGTGAGTGCAGAGGGCTTAAGGACAGCCAAAGAGTTCTACCCACTGGACTGGCTGGCTCAGCATGCGCAAGGCAGCGCCAACTACACCGCGCAACTGGCGTGGCGAGATGGAAAGCCTGATTTGTCCGTGAACAGCAACTTGGAGGGCATGGCTGTTCAACTGCCCGCGCCCCTGGGCAAATCCACGGCCAGCACCCGGCCACTGAACATCGTTTTGCGTTCACAACAGGAAAAGTCCGGGCCCCATGACCACATCCAGGTGACTTTGGCCGACAACGTGCGTGTGGCCTACCTGCGCAACTTGACAGGCAAAGTACCTCAGGTGGTGCGCGGTATTTGGGGCGTTGGCATCCCCGCCCAGCAAATGCCCGCATGGCCTGATTCGGGTGTCTCGGCCCAAGTGGTGCTTGACCAACTCGACGTGGACGAGTGGCTGGCCCTGATGCCAGACCCCAGCGGCACGGCCAGCGCCCCAAACATGGGGGCACCCATTTGGCAAAGTTACCTGCCCAACCGCATGGGGCTCAAAACCAATACCCTGACGGTGAACGGCCGCAGCTTGCACAAGGTGACCGCTGGCGGCACCCGCGATGGCGCCCAATGGCGCGCCAACATCGAGGCCCAAGAGATGTCCGGCCACATCGGTTTCCTGCAGTCTTACACCGGCCAAGCGGGCCAGCTTTTTGCACGCTTGAGTCGCTTGAACCTGCCGCCCGCAGAGATCGCCGAAGTCGAAGCGTTGCTGGAAGCACCGCCCACAAAGCTGCCCGCTCTTGACATCGTGATTGACGCGCTGCAGCTTAGGGGCATTCCACTCGGCCGCATTGAAATTGAAGCGATCAACCAAGAATCCGGTCCAAACCGACTGTCGGTTGGGTCCGAATGGCAGTTGAAAAAATTCAATGTGCTGCTGCCCGAAGCACAGCTCAAGAGCACTGGCCGTTGGCTGGCGATCAAAGACGCCAATGCCCGACGCAAGACCGAGATGAACTTTGTATTGGACATTCAAGACGCTGGCGCCTTGCTCAACCGCTTGGGCACGCCCAATGCCTTGCGAGGCGGCGTTGGACAGCTGGCGGGCACCGTCAATTGGCAAGGCTCTCCCTTGGCGCTGGATTACCCCAGCATGAATGGTCAATTTGAAGTCCGCATGGGCAGGGGTCAGTTCTTGAAGGCCGATGCAGGCGCCGCCAAATTGCTGGGCGTTCTGAGCCTGCAGGCCTTGCCCAGACGACTTTTACTGGATTTCAGGGATGTCTTTGACGAAGGCTTTGCCTTTGACGCTGTGCGTGGCGATGTCGGCATCACCCAAGGCACTGCCCACACCAGCAATTTACAAATCAAAGGGGTCAATGCCTTGATCTTGCTGGACGGTGAAGCCAACATTGCGCAGGAGACCCAAAAACTCCGCGCCCATATCTTGCCCATCGTCGACACCGGCACCACCTCTTTGCTGGCGGGCCTGGCCCTGAACCCGGCCGTAGGACTGACCGTCTTTGTCGCCCAATGGCTTTTGAAAAATCCGTTGTCCCGGGCTTCAAGCCAAGAATTCACCATTGACGGCAGCTGGGACAGTCCTCGCGTCACCCGCATCGACAAGCGCCCATGACGCCCGCAACCCGGCCTCACTGGCCGCGCGCCCTGCTGCAACGCAGCACCTCTTGGTGGCGCAGCTTTGAAGAAGCCTTGCCTGGGGGGCGCGGCCGCCGCACCCTTTGGTTGGCCTTGATCACCTTGGTGATGGGGGTGCTGATCACTTTGGTCTGGTTGGCCGGACGCTATGAGGCCAGTCAATTACAAGCCGAACTGGAAAGCGACACGTCAGAGGCCGTGAGTGACTTGCGGCGTGAACTGACACGCCAAACCCAAAGCCTGCAAGGCTTGCAATCGAACACGCCGACCGAAACGTTCTGGAACACCGAGGCCCAAGCGCTGTTGCGTGAACACCGGGAGTGGCTGCGCATCGAATCGCGCGACCCCGAGTTGAACCTGATCCACCAAGTGGACTCGCCCTTGCGCCCACCGATTTTTAAACGCATCGCACGCACAGATTCACTCAATGAAACCGTGCAAGCCTGTGCCAAAGCTCGCCGCATCAATGGCCCCAGTTATTCCAGCTCCTACTTTTTGCCACAAAACGATGGCATGGGTTTTGAGGTCATGGAAATGTGTTTGCCCCGAACGCAAGACGGTGTTCTGATCGGCTTCACCATCGTGACCTATGGTCTGCAAGAAGTACTCAGTGAGCTCTTGGGCGACAGCTTTGGTCGCCGGAACGAAATCTCATTCACTGAACCGGATGGCACCCGTCTGGCCATTGCGGGCAGCCAAAGTCGAGGTCTTCGGGTCTTCACTTCACAACAATTGGTGAACCTGCCTGGCAACACCTTGGTGTTGCGCATGGACGGGCGCAGGGGCGAAGCCCACATTTTTCCCAATGTCTTAACGGCCTTGGTCACCACGATGTCCATCGCCTTGGTCACGGTGATGGTGTTGTTGGTCAAGGATTCGCGCAGGCGCTTGAAAGCAGAGCGCGACTTGGCAGAAGCACTGGCCTTTCGAAAAGCCATGGAAGACTCGCTGGTCACCGGTCTTCGAGCGCGCGATCTGGAAGGGCGCATCACCTATGTGAACCCTGCCTTTTGCCAAATGGTAGGTTTTGAAGCCGCGGCACTGACCGGACGCAATGCGCCCATGCCGTATTGGCCCCCAGAGATGGTGGACGAATACAAACAACGCCAAGCCATCCGCTTGGCGGGCAACGTGCCGCCACGCGAAGGCTTTGAATCGGTCTTCATGCGCCAAGACGGCACACATTTTCCGGTGCTGATCATCGAGGCGCCTTTGATCAGCGTACTGGGCGAACAAACTGGCTGGATGGGTGCCGTGATCGACATCAGTGAACAACGCCGCATCGAAGAGGTCTCTCGTGCCAGCCAAGAGCGCCTTCAAGCCACCGCCCGTTTGGCCACGGTGGGTGAAATGGCATCTTTGCTGAGCCATGAACTGAACCAGCCCTTGGCCGCCATCGCCAGCTACGCCAATGGCTCTTTGAATCTGCTGCAAAACCCATCGGCCGTGCCGCAAACCCTGGACGATGTGCACATGGCACTGCGGCGCATCGCAGAACAAGCAGACCGGGCCGGTCGGGTCATCAACAGCGTGCACGATTTTGTGCGCCGCCGCGATCAAGACCGTGAGGCCTTGCCCCCACAAGCCTTGTTTGACGCGGTATCGCCATTGGTGCAGCTGCAAGCGCGCAAACTGCGTGTCACGGTACGCACCCAGGTCGACCCCCTTTTGCCCGAAGTGATGTGCGACCGCACCATGGTGGAGCAAGTCTTGTTGAACTTGGCACGCAACGGCATGCAAGCCATGGACCGGCCCGATTGTGCGGACCGAAGACTGTTGCTGAAAGCACGTCGGGCCGCATCCAATGCCGAACAAGCTTGGGTGGAGTTTTCGGTGACCGATGTGGGCGAGGGCATCAGCGACACCGTAGCCAGCCAACTGTTCACCCCATTTTTCACCACCAAGAGTGAAGGCATGGGCTTGGGTTTGAGCCTGTGCCGAACCGTGGTGGAGCAGCATGGTGGTCACCTGGAGTTTGAAACCCTGATGCCCAAAGGCACGGTTTTCCGTTTCACCTTGCCCGTCAAGCCTGTCTTGGCTTTGGATAAGATCCGCGCATGAATTTCACCGACACGCCCACTGTTTTTATTGTGGACGACGACGCCAGCGTGCGCGAAGGCATGGCTTGGCTGCTGCGCACGCGGCGCTTGCTCAGCGAGACTTTTGACAGTGCAGAGTCTTTTTTAAGCATGCTCCAAAACAGCTTCCAAGACACCGGCAATGGGCCTTCCGCTGGACAACACTGGCCCCACCAAGCGGCCTGCATTTTGTTGGACGTGAGGATGCCTGGCATGAGTGGTTTGGCCCTGTTTGAACAACTGCTCAGCAACGGCATGGCACAAGCATGGCCCGTGATCTTTTTGACCGGTCATGCCGACGTACCCACAGCGGTTGACAGCGTCAAGCGTGGGGCTTTTGACTTTTGTGAAAAGCCGTTTTCTGACAACGCTTTGGTCGACCGGATCGAGCAAGCACTGCATTTGTCGCAAGCGCGTTTGACGGGCCGAAAGGAACAACAGCGCTTGCAATCGCGTCTGCTCGAACTGACAGACCGTGAGCGGGATGTGATGCACTTGGTGGTCGAGGGCCTGCCCAACAAACTCATCGCCGACCAGTTGGACATCAGTGTGCGCACGGTGGAGGTTCACCGCGCACGCGTCTTTGATAAGATGGAAGTCAAATCGGCGGTTGAGCTGGCTAATTTGATGCGGAGTCTGACGTGACAAAAGGCCACGCCACACGCACGGCCGGCGTGCAACAAACGCCCTTGCATCTCCGCCGACGCACGCTGACAGGTTTAGGACTGGTCTGGGTGGGTTTGATCACGGCCTGCTCCACCACACAGGTTTCGCGGCCTGTCGTTTCTTCGGATCGTGCCAGCGCACCCTACAACGGTGTGCGCAACGACTTGGCCTTGTTTGCCTTGTCCTTGCTGGACACCGCTTACAAGTGGGGCGGGCGCGGCCCGGCCACGGGCTTTGATTGCTCAGGCCTGGTGGCCCATGTTTACCGTGAGGGCGGCGGCATCGCCATCCAAGGCAGCTCGGCCGAGCTGGGCCGCAAATCAAAGCCCATTGATCGTTCGGCACTTTTGCCGGGGGATCTGGTTTTTTTCAACACCTTGGGGGCACGCCACTCGCATGTGGGGGTGTATGTGGGTGGCGGCCGGTTTGTTCACGCCAGCAACCCGCGCACGGGGGTTCGCTTGGACCACCTGAGCAACCGTTATTACGCGCAACGCTTTGAAGGGGCGCACAGCTTGCTCGAGTGAGCTTGAGGCCTTAAAGCTTTGGTCCTTCAGGTGGTGGCGTTGGGGCCTCTTTTTCAGCCTCAGGCAATTCACCTTTGTCGCGACCGGAAAACATGGTCCACCAGACAATACCCACCAAAATCACCAAGGCCAGCAAAGCCTCCAACAAAATCAGTCCCATGCACGCACCCCGTTTTTTGAGTCACCGCCCGCGATGGATCGGCTTGTTTGTGGCCGCGATTGTAGGCACCCTGAGCGCTTGCTCTGTGGCCCCGGTGCTGCATGCCCCTGAGCCTGCAAGCCCTTCGGTCCAAGCGCCGGCCCCCGCTGAGATCGACAGCACTTTGCACACGTCCCCTTTGCACACGCCCCCTTTGCCCGCGCCCATCCTGCGTGAACAAAGCCGCTGGGTACCTGTCCAATGGTCTGAACTGCCTGGCCTGGACACCGACGCCATCCACGAAGCCTGGCCCGCTTGGCTGCAAAGCTGCCAACGACCCGGCCCCACTTGGAAAGCCCTGTGCCCCGAGATCGCCCAACTGGCCAACGCCCCGGTTGAGCAACAACGCCGTTGGGTGCGCGACAAGCTGCAGCCCTATCGCGTGGAATCGCATGAGCAACGTCCATCAGGCTTACTCACGGGCTATTACGAACCCGCCTTGGTCGGTTCGCGTCAAGCGCAAGGCAACTTCAAAGTGCCCTTGTATGCGGTGCCCAACCAATTGGGCCAACGCAAGCCTTGGTACACGCGCCAAGAGATCGACACCGTGCCCGCAGCACGCGCTGCCCTGCGCGGCAAAGAGCTGCTGTACCTGGCCGACCCTGTGGACGCGATGGTGCTGCACATCCAAGGCTCGGGCTTGGTGAATGTGACCGAGCCTGATGGCCGCCAGCGCTGGGTGCGCATGGCCTACGCGGCCACCAACGACCAGCCCTACAACAGCATTGGCCGCTGGTTGCTGGACCGCAAACTCATCACCGACGCCAGCTGGCCCGGCATCAAAGCCTGGATTGACCGCAACCCCTCACGGGTCAACGAGCTGCTGTGGCAAAACCCGCGTGTGGTGTTCTTCCGCGAAGAGGCCTTGCCCGTGGGCACCACACCGCCTGGCCCCAAGGGTGCGCAAGGCGTGCCGCTCACGGCCGAACGCTCGATTGCGGTGGACCGCCGCAGCATCCCCTATGGCACCCCGGTGTGGATGAAATCCACCGGGCCCCAAACCCATTTGGACCGCTTGGTGCTGGCCCAAGACACCGGCACCGCCATCGTGGGCGCGGTGCGGGCCGACTATTACGCGGGCTCTGGCGCGGCAGCGGGCGAGTTGGCGGGCCGCTTGAAACAGCCTTTGCAGATGTGGGCCTTGTGGCCACGCTGAGCCGGATGACTTTGACCTGCCGCCTCGGCTGCGCCGCTTGCTGCACCGCACCGTCCATCTCCTCGCCCATCCCCGGCATGCCCCAAGGCAAACCTGCGGGCGTGCCTTGCATCCAACTCGATGAACAACTGCGCTGCAAAATTTTTGGCAAACCCGAACGGCCTGCGGTGTGTGGGCAACTGCAAGCCTCGGTTGAAATGTGTGGGGCTGTGGAAGATAGCGGGGTGCACGCCCGGGCTTGGTTGATGCGGCTGGAGGATTTGACGCGGCCGGCGTAATGGCTCGTCGGTGGTCTCAATCAGTGATTGACGCCAAGAATCCGTGAGATTCCCTCTTCGATCTTTGCCATGTCGTTATCTGAAATTGAACCGATCCTGTCAGCCAATCGGGTTTTGTCGATGGCGCGGATGTGTTCGCACCGAGCCACTGATCCGCCTTTGAGAGGGACATTCAAAAACTCAATGGCGGGCGCCGATGTTGAGAGCGGAACAACCACCACCGTTTTGCGGACCTTGTTGAGTGGGTTGATGGAGAGAACAACAACGGGGCGGGTTTTTTGCAACTCAGAGCCCACCGTCGGATCCAGTCTTGCCCAAAAAACATCCCCCCGTTCGATCTCTTTTATTTTTGGCATAGCGCGACAAGTTTGGCGTTGTCAAACGTTTCATTGGGGTCAAGACCGTCCATGAGGGTTGCGTCGAGTTCGCTCACTTCCTCAGGGTTGGCACGGTCAAACGCCTCTGCCTGGAGAGCGAGTTCATGCATGTGTGCATCCACATCTGGCAAGTTTTCCTCGAGCAGTTTGCGGACAAACTCGCTTCTCTTTCGGGCAGGGACGGCGTTGCGAAAACGCCGTGCAACCTCTGCGGGAAGGTGGATGAGGACTTGGGTGGTCATGATGGTGAATATTCAATATTGATATCAATAGCATTTTACGACGAGGATCAACAACGTCAAGTTTCAATTTGTGACATGCACCGAGACAAACTTGCGGGCGTGCCCTGCATGCAACTCGACAAACAACCTCACAAGGAAACGACTGCCGAAAAAACCAAGATGAATGCCCCCACCAAGGAACCAAGGGCACCCACCATATTTCCAAGGTAAACAAGCCGTGCCAGGCCCTTGGCCCCAGTGGCAAGGCCCCTGTCTTTGGTGATGGCGGCGAGTGGCGTGGCCACACAGAAAGCGTATGACGAAACGATGAGACACAGCGAGACTGCCCAAGCCAAAGGTTCAGACTTTGCCACCATCGGGAGCACGGCGGCCACTGAAAACATGAGTGCGGCACCGAGAGACAAACTTTGATGCGCCACACGCCAGGAGTGGATGACCTGATCTGACGCATTGGCCTTGATGGCGCGCGCATATGGCGCACCCAGCAGCAAAGCGAAAAGCGAAACAATGGTTCCGTGGAAAGCGAGGTGCTGTGAGGCTTGGTTCATTTTGTGCGGACGGCGGTATCTTGTGATGAGGGATAAAACGGGTGTGAACGGTTAGACACTGCCCTCAGACTCGATCACGAGAATGCGCGCAGGTCCAACCGGATGAGCGACATGCTCGGTGCCAACCGATGCATAAAAGATGTCGCTGACTTTGAGACTGACGGATTCCTCCGTGCCATCCACTCGGTAATGCATGCGCACCTCCCCATCAAGCACCACAAACACTTCCTCGCCGTCATTGGTGTGCCATTTGTACGGCTGGTCGGTCCAATGCAGGCGGGTCGTGATGCCACGCATATTGGCAATGTCCATGGCGCCCCATGGGCGCGTTGCCGTGAAATCGCGTGATCGAATGACTCGCATGGATACGTGAACCTCCAGACAATCCAGTCCGTTCGCTTCTTTTTGCGCTGCTCATCGCTTCCCTTGAGCGCATCAATTGGCTTGTCTTTATGGGGTAAACAGGTGGAACATCAAGCCGCCTAGCGTTGGATCTAACTGACGCTACGCGGCTTTTCTTTTGCAGCGTCCGGTTGAACGCCAAAGTCAGGACGGAACGTATATTTCAAACCAAGAATAGCCTTGAGGGCACTTTCCCGCTTGGCGATAGGATGCCCCGGAAGAGGGTTTGTAGTTCCATGTGCGAGTTCGTCCGCATTGGCTACCAGGTTGATCGTCACAGTACCAGACACCATTGACAATCCGGAAGTTGTTGCCGCTCCAGTTCGTACCGAGAGGCTTTGCTTCCGCTGGCCAAGAACCCTGAGGCAAAGGTTTTGAGTTTTTCAGTGCATGATCAATATCCTGTTGAGTGAGCGCATTGAGTGCGTCTTCACTGAACTGACCCGTTACACGCATTGTGCTTCTGACTTCATCTGCTGTTGGCATAACTAGCTCCTGAGAATGACGCTCTCGCATCGGTTGAAAAATCTTGCTGTTCTGTACTGGGCATATCAGCGGATAACACCATCGCTTATCCATCAACAAGGTTTCATGAGGGATAAGAAATCGTTTGGCATTGATGGCTTATCTCGGTTGTTGTGCAGATCTGTCGGAATATCCAAACCGGAAAAGTCGCCGCCCCTCAGCCCACACATCGAGAGCTCACTCTAACCTAAAAATAGTGCTTTTTGGTTTATTTTTACTTTGGTGTGGCCAGCCAAGCAACCGCATATACCGCCTTGTTTTGGGTGCGCCTAGCTCCATCCAGCGGACAACAACCCAGTCACCAACACGTCATCTGTCCAACCCACTTGCGCTAAGCTGATCACCTTTTGCTGACCCCCGGAGCACCGCCATGGCGTTTGAGATTCCTTCTTTGAAAGACAGCGTTCACCCCGACGAATGGCAGCTGCGGCTGGACTTGGCCGCGTGTTATCGGCTGGTGGCGCGGTACGGCTGGAGCGACCTGGTGTTCACCCACATCACCGCCAAATTGCCGCATTCGGTGGCAGGTGATGACCATCAGTTTTTGATCAACCCCTACGGATTGATGTTCGATGAAATCACCGCTTCCAGCTTGGTCAAGGTGGACATGCAGTGCAACAAGCTGCATGACAGCCCCTTCCCGGTGAACCCGGCCGGCTTTGTGATCCACAGCGCGGTGCACGAGACGCGGCCCGATGCCGGTTGTGTGCTGCACACCCACACGCGGGCGGGCGTGGCCGTGAGCGCGCAGGCACATGGCGTGCTGCCCATCAGCCAGCAAAGCACCTTTGTTTTGGCATCGCTGGCCTACCACGGCTACGAGGGCGTGGCCATTCACAACGGGGAAAAAAAGCGCCTGCAGGCGGACTTGGGCGATGCCAATTTCCTGATGCTGCGCAACCACGGCTTGCTCACCGTGGGCAAAACCATTACCGATGCGTTCTTGTCGATGTACACCTTTGAGAACACCTGCCGCATCCAGGTGGATGCGCTGGCGGGCCAAGCGGGCCCCAAAGACCTGACCGCTGTGGACCCGCAAATTCTGGACGGCGTGGCCCACGCCATGCGCGTGCAAACCGGTGGTTTGGGCGGCGCGTTTGTTTGGCCTTCGCTGCTGCGCAAGCTGCAACGCGAAAGCCCCGATTACACCCATTAAGGACCCCATGCGCTCTTTGTTTGAACCCTGCCAGGTCGGCAGCATCGCTTTGGCCTCACGCATCGTGATGGCCCCACTCACGCGCAACCGCGCCCCCGGCTCGTTGGCCAACGCCCGCATGGCCACCTATTACCGCCAACGCGCCAACCCGGCTACAGGAGCGGGCCTGATCGTCACCGAGGCCACGGCCATCAGCCACCAGGGCCAGGGCTATGCCGATGTGCCCGGCATCTGGAGCGCGGAACAAGTCGCCGCGTGGAAGCAGGTCACCAATGCGGTGCACGCCGAAGGCGGCAAGATCGTGGTGCAGTTGTGGCATGTGGGCCGCGTGTCGCACACCAGCTTGCAACACGGTGGGGCGGCGCCTGTGGCGCCATCGGCCCTGACGGCGCAAACCAAAACTGTGCTGCTGGTCGACGGCCAAGCCAAGTTTGTGCCCGTGTCCGAGCCGCGTGCGCTCGACGCCGTCGAGTTGCCAGGCATCGTGCAGGATTACCGCCGCGCAGCGGCCAACGCGATTGCCGCCGGGTTTGACGGCGTGGAAGTGCACGCGGCCAATGGCTATTTGATCGACCAGTTTTTGCGCAGCAGCAGCAACCACCGCAGCGACGCGTATGGCGGCTCGGTCGAGAACCGCGCCCGCTTTTTGCAAGAAGTGATGCACGCCATCGTGGCCGAAATTGGTGGCCCGCGCACGGGCATCCGCCTGTCGCCCGTGACGCCCGCCAACGGGGTAATCGACGAACAACCGCAGCCTTTGTTTGAACATGTGGCGCGTTTGCTGGCCCCCCTGGATTTGGCCTTTTTGCATGTGATTGAGGGCTCCACTGGCGCAGCACGCGACCACCAGCAAGGCGACACGCCCTTTGACTACGCCGCTTTGCGCCAGGCCTACACCCAAGCGGGCGGGCAGGGCGCATGGATGCTGAACAACGGCTACGACCTGGCCTTGGCTGATCAGTCTCTGGCCGACGGTGCGGACCTGATTTCCTTTGGCCGCCCCTTCATTGCCAACCCCGACTTGGGCGCACGTCTGCGCCAAGGCGGTCCTTTCAACACGCCCGACCGCGCCACTTTTTACGGCGGGGGCGATGCGGGGTACACCGACTACCCGTTTTTACCGCAGGCTTGAGGCAAACCAGCGCTCAAGGTCTCCACCTTTTGAGCAACAAAGCATTGGCCATGACACTGACCGAACTGAGCGCCATGGCCGCGCCCGCCATCATGGGGTTGAGGTAACCCAAGGCTGCCAAGGGAATGCCCGCCACGTTGTAAGCAAAGGCCCAAAACAGGTTTTGGCGAATCTTGGCCACGGTGCGGGCCGAGATGTCGAGTGCCGCACCCACCAACGCGACTTCGCCGCGCATGAGGGTGATGCCGGCCGCATGCATGGCCACATCGGTGCCATTGCCCATGGCCATGCCCACATCGGCGGCGGCCAAGGCGGGCGCGTCGTTCACCCCATCGCCCACCATGGCCACCACTTGGCCGTTTGCGCGCAGTTTTTGCACCTGCGCCGACTTGTCGCCGGGCAGCACATCGGCCAGCACTTCTCCGGCCTCGGGGCGCAAGCCCAAGCGGCGCGCCATGGCTTCGGCGGCGGCTTGGTTGTCACCCGAAATCATCACCAACTTCAGGCCGCGATCGCGCAGCGCCGTCAAGGCTTGTGCCGCGCCCACTTTGGGCTCGTCGCCAAAACCCATGAGCAGCAGGGGCTGCAAACCCGCGTCGGTGTGCTCGGCCAAGGCCGACAGGCTCGCACCTTGCGCCTGCAAGGCGTTGATGTCTGGCTGCCACATGCCGATGTCCAAACCTTCTTCTTCCAGCCAGCGCAAACTGCCCAACAACAGCTGTCTGCCGTCCACATGGGCGATCACGCCTTTGCCGGGAACGGCCGTCAGGTCTTGCGCGGTGGGGCCTGCCAAGCCCAGTTTTTCTGCCGCACTGACCACCGCACGCGCCAAGGGGTGTTCACTGCCGCTTTGCACGCGTGCGGCCAAAGCCAAAGCCGTTTGGGCATCGTGCCCGGGTGCGGGCACGTGGGCCAGCACGCGCGGCTGACCCACGGTGAGCGTGCCGGTTTTGTCAAAGGCCACGGTTTGCACGCGGTGCGCCAACTCCAGCGCCTGCACATCTTTGATCAAGATGCCATGCTTGGCCGCCACGCCCGTGCCCGCCATGATGGCCACAGGCGTGGCCAGACCCAAAGCGCAAGGGCAGGCAATGACCAGCACGGCCACCGCGTGGATGAGTGCCGTTTCAAAATCGGCCCCCGTCGCCATCCACGCTCCCAAGGTGATCAGAGCGATCACCAGCACCACGGGCACAAACACTTCGGCCACTTTGTCCACCAGCCGCTGAATCGGGGCTTTGGCCGCTTGCGCGTCTTCGACCAAACGGATGATGTGCGAGAGCACCGTTTCGTGGCCCACGGCCGTGACGCGCATGAGCACTCGCCCCTCGCTATTGATCGACCCGCCCGTCAAGGCCGCTCCCGGTTCCTTGGCCACAGGCAAGGGCTCGCCGGTCAGCATGGACTCGTCCACCTGGGTTTGGCCTTCGACCAATTCGCCGTCCAATGGAAAACGCTCCCCGGGCCGCACCACGATCCGGTCGCCCACCAAAATTTCGTCCACAGGCACATCGATTTCGCCGTCTTCGCCCAACCAATGGGCTGTGTCCGGGCGCAAGGCGTGCAAGGCGCGAATCGCCTCGGTGGTCTGGCGCTTGGCACGCGTCTCCAGCCATTTTCCCAGCATCACCAAGGTGATGACCACGGCCGAGCCTTCAAAGTACAGGTGCGGCGCATGCCCCTCGTGTGCCGTGAGCCACAACCAAACCGACAAAGCCCAGCCTGCGGTGGTGCCTAAAGAAACCAACAAATCCATATTGCCCGTGAGCGCCTTCAGGGCATGCCAACCGGCTTTGTAAAAGCGTGCGCCCAACACAAACTGCACAGGCGTGGCCAGCGCAAATTGCAGCCAAGCGGGCAGCACCCAGTGCTGGCCCCAAAGCGCCGCCAGCATGGGCAAGACCAAGGGCGTGGTGAGCAGCAGGCCCGCACCGACCGGCATGAAGCCTGTCCAAGGTGATTCGCGGCCTGCATCGGCTTGCGCTTCGGGGGTACGGGGTTCATACCCAGCGTCGCGCACCGCGCGGCGCAGGCGTGCGTCGGTCACGTCCGTCGTCGCTACTTCGATGTGGGCCGATTCGGTGGCGAGGTTGACCGTGGCGCTGAGTACGCCGGGCATTTTTTTGAGGGCTTTTTCGACGCGCGCCACGCACGATGCGCAGGTCATGCCGCCGATGCCGATGTCGTAGGTGATAGGAGACGCAATCTTGATCTGTGTCATGGCATGCCGTCCTTGATGGTCTATGCTCAGACCAGACCCTACATGGGTCATGTTCAGTTCATTGGAGAGGATGCATCATGAACCAAATTTTCACCGTTGTGGGCATGACGTGTGGCCATTGCGAAAAAGCGGTCACCAAAGCTGTGTTGGCATTGGATGGGCAGGCCAAGCTTGTGATCGACCGCACACAAAACACGGTGCAAGTAGATTCAGAAAAACCCCGCGAAGCTTTGGCACAAGCCATTGCTGATGAAGGTTACCGCGTCAGCGATTGATTTTTTTAACCCACCAGGAGTTTCACATGAACCAAAACATCGGCAACACTGAACGCATCATCCGCATCGTGGGTGGTCTTGTCTTGATCGCGCTGGCCGCCACGGGCACTGTGGGTGTTTGGGGCTGGCTGGGCCTGGTGCCTTTGGCCACCGGTTTGATGGGTTGGTGCCCGCCCTATAGCTTGTTGGGCATCAACACCTGCAAGAACAAAAACACCTGATCTTTGCAAATCAGTGGCATTTGGGTTGACTGAATTCAAAATGCTGTTTGTCTGCTTCTTGCTTTTTGATGCAAGTCAAATGCACAAATTGACCGGTGGGTAAGCTCAATGGCATGACACCCGCTTCTCCACCGCCCCAGCCATCCCCCAGCCCGCGACCCGAAGAACCCCAAACAAGGCTTGACAGTTTGAACTTGCCCGGCGTTTTGCCCGTCGATGGCAAACGGCCCTTTTATTGGCTCTATTGGGGACTGAAAGACATCTGCCATTCACCTTGGCTGAGCTTGGCCCATGGCTTGCTCATGGCCATAGGCGGCGGCCTGATCACTTGGCTGGCACACGATCGGTTTTGGTTGCTGGCCAGTGCGGTGTCGGGCTTTCTGGTCGTGGCGCCCGTTTTGGCCACCAGCCTGTATGCCATGAGCCGCGCCATCGAAAGAAAGGAAACCGTGAACCTGCGGCTTTTGCTCAAGACATGGACGCAATGGCAATCACTGCAAAACATCGAACCTGTGCGTTACTGGTGCCTGGTCCGTTTTGGTTTGTTGCTGGCTTTGGCGGGCACAGGTTGGGTGATGACGTCTTCGGCCTTGATCACTTTGTTGGCCCCAGTGCCGATCCACACGCCCATGGATTTCATCCGCCATGTGGTGCTCAATTCAGACCATTACTTGTTTGGGTTGTGGTTGATGTTGGGCGGCCTGATGGCGGCGCCAGTTTTTGCTTCCAGTGTGGTGGCCATGCCTTTGCTTTTAGACCGCCGACTGAGCACTCTGCAAGCCGTGCTGACCAGCTGGAAGGTGGTCCTGACCCATCCCATGCCCATGGCGCTGTGGGCCTTTTTGATCATGGGTCTGAGCATGATGGGTGTTTTGAGTTTGTTCATCGGCCTGATCGTGATCGTGCCCATGCTGGGCCATGCGTCTTGGCATGCCTACCGCGACCTGGTGGACACACGTGATGTTGGCGAAAGCATGCCCCGTCAGAAAGCTGTGTGATGTGGCAAATCACAGAAGAACAATTTGCAGGGTTCGGCTTGACCATCGGTGTAACAGCTTTCATGCTGTACATGCTTTTCATCGTCTTGCAGTTGGCTTGGGAGTCCAAAGCTGGAAAATTCGGAACCTTTGTTATTTTTTTAGGTTTAGCTTTTGGCATGCTGGGCTTTGTCGCCAAAGGTATCATCCAATGGTGGCTTGACACCTGAGTTCCATGTTGCATAAAGCTGTGGATAAAGGAACTGAAATTCATGACTTATCCACAACTTGATCTATTTTTTAAATGTTGTTCATTTTTGGGTGACAGTACAAAAGCTGACCCACACACATGTTTGAATACGCAACAAGTCTTTGTCAACATTGAAAAAAAGAAGCTTGTCCACAAAAGAATCGGCCTCTTACTACTACGACTATTTAAAGATATAAAACAATAAGAAGATAAGAAAGAAGAAGTGCGCTGTTAAGATTTGCATCTTTCCAAACACCCCAACATCATGGCGAGCGTCAACGAAGATTCGACACTTCCCTGTTACGACATCAAGAGCGCTGAGCTGTCTTTGGTGTCTTTGGTCCTCAAAACAACCGACATTCAGATGCTTGCTGTGGCTTTAGCTCAGCAGCTGGGTGAGAGTCCAGGTTTTTTTGACCACGACCCTGTGGTGATCGACGTCACTTCTTTGGGTTTGGCCGATGGTGTGGCTTTTGATCTGACAGATCTAACCAGCGTTCTCCGTGGCAATGGTTTGGTGCCTGTGGCGGTCAAAGGCGCCCATCCTGAGCTTTTGTTGATGGCCAGGGGTCTGGGTTTGGTGGATGGTTCCGATGCCCGTGTGCGCCGCTCAGTGACCCTTGTTGAGCCCCAAGAACAAGTCGCCGTCAGTCAACCCCGCAAGCCTCAACCGGAACCTCAGCAAATGGCGTTGATCGTTGACAAACCTTTGCGTTCGGGACAACAGGTTTATGCCAAAGGGCGGGATTTGATCGTCCTGGCCATGGTCAACGCAGGTGCTGAGGTGATTGCCGATGGCCACATCCATGTTTATGGCGCACTGCGGGGAAAAGCCATCGCAGGTGCCCGTGGCAACACCCAAGCTCAAATTTTTGCCCAAGTGATGGAACCTGAATTGATTTCCATCGCAGGTGTTTATCGCACCAGCGAAAATGCTTTGCCCAAAGATGTTTTGGGCCAAGTGGCCCAGGTGAGTTTGCAATCTGGCCCCGATGGGGACAAATTGTTGATCACGGCCCTCAAGTCTTAATTTTTAATCGCGTCTAAGAAAGACTTTCCATGACAAAAATCGTTGTTGTGACCTCTGGCAAAGGCGGTGTGGGTAAAACCACCACCAGCGCCAGTTTTGCCACTGGCTTGGCCCTCAGGGGTTTCAAAACCGCTGTCATTGACTTTGATGTGGGTTTGCGCAATCTGGACTTGATCATGGGCTGTGAGCGCCGCGTGGTGTATGACCTGATCAATGTGATTCAAGGTGAAGCCAACCTGAACCAAGCCCTCATCAAAGACAAACAGTGTGACAACTTGTTTGTGTTGGCAGCCTCCCAAACCCGTGACAAGGATGCTTTGTCTCAGGAGGGCGTTGAAAAGGTGTTGAACGACCTCAAAGGCATGGGTTTTGAATACATCGTTTGCGACTCACCAGCCGGTATTGAAACCGGTGCATTGATGGCCATGCACTTTGCCGATGAGGCATTGGTCGTGACCAACCCCGAAGTGTCTTCGGTGCGCGATTCGGACCGCATCTTGGGCATGTTGGGCAGCAAGACCAAGCGCGCCATCGAGGGGCTGGAGCCCATCAAGGAGCATTTGCTCATCACACGCTACAACCCCAGCCGTGTTGAAGAAGGCCAGATGTTGTCTTTGCAAGATATCCAGGACATCCTGCGCATCAAGCTTTTGGGCGTGATTCCTGAAAGTGAAAACGTCTTGCAGGCGTCCAACCAGGGCACACCTGCGATTCACATGGCCAACAGCGATGTGTCTGAAGCGTACAAAGATGTGATTGACCGCTTTTTGGGTGAAGACAAACCCATGCGGTTCATTGACGCCGAGAAGCCTGGCTTTTTCAAACGTCTTTTCGGAGGCAAGTGAGCCATGTCCTTTCTTTCCTTCCTCTTGGGTGAAAAGAAGAAAACAGCGAGCGTGGCCAAAGAGCGCTTGCAGATCATCTTGGCCCATGAACGCAGTGGCCGTAACGTCGCCGAGCCCGATTACTTACCCGATTTGCAACGCGAATTGGTGGCGGTGATCAGCAAATACATCAAGATCAATCCGAATGACATCAAGGTCAACCTTGAGCGTCAGGACAACCTGGAAGTGCTTGAAGTCAAGATCGAATTGCCCGATGCGCGTTGAAGATGGCCACCCTGTGAGGGGTGACCAATTTTCAGGACTTGATCGCTGACCCAACAAGCAACTTGGCTTGAGCGCACAACAAAAAAGCCACCTTTTCAGGTGGCTTTCTTTTCATTCACGTGTGCTCAATGAGGCCCACATCGATCGTGCTGCGCGGATGTTGCGCTCTTTGACATGGCCAAAACCTTTGATGGTCTCAGGGACACGGGCCACGTCCAGTGCATGGGCATGCGTGCTGTCGGAGAGGTTTTCCAGCACGTGGTCGATCTGCTGCATGTATTCACGGATCAAAGCGCGTTCGGTCACCCGTTCTTCGGTTTTGCCAAACACATCCAGTGCCGTGCCACGCAGGCCCTTGAATTTGGCCAAAAGCTTGAAGCCGGTCAGCATGGCCGGCCCAAATTTGCGTTTGACCAATTCACCTTTGGCATTGCGCTTGGACCACAGGGGAGGGGCCAAGTGGTAGTTCACTTTGAAGTCGCCTTCAAAGCTGTCGTTGATGCGTTCTAGAAAACCCGTTTGGGTGTGCAGCCGGGCAACTTCGTACTCGTCTTTGTAGGCCATGAGCTTGAACAAATGGCGTGCGACGGTTTCGGCCAGGATGGTTTTGCCCAAAGGTGCCTCGGTGGCGCGCACGCGCTCCACAATGTTTTGGTAGAGCTGTGCGTAAGCCGTGTTTTGATAGTCCGTCAAACGCACCATGCGGTTGGCCACAATGTCTTCCAGGTTGTCGCGTTTTTTGAAGTGGATGACCTGCGTTGGACGAATTTTCTGCATGAGTGCATCAAGGTGCTGCGCAGCATGTCGCCCCCATTCGAAAGCAGCCAAATTGTTTTTGACCTGCACGTCGTTGAGTTCGATGGCGCGCACCAAAGATTCGCGATGCAAAGGCACCCAGCCTTTTTGCCAGGCGTAGCCCAGGATCATGGGATTCACATAAATGGTGTCGCCCATGAGCTGCTTAGCCAAGGCGTCGGCGTCAAAAACGCCCATACCGTCCAAACCGACTTGCGCCGTGATTTCGGCCACGCATTGCTCGGCCGGGTTTTGCCAGTTGCCGTTTTTCACAAACGCGGCGGTGGGTGTGCTGCTGCTGTTCATGGCCACATGGGTGCGGCCTGCGCGCATGCGCAAGGTGGTTTCTTTGGAGGCGCTCACGATGGGGTCACAGCCGATGATCAGGTCAGCGGCGGCCATGCTCACGCGGGTGGTGCGGATCTCGTCCTGGTGGTTGGCCAACAAGATGTGGCTCCAGGTGGCGCCACCTTTTTGCGCCAAGCCCGCCGAGTCTTGCGTGACGATGCCTTTGCCTTCCATGTGCGCCGCCATGCCCAGCAACTGGCCGATGGTGATGACACCTGTGCCACCCACACCCGCCACCACCATGCCCCAGGGCTCTTGGATGGTGGGTAAAACAGGTTCGGGCAAAGCGCCTAAGCTGGCTGGGTTGATGGTTGTGGTGGCTGATGTTGCTTTCTTTTTGAACGTGCCACCCTCCACCGTGACAAAGCTGGGGCAAAAGCCTTTGAGGCAGCTGGTGTCTTTGTTGCAGGTGCTTTGGTTGATGGTGCGTTTGCGGCCCAAAGGGGTTTCGAGCGGTTCAACCGACAAGCAGTTGGACTGCACACCGCAGTCGCCACAGCCCTCGCACACCTCTTCATTGATCATCACGCGCACGGCAGGGTCCACCATGGTGCCGCGCTTGCGGCGACGGCGTTTTTCGGTGGCACAGGTCTGGTCGTAAATGATGACGGTGGTGCCTTTGATTTCGCGCATTTCACGTTGGATGCGGTCAAGCTCATCGCGGTGGAACACACGCACGCCATCAACCAAAGCCACGCCCTCGTATTTTTCAGGCTCGTCGGTCACCACCACAATGCGGCCTGCGCCTTCGGCCTTCATGCTCATGGCGATTTGCACTACGCTGTGGCCTTCGGCGCGTTCACCCACGGGTTGACCACCGGTCATGGCGACGGCGTCGTTGTACAAAATCTTGTAGGTGATGTTCACACCCGAGGCCACGCTTTGGCGCACGGCCAAGATGCCGCTGTGAAAGTAGGTGCCGTCACCGATGTTGGCAAAAATGTGTTGGTCAGTGCAGAAGGGTTGCTGGCCGGTCCACGGCACGCCTTCGCCGCCCATCTGGGTGAAACCCGTGGTGCTGCGGTCCATCCAGAGGCTCATGAAGTGGCAGCCGATACCGGCCATGGCGCGGGACCCTTCGGGCACTTTGGTGGAGGTGTTGTGCGGGCAGCCCGAGCAAAACCAGGGCGTGCGCTCGGCAGCGGCACCCAGGGTCAGGGTTTGCAAAGAGTTTTCCTTGGCGTCCAGCACGGCCAGGTGCGCGTCAATGCGTGCGGTGGTGTCGGCGTCCATGCCCAACTTTTTCAGACGCTTGGCGATGGCCTGTGCAATCAATGCAGGGGTCAGGTCGGCATTGGCCCGCAGCAAGGTGCGCTCTGTTGGATTGGCCGTAGACCATTCGCCGCCTGCGGTATCGCCCTCGGCTTCGTCGAATTTACCCACGATGGTGGGGCGCACGTCGTCGCGCCAGTTGTACAGCTCTTCCTTGAGTTGGTATTCGATGACCTGGCGCTTTTCTTCAACCACCAAAATCTCGCGCAGTCCGGTGGCGAACTCGCGGGTGGTTTGTGCTTCGAGGGGCCAGACCACGCCGACTTTGTGCACCCGGATGCCCAGGCGTTGGCAGGTGGCGTCGTCCAGACCCAGGTCGAGCAGGGCCTGGCGTGTGTCGTTGTAAGCCTTGCCGCTGGCAATCAAGCCGAACCGATCGTTGGGACCTTGGATGACGTTGCGGTTGAGCTTGTTGGCGCGGATGTAAGCCAGAGCCGCATACCATTTGTAGTCAAACAAACGCGCTTCTTGCTCCAGCGCCGTGTCGGGCCAGCGAATATGCACGCCGCCTGCGGGCATCACAAATTCGGGCAGCACGATTTGCACGCGCTCGGGGTCAATGTGTGCAGTGGCGCTGGACTCGACAATTTCTTGAATTGTCTTCATGCCCGACCAAATGCCAGCAAAGCGGCTCAGGGCCAAGGCATGCAAGCCTTGGTCCAAGATGTCTTGCACGCTGGCCGGAAAGAACACAGGCAGGCCGCAGGCCTTGAAGATGTGGTCACTCTGGTGCGCTGCGGTGGAGCTTTTGGCCACATGGTCATCGCCCGCCACGGCCAGCACGCCGCCCCAAGGCGTGGTGCCCGCCATGTTGGCGTGTTTGAAGACGTCCGAGCAGCGGTCCACGCCTGGGCCTTTGCCGTACCAGATGCCGAACACACCATCGAATTTGTTGGTGCCGGGGGGCGCAAAACCCAGTTGCTGTGTGCCCCACAAAGCAGTGGCGGCCAGCTCCTCGTTGACGCCGGGCTGGAACACGATGTGCTGGGCCTTGAGGTGGTCTTTGGCTTTCCACAGCGATTGGTCGTAACTGCCCAGCGGCGAGCCCCGGTAGCCGCTGATGAAGCCCGCGGTGTTTTTGCCCTGCAAAGCGTCGCGTTGGCGTTGCAGCATCGGCAGCTTGACCAGGGCCTGCACGCCGCTCATGAAAGCGCGGCCCACATCGAGGCTGTATTTGTCGTCCAGCGTTACCGTCTCTAAAGCCTGGCGGATCGATTCGGGCAAGGGAGCGTTCATGGTCTGTCCTGCGACTGAAATGGATGACACAGTGTAGAGCGTGTGCGCCGACAAGTGCTTGCTTTCGGTGACAGGATTTGCCCTATGATTTGAAAGAATCTTGCTCAAAAAGGGTTATTTTGGAAACACTGGACAAATTCGACTGGGCGATATTGAATGAACTTCAAACCAATGGCCGCCTGACCAATGCCGAACTGGCGCAGCGAGTGGGCTTGTCTGCCGCGCCTTGCTGGCGGCGCGTGCGGGCGCTGGAGGAGTCGGGTGTCATCAAAGGCTACCGCGCCGAGATCGATCGGCAAAAGGTGGGGCTGGATGTGTTGGCTTTTGTGCGGCTGGACGCTGAGCGCAACCGGGGTGACATCACGCGCCAACTGGAAGAAGCGATCCTCAAAATCCCCGAGGTGGTGTCTTGCCATTACATCAGTGGCACCGGCACCTTTGAGTTGCAGGTGGTGAGCAAAGACCTCAACACGTTCAGCCAGTTTGCCCGCGATGTGCTGATCAACCTGCCCAATGTGAAAGACCTGCACACCAGTTTTTCATTGGGTGAGGTCAAGGCCGCAGGGGCCTTGCCTTTGCAGCAATAAAAAATCGACCAAGGACAGCCCCCGCATTTCAAGGGCCGGCAAGAGATGTGAATCCGCCGGCCCTCTGGCGCATCCGTCGTCAGCGCCAACATTTGATGCAGCGGGCTTTCAATCGATGGTCGCGCCGGACTCTTTGACGATTCTGGCCCAGCGGGGCAGGTCGTCACGCACTAGCTGGGCGAACTGCTCAGGTGTGGATTTGAAGGCTTCACAGCCCACACCGGCCAGGCGCTCCTGCACCTCCTTCGAGTCAAGAGCCTTGGTGATTTCTGCGTTGAGCTGGTTGATGATCGCCCTGGGCGTTCCGGTCGGAGCAAACACGCCGTACCAAGGGGTGGCGCCAAAGTCCTTGAGGGTCTCGCCAATGGTGGGGGCGTCCGGCAGCACGGGCAGGCGCTTGGGGTTGACCACACCGAGCACCTTCATCCTGCCGGAGCGGATGAACGCGATCGAAGAGGGCAGGCTCTGTACGGAGACCTGCACCTGTCCTGCCACCAGGTCGGTGGCTGCTGCTGCGGCCCCCTTGTAGGGCACATGGGTCAAGTCGATGCCGGTGGCTTTGCCCAGCATCTCGCCGATCAGGTGGTTGAGGGTGCCGTTGCCCGCTGATCCGATGTTGATCTTGCCCGGTTGCTGTTTGGCCAGAGCGACCAGTTCGGCGGTGTTCTTGGCGGCAAAGCTCGGGTGGGCCACCAACACATAGCCGGCCGTGGCGACGCTGCCCACCGGCTCGAAGTCCTTGACCGGATCGAAGCCGGTGCTCTTGTAAAGCGCTGGATTGATGACCATCGCGCTGTCTGCGGTCAGCAGCAAGGTGTAGCCATCCGGGCGGGTCTTGGCTGCTGCTGCTGTGCCCACATTGCCCCCGGCGCCGGTGCGGTTTTCCACCACAAAGGATTGCCCCGTCTGCTCAGAGAGCCTTTGCGCAATCACCCGCGCGATCGTGTCGTTCGCACCACCAGCCGCCTGGGGCACGATGATGGTGACCGGCTTGGAGGGGAATTTGTCTTGCGCCAGCGCGGACGCGCCAACGGCCATGGACAGGCCCAGGGCCAAAAGGATTCTGCGTTGCAGGAACATGGGAGTCTCCTAATTGAAGAAACGGGAGGGGGTAAGCAAATTGGCGGGAAAGGTGAAGAAAACCGGCTATTTTTGCCCTCTAAAGATTAGCAGAAAACACCTTTGGGGCGGCGAAGAATAAAGTGCGCCGTGCATCAAGTGCCATGCCTTAGGGGGTGTTTTTCCGGGCGATTACTGAGCGCCCCACCCAGAACACCCTGCCTGTAAAATAAGCAAGCTCAGCCGACCCCGTGGCAGGGTGGCCTCGTGGCGCAGGCGGCGCCCATTTTTGGCCTTCAAAGGGCAGATTCTCATGCTTTATCCTCAAGAATTCGACGTGATCGTGGTCGGCGGCGGCCATGCCGGAACCGAAGCCGCGCTAGCGGCGGCCCGCATGGGCAGCAAAACGCTGCTGCTCACACACAACATCGAGACGCTGGGGCAGATGAGCTGCAACCCCAGCATTGGCGGCATCGGCAAGGGCCACTTGGTCAAAGAGGTGGATGCTTTGGGTGGCGCCATGGCCTTGGCCACCGACGAAGGCGGCATCCAGTTCCGCATCCTGAACAGCTCCAAAGGTCCGGCCGTGCGCGCCACCCGCGCCCAGGCCGACCGCATTTTGTACAAAGCCGCCATCCGCCGCATGCTGGAGAACCAGCCTAATTTGTGGCTGTTTCAGCAAGCCGTGGACGACCTGATGATGGCGGGTGATCGGGTGGTGGGTGCGGTCACGCAGGTGGGCATCCGTTTCCGTTCGCGCACGGTGGTGCTGACGGCCGGTACTTTTCTGGATGGCAAGATACATGTGGGTTTGCAGAATTACGCAGCGGGCAGGGCTGGCGATCCGCCTGCCGTCAGTTTGTCGGCGCGCCTCAAAGAGTTGAAGTTGCCGCAAGGGCGCCTGAAGACAGGCACACCGCCGCGTCTGGACGGCCGCACCATCGACTTCAGCCAATGCCTTGAGCAGCCCGGCGACGGTGTGCCCGGCGGCATGAATCCCGAGGGCGGTGTGCCGGTGTTCAGCTTCATGGGCAACGCGGGCATGCACCCGCAGCAAGTGCCATGCTGGATCACCCACACCAACGAGCGCACACACGACATCATCCGCTCTGGTTTTGACCGCAGCCCCATGTTCACCGGCAAGATCGAGGGTGTGGGGCCGCGTTACTGCCCGAGTGTGGAAGACAAGATCAACCGCTTTGCCGACAAAGACAGCCACCAGATTTTTCTGGAGCCCGAAGGCCTGACGACGAACGAGTACTACCCCAACGGTATCTCCACCAGCTTGCCGTTTGACATCCAGTATGACCTGGTGCGCTCGATGAAGGGGCTGGAAAACTGCCATATCCTCAGGCCCGGCTACGCCATCGAATACGACTACTTTGACCCCCGCTCATTGAAGAACAGTTTCGAGACCCGCCAGATCAATGGCCTGTTCTTTGCTGGGCAGATCAACGGCACGACTGGTTACGAAGAAGCTGCGGCCCAGGGTTTGTTTGCGGGCATCAATGCTGCGCTGCAATGCCGGGACGAAGCGGCTTGGTTGCCTGCACGCGACCAAGCCTACTTGGGCGTGCTGGTGGACGATTTGGTGACCCAGGGCGTGACCGAGCCTTACCGCATGTTCACCAGCCGGGCCGAGTTCCGCCTGCAGCTGCGCGAAGACAATGCCGATGCGCGCCTCACCGAAGTGGGACGGCAGATGGGGCTGGTCGATGACGCCCGGTGGGACGCGTTCAGCCGCAAGCGCGATGCTGTTTCACGTGAAACAGAGCGTTTGAAATCCACCTGGGTGAACCCTCGCAACCTGCCAGCGGCCGAATCTGAGCGGGTGCTGGGCAAGGCCATTGAGCACGAACACAACCTGTTCGATTTGCTGCGCAGACCGAATGTGGGCTATCCGGCGCTGATGACGCTCGACGGCGGGCGCATGGCCAGCGCCGATGTTTCACGTGAAACGTTGGGCGACTTGAGCCCTTCAGTCATCGAGCAGGTCGAGATCGCTGCCAAATACTCCGGCTACATTGACCGCCAAAAAGGGGAGGTGGAGCGGGCCGCGTTTTATGAACACCTGCGCCTGCCCGAGGCCCTTGATTACATGCAGGTGTCGGCGCTGTCCATTGAAGCGCGGCAGAAGCTGGCCAAGCACCGCCCCGAAACACTGGGTCAGGCCTCGCGCATCTCGGGCATCACGCCGGCCAGCGTGTCCTTGCTCTTGATTCACCTGAAGAAGGGTGGTTTCAAAGGTTTCATGCAAGCCACAGAGGAAGGCGTGCAGGCATGAATGTGAATCTGGGGGCGGGCCTGCGCGCGGGTGTGCAAGCTTTGGGTTTGCCTTTGTCGGATGCGCAAATCCAGCACTTGTTGGACTATGCGGCCCTGATCCAGAAGTGGAACAAGGTCTACAACCTGACGGCGCTGCGCGACCCGGCGGACATGCTGACGCACCACCTGTTGGACAGCTTGACGGCCATTGCGCCCTTGTCGCGGCACACCCAGCACCAGCCCACTCGCGTGCTGGATGTGGGCTCGGGTGGTGGCTTGCCCGGGGTGGTCTTGGCCATTTGCATGCCCGAGTTGAATGTGAGCTGTGTGGACGCCGTGGCCAAAAAAGCCGCTTTCGTGCAACAAGTGGCGGTGAGCCTGAAGCTGCCCAATTTGCGCGGCCTGCATGCGCGGGTCGAATCCTTGACTGACCCGTACCAAGTCATTTGCTCTCGTGCATTTGCGTCTTTGCCCGACTTTGTGACCTGGTCCCGTTCGGCCTTGGCCGAGGGCGGGGTGTGGATGGCCATGAAAGGCAAACACCCCCAGAGCGAAATCGATGACTTGCCTGCCGATGTGAAGGTGTTTCACGTGGAACCATTGACGGTGCCCGGCTTGGATGTTGAGCGCTGCATGGTTTGGATGAAGCCGCAAGCGGTCTGAATTTCCGTGTGTTTCACGTGAAACACACTTTGGACAAAGGCCGCAAAGAGTGGTGCATCACTTACACTCGCCCCATTCCCTTGAAAGTTCAACCATGTTTGGTATATCGGATTTCGGCGCATTTTTTTGTGTGGCCTTTGTCCTGTTGTTGTTTTTGCCGGGCCCTGGCAACTTGGCCTTGATCAGCTCGGCCAGCAAAGGCGGCCTGGCCGGAGGACTGGCTTCTGTGCTCGGTTTGCTGGTGGGTGATCAGGTCTTGCTTTGGCTGACTGTGGCCGGCTTGGCAGCCGTGCTCAATGCCTATCCGCCAGTGTTTTTGGCGTTGCAGTGGGCAGGCGCAGCATATTTGGCATGGCTGGGTTACAAAATGCTCACAGCATCCTCGGGTGAGGGCCCCAGCATCCAAATCACCCCTGGCCACTACTTTCGTGAAACCTTGTTGATTACGTTGCTCAATCCCAAGGCGATCATGTTTTACTTGGCCTTCTTCCCCCAGTTCATTGATCCGGTGGGCCACCAGGGCTGGGTCACATTTGTAGCCATGTCGCTGACCATCGCCGTATTGGGCTTTGTCTATTGCATGGGTGTGGTACTGGTCACGCATTTCATGGCCGAGCGCATTCGCGCACATCCTAAGGCTTCAGGTTTGTTGCAAAAATTAGCGGGCCTCTGCTTGATTGGTTTTGGTCTGAAGATGGTCGTTGCCAAGTAACTTGCCGCCGATGGACTGACCCCTCACTCTGAAAGCCGTTCATGTTTTTTGGCATCTCTGACTACAGCGCCTTTGTTGCCGCCATCGTCTTGTTTCTGGCCATTCCTGGCCCTGGCAATTTGGCCTTGATCACCTCCACAAGCAAGGGCGGAATCGCCGGGGGTTTGGGCGCCACCTTGGGCGTGATTGCCGGGGACCAGGTGTTGATGTGGATGGCGGTGGCGGGTGTGGCCACGGTGCTGGCCACTTACCCAGGGGCATTTGTGGCCGTGCAGTGGCTTGGGGCCTTGTATTTGGCTTGGTTGGGATGGATGATGTTAAGGGCCAAGCCGGGTGATGCGCCCGTGTTGAATATTCGCCCTCGCCAGTATTTTCAACAGGCCTTGGCCATCACCTTGCTCAACCCGAAAGCGATTGTTTTTTATATGGCATTTTTTCCTTTGTTTGTTGACCCCAGCGTTCATCAGGGCTGGGTCAGTTTCGCCGTGATGGCCGCAACCATTGCTTTTCTGACGTTTGTGTATGGTTTGGGCATGACCTTGTTGACATTCCATCTGGCCTCGCGCATGCGTGCAAACCCCCGCATAGGTCACTGGCTGGAAAAGCTGGCGGGCATTTTTCTCATTGGTTTTGGCGTCAAGTTGGCCATTTCCAAATAAATCGGACGACTCACCATGGCCAAAATCATTTGCATTGCCAACCAAAAAGGCGGTGTTGGCAAAACCACCACCACGGTCAATTTGGCTGCGGGCTTGGCCAAACTCGGGCAAAGGGTTTTGTTGGTCGATCTGGACCCGCAAGGCAATGCCACCATGGGCTCGGGCATCGACAAACGAGAAGTCGAACTCAGTGTTTACGATGTCTTGCTCGAGTCGGCAACGGTCCAAGAGGCGGTGGTCAAGGCCGAGTCATGTGGTTACGGCGTGCTGAGCGCCAACCGCGAATTGGCGGGTGCCGAGGTCGAGCTGGTGCAGTTGGCACACCGTGACCAGCGCTTGCGGTCTGCCCTGGCCCTGGTGGATGCCGATTACGACTTCGTGTTGATCGACTGCCCGCCGTCCTTGTCCATGCTCACGCTCAACGGCCTGTGTTCGGCCCATGGCGTGATCGTGCCCATGCAGTGCGAGTACTTTGCGCTGGAAGGTCTGACGGACTTGGTCAATACCATCAAGCAGGTGCATGCCAACTTGAACAAAGACCTGAAGATCATGGGCCTTCTGCGTGTCATGTTTGACCCGCGCATCACCTTGCAAGTGCAGGTGAGCGATCAGCTCAAGGCGCACTTTGGCAACAAGGTGTTTGACACCGTGATCCCGCGCAATGTTCGCCTGGCCGAAGCCCCCAGCTATGGTTTGCCGGGTGTGGTGTTTGACCCCTCGGCCAAGGGCAGTCAGGCCTATGTCGATTTCGCTCGCGAATTGGTGCAGCGCGCACCATCGCTCTGAATGCCCACCAGCGTCTTGATCTTGCCAGGCTGGCAGGGCAGCGGCCCGGACCATTGGCAAATGCGCTGGGCGCATCTGCATGCTTACACCGTGGTCGAGCAAAACGATTGGCTCAACCCGCTGCGAGGTGACTGGATGGCCCGCTTGGACGAAGCAGTCATCGATGCACCCGGCCGTGTGGTTTTTGCTGCACACAGTTTGGGCTGTATTTTGGTGGCGGCTTGGGCCGCGGTGTCGCGGCACACCGAATGCGTGCAGGGGGCTTTGTTGGTGGCGCCGGGCGACACCGAAGTGCCTCACATGCGGGACCGCTTGCCGGGTTGGTCACCGGTGGTGCGCCAGCGTTTGCCCTTTCCAAGTGTGCTGGTGGGCAGCCTGGACGACCCCTATTGTTCGTCAGAACGTGCTCAGGGCTTGGCCCAAGACTGGGGCGCGCAGTGGCACAGCTTGGGCCATGCTGGGCACATCAATGCCGAATCTTCTTTGGGCGATTGGCCGCAAGGCCATGCCCTTTTGCAAACACTCTTGAAGGATTGACCATGGTCACCAAAAAACCCAAAGGTCTTGGCCGAGGACTCGAAGCCCTGTTGGGCCCGACGGTCGAAGACGCACCCGATACGGCGACTTATGCCGAAAGCGGCGTGCCCAGCCAACTCAAGTTGGACCAGATGGTGCCCGGCATGTACCAGCCACGCACCCGCATGGACGAAGGCGCTTTGTACGAGTTGGCCGAATCCATCAAGTCCCAGGGCATCATGCAGCCGATTTTGGTGCGCCAACTCAAAGAAGGGGCGCACGCCGGTAAATACGAGATCATTGCGGGTGAACGGCGCTTCAGGGCTTCACGCCTGGCGGGCCTGGAGTCCGTTCCTGTTTTGGTGCGCGATGTGCCCAACGAAGCGGCTGCGGCCATGGCTTTGATTGAGAACATCCAACGCGAGGACCTCAACCCATTGGAAGAAGCCCAAGGCCTGCAACGCCTGATTAAAGAGTTTGGACTCACTCACGAAGCCGCTGCGCAGGCGGTGGGTCGCTCGCGCAGCGCAGGCAGCAACCTGTTGCGCCTGCTCAATTTGGCCGAACCGGTGCAGGCGATGCTGATGGCGGGCGACTTGGACATGGGCCATGCCCGGGCACTCTTGTCCCTGGAAAAAGCGACACAAATCACTGCGGCCAACCAGATCACGGCCCGCAAGATGTCGGTGAGAGAGGCCGAAAGCTTGGTCAAGAAACTGGGCGCCGAATTCAACTTGGTGACGCAAAAGCCCAAAAAGGAAAAGTCTCGGGACATCCGCCGCATCGAAGAGGAGTTGTCCGACCTGTTGATGGCCGAGGTGGAGGTGCGTGTCAAGAAACGCGTCAAACGCATGGGCCGGATGGAGGAGTTGGGTGAGTTGAGCATCCAATTTGGGTCGCTCGACGAGCTCAATGGCCTGATCGACAAATTGCGCGCTTAGAACGCCATTGCCAGTGAAGATCAGGCCGCTCAAAATCCCATCGGTTTTTTCGGGGCCCGCCGCCTTGTGGCTTGTGGGTGGCTTGCCGGACCGCGTCAGTTTGTTCACGCGCCCCAATATTCTGGTTTTTTATCTCTTGGCTGCGGGTCTGACCTCCTTGTCGTTTTATGTCTTGCGCACTGGTTTTTACAACCCCAACGCCAACCTGGCGGCCAGTTTGTTGGTATTGGGCATGATCCCCTTGGCTTGGCATCAGCGCTGGTACCGGTGGGTGGTGCATGTGTCCACCCTGACCAATTTGACGCTGATCACTTACATCGCCACCCAAACAGGGGGCATCAACTCAACCGCCATGGTGTGGCTCAATGTGGTGGCTTTGCCAGTGCTCTTGTTGCTGGGCGCTCGCTTGGCACTGTTTTGGACGGCCATCGTGTTGGTCTCTATTTTGGCGTTGTATGTGGGCATGAATTGGGGTTGGGTGAGCAGTTCAAGGCAGAGTGACCTGAGTGCGTTGCCTTGGGTCTGGATGAACCAGGTCATGGCCCTGGCCAACCTGATGTTGGGCATTCGTTTGCACGACCATTTGCACGACCAAGAATTGCAAAAAATACAGCAGCGCAACCAAGAGATCATGTTGACCCACCAAGCCTTGTTGCAAGCGCAAGCCCACAAAGACAATTTTGTGGCTGCTGTGGGCCATGAACTGCGCACGCCCATGAACGCCATTCTGGGCTTCAACGGCGTGCTGAGACAAGAGCTGGCCGATGAGCCAGAGCAGCTGGCTGTGGTCGACCATATTCGCAGTTCCACCGACCACTTGTTGCAAGTGGTCAACGACATTTTGGATTTTTCGCAACTTCAAGCAGGCAAGATGCCGCTGTACCCGCTGAACTTCGATTTGGCGGCCATGGCGGAAGAAGCCTTGGCCGGTCAGCGAGCCAAGGCGACAGAAAAAGGCGTGGGTCTGAGTGTGCACATTGACCCGGCTTTGCCGGCGCGGGTGTACGCAGACCGCCAGCGCTTGCTGCAAATATTGCGTTATTTGTTGGGCAATGCCCTCAAATTCACCGAACGTGGAGAAGTCAGTTTGCACATCACCACCCAAGGCCGCCGTTTGCGTTGGGAAGTCACCGACAGCGGTTGCGGCATTCCGCCCGCCAGACAAGCGCATATTTTCCGGCGCTTTGAACATGCCGATGAGCAGACCACCCGAACATATGGCGGCACAGGCTTGGGCTTGTCGATTTGTGAAAAACTGGTGCACCTGCAGGGCGGGCAGATAGGTGTGAAGAGCCAAGTCGGTCAAGGCGCGCAATTTTGGTTTGACACGCCCTTGCAAGCGGCTTTGCAAGCCGTCCCCGAACCGGTGCCCACACCCGCTGATGGACGGAATGAAGCGTTGCGGATTTTGGTGGTGGACGACAACGCCATCAACCTGATGGTCGCCCGTTTGCAGTTGCAAAAATGCTGGCCCCAAGCGCATGTGGTCACAGCCGACAGCGCGGTTGAAGCACTTAGCCTGTTGACCGAATCGGTGTTCGACGTGGCGCTGGTCGACATGGTCATGCCCGAGATGGACGGCATGCAGTTGACGCAAGCGATTCTGCAGCGCTTTCCGGACAAAGCGGCGCACATGCCCATCATCGCGTTGACCGCCAACACCAATCCGGTGGACCGCGAACGCTGTTTGGACGCGGGCATGTGCGACGTGTTGAGCAAACCCATTGACATGCTCGCGGTGGCGTACAGCGTCAACTTGCATGTGCAACTGGCCAAAAGGGTGGCCGCATGAGCGAAAACGCTTCGCCGAAAACAAACGCTTCGCTGATGCGTCGGTTAACGGCCTTTTTGCCAAAGTCTTTTCAAGAGGGCAAGCTGCCCTACGTGTTCTTTTTTTTGAGTCTGATCATCACCCTGTTGTTGATGCTTTCGGTCATCAGCCCCTACCCTCACGCCAAACCGGTGTTTTTGTCGTTGGCGGCTTTTTTGATGCTGATGCTGTTGCTGGTGCACCTTGGTTTGTCGCTTGCATGGGCGGTGCACTTGGGCAGCGCTGCGTCGGCTGTGGTTCTGCTTTATGCCATTTGGGCGGCCGGCGGCAGTTTTGCGTCGCCCATGACTTGGCTGATGGTTTTGCCGCTCACCCCTTTTTATGTGTTGGGCCGTAAGGAGGGGATGGTTTGGTTGCTCTTGACCTTGTTGCTGCAAGCGATGGTCGCTGTGCTCACTGGACTGGAAATTTGGCCCGCTCTGCCCTTGACAGGTGAGGACAACTTTACCTCTTGGGTCACCGCCACGGCAGCCACGGGGGTGTTGGTCATCGTCCCATTGTTGTACGCGCGGCTGTACCAAAAGGCCCTGAGACAAGGCATGCGTGACCAGCAGGCGCTGGAACTCAAAAAGAAAGAGCTGGAGCACACCTTGCTCATGCGAGAGCATTTTGTGGCCACCATCAGCCACGAACTCAGAACGCCGATGAATGCCATCTTGGGCTTCAATGCCTTGTTGTTGGCGCGTCTGGAGGGCCACCCCAAAGCCCGAAAGGTGCTCGACCACACCCAACAATCGGCCGATCACCTGATGACGGTGATCAATGACATTTTGGATTACTCACAAATGGAGGCAGGTGAGTTGGTGGTCCAGCAAGAACGTTTCGAATTGCGCCCAATGGTCACGCATGCCTTTGAGCTTTTTGTCCCCCGCGTGAAAAGCATGGAGATCGATTACCGCATGCTGCTGGACCCCGACTTGCCTGTTTGGGTCAGCACCGACCGACACCGCTTGGTGCAGGTCTTGGTCAACTTTTTGGGCAATGCCCTGAAATTCACCCACCAAGGCTCGGTCGTGATGCGCGTGCAATGGCAAAACCCGGGCGTCTTATTTTCGGTGCAAGACACCGGTATTGGTATTGCGCCAGAGCGCCAATCGCAGGTGTTCAAGCGTTTCAGCCAAGCCGAAGATGACACCCAGGCCTTGTACGGCGGGAATGGTCTGGGCTTGTCCATTTCGCACCGCTTGGCACAGTTGCTGGGCGGAGAGATCGGGTTCGAAAGCGAGACCGGAAAGGGCTCCCGATTTTGGCTGCAACTGCCCTTGAAGGCGGAGTCGGCGCCGCTCAAAAAAGACGTTGCTGCGACCCCACTGCAAACCCCCCAAGTGTCTTGGCGGTTTTTGATCGCCGACGACCACCCGGTGAACCGCCTGTTGGTGCAGCATGTCCTGAAAAACGCTTGGCCCCTGTGCCAAACGGTGGAGGTGAGCAATGGCCAAGAAGCACTGCAGGCTTTGCAGCAACAGCCGTTCGATCTTGTCTTGATGGACATGGTGATGCCCGTGTTGGACGGGATCGCGGCCACCCAAAAACTCCGGCAAGAATGGCCTGAACCAGCTTGTCGGGTTCTCGTTTTTGGACTCACCGCCAACTTCAACCCGGTGGATTTGGAGCGCTTCAAGGCTGCAGGACTCAACGATGTGATGCTCAAACCTTTTGAGCCCTCGCAGTTTTGTCACCGGGTCGAGTCTTTGTTGTTGACCCAAGGCGTTGCCGCATGAGTGACATCTGGCGCCATTTTTCAGTGTCCACCTTGGTGGCTGGTTTTGTGGCCGTGTTGGTGGGCTTCACCAGTTCTGCAGCGATTGTGTTTTCGGCCGCGCAAGCGTTGGGGGCGACCCCTGAACAAACCGTGTCCTGGATGTGGGCCTTGGGCCTGGGGATGGGTGTGACCAGTTTGGTTTTGAGTCTGTGGTATCGGCAGCCTGTTTTGACCGCATGGTCCACCCCGGGTGCGGCGGTGTTGGCTGTGAGCCAGGGCGTGAGCTTGCCCGAGGCCACGGGGGCCTTCTTGGTGTGCGCGCTGCTGATCATGGTGTCGGGTTACAGCGGCTGGTTTGAACGCCTCATGTCCAAAATCCCCCTGGCTTTGGCCAGTGCCCTGTTGGCGGGCGTGTTGGCGCGGTTTGCATTGGACGCTGTAGGGGCTGTGGTGCACGCGCCTGTGCTGGTGATCGCCATGACCGCGGCCTATGTGTTGGGCCGACGCTGGTGGCCGCGGTGGTCGGTGCCTGTCGTGTTGCTGGTGGGCACGGCGGTGGCGGCATTGCAAGGCCAGTTGCATGTGTCCACTGTGGTTTGGTCTTGGGCTTCGCCTGTGTGGGTGAGTCCCACCTGGAGCTGGGCGGCCATGGTCAGCGTGGCTTTGCCGCTGTTTGTGGTGACCATGGCCTCTCAAAACTTGCCAGGTGTGGCGGCGCAGCGCGCTTCCGGTTATGACACGCCCATCTCTCCCGTGGTGGGGGCGACTGGTTTGGCCAGCCTGGTACTGGCCCCCTTTGGCGGTTACGCCCTCAATTTGGCGGCCATCACGGCGGCGATCTGCATGGGCAAAGAAGCCCACGCCGACCCCGGCCGCCGTTACACCGCCTCGGTTGCGGCGGGCTTGTTGTACATCGCTTTGGGCCTGGCGGGGGGCACCATCGTCAGCCTGATGGCGGCGTTTCCGCAGGCGCTTATATTGGCTGTGGCTGGCTTGGCTTTGCTGGGCACCATGGCTTCGGGTTTGGCGGTGGCCGTCAAAGACGAGCAGCACCGGGAAGCTGCGCTGCTGACCTTCTTGGTGACCCTGTCGGGCGTGACGCTGATGGGCGTTGGCTCGGCTTTTTGGGGCGTGGTGGTCGGTGGTTTGGCGCAGTGGTGGTGGACACGGCGCCAACAGGCGTCACATTGAAAAAATCTTCCCTGGGTTCATGATGTTGTGCGGGTCCAGTGCGCGCTTGATGGTGCGCATCATGTCGACTGCGCCTTCGCCGGTTTCGGTGCGCAAAAAGTCCATCTTGTGCAGGCCAATGCCGTGCTCGCCCGTGCATGTGCCGCCCAAGCGCAGCGCCCTGTTGACCAATTGCTGGTTCAGCGCTTCGGCGGTTTCGCATTCTTGCGGGTTGTTCGGGTCAATCAAATAGCCAAAATGGAAGTTGCCGTCGCCCACATGGCCCACCAAAAAGTACGGCAGGCCGCTGGCATCGGTTTCTGTGATGGAGTCGAGCAGGCAATCGGCCAGGCGGCTGATCGGCACGCAGGTGTCGGTGCTGATGGCGCGGCAGCCAGGCTTGCTCTGGATGGCGGCGAAGTAGGCGTTGTGCCGCGCGGTCCACAAGCGCGTGCGCTCTTCGGGCGTCACCGCCCATTCAAAAGCATTGCCGCCAAATTCGCTGGCGATTTCCTGCACCGTCTCGGCTTGTTCCTTCACGCCCGCAGGCGAGCCGTGGAACTCCATCAGCAGCATGGGCTCTTCGCGCAGGCCCAGCTTGGCATAGGCGTTGACCATGCGCACGGTGTTGTGGTCGATCAACTCCACGCGGGCAATCGGCACGCCCAGCTGAATGGTCTGGATCACGGTGTGCACCGCCGCCTCGATGCTGGGGAAGGAACAAATGGCGGCAGAGATGGCCTCAGGCAAGGGGTACAAACGCACCGTGACTTCGGTGATCACGCCCAGCGTGCCTTCGCTGCCCACCATCAGGCGCGTCAGGTCGTAGCCTGCACTCGACTTTTTGGCGCGGGTGCCGGTGCGGATGACTTCGCCTTGGGCGGTGACCACTTCCATGGCCAGCACGTTTTCGCGCATGGTGCCGTAGCGCACGGCGTTGGTGCCGCTGGCGCGGGTGGCGCTCATGCCGCCAATGGTGGCGTCTGCGCCCGGGTCGATCGGGAAAAACAGCCCGGTGGATTTGATCTCTTCATTCAGTTGCTTGCGCGTCACACCCGGCTGCACCGTCACCGTCAGGTCTTCGGCGTTGATGGACAGCACCTTGTTCATGCGCGTGAGGTCAATGCTGATGCCGCCTTGCACCGCCAGCAAATGGCCTTCCAGCGAGGAGCCCACGCCAAAAGGAATCACGGGCACCTTGTGCGCGGCGCACAGCTTCACCGCATCGGCCACATCCTGGGTGTTTTCGGCAAACACCACCGCAGCGGGAGGAGGCACCGTGGTGAAGGCCGATTCGTCGCGGCCGTGCTGCTCGCGCACCACCAGGGCCGTGGAGCAGTGGGTGCCAAAGCGGGCTTTCAGGGCGGCCAAAAATGCTTCGGGCACGGCGCGTTGCGCAACTTCAGGGGCCAGGTGGGCGGCTGCAATAGGGGCGTTCATGGGGTGTCTCCGTTGGTGGCGGACCCAATCCGCCAGACATGCGAAAGCACAGTTTACGCCGCAAACAGAGGCCTTGCTGTCCGCTGTCAGACAAGTTGTAGCCAGTTGGCCGACAATCGAACACCTTTGTACAAGCCCACGTCAATGGGCGATATTCCTGATCCTGCACGCTTGAGCGAACAAAAAGAGAGAGCAACACCATGGGCAACCGACTCACACAAATCGCCACCCGTACCGGCGACAACGGCACCACGGGCCTGGGCAACAACCAGCGTGTGTCCAAAAACAGCCTGCGCGTCCACGCCATGGGCGAGGTGGATGAGCTCAATTCCCACATCGGCCTGCTGCTCTGCGAAGACATGCCCGCCGATGTGCGTGAAGTGCTGGTGGAGGTGCAGCACCAGCTGTTCAACCTGGGGGGCGAGTTGTCGATTCCTGGTTTTGAGCTGCTGAAAGTTGAGGCTGTGGCGGCTCTGGATGGGGCCCTTGAAACATACAACGCGCAGCTGCCCAAGCTCGAAGAGTTCATCTTGCCCGCAGGCACGCGCGGGGCGTCGCAGGCCCATGTTTGCCGCACCGTGGCGCGCCGGGCCGAGCGTGCCTGCGTGGCCTTGGGCAACGAAGAGGCCATCAACGAAACCCCGCGCCAATACCTCAACCGCTTGTCCGACCTGATGTTTGTGCTGGCCCGGGTGCTCAACCGCATGAATGGGGGCGATGACGTGTACTGGAAGAGTGCACGCATGCAAAAAGACCCGGCAGCCTGAAGGTTTGGGGGCTGTCACCTAGGCGCATGTTTCAGGGTTGATTCGCGTGACAGCGGGGCATGGCCGCTGATACGCTGCAACGCATGAACACCGCGACTAAATCACCCGATTCTGCCCCCTACCTGCCCCAGATCAGGTTGTACAAAAACTGGCTGCGCGACGAACGCGGCCTGAGTTTTGCCACCTACAACGACCTCTGGCGTTGGTCGGTCACAGAGCTGGACGCCTTCTGGCAAAGCATTTGGGATTACTTCGACTTCCAGTCACCCACGCCGCACACCGCCGTGCTGGCCAACAACGTCATGCCTGGGGCCAAGTGGTTCCCTGGAGCCCAGACCAATTACGCGCACCAGGTGCTGCGACATGTGCAGCCCGCACACGATGCGGGGTTTTTGGCGGTCATCAGCCACAACGAAAAAGGCCTGCGTCGCGAGATGACTTGGCCCGAACTGCGCCGTCAAGTGGCGGCCATGGCCTTGCACCTGCAAGCCCAAGGCGTCAAGCCCGGTGACCGAGTGGCGGCTTACATGCCCAATATTCCCGAAGCCATGGTGGCGTTTTTGGCCACGGCCAGCATTGGCGGCGTGTGGAGCATTTGCGCGCCCGACATGGGCACCCACGCTGTGCTCGACCGCTTCAAACAGATCGAGCCCAAGGTGCTGATCGCGGTGGACGGGGTGAGCTACGGCGGGCGTGACTTTGACCGCATGCTTGTGGTGCAGGAGCTGCGCGATGCTTTGCCCAGCGTGCAACACGTGGTCATTCACGAAAACTTGGGCACGCTCGACTTGGCCCAGTGTGATGTGGGTGCCAGCGTGCAGATGTCGGCCATCACGGCGAGGGACGATGCCGATGTGCAGGCCTTCGAGCCGATGTGGCTGGCCTTTGACCACCCGCTTTGGATTGTTTATTCGAGCGGCACCACCGGCCTGCCCAAGCCCATCGTGCATGGCCACGGCGGCACGGTGATCGTGGCGCTGGCCAACAAGATCCTGCACAACGACATTGGTTGCAGCTACCACCCCAACAGCTGGGGCGAGCGCTTTCACTGGTACAGCTCTACCGGCTGGGTCATGTGGAACGCGCAGGTGGCAGGTTTGCTCAACGGCGTGACCTGTGTGATTTATGACGGCAACCCCGGTGGCAGCAAAGACAAGCCCGACTGGGGCATTTTGTGGCGCATGGCGGCTGAAGAAAAGGTCACGTTCTTTGGTGCGGGTGCGGCTTTCTTTGCCAACTGCCAAAAGGCCGGTGTGGACATTGCGCGCTGTGGTGATTTGTCGCGGGTGCGCGCCCTGGGCACCACGGGTTCGCCCCTGTCGCCCGAAACCCAAAGCTGGGGCGTCGATCAATTCAAGGCCATCGGCACCGACATCTGGTGGTGCAACATCTCAGGCGGCACCGACTTTGCGGGCGCCTTTGTCGGCGGCCACCGCGAGCTGCCGCAAGAGCCCGGCGTCATGCAATGCCGAGAACTCGGCTGCGCGGTTGAGGCTTGGAACGAAGCGGGCGAGCCCGTGCTGGGCGAAGTGGGTGAGCTGGTCTGCACCCAGCCCATCCCGTCCATGCCGCTGTACTTCTGGAACGACAAGGACAACGCCCGCTATCTCGCCAGCTATTTCGAGATGTACCCCGCAGGCCACGGCCGCCAACCCGGCGGTGGCGACGGCCCGCCCGAGATGGGCGGCGTCTGGCGGCATGGCGACTGGCTGCGCATCGGCAACGCGCAAGGTGAGGGCGAAGGCTGCGTGATCTTTGGCCGCAGCGATGCGACCATCAACCGCCATGGGCTGCGCATGGGCACCAGCGAGCTGTACAGCGCGGTCGAAGCCCTGCCTGAAGTCATGGACTCGATGGTGGTGGACTTGGAGTATCTGGGTAAAGAAAGCTACATGCCGCTGTTTGTGGTGCTGCGCCCGGGTACTGCGTTTGACGAGGCGATCAGGGCCAAACTCAACAACGCCATCAAAGTGGCGCTCAGCCCGCGCTTCATTCCAAATGAGATCTTCCAGGTGGCCGAGATCCCGCGCACCCTGTCCGGCAAAAAACAGGAGTTGCCGATCAAGAAACTCATGCTCGGTCAGCCGCTGGAAAAGGTCGTCAACAAAGACGCCATGGCCAATCCGGGGTGTCTGGATTGGTATGTGGAACTGGCCAAGCAGCACTTGGCCAAGGCCTAAACATACGGCGTGCCGCTTTCGCGTGCACGCCGTATGTTTCAAGTGGAACCCGAATCAGTTCTTGTGCAATTCGGCGTTCAATTCGCCCCAGCTCTTGTTGCGCGGAATGGCGTGCAAGGCGCCCGACTGGGAATCGCGGCGGAACAAGATACCGTTTTTGCCCGACAGTTCCTTGGCTTTCATGACCGATCCGTCGGGCATTTGCACGCGGCTGCCGCCGGTGATGTAACAACCGGCTTCCACGATGCAGTCGTCGCCCAGCGAGATGCCAATGCCGGCGTTGGCACCCAGCAAGCAGCGCTTGCCGACCTTGATGACTTCTTTGCCGCCACCGGACAGCGTGCCCATGATGGACGCGCCGCCGCCGATGTCGCTCGCGTCATCGACCACCACACCCGCGCTGATGCGACCTTCGACCATGCTGGCACCCAAGGTGCCGGCGTTGAAGTTGCAAAAGCCTTCGTGCATGACGGTGGTGCCGCTGGCCAGGTGGGCGCCCAGGCGCACGCGGTCGGCGTTGGCAATGCGCACGCCAGATGGGATCACGTAGTCGGTCATTTGAGGGAACTTGTCCACGCCTTTGACTTCGAGCACGCGGCCCGCGCCACGGGCCTTCAGGCGGGCTGCGGGCACGTCGGCCAGCGCGCAGGGGCCAAAGTTGGTCCAGGCCACGTTGGGCAGCAGGCCAAAAATGCCGGTCACGTTGGCGCCGTGCGGCAATACCAGGCGGTGGCTCAGCAAGTGCAGGCGCAGGTAAGCGTCGTGTGTGTCCGCAGGCGCGTCGGTCAGGCTTTTGATCTCGGTGCGCACAGCCACCACGGTGGCGTTGCGCACAGCGCAAGCCGCCAAGGCTTGGGCGACATCAGCGCCCAAAGCGGCGACGGCTTCGGCCTGGGTCAGGCGGGTGCTGCCGCTGGCGGCCACGTCGGCAGCCAGCTCGGGAGCGGGGAACCAGGTGTCCAGCACGGTGCCGTCGGCGGCGAGGGTGGCCAGGCCCGTGGCGCGAGCGCCGGTGGTTTGGAATGTGCTCATGGGGTTTTCTCCGTAGCGAATACTCAAAAGCATGGATTATCGTGGATGGTGTCGATTACACAGACCCTGACCAAGTCCATTGCATGGGGGCTGTGCCTTCTTTGAGCAGCACAAACCTCTTTTGCTAAGACAGACGGCCCCTTAGCCCCGACTCGGCGAAGATTGACCCCATGAACACACCCACCACCTTAGACGCAACCCAGGTCGCGCACCTGCGCAGTTGGGAAGGCCGCAGCGAAACACGCGCTGATGAGATCGTGGCTGCCCCACTGCGTGGCCAAAGCGCGCTGCTCGACCGCGATGACCCGCGCCAAGCCACGGGCAGCGAAGTGCCGCCGCTGTGGCACTGGTTGTTCTTTTTACCGCAAGTCCCGCAAAACCAAATTGGGCCCGATGGCCATCCCATGCGTGGGGGCTTTTTGCCGCCCGTGTCACTGCCACGCCGCATGTGGGCCGGAGGCCGCTTGCAGTGGCAAAGCAACAACCCACTGCGTGTGGGCGACGCTGCGCAAAAGCACTCGCGCATCGCGTCGGTCAAACACAAGTCGGGCCGCACGGGCGACCTGTTGTTTGTCGAAGTCGAGCACGCTTTCAGCAACGCCCAAGGCCAGTGCCTGACGGAAACGCACGACATCGTGTACCGCGCTGCGGCCGTGCCCGGTGCGCCTGACGTGCCGCCCACCGCCGCCCAGACCGATGCCCCCTGGCAACGCGAGTTCGTGCCCGATCCGGTGTCGCTGTTTCGCTATTCGGCGCTCACCTTCAACGGGCACCGCATCCACTACGACCGCAGCTACGTCACGCAAGAAGAAGGCTACCCCGGCCTCATCGTGCACGGCCCACTCATTGCCACCTTGCTGGTGGATCTGGTGCGCAGACAAGTGACGGGTGCGCGCTTGGCTTCCTTCCAGTTCCGCGCTGTGCGCCCCACCTTTGACCTGCACCCCTTCCGCCTGAACGGCCGCCCGTCTGCCGATGGCAAGACGATTGAGCTGTGGTCGTGTGACCACGAAGGCTGGCTCACCATGCAAGCGCAAGCCACCTTGGCCTGACATTTTTGGCCGGAAACTTTTCACCGACACAAAATCCATGCACACCTCATCCGATCAATACCAAGACATCCGCGACGCCGTGCGCGCCCTGTGCGCCCAGTTCCCTGACGAGTACCACCGCAAGGTGGATGAAAAACGCGGCTACCCAGAAGCGTTTGTCGACGCCCTGACCCAAGCCGGTTGGATGGCTGCGCTGATTCCGCAGGCCTACGGCGGCTCGGGCCTGTCCATGACCGAGGCCTCGGTCATCATGGAAGAGATCAACCGCTCGGGTGGCAACTCGGGCGCGTGCCACGGCCAGATGTACGTGATGAATGCCATCGTGCGCAGCGGGTCTGAGTCACAAAAGAACACCCTCTTGCCCAAGATCGCCACAGGCAAGTTGCGCATCCAGTCCATGGGCGTGACCGAGCCCACCACCGGATCGGACACCACCCAACTCAAAACCACCGCTGTGCGCAAAGACGGTCGCTGGGTCATCAACGGCCAAAAGGTGTGGATCTCACGCATCCAGCACAGCGACCTGATGATCCTGTTGGCGCGCACCACGCCCGCCGACCAAGTCAGCAAGCGCTCGGAAGGTTTGTCCTGCTTCCTGATTGATTTGAAGCAGGCCATCGGCAATGGCCTGACGGTGCGCCCGATTTTGAACATGGTCAACCACGAGACCAATGAGCTGTTTTTTGACAACCTGGAGATCCCCGAAGACGCGCTGTTGGGCGAAGAAGGCAAGGGCTTCAAGACGCTGCTGGACGGCCTGAACGCCGAGCGCGTGCTGATCGCGGCCGAGTGCATTGGCGACGGCTATTGGTTCATCGACCGCGCCACGCAGTACGCCAAGGACCGCGTGGTCTTTGGTCGCCCGATTGGCCAAAACCAAGGCGTGCAGTTCCCGATTGCCGACGCCTTCATTGAGCTGGAAGCGGCCAACCTCATGCGCTGGAAAGCCTGCGAAAAAATCGATGCCCTGCAAAACGCCGGGGCCGAAGCCAACATGGCCAAGTATCTGGCGGCCAAAGCCAGCTGGGAAGCGGCCAACGTCTGCCTGCAAACCCATGGCGGTTTTGGTTTTGCCTGCGAATACGACATCGAGCGCAAGTTCCGCGAAACCCGCCTGTACCAAGTGGCCCCGGTCTCGACCAACATGATCTTCAGTTACGTGGCCGAGCACATCCTCGGGCTGCCCCGTTCGTTCTGATTCAGGGTGAAAACGATGACAAGACCTCTGGACGGCATCACCGTCGTTGCTCTCGAACACGCGATCGCCGCGCCGTTTTGCACGCGGCAGTTGGCCGACTTGGGCGCACGCGTCATCAAGGTCGAGCGCCCTGGTGCGGGCGACTTTGCCCGGGCCTACGACACGCGGGTACGCGGCCAGGCATCGCACTTTGTGTGGACCAACCGCTCCAAAGAGAGCCTCACCCTGGACCTGAAAAACCCCGACGCCGTGGCGGTGCTGCGCGAGTTGCTCAAGGACGCCGATGTGCTGGTGCAAAACCTGGCACCCGGCGCGGCCGCGCGCATGGGCTTGTCGTTTGAAGCGCTCAGCGCCAAGCACCCCAGGCTGATCGTGTGCGACATCTCAGGTTATGGCGCAGACGGCCCCTACCGCGACAAGAAAGCCTATGACTTGCTCATCCAAAGCGAAGCGGGTTTGCTGTCGGTCACCGGCACGCCCGATGTGCCCTCCAAGTCGGGCAACTCGATGGCCGACATCGCAGCGGGCATGTATGCCTACACCAGCATCCTGTCGGCCCTGCTTTTGCGCGGTAAGACCGGCCAAGGCAGCCACATCGATGTGTCCATGCTCGAAGCGCTGAGCGAATGGATGGGTTATCCGTTGTATTACGCCTTTGAAGGCGCCACGCCGCCCCCTCGAACCGGTGCGTCGCATTCCAGCATCTACCCCTATGGCCCGTTTGCGGCGGGCGACGGCGGCACGGTGATGCTGGGCCTGCAAAACGAACGCGAGTGGAAAGTGTTTTGCGAGGTGGTGTTGGGCGATGCGGCCTTGGCCAGCGATGCACGCTTTTGCACCAACGCCCTGCGCAATGCCCATCGCGCCGAGCTGCAGCCCTTGATTTTGGGTGTGTTCGCGGCCATGAGCACGGCCGAGGTCGAGGGACGGCTGGACCAGGCGCAAATCGCCAACGCCCGCATGAACGACATGGCCGGTGTTTGGGCGCACCCGCAGCTCAAGGCACGGCAACGCTGGCAACAAGTGGGCTCGCCCGCAGGGGACATTCCGGCGCTGCTGCCGCCTGGGCGCAACAACCGATACCACTACCGCATGGACCCCGTGCCTGCCGTGGGCGAGCACACCGAGGCCATCCTGCGCGAGCTGGGCCTGGACAATGCAGCGGTGCAAGCCCTGCGTGACCGTCAAGCGATTTGAATGAACTTCAAGCGCTGAGGTTCACCACCACCTGCCCGCAAACCGCGCCAGCCGTTAGATCAGCGCCAGGGACAAGACAGGGAATGCGCAGACCAAGACCAGCACGGCCAACATCGCCCCGAGAAACGGCATGCAACCGGCAAAAATGCTTTCCACTGAAATCTTGGGGTCGTTCAAGGTGGACTTGACCGTGAATACCGAGATGCCGAAGGGGGGCGTCAACAAGCCCATTTCGACGGCCAGCACAGTGATCACGCCAAAATGGATCAGGTCAAAACCGAAGCTGGCTGCGATGGGCGCCGCCACCGGCGTCATGATCAGCAAGATGGAGCTGGAGTCCAAAATCATCCCCAGCAGCAGCACGATCCCGATGTACAAGGTCAAAAATCCATACGGTCCAAGACCCGCGTCTCGCACCAAATCGCTGATGGCCACAGGCACACCCGCCACACTGAGCATGCGGCTGTAGAAACTGGCGGCCACCAGCAGGATCAAGATGGTGCACGACACGCTGCCGGTTTCGTGCAAAACCTGCCACAGCTTGCCTTGGCCCAAAGAGCGTCGCATCAAGGCAATGAGCAGCGCGCCAAAGGCGCCCACACCACCGGCTTCGGTGGGTGTGAAAAAGCCACCGTACAGCCCTCCCAGCACCAAGGCCACCAGCGCAGCAATGGGCACCAGTTTGTTGACCATCTGCAGCCCGGTCAGGGTCACCTCTATCTGCCGCCCCCGCAGCAACTGAGATTGGTGTTGAGGGTCAAAGACCTGGCCCGGCGTGAATCGCGCCATCAGCATGATCATCACGGCGAAAACCATGGCCAGCAGGAAGCCCGGAATGACGCCGGCCACAAACAATTTGCCAATCGATTGTTCGGCCAACACGCCGTAAATGATCATCAGCAGGCTGGGCGGGATCATCATCCCCAACACCGAGCTGCCAGCCACGGTACCGGTGGCAAAGGTGGTGCGGTAACCGTGCTTGACCATTTCGGGCACAGCCACCCGGGTGAACACCGCAGCCGACGCGATGGAGACCCCCGTGACCGCTGCGAACACCGTGTTGGCGGCCACCGTGGCCACACCAAGTCCGCCTTGGAGCTTGCGCAGCAGAACTTCGGCCACCGTGAACGTGTCCTTGCCGACGTTGGAAATGCTCACCAGCAGCCCCATCAGCACAAACAGCGGAATGGTTGCAAACACATAGTCGGCCACGCCGTTGTAGGCCGACATGTAAAACAATTTGATGGCCATGTCGAGGTTGTCTCGCACCAGCCAGACACCAGCAAAGCCGACCGCCAGCAAAGCCACGCCAATGTGAATGCCCAGCAGCACCAGAATGACCAGCAAGCCAATGAGCAAGCCGCCCATGCCTAAATCGCTCATACGCCACCTCCCAAAGGATCGTCAGCAGGCCCTGTCGATTCTGGTTGTTTCAAGAGGCCGGGGATGCTCATCACATAGCACAAGGCACCGACTGCAGAACCCGCAACCAGCAGACCACGGAAGGGCCAGGCCGGAACGCTGTAGACGCCCTGAACGCCATAGAACTCGTTGCTGGTCCAGGCGTTGCTGAATTCAGACCCACCAATCCAGGCCAAGGCCGCAAACAAGCCGGCACCCACCAGGGCATTGAAGACATTCAGTGCCACAACACCTTTGGCCGAACGCTTGCCGATGAGGTTGAGCAAAAAATCACTGCGCGTCATCCGGTTGCTGCAAACGGCAGCGGCCAGTTGAAGAAAAACAATGGCGCCGACCGAACGAGAGGAGAACTCAGCCACCCCGGTGATGGGGCGATCCAAAAAATCACGACCGATCACATCGGCGACCACCAGCGCCATGATCAGGAAAATCCAGACCGTGCCAACAGATGCCAGGACATTGGCTGGAAATTCCAAGGGGTGCCGTGGTGTGGCAGGTGTTTCTGTTTGGGGATCGGCATGCAAGATGGGCTCCTCGTGTGGATGAGCAAATGGGCTGCAGGGCCCGCCATGGGCGGCGGGCCCTGCAGCCATCAACGCGGTCAAAGGGCGGCGATCAGCGGGCCGCTTTGTCCCAGTCGCGCAGAGGCTTCACACCGCGAGCGCGCAATTCGTCAAAGTAAGCGCGAAGCACGGACTTGCCCGCATCGCCCGTGGTCTGCAGCCATGGCGTGACGATGTCAGGCAGGCCGTTGATCCATTTGGCACGCTCAGCGGCGGGCAGATCGCTCACCTGAAGGCCGGCGGCGCGCATGGTTTCCATGGCCTTCACAGCGGAGGTGGTGACATGTTTGCCGTGGGCGACCGATGCGGACTTGCCCGCCTTGACGAAGGCTTCCTGAACTTCTTTGGGCAATTTGTCGAAGAAGCTTTTGTTGGCCGCAACGCTGCCGAAGTACATGGCACCCACATCCACGCGTGTCAAATACTTGGCCACTTCGTAGACACGGGCCGGACCGATGCCGCTGGCAAAACTCAGGGCGCCTTGGGTCACACCCGTCTGAATGTTGGTGTAGTAAGTGGTCAAGGCGCCTTCAACGGGCGTGGCACCGGTGTCGCGCATCCAGTTGGCCGATGTGCCCGGTGCGTGGATTTTCTTGTTTTGCAACGCGGCCATGTTGGTCACAGGAAAGTTCGCGTAAATGTCATAGGTGTCGGTGATGAGCGACGACAGGGGCACCATGTTCTGCGCGGTCCAGCTGGCCTTGAGGGCGGGGTGCGTGTCGTTGAGCTTGTCGAAAATGCTGATCAGCATTTCGTGGTTGGTGGTGGCAAAGGGTGTGAAGTAGGTGACGTTTTGCAAAGGCATGGCCGAGTTTTCCCAGACAGTGCCCACCATGCCCACGTCCACAATGCCGTCCTTGACGGCCGCGCGTGTTTCTGAAAATTTGTAAAGCGTTCCGCCGTAATTTTCACGCCAACGCACTTCAAACTTGCCGCCGCCTTCTTTGAGCAGCCGGTCCACTTCGGGCTGGAACACCTCTTTCATGGCGTAGGCCCAGATGTTGGTGGTCGGGTGGCTCGCACCGATGTTGACGTTGATGCGCTGTTGGGCGACTGCATTGCTGGCAGCAGTTGCGCAACCGAGCGCGATCAACCCAGAAAGGGCCAACTTGTTGAGTTTCATGCGTTCTCCTTTTGGTTGAATTGCGGCAGTCCATTGCCGCGCTGTAATTGCCGCAACCGGTCGGCTGCAGCGGGGTGAAAATTTTTTCATGGCTTGCGTTTTCTTGTGCCGCTTCGGGTCTGAGGCGCTGCCGAAGTCGGGGCTTGGCTGAACAATGTCTGACTGGCGATCAAATAGCCCAGCACGCGGTCATGGACCAGTGAATGGCCGAAACGTTCGGGGGCTTGATCGTTGGCCACACCTTGGCCGTAAATCCAGCGCCGCATGGCGATGTAAAAAAAGCCACCATGCAAGCCCATCAGCAGTTCCAACTCTCGTTCGCTGGCTTTGGCGCGACTGGTCACGCCGCGAAAGCGCCTTGTTTCTCGAATCAGGCGTGGGAACAGTCGCTGGCGAAGAAGCGAAAAGAACCGGTCGGTGATGGCGTGATCGGAAAGGCCCGAAAAAACCAGGATCCGGGTGAACTCGCGGTTCAGCGCTGAATTGATGTAATCGTCGTAAAAGCCGGTGAGTTTTTCTTCGGGCGTTTTTTCGGGGTCATCCAGCAATGCTTCCCAATCGGGGTTCCAGCGGCCTTCAAAAACTTCCAGGTAAACCCGGTCGATCAAGGCTTGTTTGGTGGGAAAGTAATGGTAAAAAAGAGCATGGGTGACCCCGATGCTGCGGCCCAAATCCCGCAGCTGAGCACCGAATCCGTTTTGTGCAAAAAACCCAATGGCCCCGTCCAAAATTTGTCGTTCACGCTCGGCAACACACAACCGCCGCCGCATTCGGGGAGGCTTGGACGCTAACCCCGCAGCGGAGGCAAGCGCCCGCTCAGGGTTTGTCTGTATGGGCATGCTATTTACCGTATGGTCAATTTGGAATAGGATTATTGAACGCATGGTAAACAAAGCAACCCCGTGAAAACCCCAAAGATGCCCTCATGGAATTGACAGGTGACGTTGTAATTAACGCGGATCGAACGCGTGTTTGGATGGCGCTGAATGACCCAGTTGTCTTGACGGCTTGTATTCCCGGCTGCGAGGCGGTGGAGCAGGTCGGACCCCTTGAAAAGACCGCTCGCATGATGGTCAAGGTGGGGCCGGTTCGTGCCAAGTTCAGCGGTCGAATTTGGATGAGCGACGTGATCGACGCTGAAAGATGCGCCATGACGTTCGAAGGGTCGGGCGGTGCAGCCGGAATGGCCCGTGGTCGCTCGCAAGTCGAACTCAGCGATGAGGGCGAGAACACACGTTTGCATTACACCGTTCAGGCCTCGGTGGCTGGCAAGCTGGGTTTGGTGGGGGGGCGCATGATTGACGGGGCCGCCAAGCAGATGGCGGATCAGTTTTTCAATGCTTTCCAGTCACACCTGGCGCCAACCCAACCGGATGCCGACAAGCCATCGACAGAGTCTCAGACGCCTGGAGCGGCCCAGGAGAACACACGGGCTGCCCAGACACGAAGCGCAGATTCGACGCTGGCAGCGGTGACGGTGGCTCAGCCGCCCACCCGCCCATTGCCAGACGACACGGAATGGCTGCGTGTGAAATGGTTTGCCTTGGGGGTATTGGCCACAGCCGTTGGCGTGTGGCTCGGCGCCCAGCTCTGAGGTGGGGCCTTGTTGGGCCGATATTGAACACAAAAACTGGAAGATCAACCGTGAAATCAGCTGCATTTGATTACGTCAAGCCCGGCACCATGGCCGAGCTTTTCGAGTTGCTTCAAACCCACGGGGATGAGGCCCGAATGTTGGCGGGTGGACAGACCTTGTTGGCCACGCTGAACATGCGCTTGTCCGAACCGCAACTGGTGATTGACATCACCGGACTCGATGAGTTGCGGGGCCTTCGCCAAGAGGGCGATCGACTCTACATTGGCGCGCTGACCACCCACACTGAAATTGAAAACAGCGCCCTGGTCAGCCAGCATGCCCCGATGCTGGCGATGGCAGCACCCCACATCGCCCATCGAGCAATTCGCAACTCGGGCACCTGGGGGGGCTCGATTGCCTATGGGGACCCTGCCGCGGAATGGCCATGTTGCCTTTGCGCCATGGATGGCCAGATTCACCTGCAAAGCCCCAGCGGCCATCGCAAAATTTCGGCCACTGATTTTTTCATGGACCTGTACACGACCGCACTCGCGCCCGATGAAGTCGTCGTGGGGGCCGATGTGCCACTGGCAAGCCAGGCGGATTGGTTTGCTTTCGATGAATTGGCAAGGCGCCATGGCGATTACGCGGTGGCCGGTCTGGCTGTGGCTGCCAGCTTCACGGGCAAGGTGGCCCAGCGTGTGAATCTGGCATTCCTGGGCATTGGTGCGATTCCTTGGCGTGCACGCCGAACCGAAGCCCTGCTGGTGGGCAAGACGCTGGATTTGGCCACGGTGGAAATTGCGGTGGCTTCACTCAAGGCTGAGCTCGATCCCCTCCCAGACCTGACCCACAGCCCCGAAACCAAGCGGCATTTGGCCACCGTACTGGCGCGCCGTTTGCTATCGGCTGCACACGCCAGCCGCAGCGCGATCGCTGCCTGAATTATTCCGGGAGAAACTCATGGCATCTCTTCAAACACTTCACCTAGAAGTCAACGGTCAACCGCAAGTGCGCAGCGTGGCACCACGCCAGCATTTGGTGGATTTCATCCGAAACGAATTGGGCCTCAAAGGCTCACACCTGGGTTGCGAACACGGTGTTTGTGGCGCATGCACCGTCGAGGTGAATGGGCGCATTGTGCGCGGTTGCCTGACACTGGCCGTTCAAGCTCAAGGCGGCAAGGTCCGCACGATCGAAGGCCTCAGTGACGATGGCGATGTGCGTGACTTGCAAGACGCTTTTGTCAGGAACAACGCTTTGCAGTGCGGGTTTTGCACGCCGGGCATGGTGATGGCGGCCAAGGAGTTGCTGGAGGCCAAACCCGATGCGACCCGTGAGGAGGTGCGTGAGTGGATGAGTGGCAACTATTGCCGCTGCACCGGCTACCACGCCATAGTCGATGCCATTTGCGAAACCCTGGCCGAGCGCGCCAAGAACGCGTCCAGCCGTCCATCCGATAAGGTGAGCGCATGAACACCACCACACAGAACATGTCGGGACAAGCGGGGCCCGAAGTGCAGGACACCCCCAAGGTCAACCATGAAGAAAAGCCTTTGCATGCATTGACCGAGGACCCCCGCTACATTGGCCAAAGCATTGAACGCCCCAGTGCCCGCAAATTGGTCCAAGGCCAGGGCACCTACATCGACGACATTGAAATGCCCCGCATGGCCCATGTCGTGTACTGGCGCAGCCCCGTCGCGCATTGCAAGATCACCCACATTGACGCCACTGCTGCGCGCAGCATGCCCGGGGTGATTTTGGTCGCCGACGGCCATGACCTGGCCAAAATATGCAAGCCATGGGTGGCGGTTTTGGGCCATCTCGCGGGCATGAAATCGGCACCGCAGTACCCCTTGGCCCTGGACCGTGCCTGCTGGCAGGGTGAGCCGGTGGTGGCCATCGTTGCAGAGACGCGCGAGCAGGCCGAGGACGCGCTGCAGCTGATCCACGTCGAGATCGAACAATTGCCAGCCGTGGTGGACATGGAGACCGCTCTGGACCCTGCGACACCCCTCATCCATCCCGAGTTGGGTGACAACCTGTGCTTCACCCGCAAGCTGAATGTGGGTCAGGTTGACGAGGCTTTTGCCAAGGCCGATGCGATGGTCGAGACCACCTTTGAATTCGGGCGACACACGGGCGTCACCTTGGAGCCCCGTTGCCAGATTGCCGACTGGAATGTGGCCGATCAGAAACTGACCGTTTACCACTCTTTTCAGGCCCCGCACATGATGCAGGACCTGTACGCCAGGCAGTTTGACTTGCCTGAACACGCCGTGCGGGTGATTTGCAAGGACGTGGGCGGCTCGTTCGGCATCAAGGTGCATGCCTATCCGGATGACTTTGCCACGGTGGCCTTGTCGATGATGTGCCGACGTCCGGTCAAGTTTGTGGCCGATCGCATGGAAAGCTTCACCAGCGACATCCATGCCCGTCACCACCGCGTCACGGCCCGCATTGCCGCCAACAAGAGCGGAGAAATTTTGGCTTTCGAGATGTACGACCTGACGGGCATTGGTCCGTATTCCATGTTCCCGCGCACCAGCGCGATCGAGGGCAACCAAGTGGTCAATTTGGTGGGTGGCCCCTACAAACACGCCAACTACCGGGCGCACTTGGACGTGGTGTTTCAGAACAAAACGCCCACTTGCCAGTACCGCGGGGTGGGCCACCCCATTGCCTGCGCCGTGACCGAAGGGCTGGTCGACCAGGCGGCGCGGGCCATCGGCATGGACCCGCTGGAGTTTCGCAAGAAGAACGTGATTCCCGACAACGCTTATCCCACCACCGGGGCGAGCGGTATCAAGCTCGAAGTTTTGTCGCATGAGGCCTGCCTGAGCAAGATTGAGAAGATGATGGATTACCCGCATCTCAAGGCGGAGATTGCCCAACTGCGTGAACAAGGCATTTACCGCGGCATTGGCTTTGCCACGCTGATTGAGCTGACCAACCCGAGTGCGGCTTTTTACGGGGTGGGGGGCGCGCGCATCGCTTCTCAGGACGGCTGCACCATCCGTCTGGACCCCTCGGGTGCCATCAGCGTGAGCGTGAGCGTGGGTGAACAGGGCCAGGGCAATGACGGCATTTACCGACAAATTTCGGCGGACGGTGTCGGTGTGGATCTTGAAAAAGTGCGGCTCATCATGAGCGACACCGACGTGACGCCCTACGGCGGAGGCACATGGGCTTCACGCGGTGCGGGTGTTGGCGGTGAGGCAGTTTTGCTGGCCTCTCAAGCATTGCGGGCCAACATCCTCAAGTTGGCCGCTGTCATCCTCAAGCGCAGCGAGGCCGAATTGACCGTGCGCCGTGGCCATGTGGTGGACGCCCAGACGCTGGAGTCGGTGCTGGACTTTGCCGAACTGGGCCGAATTGCCTACTTCCGCTCAGACCTTTTACCCAACGACTTCACGCCGGAGCTGATGGTGACGCGCCACTATGCCCAGCGCGACTACCCCTTCATCTTCACCAACGGAGTGCAGGCCTCTTATGTTGAAGTGGACCCGGACACCGGCTTTGTGAAGCTACTCAAACATTGGGCAGTCGAGGATTGCGGCCGCGTTCTCAACCCCAAACTCGTGGACGAGCAGATTCGGGGCGCCATTGTGCAGGGCATCGGTGGCGCGCTTTTTGAGGAGTGCCTGTACGACGAGGAAGGCCTCATGCGCAACGCCAACATGGCCGATTACCTGGTGCCCATGAGCGGCGAAATGCCCGACATCGAGGTGGCGCATGTGCAGACACCCACGCGCAGCAGCCAGCTGGGGGCCAAAGGCGCAGGCGAAGCAGGTACGGCCGGGGCACCTGCAGCGGTCATGAATGCGATCAACGATGCCTTGGCGCCGTTCAAGGCGGCGCTCTGGTCGCAGCCGATCACGCCAGAGAAAGTACTGCGCGCCTTGGGTCGGGTGGCCTGAGCGCGTCTTGGCGATCGCTGGGGGGGCTCTTGGTCAAGAGCCCCTCAGCGGTTGACGTTCACCACCACCCGTCCACGCACCTGCCCCGCCAGGATCTCTGCGCCCAAGCCGATGGCGTCGGTCAGGCCCACTTCACGCGTCATGCGCTCCAGCTGCGCCGGGTCCAGGTCTTGGGCCAGTCGCGCCCAAGCGGCTTCGCGCACGGCACGCGGGGCCATCACGCTGTCGATGCCCGCCAGCGTCACGCCGCGCAAGATGAAGGGCGCCACGCTCGACGGGAAGTCCATGCCTTGCGCCAGGCCGCAGGCGGTGACCACGCCGCCGTATTTCGTGCTGGCGCAGGCATTGGCCAGGGTGTGGCTGCCCACGGTGTCGACCACGCCCGCCCAGCGCTCTTTGGCCAGCGGTTTGCCGGGGGCCGACAGTTCGGCCCGGTCCATCACATCAGCCGCGCCCAGCTGGCGCAGGTAGTCGGCTTCTTGCAAGCGGCCAGTGCTGGCCACCACGCGATAACCCAACTGGGTCAGCAAGGCGATCGCCACACTGCCCACGCCGCCGCCAGCGCCTGTCACCAAAATGTCGCCCTTGTCTGGTGTGATGCCGTGCTTTTGCAGCGCCATCACGCACAGCATGGCGGTGTAGCCTGCCGTGCCAATGGCCATGGCCTGCCGGGGTGTGAAAGTGGCTGGCAGTTTCACCAGCCAGTCGCCTTTCAGGCGCGCTTTTTGCGCCAGACCGCCGCTGTGGCTCTCGCCCACGCCCCAGCCGTTGAGCACCACCAGGTCACCCGATTTGAACAGCGGGTGTTGGCTCTCGGTCACCGTGCCCGACAGGTCAATGCCAGGCGTGAGCGGAAATTTGCGCACCACCGGGCTTTTGCCAGTGATGGCCAAGCCGTCTTTGTAGTTGAGGGTGGAATAGTCCACCTGCACCGTCACATCGCCTTCGGGCAGGGCACTGTCATCGAGCGTTTGCAGGCTGCAGCGGTAACCAGAATCATCTTTGTGAATTTGCAGGGCTTGGTAAGTCATGGGAGGTCTTTCTATCGAAGGGGTGAATGGTCTTTTGCAGGCGCCCATGTGGGCGTCTGCAGAGGATGGCGCAGGCGTGGAGAAGTCATTTTTGGTTGACCAACACGATGCCCAGAGCCACCAACGCCAAGGACATGACCAGGGGCAGGGTCACGGCTTCGCCCAGCCAGAGCATGCCAAACAACAAGGCGAACAGCGGGGTGAGGAACACAAAGGCCGAAATTTTGGTGGCCGGGTAGTGGCCCAGCATCCACATCCAGGCCAAATAGCTGGCGAAGGCACCCACCACGGTTTGCACCACCACCGAGCCGATGGCAAAGCGGCTCCAGGAGTTGTCCCAGGGTTCGCCCATGCCGTGCGACAGCAGGCCCAGCACAACGGTGCTCACAGCCAGTTGGTAAAACAGCAGCTTTTCGGCCGACAGCCGCGTGAGGTTGGTGGCCCGGATGGCCACGGTGGTCAACCCCCACAAGGCCCCGGCCGCCAGGCCCATCAAATCGCCAGTGGCATCGCCGCGGCCAAAGCCTTCGCGCAGGGCAAACACCACAGCGGCAAAAGCGCAGACCATGCCCAGCCATTGCAAAGGGCGCAGCCGTTCGGATCGGATGAACAAGGGCAGCAGCGCCGCCACCCAAAAGGGCGAGGTGTACAAAAACACCGTCAGGCGGGATGCCGAGGTGTGCTGCAGCCCAAGGTAGATGAAAGCAAATTCGACCGCAAACAGGCTGCCCGCCAGCAGGCCCGCCCACAGGCTGCCATCGCGCTCAAACAGCCGCACCCCGCGCCATCGGCACCACAGCCACAGCAGCAGCGTGGCCCCCAAGCCGCGCACAGCCGATAGAAACACCGGAGGCAGTTCGGCCACGGTGACTTTCACCATCACCTGTTGAAACCCCCAAAACAAGCAGCACACCAGCAAAATCCCGACCGCCAGGGCGTCCAGGTGGTCTTTGCGGGGGCGGGTCGATGCGCTCATGCCACCGATTGTGCCGTCCCCCGCCCGCGCCGCCTGTCCCCCGCGGTGCGCCCCGATTTACGGATAACAAGGGACAATCCCTCTCCAACCCTGCCCCAAATCCAGTGAAAACCTTGCCCATCCTCGCCCGCTCCGCTGCTCCGTGGTCGCGCCGCGACCTGCACCGCATGGCCTTGGCGGCCGCTTTGGTGCCTTGGGTGGCGCCTTGCGTGCAAGCGAAAAGCGCGCCGCCGCGTTGGCGGGTTTTCCCTTTCAGTTTGGGCGTGGCCAGTGGCCAACCGCAGCCGGGCACCGTGGTGCTTTGGACGCGCTTGCGCATCGACGAAGCCGATGCCGCTTTGCGAGAGCAATCGGCCGAGGTGGTCTGCGAATTGTTTGCCGATGAAGCCTTGCGTCAACCGGTGCGCCAGTGGCGCCTGAGCGCTGAAGCCCGCCGCGGCCACAGCCTGCATGTGCTGGCCGATGGATTGCAGCCGGGCCGGCATTATTGGTACCGCTTTGTCAGCGGCAACGCGGTCAGCCCGGTGGGCCGCACCCGCACCAGCCCGGCTTTGAACGAGGCCGTGGCCGACTGCGCTTGGGCCTGGCGTCTTGTCAGCATTACGAACAAGGCCACTATGCGGCGCACCGCCACATGGCCGCGCAAGACTTGGACCTGGTGCTGTTTGTGGGCGACTACATCTACGAGAGCAGCAACAAGCAACACCAAATCCGCGCCCACGAAAGCGGCATGCCGTTTTCCTTGGCCGAATACCGTGCTCGCCACGCGCATTACAAGTCAGACCCCGACCTTCAGGCTTGCCACGCCGCCCACCCATGGCTCATGACCTGGGACGACCACGAGGTGGTCAACGACTACGCCAACGACCTGGACCGCAATTTCACCGACCCGGCGGTGTTCTTGCAGCGCCGGGCAGCGGCGTACCAAGCTTACTTTGAGCACATGCCTTTGCGCTTGGGGCCCGACCCGCAGCAGCCCAACCAGATGCGCATCCACGACCGCATGGCTTGGGGCACGCTGGCCGACTTGTGGACTTTGGATTGCCGCCAGTACCGCGACCACCAAGCTTGCCCCGACTTGATGCGCGGCGGGGGCCGTGTGGTGATGGGTTGTGACGCCCTGAACGACCCGTCGCGCAGCATGTTGGGGCTGCCCCAAGAGCAGTGGCTCACGGCGGGCCTGACGCAAAGCCAGCGGCGCTGGAAACTGCTGGCGCAATCTACCCTGATGGCCACCAGCGGCTTTCAGACCCCTCTGGGCCGCAGCGCTTTCACCGACGGCTGGGACGGTTACCCGCAAGCCCGGACGCGACTGCTGCAGACGATCGCGGATGCGCGTTTGAGCGATGTGGTCATGCTCGGCGGCGATGTGCATGCCAACGTGGCTGCCCAGTTGCGTGTGCAACCGGGCGATGAGCGCTCGCCCGTGGTGGCCAGCGAGTTGGTCACCACCTCGGTGTCTACCCGTGGCATGTCGTCCAAAGTCATGGCGCAGATTCAGCGCGACAACCCGGACATCCGACATGCCCGTTCTGACGAACGGGGGTATACCTTGATCGACATTCGGCCTGAACGCTTGGATGCGCAATTCATGACCACACCACACCCCGCAGGGCCCCAAGCGGCAATGGGCGTGCAAGGGCGCTGGACCGTGCGCCAAGGCCTTGCAGGCGTGTTGCCCGGCGCATGAAAGACCTGTCGGTATGCAAGGGTAACCCTTGAGTCATTTTTTGGGGTTGCACGGCTAAAATGAACCAATGCAAATCGAAACCCCGTCCGCGCCCAAAAAATCATTCAAAGTTCAGATGCTCGCTGCCCGCGAGGTCGCGATCATCCAGTCGGTCAACCGTTTGTTGGCTGAAAAAGGCTTCGATGCGATGACGGTGGACGAGGTGGCGGCCGAGGTGGGCATCGCCAAGGCCAGCCTGTACAAGCACTTCACCAGCAAAGAAGAGCTGGCTTGCGCCGCCATGGTCACCGCCATGCGCCGGGCGCAAGAGCTGATCCAGAACACCAACGCCAGTTTGGCTCCGCTGGACAAAATCAAGGCCGTGACCCGCTGGACCATGACGCTCAAGCTGCAAGGCCTGATGCCCTCACTGCCCAGCCAAAACTCCACCTTGCGTGCCACCTTGATGAGCAGCAAGGACTACATGGACGGCTTGATCGAGGTCAGCGATGCCTTGGGTGGCTGGATCGAAGAAGCCCAAGCGCAGGGCCAGATCAACAAAGCCTTGCCAGCCGTGGCTGTGCTCTACACCTTGTTTGCCCGGGCCTGCGACCCGGTGCTGGAGTTTCTCAAAATGGGCGAGCAGCACAGCGACGAGCAGATTCTCGATTTGGTCATGAGCACCTGCTTTGATGGTCTGAACGCCCGCTGACATTAGCTTGTGGCACTTTGAGATTTTGAGAAAGCCCCAAACCTTTCAGAAGCGCTCAGGCGTATTTCATCCGACACGCGTTGTATCGATTCGGCTGTTGCATGGTCAACGCGCAGGGTCAAGCCGACGGGCCCTTCGGTGACGCTGGTGTCGATGGGCAGGCGCACCAACGAACCTTGTTGCAAGTCGTTTTCTATGGCGCCCAGTGGAACAAACCAAACTGCGTCGCTGTGCAGTACATAACTGCGGCCGAAAGACAGGTCGATGGTTTCAATGACTCGCATGGGCAGGCCCGTGCCCACAGCCATGAAAAAACGGTCTGCGGCTTCACGGGCGCGCGTACCGGCATCAGGCAAGACCAAGCGGTAGCTGTCTAAAAGAGCTGGATCGATTTCCTTCAGTAAGGACAGAGCATGTCCTGGGCGCACGACAAGCAGCAAAGGCTCGTTGTACAGGTGTTCAAAAATCAAACCTTGCATGTCAGATGGCTCTGCGAGGCGACCAATCACCATGTCTAAAACCCCTTGTTTTAAAGCGGCGATCAGTTGTGCATTGCTGCCGGTTCGCACGGATACTCGGGCCCGAGGCGCCGAGGTGGCAAATCGCACCAGAGCGGGTGCCAGCACGGTGGCCCCCACGTTGGGCAAAGCGCCAATCACGAGGGCGGGTGCCTCGCCCTCTTCTTCGGCAGACAAGCTGGACAGCCCGTCGTGGATGGCCCGTAAGCCTGACCCCGTGTGTCGGACCAAAATTTGACCTGCGCCGGTCAAGTTGACGCCTTTGGGTGTGCGTTCAAAAAGTCGATGGCCTGCAATGTCTTCGAGCTCTGCCAGGGTTTTGGTGACAGCGGGTTGCGAAACGTTCAAGGCTTTTGCGGCGCGTACAAGTGAGCCGTGTTCGGCAATCGCTACCAGGGTTCGCAGGTGGCGCATTTTGAGGCGGTCTTTAAAAGGCATCGAACAAGCATAACCTGCAAAAACGGGGCTTGAGCGGCACGCAGACCGCACTGCTTTTGGGCAGTCAGCTCAGTCGTGCCAGCAAAGCGGCGGCGTTACCGTGAATGACCCGAGCCTGATCGGCCGGTGACAAACGCGATGGATGGATGCCCGCGAGGGTTCTTGCGGTATCGAAAATGGGGCAATCCGTGCCTAACACCACTCTGTCGGCACCGAACACAGCCACAGCTTGTTCCAAAGCCTGTGAGCCTAGTGAGGCGCAGTCCACCCAGACAGCGCGGGCACGCTCCGATGGCATGGCTCGGTCAGGTTCGCGCAGTGCCAACATGTGGTCCATGCGTTCGACCACGGCAGGAAAGGTGCCGCCCAGGTTGGCCACCTGCACTGTGATGTTGCGCCACGGTTGCAAGAAGTCCGACAGCACCAGTGTGACCATGGCTTGACCGACCTCATGCTGAACGGCCAGTGCACGGCGTGCAAGATCGTGGTCTGGTGGCGCATCAGGCAAGGCACCGCTGTCGGGCATGCGGCCTGGGTGAACAAAGAAGTGCGCTCCCAGCGCTTCGGCCGCTTCGAACACGGGTCTGATTCGTGTGGCGGTGGCTTCGCTGCGAAAGGCATCTACCGGCAAAATGGCCCCTATCAAACCCAGCTCAAGTCGGGCCCTGCGCAGTTCTTCTACGGCAGCGTCGATGTTGGCCCAGGGCAGCGCGGCGAGACCGCAAAACTGCTCGGGATGAGTTCGGCACAACTGACCACATGCATCATTGAAGGCGCGCACCAGCGGCGCTGCCTGGTCAAAAGGCAAACTGTCGATGCCAAACAGACCGGGCAATGACAGCATTTGTTTTGCCACGCCTTGTTGCACCATGTGCTGAAGTCGCAGTGACGGGTTGGTGTGAGCCTCGCTGAACCCCAGGGTGCCGATCGGCATGACCAAGCGCTCGGCCCCATCGGCAAGCACCTCTAGGCGTGGCACCTGACCTTGACGCTGGCGCAGCGCATGGGCCACCTGAGGGGGAACCCAGTGCGCATGCATGTCGATGGCCTGGGCGCCCATGATCACTCCGCTTTGGCCCCAGAAGCTTTGACGACTTCAGCCCAACGGGTGACTTCGCTGTCAATGAATTTGCCAAACTCCTGCGGTGATGAGATCGAGGGCGCAGCACCGACGCTGGCCAGCATCTCTTTGACGTCGTTTTGCTGCATGATTTTGCCGATCTCGGCGTTCAGCCGGTTGACGATGGCTGTTGGTGTGCCTGCGGGCGCCACGATGCCGAACCAAGGCTCAACGTCAAAACCGGGCAGGCCGCTTTCAGCAATGGTCGGCACATCCGGTATGGCTGCCGATCGTTTCCCGCTGGGCGTTGCCAGCATGACCAGCTTGCCGCTCGCTAGATGAGGTTTCGCAACAGCGTATTGCAAAAACATGGCCGAAACTTGACCGCCTAGGAGGTCTGTAGTGGCTGGACCATTACCTTTATAGGGCACATGAATCAGGTCAACACCCGCACGGGTTTTGAACAGCTCCAATGCCAGATGCGCACCCGTTCCGATACCACCAGAGGCGAAGTTGATTTTTCCGGGACGGGCCTTGGCCAAAGCCAAAAACTCACTCACGTTTTTCACGGGGACAGAGGGGTGCGTGACCAGAACCATGGGCGACCAAGCCGCGCGGATAACCGGGCTGAAGTCCTTGCGGGCGTCGTAGCTCAAACGAGTCGCCATCAGGCTTTCATTGATGGCCAAATCGGGTGCGACCAAGAGCAGTGTGTAGCCATCGGCTGGTGCACGCGCCACCATGGCACTGCCAATGGTGCTGCCGCCACCGCCTTTGTTGTCAACGATCACGGTTTGGCCGAGACGGGTCTGAAGTTGGGTTGCAAGCAAGCGGCCCAAAATGTCGGTGAACCCGCCCGGCGGGTAAGGCACCACCAAACGGATGGATTTATCGGGGTACGCGGTTTGGCTGAAAACTGCCGTACAGGCAGTCAGTGCCAGCGCGGCAAAAATGGCTCGTCGGGTAAATCGAAACATGGCAGTCTCCTCATTTGAATGGCCAACAGTTTATTTGTTCGCATCATGAAAGTCGTTTTGGCACTCATCAACTCAAAGGTCGAGTTGCCTCTTTTGGGCAGTTCCCGCCTGGCGGAACTGCGACAAAGGGGGCATCAGATAACGTCGCAGGTCACTGGGGTCAGCGGCTGGATCAGCACCCACAGGTCGGGTGCCCGCGATGGTGACGCGCTCCATCAGGCGACGCTGCGGGTAGTAATCGTGCAAGGCGGAGTGTTGCACATGCCGGTTGTCCCAGAAAACGACCATGTTGGGTTCCCAGCAGTGGCGGTACTGGTACTCATGAATCAGGGTCTTGCGGTACAGCATTTCCAAGATCAAGCGGCTCTCGTCTTCTGCCATGCCTTTGATGTGCAGCGTGAACTGCGGGTTAACAAAAATAACCTTTTTGCCAGTGATGGGGTGCACCGACACCACCGGATGGGTGACAGCTGGATAGCGGTCTTCAAAGCGACGCAACTTTTCGATGCCATCGGCATCTGTGGGGAAAAGGCTGCGAAAAGGCTTGAAATCGTGAACAGCTTCTAGGCCGGACAAAAAACGTTGCCAGCGGTCGGACAGGCCCTCGTACACCGCAGACATGCTGGCAAATGCGGTGTTACCGCCGTATTCGGGAATGATTTTGGAGCACAGGGCTGTGCCCATGGGGGGTGCTTCCCGAAAAGTTTCGTCGGTGTGCCAGATGTCTGTGGGTGCGGGGGGGTTGCCCTCTTTATTGTCGTAAACGATCAATTCGGGCGCATCGGCGCTGCTGGTTGAAAAAGGGTGAACGCTCAGGGCACCAAAATAGCGACCAAAGCGGCGCAGGTCTTCCGAAGAAATCACCTGATCCGGAAAAACCAGCACACCATGTTGGGCATGGGCCAGTTGGAGTGCCTCGACCGTGGTGACGTCTAGCACCTGGGAGAGGTCGATACCGGTGATGCGGGCACCTAGAAAAACGCCAACGCGGCGAATTTCCATTTTTGAGGAAGCCTCCGTGGCGGGGGACTGTTGGGTTTCAATGACCATGACCTATAACTCCTAGTGGGCTGTGAAAGCCATCAGCCTTGGAATATAAAGAATGGAGCCGGTTAAGGATATTGAAATTGCAAGGAGATTTGTATTCCTTGGCGTTATGGCCTTTAGAGGCGCTCCGTGGACAGACCGGTCAGACCAGCCGGCTCGTCAACGGCCTCAGCGCACCAGCAGCACAGGCACTTTGCAGTTCGCCAGCACTTGCGTGGCGACCGAGCCCATGACCAAGTTGCCCAGCGTGCCATGGCCGTGCGAGCCCATCACCACCAAATCAAACTTGCCACTGTCAGCGGTTTTGGAAATGGTCTCACCCGCGTGACCGACTTTGCTCATGGTTTGGGCGTCGATGCCGTGGCGCAACAAGAACTTGGTGACCGGGGCCAGCACTTTTTCGGCTTCTTCGCGGTGGTAAGTGTCGACCAACTCTTTGCCCACCGCAGCGCGTGCGCGGGGCGGCAGTTGCGGGTTCACCGTCAGCAGTGTGTAGCTGTTGTGGGCGTTGAACAGTTCATCGTGCGTGGTCAGGTAGGCCAGCATTTTTTTGGTGAAGGCGCTGCCATCAATGGCCAATAAGATTTTCATGAGAGGCTCCTGTTGCGGATCAAACAAGCCTTGACCTTAAGCCTTGTTTGACTGTGTGACCTTGACTTGGGTCATGAAATTCGATGTTTCAACCCAGACCCGCTCTGGCTGAGCTTGCCCGCCCGTGTGCCCTCAGCGTCAAAGGCTGATCAGCGCGGTCGCCTTGAAGGTCCGTTGCTCGTGTTTGTGCGCGTAACCCAAGGGGTTGGCCACCACGCGACAGCCCTGCAAGCTGTAGTCGCTGGGGCAGTGCAAATGCCCGTGCAGCCAAAGCTGTGCTTGGGGCAGCAGCGCGTCCAGTGCATTGCAAAATCCGGCCGTGCCTGGCACGCGGCCGTAGCGCGGATCGGCGCTGTGCAAACTGGGTGCGAAGTGCGTGACGACCACGGTGCTGCCGTCAAAAGGGGTGTTCAAAGCATGGCGCAGCCAATCTTGGCATTGCAAGGCTTGCTCGCGCATCCCTGGGGCCAACCAAGCTTCGCCGCGTCGCGTGGTCATGGCTTTACGCAGGTAATAGTTGGCGGCCCTGAAAGCTTTGTCGCGGGCCTTGAGTTGGCGTGTGAATTGGCTGTTGGGGTGGCTGTAGTGCGCCGGAATTTTGTCTTGGAGTGGGTCGGGGATGGGCTGCCCAGCCAGCGGACCCAGCGCGTCAAAGTCGGTCCACAGCGTGGTGCCCACAAAGCGTACGGAGCCCATTTGCACCACTTCGCGCTCTAACCAAGTGATGCCCAATCGGGCGCAGGTCTCTTGCAAGCGGCTGTGGGCTTCGTCGAAGTCCAGGCCGTCGTACTCGTGGTTGCCCGGCACAAAGAGCACCGGTGAGGGCCAACCGTGTCGGGGTGAAAACCGCGCCAAGCCGAAGTCGGCATCGCCGGCCAAGGCCAGCGCTGAGCCGGCTTGGTAGGAGCCAATGTCGCCCGCCAACACCAGCACATCTGCACCGGTGGCAGCTTGGGGCATGAAGGTGGGGTTGGATTCCAGGTGCAGGTCCGACAAAAGTTGGATGTTCATGCGAGGTCCTCGGCGCGGAAGGCTTGTTGCGCCGCTTGTTGCAATTGGGCGCGCAGCCATTGGTGCGCGCTGTCGTGTTCGCGTTTGCGGTGCCACAGGGCGTGTACCTGGACGGGCGGCACGTCAAAGGGCAATTCGTGAAGTGCCAACTCTTTGGCCATGCCGGTGGTGGGCACGAAGTGGCGCGGCAGCACGGTGAGCAAGTCGGAGTTCACCACCACCCGCCCGGCGGTGAAGAACTGATTCACCGTGAGCACAATGCGCCGTTGTTGACCGATCACGGCCAAGGCCTCGTCCACAAAGCCATAGGCACGGCCCGAAAAGCTCACCAGCAAATGGCGGGCGCTGCAGTATTCCTGCAGGCGGATGGGGCGTTTGGCCAAAGGGTGGTCTTTGCGCATCACACACACGTATTCACCCGAGTACAGGCGTTGGTGTGCGAAGGGAATGGCCTCACCCGATTGGGCCCGTGCCGTCAAGTCGGCCAGCACCGCTGGAAAGTAGCCCAGTGCGATGTCTGCGGCACCGTCGCCCAGCATTTTGCGGGGGTCTCGGGTGGTCAAAGGCACTACGCGCAGTGACACGTCGGGCGCTTGCTCTTCCATTTGCTTGGCCAAGCCGCCCATGAGTTCGGCCGCGGTGGCGTCGGCCATGGCCAGCACAAAAGTGCTGTTGGCCTGTTGCGGCTCAAAAGCACTGGGCACGATGGCCGCTTGCAGTTGGCGCAAGGCCTCACGCACGCTGGGCCAGAGGGCCAGCGCCCGAGGTGTGGGTTCGATGCCGTGGCCGTGTCGGCGCACCAGCTCATCGCCCAAGGCGTCGCGCAAACGCCGCAAAGCATTGCTCACGGCAGGCTGGGTCAGTGACAGGTTGTGTGCGGCCCGGGTCAGGCTGCGTTCGGCCATGACTTCGTCAAAGACCCGCAACAAATTCAGGTCCAGCGTGCGAAAGGCGGCGGGGATGGGGGTGCTCATGATGGGCGTTTATGTATCACCATTATGAATGACAAGCATCATGAATATAAAGTTGAACAACATGAGTATAAACCCTATGATGAAGGTGTAATTTTAATAATTAGTAATGCCAAATTGCACAAAATCAATTCAAGGGAAAACACCATGAACACCGCGACCAAAACCATGTGGGGTCAAACGACCTTGTTGCCTGCTGCCTCCGAAACGCCTGTTGCCCTGACCCAGTTCTTGGCCACGGTCTTGTTGGCTGCGGGTGTTTCCGCTTTGCTGGTCTTGACCGACCGTTTGTTGGATGGCTGGGCCGAGTCCCATTGGGTGGCGGCTTGGCTGGCTTTGTGGGCCGTGGCGGTGTTGGCCATGGTGTTGCTGCGCGGACTGACCCGTGTTTTGGCGCAACATCTGATGACCCACTTGGACGCTTGGTCCGCTCAGCTGGCCAGTCGCCGTGCCGACCATCGCCTGTGGGCCATGGCTCAAAAAGACCCGCGTTTGATGCGCGATTTGGCCGTGGCCATGGACCGCGCCCCAGAGGAGCGCAGCGCGCTGCAGGGGCTTGAAAACCCCATGTCCCGCCGTGCCGCCCGTGTGGTGCGGGATCGACTGTATTACATCTGAGTCCCGGCGCTTTCAGCGCTTGGAGGCCAAGTAAATACCCGGCAAGATCAGCGCCGCACCCATGACGTGGTGCCAGCCCATGGCTTCGCCCAAAACGATCCATGCGGCCAAACCGCCATACAAGGGGCCCAGGTACATGCTGGCCGCCACGCGGCTGGCCCCCAGCACTTTCTGGCAAAAGCCATAGGCCCAATATGCCCCGATGCCGGGCAACAGACCCGCAGCGACCACCAGCACCGTGGCCTGAAGCGTCCAAGCCGGGCGGTCGGCTTGTTGGTATTCCCAAATGCTGAAGGGCAGCAAGACCAACACCCCGCCCATGCAGATGGCGGCCAGGCGGGCCGTGGAGCCCAGCGGTGAACTCCACTTCTTTTGCAGCAAGGCATAGCCTGCCCAAGCGGCCATGGCGACCACAATCCAAGCGTCGCCAGCCACCCATTGCACCTGACCCAGAGCCAGCCATTGGCCCTTGACCACCACATGGAACACCCCGGCCATGGCCACGACAACGCCCAGGCCTTGGCGCCATGAAAAGCGCTCGCCCAACCAAACCACGGCACCCAGCGCGATCAGCACAGGCGATGCGGCATAGATCAGTGCGATGTTGATGGCCGAGGTGGTCTTGGCGCCTTGGTACACCCAAGCCCCGCAAATGAGCATGCCCAAAGCACCCAGAACCAGGTAACGCCAACTGTCGGCCAAGGTGCTGCTGCGTTCGCGCCAAAGTTCGCTGCGCGCAACAAAAGCCAGGATCACGCCCGCCAAAGCCCAACGGCCCAAGGCCAACATGTGCGGCTCCACCACGCCGGGGGCCGAACGCGCCACGATGTAGTTGACGGACCACAGGGCCGGTGTGACCCACATCAGCCACAGGGCGATGCGGGTGCGGGATTCAGCGTTTTGAAACAAGGACATGGTTTCGATTGTGCCGACAAGCTGTACAGATAAAAAAACCGCCCCGGCTGGAGGCCGGGGCGGTTGGAGACTCAGACGCCCGATGGGCGCAGAACCTGGTCTTTAAGTCAGACGCGCTTGCAATGCGGCTTTGGTGTCCAGCAAGGCCTGGGGCAGGTGGTAGCTCAGCTGCGCGAAGTGCTCGTCGTGCAGCTTGAATTCGGCCTGCCAAGAAGCTTTGTCGATGTGGGTCACCGACTTGAACTGCTCGGCGCTGAATTCGATGCCGTTCCAGTTGATTTCAGCGTAAGTGGGGGCGATGCCAAACATGGTGGCTTCGCCCTGGGCTTTGCCTTCCAAGCGGTCGATCATCCACTTGAGCACGCGCATGTTGTCGCCGTAGCCGGGCCAGACGAACGAGCCGTCTTCCCCCTTGCGGAACCAGTTGACGCAATACATGGCGGGCAGCTTGTGGCCAGCGGCTTGGGCCTTGGCGCCGGTGTCCAGCCAGTGCTGGAAGTAGTCGCTCATGTTGTAGCCGCAAAACGGCAGCATGGCGAAGGGGTCGCGGCGCACCACGCCTTGCGCGCCAAAGGCAGCGGCAGTCGTCTCAGAGCCCATGGTCGCGGCCATGTACACACCTTCGGCCCAGCTGCGCGCTTCGGTGACCAATGGCACGGTGCTGGAGCGACGGCCGCCAAACATGAAGGCGTCGATCGCCACGCCTGCAGCATCGTCCCAGGCGGGGTCCAGAGCCGGGTTGTTGGTCGCGGCCACGGTGAAGCGGGCATTGGGGTGAGCGGCTTTGGCACCGGTCTCTTTGGCGATCTGGGGGGTCCAGTCTTTGCCTTGCCAGTCGATCAAGTGGTCGGGCAGCTGGCCGGTGTCTTTTTCCATGCCTTCCCACCACACGTCGCCGTCGTCCGTCAGGGCCACGTTGGTGAAGATCACGTCCTTGTCCAGACTCAACATGCAGTTGGGGTTGGTCTTCATGTTGGTGCCGGGGGCCACGCCAAAGTAACCGGCCTCAGGATTGATCGCGTACATCTTGCCGTCGGTGTGGGGCTTGACCCAAGCGATGTCGTCACCAATGGTGGTGACTTTCCAGCCGTCAAAGGCCGCAGGCGGCACCAGCATGGAGAAGTTGGTTTTGCCACAAGCGCTGGGGAAAGCCGCTGCCACGTGGTACTTCTTGCCTTCAGGATTGGTCACACCCAAAATCAGCATGTGCTCGGCCAGCCAGCCTTGGTCGCGTCCCATGTTCGACGCGATGCGCAGCGCAAAGCATTTCTTGCCCAGCAGTGCGTTGCCGCCGTAGCCGGAACCATAAGACCAGATCTCGCGGGTCTCGGGGTAGTGCACGATGTACTTGGTGCTGGGGTTGCAAGGCCAAGAGGTTTTGTCTTTTTCGCCAGCGGCCAAAGGCGCGCCCACGGTGTGCATGCAGGGCACAAACTCGCCATCGGTGCCCAGCACGTCGTACACGGCTTTGCCCATGCGGGTCATGATCTTCTGGTTAACGACCACGTAGGCGCTGTCGCTCAACTCAATGCCGATGTGGCTGATGTGCGAGCCCAACGGGCCCATCGAGAAAGGCACCACGTACATGGTGCGGCCGGCCATGCAGCCGTTAAACAAGGGGTTGAGGGTGGTGCGCATCTGCGCGGGATCCATCCAGTTGTTGGTGGGGCCGGCATCTTCTTTTTGGGCAGAGCAAATGTAGGTGCGGTCTTCCACGCGGGCCACGTCCGATGGGTCGGACCAAGCCAAATAAGAGTTGGTGCGCTTGGCGGGGTTGAGCTTTTTGAAGGTGCCTGCAGCCACCAGTTCGGCGCACAGGCGATCGTATTCCTCTTGGGAGCCGTCGCACCAATAGATGTTGGCGGGCTTGCACAGGGCGGCCATTTCGGCCACCCAAGCGATCAATTTCGCGTTCTTGACGTAGGCGGGCGTGTTGAGGTTCAGGCCCTGCATCGCGGGTGAATTCATGGGGAAGCTCCAAAGTTTAAAAATCGTTTTTTCAAAAGCCCTCGAAGGGGACTTTGAAAAAACGGCTTGTGGGCTGAGATACTGAGCGCTGGAGGTGGATGGGCTTCAGCAGGGACTCGATTTTAGGGAGACTGCCTCTTTCTTGCTTGGCAGATCGGCTCAAAACCCCGTTAAATCTATGCAAAATAATCATGAAAGTATGCGAAACGATGGCTTGTCCTTGAGGCACCAGCGGCGGCGTTACCTTAGGTACTCAGGGGCCTTGCTGTGGCCCTCTTGGGCCTTGGCGCAAACCCGGATCAAGGTGGCTGCGGCCAGTAACCTGAAGTTTGTGTTGGCTGACTTGGTGGCTCTCTACAAGCTGCAAACGGGGGTTCAGGTGGACGTCAATTTGGGCGCATCCGGGAATTTGGCACGGCAAATCCTGCAAGGGCTGCCCGTTGAACAGTTCATTTCGGCGGACGAGGCTTGGGTGGCTGAGCTGGTCAAGTCGGGTCGAACAGTGGATGCGGGACAGCGCTACGCCACGGGCCAGTTGGCCTTGGTGGTGCCCAAAAATTCAGCATTGCCATGGAATCAAGGCCTGGCCGCTGTGGTGCGCGCCTTGAAGCCCCATGACAAATTTGCCATCGCCAACCCGGCGTTGGCCCCCTATGGGGTGGCCGCCGAGGAGGCCTTGCTGCGCGCAGGCGTTGGGCCCTTACCGTCTGCGAACAAAGTGTTGGGTGACCACATCGGCCAGGCCACCCAGTTTGTGGCCACGGGTGCGGCGCAGGCCGGCATCACGGCTTTGGCCTTGGCCAAGGCCCCCGAAATTGCCAGCGCCTTGCAGGTGCTGCCCCTGTCCGTCGATGGGCACGCGCCCTTGCATCAGCGCATGGTGTTGTTGCAGGGGGCCACCCCTGCGGCGGTGAACTGGCACCGGTTTTTGCTCGGCCCGCAAGCGCAAGCGGTCTTTCTGCGGCATGGTTATGCCTTGCCGCAATAATCCAAGCTCGTCTGGCCGCATGGTCCTCTGAAATCCGATCGCTCTCAACAGCCGCTCTGCGCACACCTCACCATGGATTGGTCCGCCCTTCACGTTTCGTTGACCTTGGCTGTCTTGACCACCTTGGTTTTGCTGCCGGTGGGCTTGGCCTTGGCCCGCTGGCTGGCGGTGACCCCATGGGCGGGGCGGCCCGTGGTCGAGGCCTTGCTGCTGCTGCCTTTGCTGTTGCCACCCACGGTGATCGGGTTTTACTTTCTGGTGGCTTTTGGACAAGGCGGCGCTTTGGGTGCATGGCTCGCGGCTTCGGGTGTGCGTTTGGTTTTCACGCTCGAAGGCTTGCTCTTGGTCAGTGTGTTGGTCAATTTGCCCTTCATGGTGCAACCGATTCAGCGGGCGTTTGCAGCGGTGCCGCACAGCCTGCGCGAAGCGGCTTGGGTCTCGGGCCTGTCGACCTGGCAGACCTTTTGGCGCATCGAGTTGCCCTTGGCCTGGCCTGGCTTGCTTGCCGGGATGGCGCTCACCGTGGCGCACACCTTGGGCGAGTTTGGCGTGGTGCTCATGGTGGGCGGCAACATCGAGGGCGAAACCCGCACCCTGTCGGTTTCGCTCTACGACAAGGTGCAGGGCATGGACCTGCCGTCGGCCCATGTGATGGCGCTGGCGCTGGTGGGCGTGTCTTTGCTGGCGCTGAGTTTGGTACTGGCGTTTGATCGGGTGGGCCAACGCGGCCGCGCCCTGCAGGAGCGCTGATGCAAGGCTTGCAAGTGCAATTGCGCTCGGCCAGCCCGATCCGGCTGGCTGCTGAATTTGACTGCGGTGCGGGCGAGTTGGTGGCGCTCGTTGGGCCGTCTGGCAGTGGCAAAACCAGCATGCTGCGCGCCATAGCCGGCTTGTGGACGCCCGCCGATGTGCAAGGCCACATTCGGGTGGCGGGAGAGACCTGGCTGGACACGGCAGCGGGCGTGCAGCTCAGCCCGCAAGAGCGCCGGGCCGGTTTGGTGTTTCAGCAATACGCGCTGTTTCCGCACATGACGGCCCATGCGAATGTTGCGCTGGCCTCAGGCCCGGGCTGGACAGAGGCCGATGTGCAGGCTTTGCTGAACCGATTGGGCTTGGCTGCATTGGCTGCGCGCAGGCCCTCGCAGTTGTCGGGCGGTCAACAGCAGCGCGTGGCCTTGGCGCGGGCGCTGGTGCGGGTCATGCCCACACCTTTGGCCGCGTCGGCCTCAAGCGCGACTCGATTGTCGGGCGTCTTGCTGCTTGACGAGCCTTTTTCTGCGGTGGATGCACCCACACGCCAGGCGCTTTACCGCGAGTTGGCCGCTTTGCGCCAAAAAGTATCGGTGCCCATGGTGTTGGTCACACACGATCTGGCCGAGGCCCGCCGCTTGGCCGACCGGGTGGTGATTGTGGACGCGGGCCAGACCCTGCAAACCGGCGAGCCTGCCCGGGTGTTTGCGAGTCCGCGCAACGCCCGGGTGGCCGAATTGGTGGGCATTCAAAACCACTTTGAAGGGCGTTTTTTCAAGGACCAACCCGGTTGGGGCCGTTTGCGCTGGACCGACGCAGCCCAGCCCGAGCAATGCGTCGATTTGTCGGTGGTCGACAAAAACAAGATCGATGAGGGCACACCTGTCACCTGGGTGATGAACGGTGAAGAGGTCGATGTGCTGGCCGATGGCGATGCGGTGAACATCACCACCCAAGGACCAACCCGACTGCGCTGCCAATTGCTGGAAGTCTTGTCTTTGGGCGAGATCAGCCTGTGCACGTTGTCGCCCGAAAGCCTGCCCAGCCAGACCCTGACCCTGAACCTGACCACCCGCCTGTTGGGGCGTTTGCAAGTGGGTGCCGGGGATTGGGTTCAGTTGCTCATCGCACCGGCAGCGCTGCACATCATGCCGGTGCGTCCTGGCAACTGAAGCCATCGATCACAGCGCGGGGACTGCGGATGGGGCCACGCACGCAGAACTTGACGCTGCCTTGCACAGGGCCCGTGTGCCCAAAACAAAACCCGCAAAGCTTGCGCTGTTGCGGGTTGAGGTTGGAAGGGTGAGGCGGTGCGGTCAGCGCACCGCCAACTTCAAGAAGTTTCAGGCCATGAAGATGGCGATGAAAGCCAGCAAGAAAATCAGCACAGCACCAGCGGCTGGGATGACCACGGGAATGTGCTTGACCACGTTTTCCACGGGATCGTCGGATGTGTGAGAGTCGTTGTGAGCAGACATGGGGTACCCCAAAACAAGAATGCGCTTATTGTAGCCAAGCCCTCAAGGCATTCTTTTCACAAGGCTGACGGGTTGATCCACGCCCTCACTCGGCCACGATCTTGCGTTCACGGATGACCCGGCCCCACATGGCAGTGTCGGCGGCCATGTAGCGTGCCAACTCATCGCGGCTGCCCGGCATGGGCGTCAGGCCGTGTTTGTTGAGCTGGTCGACCACTTCGGGCGTGGTCAAAACTTTGACGAGCTCGGTGTTCCATCGGTCGAGCAGCGGCTTGGGCACTTTGGACGAGGCCACAAAGGCGTACCAATTGGTGGCGTTGAAGCCGGTCAAGCCCGACTCGGCGATGGTCGGTACCTTGGGCAAGCTGGCCACGCGCTGCGCGCCCGTGCTGGCCAGCGGAATCAGTTTGCCTGCTTCAATGTGCGGGGCCGCTGTGGCCATCGTGGCGTACCAACCGGTCACGCGGCCACCCAGTACGTCTTGAAGTGCAGCCGCGCCCCCTTTATAAGGCACGTGCACGGTGTCCAAATTGGCCATGTCATTGACCAACTCACCCGCCAGATGGGAGGCTGAGCCGGGTCCGGTGGAGGCGAAAGTGATGGTGCCAGGGCTTTTGCGGGCATTCGCCAAAAATTCTGCAAACGTCTTGATGCCCGCACCGGCGTGGACCACCAGTACGTTGGGAAAGTTGACCGCCATGGTCAATGGCGCCAAATCCTTGACGGGGTCGTAAGGCAGTTTCATCAGGTGCGGCGCAATGGCCAAGGGCCCCACTGAGCCCAACAACAAGACACTGCCGTCGGCAGGGCCGCTGGCGGTGAACTGGTGCGCGATGTTGCCACCAGCCCCAGCCTTGTTCTCGACGGTGACCGAAATGCCCAGGTTTTCTCCCAAGCGCTTGGCGATGATGCGGGCGCCCATGTCTGCCGCACCCCCCGCCACAAAGCCCACCACCATGGTGACGTTCTTTTTGGGCGGGAACTCTTGCGCCAAGGCAGGGTTGGCCTGCAAGCCCCAGACACCTGCCAACAAGCCAGCGCAGGCCAAAAGCCATGAACGCCGCGTCGTCTGCCATGCGGCCGCAGTATCAAATCCGTGGTGTTTCATCTTCAAGCTCCAATCCATAGAGCCATCACCTTAACAGGCCAGGCTCGCGCTGGCAGTCGCTTGCGTTGCCTTGACCCGTGGTTTTTTGGGGACTGGTTGTTGCGGATAGACGAGGCGGTCATCGTCTCTATACTGATGCAAAGCGGCGCTTTTCGGCTCAGGTCAGCGCGCTTCCAACTTCGTTGCACAAGCGGTATTCATCGGTATGGCTTCATCGGTTCTTGTTTTGGGCGCGGGCATGGTCGGCATTTGCACCGCCTTGCATTTGCAGCAACGCGGATTCGATGTGGTGCTGGTGGATCGGCGTGCGCCAGGCCAAGAAACGTCCATGGGCAATGCGGGTTTGATCCAGCGCGAAGCGGTCGAGCCCTACCCCTTCCCGCGGGAGCCCAGTTTTTTGCTGGATGTGGCTTTGGGGCGCGGTGCCCAAGTGCATTGGCACGCCCAAGGGCTGTGGCAAATGGGCAAAGCGCTGTGGGGCTACCTGCACCAATCGCATCCTTTGCGGCATGCCGTGGCCACTGCGGCCTACAGCCGCCTGATTGCCCACGCCAACAATGAGCATGGCCCATTGATCGCGGCCGCAGGGGCGCAGGATTTGGTGGGGCATGAAGGTTACCGCTATGTTTTTCGCACGCCCGAGGCCTTCGACAAAGCGGCACAACGGGCCGAAGATTTGCACACGCGTTTTGGTGTGCGCTTTCAGGCAGAAAACCCCGCCCAGCTGGCGCAGGCCGAGCCTGCTTTGCACAGGCCACTTGCGGGCGCCGTGCATTGGCTGGACACCTGGGCTGTGAATGACCCGGGCGCTTTGGTGCAGCGCTATGCCGACCTGTTTGAGGCGCGTGGCGGCTGTCTGTTGATGGGCGACGCGGCCAGTTTGCAGGCGCAAGGCGCGGGCTGGTCGGTACACACCAACGAAGGCCCGGTGCACGCCCAGCAAGCGGTGCTGGCCCTGGGCCCTTGGTCCGATGGCTTGATCCGCACGCTGGGCTACCGGTTTCCTCTGTTCATCAAGCGCGGTTACCACCAGCACTACACCCCCCCCACCCCATTGCGGCAACCCCTGCTCGACGCCGAGCGCGGCTACGTGCTGGCACCCATGCAGCGCGGCTTGCGCCTGACCACCGGTGCCGAGTTTGCGCCCATCGATGCCTCAGCCACCCCGGTGCAACTGGCCAAGGCCGAAGCCTTGGCGCGGGAATTGATCGATTTGGGCCAGCCCCTGCCCGAGCCGCCCTGGCTCGGCGCGCGCCCTTGCGTGGCCGACATGTTGCCTGTGATCGGCCCTGCGCCGCGCCACCCCGGTCTGTGGTTCAACTTTGGCCATGCGCACCAAGGCTTCACCATGGGCCCGGTGACAGGCCGTTTGCTGGCCGAAATGCTGAGTGGCGCCCCCCCCTGCGCCGACCCGGCCCCCTTTTCGCCAGGGCGGTTTGGGTGACCAAGGGGCTCTAAGGCTTCAACACACCCGGTAAAAGCTCATGAACACCCCATCGGGTGCGCGGCGGCCGTTGCCAATGAATTGGCTTTCGCTGAGCCAAGCCCACTGGGGTGCTGTGGCTTCAAGCTTGGGTTGGCAGCGAAAGTACACCTCGTCCGGGTTGACCGGTTGGCCGTTCATGATGCGCTGAGAGTTTTCGAGTGAGGCCACGCGCAGCGCGGTGTTCTGCACAAACACCCGGCTGCCGTCGTCAAGCTCGATCACATAGCGCGCATCCAAATGGGCCTGCGTGCCGCCCGCCAAGATCAACTGAAAGTCGGCACCACCGGCCAGCACTTTGCCGTTCACCCGGGGGCCCGTCACGGTGCCGCCCGTGATGGGGATCATGCGGCGAAAGCCAGCGGGTGTTAGACCCACTTCCACAGGCGCAGTGATGGTCACCGCCAGATCGCACAGGTGTTCAAGTGTGGGGGGTGGCAAGGTCAAATTCATGGTCATCTGAAAAAAAGACGCCTTGAGGGGTCAAGTCGTCACACCGTCTTTCCCGAACCCGATCAGAAGGGGTAGTGGCGAGGCGTGGTTTGGATGGTAATCCAGCGCAATTCTGTGAATTCGTGGATGCCGGCTTTGCCACCAAACCGGCCATGGCCACTGCCTTTGACGCCGCCAAAAGGCATTTGTGCTTCATCGTGCACGGTGGGGCCGTTGACGTGGCAAATGCCAGAGTCGATCTTGCGTGCCACGTTGAACGCACGCGCAATGTCTTTGCCAAACACCGACGAAGACAGGCCGTATTCGTTGTCGTTGGCGCAAGCGATGGCCTCTTCAACACCCTTGACGCGCACAATGGCCTTGACGGGTGCAAAACTCTCTTCGCGGTAGATGCGCATGGCCGGGGTCACATGGTCCAGCAGTGTCGCAGGCATGAGCGTGTCGGTGGACTTGCCACCACACAGCAGCTTGGCACCTTTGGCCAAGGCGTCATCGATCAAGCCATTGCAATGATCGACGGTGCCCATGCCAATCACGCTGCCCAAGACCACAGGCTCGGGCTTGCGTGGGTCGCCAAGGGGCAAGTTGCTGGCCTTGTTGGCAAAGCGCTTGACGAATTCGTCGGCAATTTTTTCGTCCACGATGATGCGCTCTGTGCTCATGCAAATCTGGCCGCTGTTGGCAAAAGAGCCAAATGTCGCGCCGTTCACCGCGTCGTCGATGTCGGCGTCATCCAAGATCACCATGGGCGCCTTGCCCCCCAGCTCCAGGATCACGGGCTTGAGGTATCTGGCGCAAGTTTGCGCAATGATTTTCCCGACCTTGGTCGACCCCGTAAAGTTCACGCGGCGCACCGCTGGGTGAGAGACCATGGCTTCCACCACGGCACCGGCATCTGCAGGCGCGTTGGTGATGTAGTTCACCACACCTGCTGGGAAGCCGGCTTCTTGAAAAGCTTCCACAATCAGTTGGTGCGTTTTGGGGCAATTCTCAGACCCCTTGAGGATGACCGTGTTGCCGCAAGCCAATGGGGTGGCGATGGCGCGAACACCCAAAATGACAGGGGCGTTCCAGGGCGCAATGCCCAACACCACACCTGCGGGTTGACGAATGCCCATGGCCAAGCTGCCTGGCACATCCGAGGGAATCACTTCGCCCGAGACCTGGGTGGTCAAAGATGCGGCTTCGCGGATCATGCCCGCAGCCAGAAACACATTGAAGCCCGCCCACATGCCTGTGGCGCCGGTTTCGGCGGGAACCGCTTCGATGAAATCCGGTGTTTTCGCTTCCAGTTTTTCGGCCGCTTTGAGCAACAGCGCTCTGCGTTCGTTGGGGCCTGTTTCACTCCAGGTTTTAAAGGCTTCGGCAGCCGCTTCGACCGCCATGATCGCGTCTGCTGTCGATGCAGCAGGTGCGCGGGTGGCCACCGTGCCGTCCAAGGGGTTGCGCCGCTCAAAGGTGGCGTTGTTTTCGGCAGTGACCTTGAGGCCATTGATGAGCATGGACATATCGGACATGGAATTGCACTCCTGGAAAATGAAGAATCAGACGGAACGAACGGTTTTTTCAAGGGCTTGGGATGCGGAGCGCGTGTCGCTGGATGCCGCACCCAGATAAGCCTCGCGGATGACACTGGAGCGCGCCAGCAATTGCGATGACCCCTGCGCCACCAAACTGCCGCGCTCGAGCACGTAGCCCCGGTCGGCCACCGCCAGCGCTTTTCTGACGTTTTGCTCCACCATCAACACCGTGGTGCCGCTGTCGGCAATGCGCCGGGTCATTTGCAGCAACTCATCGACCATGCGAGGTGCCAAGCCCAAAGAGGGCTCGTCCAGCATCAAGAGCTTGGGCGCCGACATCATGGCGCGGGCAATGGCCACCATTTGTTGTTCGCCACCACTCATCGTGCCGGCCAGTTGGTTGAAGCGTTCACGCAGTTTGGGAAAATCATCCATCACGGCATTCATGCGGGCCTGACGGTCCGCAGCCGACTGCAGCCAACCGCCCAGTTCAAGATTTTCTTGAACGGTCATTTGGGGGAAAAGTTGCCGACCTTCAGGGACCAAGGCCATGCCGGCCTGAACGATCTCATGGGCTTTTTCGGGCAAGTCATCGCCGTTGAACAAAACTTCACCGCGCATCGGAATTTGGCCTGACAGCGCGCGCAACAAGGTGGTTTTGCCAGCACCATTCGGACCCAAAATGACCGTCAAGCCGGGCAAAACGTCAAAGTTCAAATTGCGCACCACTTCAAAGGGCCCATACCCCGCAGACAAACCGCGCACCTTGAGTTGGGCTTTTCCCGATCCACCCAAAACAAAGGGCTGAGGGCGATACCACATCATGCCAATCCCTCCGATGCGTTGACCATTTCATCGCCTAAATAAGCCTCGATGACTTCCTGGTTACGGACCACTTCCGAGGGCCGGCCGTCGGCGATTTTTTTGCCCTGGTGAAGCACGATCACCCGCTCCACATGCTGGAGCAATATCTTCACGGCATGCTCAATCCAGACGACCGACAAATCGAGTTCGTCTCGCAGCCGCCGAATCAGCCGGGCCATTTCTTCCACCTCAATCTCGGTCAGTCCTGCGGCCACCTCATCGAGCAGCAAAATCCGCGGACGCGTCGACAAGGCCATGCCGATTTCCAAGATGCGCTGCTGAGAGGGTGTGATGGCCGCCGCTGGCAAATCGGCCAGTTGCGACAGCCCGATCACCGACAAGATGCTGCTGACGTCGCGCAGTGCCCATGGCACGCCAATCTCTTCGCCCCAAAAAATGTATTTGCGCGGTCGGCGGCCTGCGAACTGCAAGCCAAAGCGGATGTTTTCACTGACACTCAAGTCGGCAAACACGCGTGGGGTCTGAAAGGTTCTGGCCAAACCGCGTGCGGCAAAGCTGTGGGGTGCAGCACCCGCCAGGGATTTGCCCTCAATCGAAAGTTGCCCGGCTGTGAGGGGCGTGACCCCCGAGATGGCATTGAAGAACGTGGTTTTGCCAGCGCCGTTGGGCCCCATGATCCCCACCAATTCACCGGCTTGGATGTCCACACTCACCGCATCCACGGCGGTCAGCCCGCCAAAACGCACGGTGATGTCTTGTGCGCGCAGCAGTGTGTTTTTAGGTGCCGACAATGCGTCTCTCCTTGGCGCGTTTTTTGTCTCGCGCTTTGTCCCCACTCAAGTCGTAGCGAAGATCTTTCCACCATTGACGGGTATCGGTGCGCCAGTCTTTGAAGGTTTGCCAGCGCAGGGAAGCCAAGCCCCCAGGCAAATAAAGCACACTGAGGATCAACAAAAAGCCCAGCGTCATCATGTAAATCTGAGGTGCTTGCAGGCGCAAAGTCTCGGCCAAAATGCTGAACACAATCGCGGCAATCAAAGGCCCCCAGATGGTCATGGCCCCGCCGATCAGGGCAATCAAAACCGTTTGAAATCCGATGAACGGATTGAACGCCGTGTGCGGGTCAATGTAGGTCCAACGCACCGCCATGGCAGCCCCTACGCCCCCAGCCACCGCCGCCGTGAAGGCAAAACCGGCCACCTTGATCCACCGGGTGTTCACCCCCAGGGTTTGCGCCCGTTGTTCGTCACCGCCAATGCCCAGCAATGCCAAACCAAAGCGGGTGCGTCGCAAACCGATCGACAGGCCCACCGAGATGACGGCCAACAACAAAACGGTGTGGTAAATGGTGTTCATCTCGGGCACGGTGGTCAGTACCCGACCCACCGTGCCATGCACCGATTTTTCGTAATAGCTGATGGCGTGGCGAATCAATTCGGCCATGCCGAAGGTCAGCACGGCAAAGTAAGTGCCCCGAAGGTGCAACACGCCCAGACCCATCACGACAGCCACGGCCGCTGCCACGCCAGAACCCAAGGCGATGGCACTGGCCCAGGGCAAGGTGTCCAGGTTCATCGCGGTGGTGTAGGCGCCCAGGCCAAAAAAGGCGGAAGTGGCCAAGGACAAGTAGCGCGAGGCGCCGCAGAAAAACCCCCAACTGGTCGACAAGGCGACATACATGAGGCACGTCAGCGCCATCGACATGGCAAATTCGCTGCCATAGCCGGGCAATGCCAAGGCCCAGCCTGTCAAACCAAACAGCACCAGCACATCACGCCACAACAAGTTCTTGGAATTCATTTTGCAAAAAGTCCTCTTGGACGAAACAACAACACGCCAATGAAGACGACATAAGAGAGCAGGGCCTTGAGCGACGGGTTGGTGAAGTGCATGCCCAACGCTTCAATCACGCCCAACATCAGGCCTCCAGCCAGTGCACCCCCCATGCTGCCAAACCCGCCCAGGGTGATGACGATCAAAGCCGTCACGGTGTAGGGCTCGCCCATCGAAGGCGAAATGGTGTAAGCCATCGAGAGCAAGCAACCGGCCAAGCCAGACAGACCCAAGCCGATGCCGAACATCAAGGGGTGCAAAGTGCGCGTGTTGATGCCCACCAATTGCGCGCCGACCTGCGACTGCATGAGCGCTCTCACGCCTTTGCCCAGCAAAGTTTTGCGCAAAACAACCATCAAGCCCAGGCTGAACACCAAGGCCATCGCAAACACCAGCAACTTGTTGCCAGCGAACTGAGCGCCCCCCATGGCCACCGGGTCGGTCATGAAGTCATAGCCCCGAAGCTCGCCCCCCCAAATGGCCGACACCATGTTTTGGATCAGGAACATCAGGCCAAAGGCGACCATCAGGCCGCGCGCCTCGAAGATGTCCAGGGTCGGCGATGTCGCATTGAGGCGTCTGAAGCACAGCCAGTGGACCACCAAGCCCACCAGCATCAGCACCCCAAAGGACACGGGCAACATGAGCAGCGGCGACCAGCCAAACTGGGTCTGCACCATCCAGGTGAGGTAAGCCCCCACCATCAAAAATTCACCGTGCGCGATGTTGAGGATGCGCATGAGGCCGTATTGCAAATTCAGCCCCAGCGCCACCAATGCGTAGATACCGCCAGTGATCAAGCCACTGGCAATGAGCTCCATCCAGGCGGTGATCGACACGGCTTACTTCCAGACGGGTTTGTTGGTGTTGAGCTTGGCCGTGGCCAACTTGGGTGGCCAGACCACTTCAAACTCACCGTTCTGCCATTGGCTGACCGTTCCTGGTGTGGCCGTGTTTTCACTGCCTGTGAACTTCACGTCACCAATGATGGTCTTGTGGTTGGTGTTGGCGATGTAATCGCGCAAGGCCTTTTTATCGAGGCCCACTTGTTTGACGCCTGCCGTCAAGATCTCCAAGCCCGCCCATGTGTGGCCACTGGCCCAACGGTCGGGTTCTTTGCCGCCATATTTTTTGGTGTGCGCGTCAAAGTAAGCCTTGGCACTGGGGCTGGTTTTGGCGTTCCAAGAGCCCATGCCCAAGACGCCTTCGGCGCCGGCAGGTGTCATGACGTTGCGGTACAACTGGAAAGCCGTGCCCACCGAGGCGTAGAAAAACTTGGGGTTGAAGCCCACTTCTTTGGACTGGCGGCTGGCCAAGATGGTGTCGGGTGGGTAGGTGAAGCCCACGAATGCATCCGGGTTCTTGTCTTTGATTGAGCGCAAAACAGGCGACAAGTCTTTCACGCCGCTGGGGTAGCTTTTTTCTTCCACCATTTGGATGCCACTGCCTTGCAATGCAACTTTCAAGGCGGCGTAGTTTTCGAGGCCAAACAGATCATCCACATAAATGCAGGCAATGGTTTTGACGCCGTTCGCCTTGAACATCTCGACCAAGGCATTGGTCATGGGTGCAGGTTGCTGCAGCAGCAAGAAGAAGTAGGGCAACTTCATCTCGACCAGTTTTCGGCTCAAGGCCGTGGGTGCCAAAAACGGGTAACCAAAACGGTTGGCCAAAGGTGCCACGGCAAAGTTGGCGTTGCTGCCCCAAGGTGGCAAGACCAGATCGACTTTGTCCGATCCCATGAGCTTTTCATAAGTTCGGACACAGGTTTCCACGTCGCTGCGGTCGTCCGAGCTGATCAACTCGATGGGGCGTTTGACGCCTTTGACATCCAAACCACCTGCCGCATTGACCTGTTCGGCCCAGAGCAGGTAGTTGGGCTCTTGACTGACTTGGGCGCCCCCCGTCCACGGGCCGGTGCGGGCCATGGCGTAACCGATGCGCACAGGCTTGGCCTGAGCACGCAGGGCGGGTGCCAGCGAAGCCGCACCCAAGGCTGCGGCACCTTGAATCATTTGTCGACGTGTCGTCATATTTTGTCTCCTGGTGATGGATCTGCTCAGACCCTGTTGAGTGAAAGAAAACCACGCTGTAACTTACAGGTTAAATGCCAATCGTGCTGTGCAATTTGTGCACTGTTTCCACTTCGGCATGCGCAAGGGCATACGGGTAATCCCTCAATCTTGGCCGTTGAGGGGAATTTCGGGCCTGTCCATAATGGTTTTTTTAAGCAAACGCCCCATGTCCAAAACCCTGTCCATGTCCACCGACGCACTGCCTGCCAAAGACAGGATGGGTCAGTGGTCGGAATGGATCACGCAGCAATTCGGTGGCTTGCAATCCGACCTGTATGGCGACACGGTTTTCGATGGCCACATGCAAACCTCCCGTGCGGGTCAAGTCATCTTGACCAAGCTGGAGGCTTCTAGGCACCGGGTGGTCAGAACCCCACAGATGGCCCGGACCAGTGAGGTCCCCTATCTGAAAATCGTGGCCCCCTGGCAGGGCCAAGCGCAAGTGCATCAAATGCAGCGCGAAGCCCAGGCCGACGTGGGCGGCTGGGTGATTTACGACACCACCACCGCCTATGAAGTGGCCAACCCCAGCCGCGTTGAACATTTGATCGTCATGGTCCCGAAAGACCAAGCGGCCCAAAGAGGTTTGCGCTTGGAGGGTTTGATGGCCCGGCGTCTGGGCTCGGGGGGAATATCGCGTGTGGCCTTGGAGGCGATGCGCAACACCTATTTAGAGCTGCCCTACATGAGTGACAGCGCCGCGCAAGGTGCGGGCGACCTGATCATTGACCTGGTCAAACTCTCCTTGTCTGAATTGGCGGGCCAAGAAACCGCCATGACCCAGCGTGAGGCATTGCGCGACAGGATCAGGCACCATGTGCACAAGTACCTCAGAGATCCTGACCTGAACGTGGACGGCATCGCGCGCGCCCTCAATTGCAGCCGCAGACATTTGTACAACGCCTTTGAGGGCGAGGGCGAATCGGTGGCAGCTTACATCCAGCGCATGCGCCTTGAGGCTTGCATCAAAGACCTTCAAGCCAGCACACCCAAAGCCCGTCCCATCACCGACATCGCGGTCTCATGGGGGTTTGGCAACCCATCCCACTTCAGCCGATTGTTCAAAGAGCACACCGGTGCCAGCCCCAGCGATTTTCGAAATCAAAGCCTGGAAAGGTTGGGCAACCTTATTTAGAGCAGACCTTTGTCGCTTGGATTTGGCTTGTCGGCCAAAACTTCAAGCCTCAGTCTGAGTTTGTCGGTTTGGTGTTGCCCATCCAGGCGGTCAATGAAGAGCGCATCGCTTCTTCCACCGACATGTCCAGCACCTGCACCCATTCACGCGGCACAAACACGGTGTAACCGCCAATCATGTAGCCCATGGGCAAGTACACCGCCACGTGTTGGCGGGTTTGTGCGTCCAGTGGCAGGTCCGTCAGGTTTTGGCGTGTGACCAAACCGATGATCGACATGTCGCTGCCCGGCTTTTTCAACAGCACCACTTGCTGTGCATCGCGCTCGTGTGGCGAAAAATAGTCGGCAAAGCTTTTGAGCGAAGAGTAGATGCTTTTGACCAAAGGCAAGTTGGTGAAGGGCAGCTCCACCCAACTGAGCATGCGGGTCATGAAGGGCTGCGACACCAAAAACCCCAGCACCAAAATCAAGCCAGTGCCCAGCACGATACCCAAGCCAGGCAGGTAAAACTCACCCGTGACGGGACGCAGCACTTGCATGGCCAAACCCTCGACCCAGGTCACAAACAAATAAAGCACGTAGACGGTCAGGCCGACGGGCAAAAAGCTGATCAGGCCGCGGAAGAAATAAGCGTAAAGGCGTTTCATGCAGTCCATTGTGACTGCACGCCGTTGCGCTCAAAGATTCGCCCAAAGTGGCGGGGAAATGCGGGCCCGCATCATGGTGGGCTGGCAGGGCCAGATCAACGTCCCGCACCTGGAGACAGCTTTGCCATGAACCTCGGGCTGGAGATGGCGCGCCAATGGTTGCTGGGCATGATCGCCTTGGGCCCCGCGGGCTGAAAAGCCCTGATACAGCCCGGCGGCTGTGGGGTTCAGTCCAGACTCAGACCGATCTTGCGCGACACCGCGCCCCATTTGGCAAAGTCCTTGGCCACTTTGGCGACCGCCTGCTCGGGCGTGCTGCCCATCACGATCTGGTCGGAGGCCCTGAGCCGCTCGGTCGCCTCTGGGTTGCGCAGCGCGTCGACCACCGCCTGGCGGAATTTGGCCACGATGTCATCGGGCACTTGCTTAGGGGCGATCAAGATCAGGCTGAAATCGGCCTCGTAGCCTTTCACCCCGGCTTCTTCGATGGTGGGCACTTCGGGCAAAGAGGGCGAGCGCGCCTGGCCCGACACCGCCAGCGCCGTCAACTTGCCCGAGCGCACATGCGGCAGCACCGTGGGCCCAGCCAACAAACCGCAAGGCACCTGGTTGGCCAGCACGTCCTGCATGGCGGGGGCTGGGCCTTTGTAGGGGATGTGCGTCATCTGCATGCCGGTCATGCTCAGCAGCAATTCGGTGGACAAATGCCCTGGCACACCCGCACCGCCCGAGGCATAGCTCAGGGGCATGGTTTTGGATTTGGCGATCAATTCTGACACCGTTTTGACACCCAGCGAAGGGTTGCACACTAGGGTTTGGCTGAACGAAGACAACACACTGATGGGCTTCAAGTCGTCGAGCTTGAAGGGCATGGTTTTGTACACATGCGGGTTGACGGTGAGCAGCGTGTCGGTCGCGAACAAAAAGGTGTAGCCGTCGGGCGCGGCGCGCGCCACGCTGGCGGCGCCGATGTTGCCACCCGCGCCGGGCTGGTTCTCGATCACGATGGGTTGCTTGAGGATGGGCAAAATTCTTTCGGCGGCTGTGCGCATGACCAGGTCACTGGGGCCACCGGGCGGGAAGGGAATGACGACTTTGACGGGGCGCTGCGGCCAGGCTTGGGCCAGGGCGCTGGCGCTGCTGGTGGCCAGCACGGCCAAGACCGACGCGGCCAAGCCCAGACGGCGAAAACTCAGGGATGAAATCATGTGTAACTCCTGACCATTTGAAAGGCGTCAGCCTAGCAGACCCACAAACACGTTCTGCACGTCGTCGTTGTTGTCGATGGCGCCCAAAAAGGCCTCGACTTCTTCGAGTTGTTCGGGGCTCAGGTTGGCCGGGTCGACCGGGTTTTTGGGTTTGTAGCCCAGTTTGGCCGACACCACGCTGAAGCCGTGTTCGGGCAAGGCGCGGCTGACCAGGTCCAGGTCGGTGGCTTCGGTGATGAACACCGTCACGCCGTCTTCGTCGGCCGGCTCGAAGTCTTGCGCACCGGCTTCGATGGCGGCCAGCTCGGGGTCGGCTCCGGCCTGGCTGGGTTCGGCCTCGATCATGCCCACATGGTCAAAGTCCCACGAGACGGAGCCTGAGGTGCCTTGCTGGCCCTTGCGAAACAGCACGCGCATTTCGGACGCGCTGCGGTTGACGTTGTCGGTCAGCACCTCGATCATCACGGGCACTTGGTGTGGGGCAAAACCTTCGTAAATCACGCGATCAAAGCTGATGGCGTCACCCAGCAGGCCCGCGCCTTTCTTGATGGCACGCTCCAGCGTATCCTTGGGCATAGAGACTTTGCGGGCCTGTTCGACCACCAGGCGCAGGCGCGAGTTGGCGGCCGGGTCAGCGCCGTTGCGAGCGGCAATCATGATGTCCTTGGCCAAGCGGCCAAACAATTTGCCTCTGGCGTCTGCGGCTTGTGCTTTGCCTTTGGCTTTCCATTGCGCGCCCATGGGGTCTTCCTTGTGTTGGGATCAAAGCCGGAAGTTTAAGCGCTCGCCTGTCCCAGCCTTTGTCCAACGTGGGTCTCACAGGTCACAGGCGCCAGGGCCTCGCAGGTCAATAATGGCCTTTCGAAAAAAACACGGCCCATGAACCACCCTGCCTTGCCTTTGTTTCCCGGTTTTGCCCACCACCTGCTGGAGGTCGGCCCCGGCATTTCGGTCTCGGCCATGGTGGGTGGCCAGGGCCCCGGATTGTTGTTGCTGCACGGTCATCCCCAAACCCTGACCATTTGGCACAAAGTGGCCCCCACGCTGGCCCAGCACTTCACCGTGGTCGCGGCCGACTTGCGCGGCTATGGTGACTCGTCCAAGCCCGAAGGCGGGCCAGACCATGCCGCCTATGCCAAACGCAGCATGGCGCAAGACCAAGTGCGCCTGATGCACCAGTTGGGCTTGACCCGCTTTGCCGTGCTGGCGCACGACCGGGGCGCCCGTGTGGCGCACCGGCTGGCCATGGACCACCCCCAAGCGGTCAGCCGCATGGCCCTGCTCGACATCGCACCCACCTTGGCCATGTACGAACAGACCACCGAAGCCTTTGCCCGTGCCTATTGGCACTGGTTCTTTTTGATCCAGCCGCAGCCCCTGCCCGAACGTTTGATTGCGGCCAATCCAGCGGCCTATGTGACCGATGTCATGGGCAACCGCAGCGCCGGTTTGGCGCCATTTGATGTGCGCGCCCTGGCCGAATACCAGCGCTGCCTGGCCTTGCCGGGTGCTGCGCACGGTCTGTGCGAAGACTACCGGGCGTCAGCAGGCATGGACTTGGTGCACGACCGGGAGGACATCGCGCAAGGACGTCGACTGGAGATGCCACTGCTGGTGCTGTGGGGTGCGCAAGGCGTGGTGCAGCGCTGTTTTGATCCCCTCAAGGAATGGCAAAAAGTGGCCAAGCAGGTCAGCGGCGAGGCCTTGCCCTGCGGCCATTACATCGCCGAAGAAGACCCTGACGCGCTGCTGGCCAAGGCCTTGCCGTTTCTGCAAGGGCTGACGGCATGAGCCAGCACAACCGGCGCGGCATCGTCACCATGACCGGTGCCATGGTGTTCTTTGTGGTCAACGACGCCCTGGTCAAATGGGTCAGCGCCGACCTGTCCACACCGCAACTGATTTTTGTGCGCGGCGTGATGACCACGGCGCTGCTGCTGGCCCTGGCCGGGTGGATGGGCCAGCTGCAGCTTTGGCGCACCACGCTGACGCGCTCGGTGCCTGCCCGCGCCGTGCTCGACAGCTTGGCGTCCTTCACCTACCTCACCGCGGTGTTCCACATGCCCCTGGGCAATGCGACGGCGATCAACCTGGCGGGCCCCTTGTTCCTGACGTTGATGGCGGTGTTCTTTTTGCATGAGCGGGTCACGCCGAGCCGTTGGGCGCTGATTGTGTTGGGCTTTGCGGGTGTTTTGTTGGTGGTGCAGCCCCGCTTTGGGGACTTCAACGCCTATGCCTTGCTGTGCTTGTTTGCGGCCTTGCTGCACGCGGGGCGCGATTTTATGACGCGCCTGGTGCCCGCCCAAGTGCCTTCGCTCTTGATCACTTTGTCCACCTCGGTCATGGTCACCTTGATGGCGGGTGTGTGGAGTTTGTTCGAGCCCTGGAAGCCGATGGCCACACAGCACCTGTGGCAGTTGTTTGGTGCGTCGCTGTGCCTGGCTGCGGGCTACCACTTGCTCACGCTCAGCATGCGTTGGGGCGACATGAGCGTGATCGGGCCATTCCGCTACAGCGGCTTGTTGGTGGCGCTGGTGCTGGGCTACTGGATGTGGGGCGATGTGCCCAATGTTTTGGCCTGGTGCGGCATTGCGCTGGTGGTGGCGGCTGGATTGGGCTTGCTCCAGTCTGAGCGCATGCGCGAGCAAGCTGCGGGTGGCCTGTAGGTTGGCGGCTTCAGCCCCGACATTCACACTTCATGGGCTGGCCTTGTCCAGCGCTTGGTCAATGTCCCACAGGATGTCGTCTAAGTTTTCCAGGCCCACCGAGATGCGCACCATGTCGGGCGGCACGCCTGCAGCCAGTTGCTGGGCTTCGTCGAGTTGGCGGTGCGTGGTGCTGGCCGGGTGGCTGATCAGGGTGCGGGTGTCGCCGATGTTGACCAGGTGGCTCATGAATTGGGCCGACTCGATGAACGTCACGCCCTGTGCCAAGCCGCCTTTGACACCAAACGCCAACAAGCCCGACGCCCCGCGCATCTGGCGCTGCATCAGCGCATGCTGCGGGTGATCGGGCAGGCCGGGGTAATTGACCCAGGCCACACGCGGGTCGGCCTGCAAAAATTGGGCCACGCCCAAAGCGTTGTCGCAGTGCTTTTGCATGCGCAGGGGCAGGGTCTCGACCCCTTGCAAAATCTGCCAGGCGCTCATGGGGCTGAGCGCCGCGCCAAACACACGCAGGCTTTCCATGCGGCAGCGCATGGCAAAGCCAAAGTCACCAAAGGTCTCGTAAAACTTCACGCCATGGTAGCCCTTGGACGGCTCGGTCATGCCCGGAAACTTGCCGTTGTCCCAAGGAAACTTTCCGCCCTCGACCACCACGCCCCCTAGGGTGGTGCCGTGGCCCGCCAGGTATTTGGTCGCCGAATGCACCACGATGTCGGCCCCCAGCGCGAGTGGGTTGCACAGCAGCGGGCTGGGCACGGTGTTGTCGATGATGAGCGGCACGCCGTGTGCGTGGGCCACCTCGGCCACGGCCGCGATGTCCAGCACCACCATGCTCGGGTTGCCCAGGCTTTCGGCATACACCGCGCGGGTGTTGGGGCGCATGGCGGCGGCAAAGGCTTCGGGTTTTGTCGCGTCCACAAAGGTGGTCTCGATGCCGAACTTGGCCAGGCTCACCGCCAGCAGGGTGACCGAGCCGCCGTACAAAGCCCCGGCTGCCACCACATGGTCGCCCGACTGCAAGATGGTCATCAACGCCATGGTTTCGGCCGCCATGCCCGAAGCGCTGGCCACCGCAGCGCGCCCGCCTTCGAGCGCGGCCACGCGCTCTTCGAGCACCGCCACCGTGGGGTTGCTCAGGCGCGAATACACATTGCCAAAGGTCTGCAGATTGAACAGCGAGGCCGCGTGCTCGGCGCTGTCAAACACAAAGCTGCTGGTTTGGTAGATCGGCAGGGCGCGCGCGCCGGTGGCCGCATCGGGAATTTGCCCGGCATGGATGGCCAGGGTCTCGGGGTGGAATTGGCGGTCGGTCATGGTCTTTTATACCAGTCGCCGCGCTGAGATGATGCCGGTGTTCACGCCCACCCAGTTCAGGCCACCAAAGAGCCGGGCGTGTTCGATCTTGACGCAGCGGTTGCTCACCGAATCCAGCCCGGCTTGTCGGGCCAAGGCATCGGCCTCGGGGTTGGCCACGCCCAGTTGCTGCCACAGGCACTTTGCACCGATTTGCAATGCTTGTTCGGCAATTGGCAGTACGTCTTCGCTGCGGCGAAACACATCGACCATGTCCACTTTGAAGGGGATGCCGCTCAGGCCGGCGTAACAGGTCTCGCCCAAAATGGCCTGGCCCGCATAGCGTGGGTTGACGGGCACGATCTTGAAGCCGTGCGACTGCATGTATTTGGCCGCGAAATAGCTGGGCCGGTGCCACTCGGCCGACAAGCCCACCACAGCGATGGTGTGGCAGGTTTTGAGGATGCGCCGCAGCGCGTGCAAATCGTTGTGCATGACAGTCCTTCTTTGCGTTCAATACTGCGCCAAGCCGCTGCGCTTCATTTGGTGCGAGGCCCAGGTGGCGCACAGCGACAGCACGCCGCACACGGCCATCACGCCCCAATAATGCCCGCTCCAGTCAAATGCCGCCCCGGCCAGAACGGGCCCGAGCAAATTGCCCACAGCTGCGCCGCTGTAGAGCGTGCCCACCACGCTGGCCACCGATTTGCCCCCAAAGTAATCCATGCAGATGGCGGGCAGCAGCGAGACAATGCTGCCGTAACTCAGGCCAAACCACAGGGCAAACAAGGCCAGCAGCGCATGGCCACCGGCCAAAGCCCACAGCACATAAGCTGCACCCATGGACAGCTGCATCAGCACCAGGGTTTGCGCTCGGCCCAGCCGGTCAGCCACCCAGCCAATCGCAAAGCGCCCGACCAGGCTGCCCACGCCAATCAAGCCCACCAAGCCCACAGCCAGCGCTTCGCTCAGGCCCAGATCGCGGGCAGAGGCCGATACGTGTGCGAACGGGATGAACATCACGGGCGAGGCCAGCACCGTGGCCAAGTACAACCAGCGAAACGTGGGGCTGCGCAAGGCCTCGCGCAAGCTCAGGCCCGTGGCCGAGCCGCCTGCACCCGGGCCACCTGAAGCCTTGGCCGGTGCTGCCGGTGCGCGCCGCAACAAGGCCGCCGCCAACAAACCCAGCACCAACACGCCCAGCGCCAACACCTGCATCGCCTCGCGCCAAGGCATGGGGCCAATGGCCATGGCCACCCCCACCGGCACCAGCAAGGTGCCCGCGCCCACGCCCGAGCTGGCAATGCCCCCGGCCAAACCGCGCCGGGTGGTGAACCAGGGTTGCACGCTGGCAATAGAAGGCGTGTACACCAGCGCTATGCCCAGGCCGACCAACAAGCCATAGCTCATGTACACCGCCAGCAAAGACGTGGCCCAACTGGTGGCCAGCAAGCCCAGCGCAATGAGTGCCATGCCTGCCGAGCACACGATGCGCGGGCCAAAGCGGTCGGCCAGCATGCCGCCGCCCGCGCCCAAGACAAAATAAACAAAGCCCGAGAGGCCAAAAATCCAGGACACATCGGCGCGCTGCGCCGAGAATTCAACGGCGAACGATTCAAAAAACGCCGCAAACGAGTACGACACCCCAAAGATCACCGCCAGGCACACGAATGTGGCCCAAACCACCACCCAGGCGTAGGGGGTTTCTTTCATGGTGTCTCCGGTGTTCGCATGTTGCAAAGCATTGTGCCTTGCACGGGATGGGCTCACCCCTGAGGTCACAAAGCCTGTGTCACACTGGCGCGCATGGACTCCGCACTCGAACAAGCCCGCCTGGTCTTTCTGGATGGCATTGAACAGTTTGAACGCCACCAATTTGAGGCGGCGGCATCACTTTTTGAACGGGCTTTGCAGCTGGCACCGGGCAGGCCTTCGGTGTTGATGAATCTGGGCGTCAGCTGCGTTCAGTTGGGTCGCTTTGAGCAGGCCGATGAATGCCTGCGCCAAGCGCTGGCGGCCGATGACCAGCCGTTTGATGCCTGGGTGGCTTGGGGGGTGACGCAGATGGCTTTGGGCCAATGGCCAGAGGCCCTGCACAGCCATGAGCGAGCGCGTGCTTTGGGCGCGGATGGCGCCGAGTTTTGTTTGCGCTGGGGCCAATGCCTGGCTTATGCCGGGCGGTTGCCTCAAGCTGTGCAGGCTTTTGACCAAGCCTTGGTGCACGCGCCCAACCTGGCCGAGGCTTTTAGCCAACGTGCCCATGCCCAGCGTGACATGGGCCAGACCGCTGCAGCGATCACGGGCTACCAACAAGCGTTGGCGCTGGGGGCCGACCCTGAACTGCACCGCTATTACCTGGCCGCCCTGAGCCCGGATCGGCCTGTGATGAACGCGCCAGCGGCCTATGTCGAAAAACTCTTTGACCAGTACGCCAATGACTTCGAGGCGCACCTGGTGGGCCAACTGGGTTACCAAGGCCACAGCGTGCTGCTGCAGCACTTGCCTGCGGACCCCGCTGCCTGTTTTGAACGGGTATGGGACTTGGGCTGCGGCACCGGTTTGTGCGGCGCATTGGTCCGCCCGCGCGCCCAGCATTTGTCCGGTGTGGACCTGTCATCGGCCATGGTGGCCAAGGCCCGTGCGCTGGGGGTTTACGACAGCTTGCATGCGCAAGAGTTGGTGGCCTTCATGCAGCACACCACAGAGCCAGCCGACTTGGTGCTGGCGGCCGATGTGTTCATTTATGTGGGCTGGTTGGAGGCGGTTTTTGAGGCCCTGAGCCCCCGTGTGCGTTCGGGCGGTTGGCTGGCCCTGACCGTCGAAGAGGCCGACCCGGGATTTGACGTGCAGCTGCACAGCAGTTTGCGTTATGCGCATGCCTTGACGTATTTGCAAAAGCTGGCCGTTCAACACGGCTGGCAATGGGCCAAGGTGCACCGCGCGCCCCTGCGGCTGGACCAGGCCCAACCCCTCATGGGTGCTTATGTTTATCTGCAAAAAACCTGACAATGCTGAAGCCCTTAACGCCCGTTGGGGCGTGGGCTTGTCCACAATGGCCTGAACCCCAGTCATGACCCTGCCAGGAGAACCTCGCTCATGAACGCACAGGAACGCGACCAACTTCAGCAATTCTTAGCCACTTTGCGGCAGCAGCGTGTTCAGGCCAAAGACCCGGTGGCCGATGGCCTCATCCGGGATGCCTTGGCCTCGCAAGCCGATGCCGCTTACCTTTTGGTACAACGGGCCATGGCGTTGACCTTGGCACTGCAAGCCACGCAAAACCGATTGCAGCAGTTGCAAGCCTCATCGGCTGCGGCACTGCAAGCCTCCAACCCAGGGCAAGCATCGGAGGTGTCAAACACGGTCGTCAGCGCTGCGCCCCCTCAGGCATCAGCGCCCTTGACGGTTGGCGGTGCCCTCACGGCGCAACCCAGCCTCTGGATGCGGGGCTTGGTGGGACAAGTGGGCGGCACAGCGCTTGGCGTGGCCACGGGCGTGGTGGCAGGCGGCGTCCTGTTGCAAGGCCTTCAAGCCTTGTTGGGCGACGATGCCCCATCGCCCGCAACCGCTTTGGGCAGCAACTCGGCAGACAGCTTGTCGGCCCCTACCGCCGAGGGGGACTCTGCGCTGTGGGACTTGGGCGAAGATTGGACCTGAGTACAAGCGCCCGATCAGCGGCTGTAGGCCAAACCCAATGCCACGCCGCCAAACAAATCGCCCTTCACCATGTTCACACCCGAAAATGCGGCCTGCAGTGTGTGTTGGAACGTGCTCAAAGCAGACGATCCCCCTGTCAGGTAAATCGCATCCAGCGAAGCATCCGTCAGGCCTGCGCGTTTCACGCACTCGCGTGCGCACCTCACGGTCCGGTCTAATAAATCTTGCAGTTGCACTTGCATGTCGCTCACGCTGAGCTGTGCTTGTAATCCGCACTCGATCACCGACAAGTCAACGCCTGTGCTGGCACCGTTCACCGAGCAACCGATTTTGGCCTGCTCCACTTGATGGGCCATCAGGTGACCATGCCGCTGGGTCAGCACACGCATCAGACGATCGTGCAGGCAGGGATCGCTGTAATTGCTGCGCAGGTTTTTGGCTTGGCTGATGGCTTTGGCTTGGTATTGCCAGTGGATCAAATGCCAAGTGGCCAAATCAAAAAAAACACCATTGGGCACCTCGCGTTGTTCGGGCCCCATGTGTTTGTAGCCCAGCAGCGGCATGACCTGTGCTAGGTTCAATTGCCGGTCATGGTCCGTGCCACCAATGTGGACACCCGTGGTCGCCAAGATGTCGGCACTTCGGTCTGCGTTGTGGTGGGCGCGCTGCAGGCGCTTTGGCCCCAGGCGCACCACCGTGAAGTCGGAGGTGCCGCCCCCTGCGTCAACCACCAACACGGTGCTTTCTTGTGTCAGGCGCTGCTCGTAGTCCAGCGCTGCGGCAATCGGTTCAAGTTGAAAAGAGACTTCTTCAAAGCCGACCGACAGCACCGCTTGAAGCAATGAGGCCTGGGCCTGCGCATCGCGCTCGGGATCGTCGTCCACAAAGTGCACCGGGCGACCCATCACCACGCGGCGTGGCGCTGCACCCAGACTTTGTGTGGCGCGCTCGCGCAGGGCGGCTAAAAAGGTGGCAATGATGTCCTGAAAGCTGATCTGCTGATGGCCAATCTGCGTGGTCTCAGACAAGAGTGGGCTGCCCAGCAAGCTCTTGAGTGAACGCATCAAACGGCCTTCGGTGCCTTCTAGGTAATGCCCGATGGCATCGCGCCCGAAATGAGTGCTGTTGTCCTCGGCGTTGAAAAACACCGCTGTTGGCATGACCAAGGCCTCACCCTCTAGGGCCATCAGGCGGGCGTCGCCTTGGGGGCCGAGCCAAGCCATGGCCGAGTTGGAGGTGCCGAAATCAATGCCAAGCGTGCCGGCGGGAAAAGCGTTCATGGGGAGGGTAGACAAAAGCCGACAGTCACAGTGCAGGTGCCCACCACAGCCGGCAGGCCTTAAAGACCGGGCATTTTGCCACCAAGCGCTGCACTGTGGCAGACAAAGTCACGTGCTCATTTTTGATTTGCTTGGAGCCTCAGTGCAAGCCTTGTACAGTTGGGTGGCTGTGCGCTCATTGACGTCTGATCGCGATCAGCGGCGGTTGAAGTATGGCCGCATTTCAGCCCGGGTTTGTGACTCTTTGGGTTTGAGCGATGCGACCTTGGCGATGTTGTCTGGAAAAACATCCGCTTGCGTCAAGTTGTACTTTTCCATCACCGCCATGATCTGAGCCGTGCCCTGGTCCAACTCTTCTTGCCGCAATCGCGCTTGCTCCAAATCAACGTCCATCTTTTTCAAGATTTCCAACGACTGCGTGATTTTGAAATCAAGCTCTGCTTTTTGCTGCTCAAGCTGTTTCAGTGAAGGCATGGTGAGGTACCGAAGAGAGAGTGAATAAGGCGGTGGCAATCTAACAGTCACGCGGGTGTGATCGCACACCAAAGATCATGAAAACACACAAATGCTCACGGCTGAAGGTTTAAATGTTGTGTGGGAGATGCATAAGCTCACAGTTGCTCACACTTTCAACACTTCATTTCGCTTCAATTCAGTCAGTCATGGTTTATCGCCAGTCAAGCTTCTATGATTTGATGCATCCATGAAACGCTTGTGTTGTCTGCTGTTGCTGCTGTTCTTTCAACTGTCTTTGCAAGCAGGTCAGGAACGCTATGAAATCGATACAGCTTTTTTTCACGACGATCAGCAAACACAAACACTTGAGAGCATCCAAGCGCAGGCATTTCAACCCTTTCGGGGGCAACTTCGCCTTGGATTCACTGGGGGTGAAACCTGGATTCGGATTCAACTGAAGGACCACCCCACCTCCGCGGCTTCAGATCGAGGTCTTTCATTGGTTTTAAGGGTGCAGCCATACACGCTGGACCGATTGGATTTTTATCAACAAACCTTTGGAAACTGGACGCACCAACACGGGGGTGAGTTGCAGTTGCAAAAGAAAAACATTTGCATCGAGCTACAGCATTGTTTCGAATTCAATGCATCAAATGCGCGCAATCAGTTTGCATATTTAAAGCTGCAAACGACCGGTGTTCGGGTTGTGCGCACAGATGTGATGTCGTCTGATCAGGTTTTCGAGTCATCGATTGGGGTGATCAAAAGCGTCAATACCGCGCTGAACCTTTCTGTCGCATTGTGGATTCTTTCGGTGACGTTCTTGTTTTTTGAACGTTCACGCTTGCTGCTGGTGTTTTGTGGATTTCAAGCGACGGTTGTGCTGTCGATTTGTGCTTTTTCAGGAGCGTTGCAGCAATGGTGGGGTGTCACGCTGGGGGTTCAGCCCAACACCATGACAGGTTTGGCGTTGGTGCTGCGCATGGCAATGACGGTCCTTTTGGCATGGGCGATTGTTGCTGATTACAAGCCCAGTGTGGCGTACCAAAAATGGGTCGTTGCTGTTCTGATGGCATGCGGTCTCAATCTTCTTCTTGTTTTGTTTGGGTACGAAACTGAGGCGGCCTTGGTGAATTACGGACTTGGCTTTTTAAGTCCTTTTATCCAAATATGGGGTGCGCGCACGGTCAGCACACCCATGTCTGGTCGATGGATTTTTACAGCAGGATGGTTGATCTATCTACTTTTCATTGTCTTGGGGTTTCCCTACAGTTTCGGCTACGAGGATTGGCGGGATCAATTAAAGCTGGTGCAAACCAGCGGGGACCTGCGGCTCAACGGTATCCCGATTGGCATCCTGGTTTTTTGGTTGGTGGCCACAGAAAAGGCCAGCCGAAATCGTAAAAAAATTTTGGAGCTGCAGGCTTTGAAAATTCAAGCCGCCGAGTCCAAAGCCCATGAAGACGGTTTGAAAGAACGCCGAGATTTGATTGACATGCTGACCCATGAATTGAAGACGCCTTTGAGCACCATCAAGTTTGCGATGGCATCGCTCAAAAGAAACGTGTTGGCGCAGGGTGAGTCGGTCGATAGGATGCTGCACATCAATGCCTCGGTGGAGCGAATGGACGCCATGATTGAGCATGTTGCGCTCTCCAACAAAATTGAACGGATGGAGGCGCTCGGCACAGAGGAGACCGTCTCAGCACTCGAACTGATGAACGTGGTGATGCAGGAGTACCATGAGCCTGAACGCTTTGAGCTCGACATTCAGGAGGGTGTGGTTTTCCGTGCTGCCCCCCATTTCTTGGCTTTGATCATCGAGAACTTGGTGAGCAACGCGGTCAAATATGCCCAAGACGGCAAAGTCAGGATCAGCATTCAAGACGAAGCTTCGAAGATGACTTGTTTTCGCATCAGCAATCGTGTGGCGGATGATCACCATCCAGACGAGGCGCGTTTGTTTGAGCGGTATTACCGGCATCCCCGTTTCCAAGACAGCCCGGGCATGGGCATCGGCTTGAGTTTGGTGAACTCGGCCGCCCAAAAAATGGGCGCGCAAGTGCACTACGAAAAAATAGACCAAGACGTGGTCTTTGAAGTGAGATTTCCCCGTTGAACGATTTGCACCCTGACCCCAGAGAATCGTCTTCGCCATTGGTGTTGGCCTTGGTGGAGGACGACCGCTTGCTGCGGGAAGAAATCGAGGTGCATTTGAAGGCGCATGGCTTTGAGGTGCATGCGGCCAACAGCGCATCGGGTTTGGATGAACTCAATGCCCGGATTGCCTTTGACCTGTATCTGATTGACTTGAATCTACCAGGGGAAAATGGCCTGAGCCTTTGCCGGCGTGTGCGGCAATCGCGTCCCGATGCGGGCATTGTGATCATGACCGCCCGAGTGGCGCTGCACGACCGCATTGCGGGCTACAAACAGGGCGGAGCAGACCTTTACCTGACCAAGCCGGTGTCACCGGATGAGTTGGTTTTGGTGTTGTTGAGTTTGGGGCGACGCCTGAAGCATTCGCAAGCGTCCAGCGAGTGGTCGCTGAGTTTGCGCGATCGCACCTTGATGGGTCCAAACCAAGCCCTCAAACTGCGGCTAACGAGCAAGGAAAAAACCATTTTGTTGGCGCTTGTTCAGGCCAAGGACAACACGTTGGAATCCGGTGTGCTTTGCGATTTGTTTGCCGAAGAGGACAGCGATGCCTTGATGAGCAAGCATGCCTTGGAAGAGTTGATTGCCCGTTTGCGCAAAAAATTCAAAAGCGCACAGGCCGATGGCGATGAGCCGGCCATCAAGTCGGTTTGGGGCGTGGGCTACCAGCTGTGTGTGCGGATCCAATTTGTCCATTGAAGGCGCAGCTTGCACGTGAGGCGCACAAAAACAGAAATGTCCCTCGGGTTTTGGTATAGATTCGGTAGGTTTTTTACAAGTTCAAACCCATGACCGATCACTCTCTAGAAGCATCACCGCGTCCAGCACTTCCTGACCGCCTGGCCATCGACACCCGCAGCCCGCACCATGTGCGCGCCGTTTTTGAGCATGACATTGGCATCCGCTTCAATGGCAAGGACCGCAACGACGTCGAGGAATACTGCATCAGCGAAGGCTGGGTGCGCGTGCCTGCGGGCAAGACGCTGGACCGCAAAGGCCAGCCCTTGCTGATCAAGCTCAAGGGCAAGGTCGAAGCGTTTTACCGCTGAGACCGCAGGTAGCGCTTAGCCGCTGATGCGCCGCTGCAATGCTTCAAACGAGATCAATTCTCCGGCCAGCGCACTGGCCATCACCGTGGGCGGGCTGGCCAGCCAGACTTGGCCCGGGCCTGAGCGGCCCGGAAAATTGCGGTTGATGGCGCTCACCGTGACCTGCGCCGAGTCGGTCGACGAACCCGGCCCGCAGTTGGCGCAAGCCCCGCAAGAGGGCTGCAAGATGCGCACGCCCATAGCGGCGAATGTCTTGTCGTAAGCCTGCTCTGCACAGTAGTCACGCACAGCGGTCGTGCCGTATTGCAAAAACACCTGCACACCCTCGGGCACCCTGAGACTGTTTTCCAGACCCCAGGCCAGCACCGCGTGGTAATGGTCAAAGTCTTCGCGCTTTCCCGCCGTACATGAGCCGCCATACGCGATGTCGATTTGAACGCGTTCTTGCAGCTCAGACAGCGCCAGTCCCAGACCCGGGTCACCGGGTCTGGCCACCATGGGGCAGAGGGTGGCCAGATTGACCGTCATGGTGTGGGCGTAATGCGCGCCATCGTCGCTGTGCATCCAGTCATCGATCACTGCGTCCACACCTCGGCGTTCACGGATAAAGCGCAAGGTTTCGGCATCGGGTGCCACGATGCCCGTGAGCCCGCCCAACTCGGCGCACATGTTGGTGAGCGTCGCGCGTTCGTCGGTGCGCAGGTGGGCGATGCCTTCACCCGCAAACTCGAACACCTTGCCCACCCCGCTGCCGCTGCGGATGTAGGGTGTTGCCAGCAGGTGCAGCATCAGGTCTTTGGCGGTCACGCCCGCAGGCAGTTGGCCTTGCAGCTCGATGCGCACACATTCGGGCAGGGTCACGCGCACTGCGCCAGTCACAAAGGCGTTGGCCATGTCGGTGGTGCCCACGCCAAAAGCCACGCAGCCTAAAGCGCCACTGTGCGGGGTGTGCGAATCGGTGCCCACCACCACCTGCCCGGGCAGGGCGTAGTGTTCAGCCACCATGGCGTGCGAGATGCCCGCCACATTGCTGCCGTCGTCTTGCAGCACTTCGGCATCGGTCAGGGTGCGGTGCATGCGCAGGCCGTGGCGTGCGGCAAAGTTGCGCTGTGCTTGGCTCATGGCGTGCATGTTGGCGATCAAGCCCCCCCGCACATGGGCAGGGCTTTCTTCGACGTAAGAGGTGTGGTCTTCAAACACCACAATTTGCTCGGGGCTTTGCAAGGTGAAATCTTGCCCCAGTGCATTTTTCATCAACGTGTCGGCCATGCCGGTGTAGTACTCGTGAATAAAGCGCCAGTCGGCCCGCACGAACAGACCATCGCCGGTTTGCGGCTGATCGGGTGTGTGCGGGGCTGTCAGGCGGTGGCGCTTCAGGATTTTTTCAAACAGGGTTTGAGGTCTGATCTCCCTGTTAGAGCCCTCTCCTTTGGGCGAATCTACCCCCGACAAAAACCGTTGCCCCCAGCGCAGCAAGCCCCCCACCCCCAAAATTGATGCGGCCAGCGCCTCGCGTCCCTGCAGCAGATCGGCCAGCGTGAGCGCCTCACCGCGCTCCATGCGGTCCAACAAACCAAAATCGGTCGAGGTGAACAAGCCAATGTTGTCGGCGTTTTGGCGGTAGATGCGCTCAAAACTTTCGGCAATGACCAATTGCACGCCCGCCAGCTTTTCGGCTGTGGGGCTGTGCTCGCGGGAAGAGCCCTTGCCGTAGCGCCGACCGGCCACCAGCACCGCAAAGCCCGCTTGCTTGAGTGCACGGCGCACGATCGGGTTGTCATGGCCGCAGCGCAGCCCGGTGTGGGCAAATTCGCCCAAGGTGTTGTCGTAATGGCTCAGGATGTGTACTGGCGTGATCTCATCGGTCGATACATCGTCGCGCAGCGGACCGGCCTGAGCGCGGGTGATCGGCTCCCCTGAAAGTTGGCGGCTGATCAGGCCAGGGTCTTGGCTGAGGTAAAGAATCTTCCAGTCGGAGCTGTTCATGTCAGGGCGTGCGTGTGCGTGAGGAATGTTTCGCCCCTTTGTCAGAGGTCCATCTCAATTCTATGAGCGATCCGAGCCATTAAACTCCTTGCACACCCCAGCAAAGGACATTGGACATGAGCACATTTCATTGGCCCCAGCGCGTGACGATCCGCGAAGTGGGCCTGCGAGACGGGTTGCAAAGCATTGCTCGAACTTTGCCCACTGCGCAAAAACTGCAATGGATTCAGGGCGCTTACGACGCGGGCATCCGTGAGATCGAAGTCGGCTCCTTTGTGCCGCCCAAACTTTTGCCCCAGCTGGCCGACACAGACGAGCTGGTGGCTTTTGCCAAAACCTTGCCGGGCCTGATCGTGTCGGTGTTGGTGCCCAACCTCAAGGGGGCCGAGCGTGCCATAGACAGCGGCGCCGACTGGATGCTGCTGCCCTTGTCGGCCAGTCACGCACACAGCTTGGCTAACCTGCGCAAAGCGCCGGATGACGTGGTGGCCGAGATAGGTGCCATGGTGGAGGCTCGCCGGGCCCGGGGTTCAGCTATCCGCATCGAAGTCGGTATGAGCACCGCGTTCGGCTGCACGATTCAAGGCCAGGTGGCTGTCGATCAAGTGTTGCGCTTGCTCCAGTCGGTCGTCGCTTTGGGTGTGGACCGTGTGGGCTTGGCTGACACGGTTGGCTACGCCGACCCTCGCCAAGTGGGTGAGCTGTTTGCCAAGGCGCGCGAAGTGGCGGGTGACAAGCTCGGCTGCGGGCACTTCCACGACACCCGTGGTCTTGGCTTGGCCAACGTCATGGCGGCGCTACAAGCCGGTGAGACCCGGTTTGACGCCTGCTTGGCCGGCATCGGCGGCTGCCCGCATGCCCCTGGGGCCAGTGGCAACGTGGCCACCGAAGACCTGACGTATTTGATGGCCAGCATGGGCATCGCCACCGGCATTGATTTCGGTCAACTCATGGCTTTGCGCACCCAAGTGGCGCATTGGCTCGCAGGCGAATGCCTGCATGGTTCGATCGCGCAGGCGGGCTTGCCTAAAATCCTGCAAATGCCAGAAATGACTGCATGAAAACGCCTGACAAGAAACTCCCGCTCGAAGGCCTGCGTGTCGTCGAGTTCACCCACATGGTCATGGGCCCCACCTGCGGCATGGTGCTGGCCGACATGGGGGCCGAGGTCATCAAGGTCGAGCCCATCGAGGGCGACCGCACGCGGCATTTGTTGGGCTCGGGGGCGGGCTTTTTCCCCATGTTCAACCGCAACAAAAAGAGCATTCAACTCAATTTACAGTCCCCAGAGGGCGCAGAAATAGCGCGCCGCCTGTGCGCCACGGCCGATGTGGTGGCCGAGAACTTCAAGCCCGGCTCCATGCCCAAGTACGGCTTGGACTACGCCAGTCTGTCGGCCCACAACCCCAAGATCATTTACGCCAGTCTCAAGGGCTTTTTGCCGGGTCCGTATGACCACCGCACCGCGCTCGATGAAGTGGTGCAGATGATGGGAGGCCTGGCCTATATGACCGGGCGCCCGGGCGACCCGCTGCGTGCAGGCACCAGCGTGAACGACATCATGGGCGGCATGTTCGGCGCCATTGGCGTGCTGGGCGCGCTCATCCAGCGCGGCATCACCGGGCGCGGACAAGAAATTCAGTCGGCCCTGTTTGAAAACAACGTCTTTCTGGTCGGCCAGCACATGCTGCAGTACGCCATCACGGGCAAGGCCGCCGAGCCCATGCCCAACCGCATCTCGGCTTGGGGGGTGTACGACGTGTTCACCGTCAAGGATGGCGAGCAGATTTTTTTGGCCGCGGTCAGCGACGCCCAGTGGGTCACCTTTTGCGATGTGCTGGGATTTGCCGACCTCAAGGCCGACCCGCGTTACAGCGACAACAACGCCCGTGTCTCGCGGCGTGATGTCATGATGCCCGAACTGCGCAGCCGCCTTCAGGCCTTCACCGCCGCCGAGCTGACGGCGATTTTTGAGAAAGCCGGTTTGCCCTTTGCGCCCATCGTCAAGCCCGAAGAGCTGTTTGACGACCCGCACCTGAATGCCACCGGCGGGTTGGCCGATGTGCGCCTCACCGATGGCCCCAAAGCCGGGCAGACTGCCCGCGCCGCGCTTTTCCCCTTCACCATGGACGGGCAGCGCCTGGGCGTGCGCCGCCAACCGCCCAAGCAAGGTGAAAATACCCAAGAATTGCTGCAAGGGCTCGGGTTGAGCCTTGCGGAAATTGAACACTTGCGTGCGCTCAAGGCGGTGGCCTGAGCCTATCCGGTGCCCTGTTGTAAATTACCCATCCATCTGAAAAGAAAGAGACAAAACCATGAAAGCTCACTTCACACGCCGCGCCGCCTTGGCTGCTTTGACATCGGCTGCCGCATCGGCCTTGCCAGGCATGTCCTTGGCGCAAGCGGACCGTCCCATCAAATTCATCCTGCCCAATGCCACCGGTTCGGGTGTGGACGCCATCACACGCGCAGCAGCACCTGCGATTGGCAAGGCCTTGGGTGCCAACGTGGTGGTGGAAAACCAAGCCGGTGCCAGTGGCGTGATTGGTTTGCAGGCCATGGCCAAGAACCCACCCGATGGCTTCACCTTGTCGGTGGTCTCCAACAACGTGGTCATTTTCCCCAGCGTCATCAAGAATCTGCCGTTTGAAATGCCGGGCGATTTCACACCGATTGCGGTGCTGGGCGCCACGCCCTTGGTGTTGGTGGCGAACCCCCAAAAAGTGCCCTCCAACAACAGCCGCGAATTCATTGCCGCCCTGCGTGCCAAGCCGGACGGTTACAACTTCGGCTCTGGTGGCACGGGAACGATCTTGCACCTGGCCGCTGAGATGTTTGTGGACGAAGCCGGTGTCAAGGCGCGCCATATCCCCTACAAAGGCGTAGGCCCCATGGTCACTGACTTGTTGGGGGGTCAAATTGACTTTGCAGTTTTGGCTTTGCCCAGCGTACAACAGCACATCCGAAGTGGTGCGCTCAAGGCCGTGGGCATGTGCGGCGACAAGCGAAGCGCCGCTGCGCCAGACATTCCTACTTTTGTGGAGCAGGGCTTGCCCACGTACGTGATCGATGCCTGGTTTGGTGTGCTCGGCCCCAAGGGCATGAGCACTGCCAATGTGAAGAGGGTCAACGATGCCCTGGTGCAGGCCTTCAACGATCCGGCCGTCAAGGAAACCATGGCCAAGCAAGGCAACACGATCGCCATCAGCACGCCCGAGCAAGCTCTGCGCGTCTTCCGAAGCGAAATGGAGCGCTTTGCTGCGCTGGTCAAGAAGACGGGCATCGAGCCGCAATAAGGCCCATCGCCCATCCCTCGTCGCTCGTGGCTTGACATTTGGCGGTCAGGCAACGACCATGGGCGCATGTCCATCCAGGTTTTGATTTTCGGCATCCACCTCGCGCGCAGCACGCGGGGCAAGCCTTGCGCACCGCCGCAGGGCTTTTAAGCAATCCCTCTTTTCGCTTGACCGATTTCAATTCGGGCCGCGCTCTCCCTTCAGCGCGGCCCTGCTTTTCACTGGAGATTTTCATGGCCGATTTGTTTGACAACCCCATGGGTTTGTGTGGCTTCGAGTTCGTCGAATTCGCATCCCCCACCCCCAACACCCTGGAGCCGCTGTTCGCGCAGATGGGCTTCTCGCTGGTGGCCAAACACCGATCCAAAGACGTGGTGCTCTACCGCCAGGGCGACATCAATTTCATCGTCAACCGCGAGCCCAAAAGCCTGGCCGGTTACTTTGCCGCAGAGCACGGCCCTTGCGCTTGTGCGCTGGCGTTTCGGGTGAAGGATTCGCACAGGGCTTACGAGCGTGCGCTGGAACTGGGTGCCCAACCGGTGGATGTGCCCACCGGCCCCATGGAGCTGCGCCTGCCCGCCATCAAAGGCATTGGCGGTGCACCCTTGTATTTGATCGACCGTTTTGAAGACGGCAAAAGCATCTACGACATCGACTTTGAGTTCATCGACGGCGTGGACCGCCACCCGCCGGGCCACGGCCTCAAGCTCATCGACCACATGACGCACAACGTTTACAAAGGGCGCATGGCGTACTGGAGTGGTTTTTACGAAAAGCTGTTCAACTTTCAAGAGATTCGTTACTTCGACATCAAGGGCGAATACACAGGCCTCACCAGCCAGGCCATGATGGCGCCTGATGGTTTGATCCGCATCCCGCTGAACGAAGAGTCGGGCAAGACCGGTGGCCAGATCGAAGAGTTCTTGATGCAGTTCAACGGCGAGGGCATCCAGCACATCGCGCTATTGACCGATGATCTTTTGAAAAGCGTGGATGCGCTGCAAATGGCGGGCATCCCGCTCATGACCGCACCCAACGACATTTATTACGAAATGCTCGAAGAGCGTTTGCCGGGCCATGGCGAGCCGGTGCCCGAGTTGCAAGCGCGCGGCATTTTGATGGATGGCTCCACGGCCAATGGCGAAAAGCGTTTGCTGCTGCAGATCTTTAGCCAAACCCTGCTGGGCCCCGTCTTCTTTGAATTCATCCAGCGCAAGGCCGACGAAGGCTTTGGCGAAGGCAACTTCAAGGCCCTGTTTGAAAGCCTGGAGCGCGACCAGATTCGGCGTGGGGCGATTCAGGTGGAGTGATGAGCGGACTTTTTTCTGGACCGAAGCGCCGCTGCATAGGCAAGGGACGACCAGTCCCTTGCCATTTCTGGATCGTCAAAGATCTCTATGGGCGCTGAGGCGTAGGACATTCGCATGGTGGTGCCGTTCTTGGTGTATTCAAAGGGCACACAACCGGCTTCTGAAAACTGCGGTGCAGTCAAGGCGTCCATCTTGAGGTAAAGGGTGTCATTGGCGACTAGGCCAATCATCAACCCTTGGTGGTAGATGCCATAACCACCAAACATCGGTTTTGAGGTGATCGTCCCGAACAGGCGGAAGACCTCGTTGAGATGTTCGACGAATTCATTGACTCTTTTCACAAGTCACTCTTGCTGTTTTGAGTTCTTAGTGATTTGCTTGAGCAAAGGGTCAGGCGCCCGCGTACTAGTAATGGCCAACCTGCCGAAAAGCTGACCGTTCGACGTGGGTACGTAGCGAACCATTTCGACCAGTGCGATGAAGGGGAATTGGTGCCAGTTCTTCAGAGGATTTAGGAATCGTTTTACAGAAATTAAAAATTTAAATTTGTCTTAATTGTGTCAAGAAATAGAGCAACTATTGCAATAATTGCCGCGCAAAAAGTCCATCGCGCCTGTCTTTCTGCAGCTAAAACAGCACGCTTAGATGCCGAGTTACTTTCTTCGGCTTTTGCAAGAGCTGACTCTGTCATTGAAAGCATCCGCTCTTCACGTGCATCGCGCTTGGCTTCAAATACATTGGATCTTTTGACTTTCTCGGACTCAACCCACATAGAAGCCTCAATCCAAAGCGGTGAATCTGTTGCGAGGCCGTGTTTTCTGTCTGCCATTTCGCGGAGCACACCATCTGGCCCTATTAATTCAAAGTGCGCTAACTTTTCTGGTGATATTGCCATGTTGGATGAACCTAATGTTTGAGCTGCGGCGGGGAAGAGAGCACTGCACCGTTTTGGCCGCACTCTGCTTTAGTGAGTTTTGAAGCAACACTTGCATCATTTGCCCAGAAGTTTGGCTTTCTGAGCTTCAAACTCCGCGTTATTGATAACGCCTCTCTTACGAAGCTCGTCAAGCTTTAAAAGTTCGTCGTATACGGAACTGGCCTTTCGATCGCTTCTAATATTGACATCCTTTCGGATTTCGAACGACGAGTCGGCTTCTCGCTTTACCGGAGTTCTGGAGAAGTCATTGTCATTGGAAGAAAGACACATGAACTGAAGCTCTGCAGTTGCGTTGATGCCGAAGGTCATATCGCGTTGTGCAGAACTAACAACTTGAACATGTTTTCCCTGGTCAGCACAAAACTTACCGGCTTGCTTGATTGCATTGGCTTTGACCTCTGCGCCGCTGTAGCCGCCTGGACTCTTTCCCCATCCGCTAACCATATAAGTGTCTTTGCCAGTTGGCACAATTTCGTTGGTGGATGCACAAGCTGATAACAGTAGTGCAAGTGCGATGATCAAAATCTTCATGTGTTTCCTTTGGTTAACTGCGGGCATCGATGCAAGAGTTGTTGAAATCTTTGAAAGAGTCTTGTAGACCTCACCCGCCACCTAGCCCTTTGCAACTTCCCTCCTGCTCTTCGCAAAGCAGCAGAATTTTTTAATTAAATATAGCTTTATAAAAGATATTTTTCTATCTTAGTAACTAAAAAAATATCCTGGGTGTTTGGGTGTCCTTCAAGCTTTTTGACACCCAGCCCGCTGATGCCTTGCAGCGCTCCAAGCTTCGGCCCAAGCCCGAGGCTAGGGTTTGTACGGGGATTATTTGCACTTCGCATGTTGAGCTGCAGAATCGCGCCATGCAACATCAACCAGGAGAGTGAAGTGGCAAGAGCTGCCAAGACGTGGGCCGACAAAAAGCGTGCGAAGCCCCCGCACACCGTGACGCTGGACAAGGATTTTGCGGGTGTACCGGCCGGATCGCGACTGCTCATCTCATGCCCGATGGAACTTGAGGATTACTTGAAAACACATGTGCCTTACGGCACTACGAAAGAAATCCAGCTGGTACGCCGTGAGCTTGCTGCGCTTCATGGTGCGGACGCCACTTGCCCGGTCTCTACGGCGATCTTTTTGCGAACAGTAGCTGAGGCTGCTTGGGACGAGATTTGCGGTGGCAAGGCCACGACCGATGTGGCACCGTTTTGGCGGGTGATTGATCCGAAGTCACCGCTGGCAAAGAAGCTTCGCGCTGGCGTTCAGTGGCTTGAGCAGCAACGGCTTGCGGAACAGGCGTAGTTTGGCGGGTATCTGCCTGTGGGAGAGCCTGTCAGAAATTTGGTGTGCAAGGCATGGCATGTCGATAAGGAGCATGAATGCCGCGCAAGACACAGAGTACCGCTGCGGCGCCCACCTGACGGCCGTGCGCTTTTTTAATCGCCCTTGATTTTGGTAACACCTTGTGTGATACTTGAATAAAAACAGGGAGGCGGAAATGGATATCTTTAAAAGTGCGTGGTTCACGCGCTTTGCCCGAAAAGAAAAGATTTCTGTTGCTGCGCTTCACGATGCAGTCGTCCGAGCAGAACGCGGTTTGATCGATGCCGATTTGGGCGCAGGTGTGATCAAGCAACGAATCGCTCGCCCAGGTGAGGGGCGTTCAAAGGGTTATCGAACGATTCTGCTATTTCGTCAGCAGCATCGGTGTTTCTTTGTTTATGGCTTTGCCAAAAGCGAGTTGGAAAACATCAGCGCCATGGAAGAGGCCCAATTCAAGAAGATGGCTCGTCACGTATTGGATTTAACGGATGCCCAACTCATGGAGTTGGTGACTCAAGGACATTTTGAAAAGGTGGTGCAAGATGCCTAAAAAATACCGCAGTGATGCATTGGCTGCGATTCACGAAACGATGGAGGCTTTGCATGAGGTGGGCGCTGTGGATCGCCAGACCATGCGGGAGTTTGACGAGACTTGCCTCACGCCCATCGAGGTGATGCTGCCTGAACAAATCAAAGCACTGAGGATGCGCGAGCATATTTCGCAGCCGGTGTTTGCGCGATACCTGAATGTGTCAAAGAACCTTGTTTCTGATTGGGAGCGCGGCATCAAAAAGCCCGGCGGCCCAGCGCTCAGATTGCTCACGGTGATTCAACACAAGGGCTTGATGTCGATCGCTTGATTCATTGCTGTCGTCTCCACTACCTCACTGGTCACATCGGACATGGCGCAAATGGGTGTGAACTTGTCGTAAAAACTTCCACAGCAATCGACTGGCGTGCTCGAAGCAAAAGTCTCGGATGTGACTTGGTAAGGGCTGTTTCGAAAACTTTGGGTTGTAACCCGGTTGCACAAAAGGGGTCTTCTCGCCACAGTTGAAAGCTGTTGCTTTGAACAAAGGGGTCCCCGTCATGAAACTGAACGTCAACGGTAAAAACCGCAGCCTCGATGTCGAGCCGGAGATGCCCCTGCTGTGGGCCTTGCGCGATGAGCTTGACATCAAAGGCCCCAAGTTCGGTTGCGGCATTGCCCAGTGCGGTTCGTGCACGGTCTTGTTGAACGGTGAGCCTGTGCGGTCCTGTGTTTATCCCGTCTCGGGGGCCTCTGGACAGAAAGTTATCACCATCGAAGGCTTGGCCGACAAGGGCCGCTTGCACGCGGTGCAGCAAGCCTGGATTGACCACCAAGTGCCTCAGTGCGGATATTGCCAAGGCGGGCAGATGCTCGCAGCCGTGGCCCTGCTCAAGAAAAAGCCCAAGCCAACCGATGAAGACATCGATGCCGCCATGACCAACATCTGCCGTTGTGGCACCTATGCACGCATCCGCACCGCCATCCACGCCGCTGCCAAGAAAGGGACCCGCGCATGAGCACCCCAGACCTGACCTCCGGCATGGACCGCCGACATTTCTTGAAAATCACCAGCACCGCCACGGCGGGCTTGTCGATGGGATTTTTTGTGCCACAAAGCGCGCAAGCGGTGCAAGGGGCCGCAACGCCACAGCTCAATGTCTGGCTCGAAATCGAGCCCAACGACACGATTGTCATCCGCTACGCCCGTGCAGAAATGGGCCAAGGCAGCATGACGTCTGCGCCCATGCTGATTGCCGAGGAGTTGGAGGCCGACTGGAAAAAAGTGCGCGTCGAGTACGCCACAGCGCATGAAAACCTGCGCACCAAGCGCGCTTATGGCGACATGGCTTCGGTGGGCAGCCGCACCATCCGCAATTCGCAAGAATATTTGCGCAAAGCAGGGGCCACCGGCCGCGAGATGCTGATTGCCGCCGCTGCGCAGCAGTGGGGCGTGCCGGCCAGCGAGTGCAAAGCAGCGCTCAGCAAAGTCACCCACTTGCCCAGCAAGCGGACGCTCAGTTACGGCAAGCTGGCGGCCGCGGCGGCCAAGCTGGAGGCCCCCAAAGACGTCAAGCTCAAAGACCCCAAAACCTGGACATTGATCGGCAAGCCCATCCCCCGTGTGGACATCCCGGACATCGTGACCGGCCGCGTGAAGTACGGCATCGACGCGCAAGTGCCCGGCATGCTGCACGCGGCCATTGCGGCTTGCCCGGTGTTCAACGGCACCATCAAAAGCATGGACGCCTCCAAGGTGGAAAACCGCAGGGGCATCGTCAAGGTGTTGAACATGGGCACCTTTGTGGCCGTGGTGGCCGACAACTGGTGGCGCGCCAAAGAAGCGCTGCGCGATGTGGCGGTGGACTGGGATGTGGGCGAGCACGGCACCCTGAGCAGCGCCGCCATCATGGCCCACTTCAAAGCGGGTATGGATCAACCAGAACTGGCGGTGGCCCGCAACGACGGCAACACGGCCGACGCGCTGAGCAAGGCGGCCAAGGTGGTGGAGGCCGAGTACTTCACACCCTATTTGGCGCACGCCACCATGGAGCCCATGGTCTGCACCGCTTGGTTGCAGGGCGAACAACTCGATGTGTGGTGCTCAACGCAAAACCCCGAATCCACTTTGGCCGTGGCGGCGGCGACAGCGGGCGTGCCTCAAGCCAATGTGAAAGTGCACCCCATGCAACTGGGCGGAGGGCTCGGGCGCAAAAGCCCGCAAGACTTCACCCGCCAAGCCGTCGCCATTGCCAAGGCCATGCCGGGCAAGCCCATCAAAATGCTCTGGTCTCGCGAAGAAGAAATCCAGCATGGCTTGTACCGTCCGGCCAGCTTGATGCGCTTCAAAGCAGGGTTGAGTGCCTCGGGCAAAGCCGAGGCGCTGCACATCCGTGTGAGTGCGCCATCCATCTTGGCCACTTTGCTGAAACTGCCCTTGCCCAAAGGCGTGGACGGTCAAGCCGTGGCCAGCTTCAACGACCACCCCTATGACATCCCCAACACCTTGGTGGACTATGCCCAGCGCAACACCAATGTGCCCGTGGGTTTTTGGCGCACCGTGGGGCATTCACAGAACCCGTTTGGGCGTGAGTGCTTCATTGACGAATTGGCCCAGGCGGCAGCGCAAGACCCGGTTCAATACCGCTTGGCCATGTTGCCCAACAATGAAAAAGCCAACCGCGACCGTGCCATTTTGTTGGCCGTGACCCAAGCAGCCGGGTGGGACAAAAAGCCTGCGCCCGGTGTGTTCAGAGGCGTGGCCGCGACCGACGGTTATGGCAGCTGGACGGCTTGTGTGTGCGATGTCTCGGTGAACGCCAAAAACGAGGTCAAGATCCACCGCATCGTGATCGGCATTGACCCCGGTTATGCCGTCAACCCTGACAACATCGTGGCCCAGTTCCAGGGCAGCGTGGTGCACGGTTTGACCGCCATCTTCTGGGGTGAAAACACCATCAAGGACGGGCGTGTGGAGCAATCCAACTTCCACGATTACCGCATGATGCGTTTGAACGAAATGCCCAAGGTGGACGTGGTGATTGCCCCCACAGGTGGTTTCTGGGGCGGCGTGGGCGAACCGGCCCAAGCGCCTTTGGCACCGGCGGTGGCCAATGCCATTTCGGCGGCACTCGGCAAACGCATCCGCAGCTTGCCTTTGAAGAACCATGGTTTGACTTTGGCACGGGCATGACAGTGCTGGGCTTGGCGCGGGTGTGGGCCTTGGTGTTCAGCGCTGGCTGTGCCGCAGCGCAAACGCCTGATGCCCTCCAAGCCGGCTCGCCAGAGCGGGGCAAAGCCTTGCTCTTGCAAAGACAAGACAGCGGCTGTGTGCTGTGCCATCAAGTGCAGGGCTTGCCTGCGGGTGGCGCACTCGGCCCGTCTTTGGTCGGTTTGCCCGAGCGCAGCACAAAGGCTCAAGCCCGCGAGCGCATCGCCGATGCCCGGCGCTTCAACCCGCAAACCACCATGCCGGCCTATTTCAGTACCGAGGGTTTGCAGAATGTGGCCAGCCCCTACAAAGGGCAAACCATTTTGACGGCGCAGGGGCTTGAAGACATCTTGAGTTACTTGTTCTTGCCCAGCAAGGCCACGCCATGAAGTGGCCCACAGTGACCCGTCGCGAGGGCTTGCGGCAGACGCTGCGGGCCGGTCTTTATGGGCTGGCAGTTCAGCTGTGGCCCAGCCGCGCCCAAGACATGGCGTCGGGCCAGTTGTTGAGCTTGGCGCAGATGATGGGGCCCCTGACCCAAGGCGCTCGCTTGTTGCGGCAAGACGTGAAGATCGTGGCCCCTGTGTTGGCCGACAACGGGACTTTGGTGCCTGTCACGGTGCAGGTGCAAAGCCCCATGACGCCGCAAGACCATGTGACGCATTTGTACCTGTTGTCGCAACGCAACCCGGTGACGCGCATGGCGGTTTTTCATTTGGGGCCGTGGAACGGACGCGCCGAAATCAGCACACGCCTGCGCTTGGCGGGTACCCAGCAAGTGGTCGCTTTGGCGCGCCTGTCCAGTGGCGAGTTTCGTTATGGGCAGATGGAAATCATCGTCACCGAGTCGGCTTGCGTCGACGCCTCATGACCATGGCATTTGCACGCATCCAATGGCCTGAACGCGTCTTGGCGGGGGACGTGGTCAAAGTGCGTCTGCTGGTGCAACACCCCATGGAAACCGGTTATCTGCCAGACCTGTTGGGCAAATTGGTGCCACGCAATGTGATCCAGTCATTGACCTGCACCTGGGGCCAACAAGAGGTGTTTCATGTGGAGCCTTCGTCGGGGATTTCAGCCAACCCCTTGTTCGAATTTTTTGTGCGAGCAGAGCAAACGGCCGAGATGCATGTGGCGTGGACCGATGACCGGGGTGTCAAAGGCCACTTGCGGCAAATGCTGCCGGTCTTGCCCAAGAGCAGCCCCTGAGCGCATGAGCAGCAGAGCGTTCGCATCGATGCCCGCAGCTGGGTGTGTGCGCACCGTGATCCAGTTGTGCTGGTTGGTTTTCATGGTGATCGCGTTGTGGGGCGGGATGAGGTTCGCCGCTGCGCAAACGGCAACGCCACCCGCACGCAGCTTGCCTTTGTCGCAGCTCAAATCGGGCCTGCATTATTCGGGCAAGGATGTGCAAGCCTTGCAAGCCGACGAGTTTGCCAACCCCGCCCAGCTCTGGCTGAGCCAAGGCGCGCAAGCTTGGGCCCAGCCCAGTGCCGCAAACGGCAAATCGTGCGTCAGTTGCCACGGTGCAGTGGCCACCAGCATGAAGGGTGTTGCCACGCGTTACCCCGCCATCGATGCCGCCAGCGGGCGACTCTTCAACCTCGAAGACCGCATCCACCAATGCACCACGCGCCACCAACAAGCAGCTGGGCTACAGCCTGAATCCGATGTCTTGCTCGGGCTGACATTGCTGGTCACTCAGGCCTCTAAAGGCATGCCTTTGCGGGTAGACGTTGGCGGTGCGGCGCGCGACCACTGGCAAGCGGGGGCGACTTTGTTTTCACAACGCCAAGGCCAAATGAATTTGTCGTGCGCCCAGTGCCATGACCAGAATTTTGGGCAACGCCTATACACCGACCTGCTGAGTCAAGGGCAGCCCAATGGTTACCCGGTGTACCGTTTGGAATGGCAAAAACCGGGATCGCTGGAGCGACGCTTGCGCAGTTGCTATGCCGGAATTCGCGCCGAAACCCCGCCTTGGGGTGCTTTGGAGATGCGGCAACTGGCGCTGTACTTGATGTGGCGCGGTGAGGGCTTGCCCATTGAGGTACCACATAGGCGGGCAGGTTGTGCTCTTTGGCCACTTCGGCGCGCCAGGCCTTGAGGTTGATGTAGCGCACCATCGCGTCTTGCCCCAGGTTGGCGGCGGCGGGGGATGGGGCGCTGCGGCTGCGTGTGCGTTTGTCGGCGCGCTGGCTGGTGCTCTCGCGCAGCTGCACCGGCACATCGCCCTTCAGCACGGCGCGTGAACCTTCGGTCAGGTGCAGGGTGCTGAAGCCTTCTTCGGTGTGCACATGCAGCGCGCCAATGGCGATCAGCTGGCGCATCACGGCGCGCAGTTGCTGGTCGCTGTACTCGGCCCCCACGCCAAAGGTGCTGATGCTCTCGTGGCCGCGTTGCGCCACTTTTTCGGTTTTTTTGCCGCGCACGATGTCCATGGTGTGCGCCGCGCCAAAGCTGTGGCCGCTGGCCTGGTGACAGCGGTAAACGGTGGACAGCAGTTTGCGCGCCGCATCGGTGCCGTCCCACACCTCGGGCGGGTTCAGGCAGTTGTCACAGTTGCCGCAATACGGCATGTACACGCCCTGGCTGCTTTCGGTTTGGCCCTTGTAGGTTTCGTCAAAGTAGCTCAGCAGGCGCACGCGGCGGCAGTCGGTGGCTTCGGCCAGGGCCAGCAGGGCGTCGAGCTTGCCGCGCATGACTTGCTTGAACTCTTCGCCCGCCGGGCTTTCGTCGATCATGCGGCGCTGGTTGACCACGTCTTGCAGGCCATAGGCCATCCAAGCGTCTGACGCCAAGCCGTCGCGCCCGGCGCGTCCCGTCTCTTGGTAATAGCCTTCGATGTTTTTGGGCATGTCCAGGTGCGCCACAAAACGCACATCGGGTTTGTCGATGCCCATGCCGAATGCGATGGTGGCCACCATCACCACGCCCTCTTCGCGCAGAAATTCGTTCTGGTGGCGCTGACGCATCTCGGCGGGCAGACCCGCGTGATACGGCAGCGCATGGACGCCCGCCTCACACAGCATGGCCGCAACCTCTTCCACCCGTTTGCGCGACTGGCAATACACCACGCCCGCGGCTTCGGGGTGGTCGCGCTCAATGAAGCGCAGCAGTTGGGTGCTGGCTTCTTTTTTCTCGACGATGGTGTAACGGATGTTGGGACGGTCAAAGCTGCTGATGAACAGCTCGGCGCTTTCCAGTTGCAGCCGCTCGATGATGTCGGCGCGCGTCAGCGCATCGGCCGTGGCCGTGAGCGCCACGCGCGGCACGCTGGGGTAGCGCTCGTGCAGCACCGTGAGGCCCCGGTATTCGGGCCTGAAGTCGTGCCCCCACTGGCTCACGCAATGCGCTTCATCAATCGCAAACAGGCTCAGCAGGCCGCGCTCTTGCAGCGAGTCCATCTGCGCCAAAAAGCGGCCGTTGGTCACGCGTTCAGGCGCGGCGTAGAGCAGGGTGATTTCGCCGCGCAACAAGCGGCGTTCAATGTCGCTGGCTTCTTCGCTCGTCAGGGTGGAGTTCAAAAAAGCGGCGTTCACGCCCGCCTCGTGCAGTGCACCGACTTGGTCATGCATCAGCGCGATCAGCGGCGAGACCACCACCGTGATGCCGTGGCCTGCGCGTTGGCGCGCAATGGCCGGAATTTGGTAGCAGAGTGATTTGCCCCCGCCCGTGGGCATGAGCACCAGCGCATCGCCCCCGGCGGCCACATGGTCGATGATGGCCTGCTGCGGTCCGCGAAAGGCGTCGTAGCCAAAAACTTCGCGCAGGATGGGGAGGTGGGGGGACACGTTCGGTGTGACAGCTTTGGGTGAGGGGTGATTGTCCGCTATTGGGCGGCTTGATTTTGGCGGGTGTGGTGTGGGTGGGTGAGGGCGGGCACAGGGTTCCTCATGAGGCGGGGGTACGCCAAAATCGTCACCCTCTACCCGCCCTCACCCACCCACAGCAGACCATGGGCTGCGCGGCCAGTACGCTCAAGGCTAGCGTTTGATGGCTGCAAGAAAAGCGGTCACCACCAGCAAGGAATGTATTTACCGCCAGCAAGACTGACGACCACCACCAGCGATTGGAAGGGGGCGGCGGCGGGCGACGATTTTGGCGTACCCCCGCCTCATGAGGAGCCCGCAGCCGCCCCCTTCCAATCGCGACCCTCCAACGCCCCCTTCCAAATGCACGACACGCCCCACCGCTGACAACTCCCCAGAGATCCAAGCGTTACCATCCCAGCCCATGCACACCTCTGCCCTTGTTCTGTTTTCTGGTGGCCAAGACTCCACCACCTGCTTGGCCCATGCCCTCAGCCGTTACGAACGCGTCGAAACCCTGGCGTTTGACTACGGTCAGCGCCACAAGGTCGAGCTGGACGCGCGCCTGAACGTCTTGTCTGCGATCAAGGCGCGCTTTCCAACTTGGGCCCCCAAGATGGGCGAAGACCATTTGCTGGACGCGGGCATCCTGGGGCAGGTCAGCGAAACATCCCTGACCCGCGACACCGCCATCGAGATGGAAGGCTCGGGCCTGCCCAACACCTTTGTGCCGGGGCGCAACCTGTTGTTCCTCACGCTGGCCGCTGCGCTGGCTTACCGCCGGGGTTTGCAGGTCATCGTCACCGGGGTGTGCGAGACCGATTTTTCGGGCTACCCCGACTGCCGCGACGACACCATGAAGGCCATGCAGGTCGCCCTGTCGCTGGGCATGGACCGCAAGCTGCTGATCGAAACGCCATTGATGTGGATCGACAAGGCCCAAACCTGGCAACTGGCACACGATGTGGGCCAACAAGCCGACTCGGCGCAAGGCGGTCAGGCGCTGGTGGACTTGGTTGTGGAACACACCCACACCTGCTATTTAGGCGACCGCACGCAGCGCCACGATTGGGGTTATGGCTGCGGCCAGTGCCCGGCATGCCAGTTGCGGGCAGCGGGCTTTGAGCGCTACACCAAGACTTGAAAGCGGGACTTTTACAATAGAGGCCATGAAGACCCTTGCCTACACCCGCGCCCAAGCGCTGCCCGAGATCCTGAAAACCCGCATCGCCATTTTGGATGGCGCCATGGGCACCATGATCCAGCGCTTCAAACTGTCTGAGGCCGACTACCGGGGTGAGCGCTTCAAAGACTTTCCGAAAGACATCAAAGGCAACAATGAGTTGCTGAGCCTGACCCGGCCCGATGTGATCCGCGACATCCACGAAGGCTACTTGGCGGCGGGCGCCGACCTGATCGAGACCAACACCTTTGGCGCCACCACGGTGGCCCAGGCCGACTACGACATGCAGCACTTGGCCCGTGAGATGAACCTGCAATCGGCCAAATTGGCGCGCGCCGCTTGCGACAAGTTCTCCACCCCCGACAAGCCCCGCTATGTGGTGGGCGCTTTGGGCCCCACGCCCAAGACCGCCAGCATCAGCCCCGATGTGAACGACGCCGGTGCGCGCAACATCACCTTTGAAGAGCTGCGCGCCGCCTATTACGAACAGGTCGAAGCCTTGGTCGAAGGCGGCTCAGATGTGCTCTTGGTCGAAACCATTTTTGACACCTTGAACGCCAAGGCCGCGTTGTTCGCCATTGAAGAATTCTTTGAAGCCAGCGGCGAACGCCTGCCCCTCATCATCAGTGGCACCGTGACCGATGCTTCGGGCCGCATCTTGAGCGGCCAGACCGTGACCGCTTTTTGGCACAGCGTGCGCCACGCCCAGCCCTTGGCCATTGGCCTGAACTGCGCCTTGGGCGCCACGCTGATGCGCCCCTACATTCAAGAGTTGAACAAAGTCGCGGGCGACACCTTCATCAGCTGCTACCCCAATGCCGGCTTGCCCAACCCCATGAGCGACACCGGCTTTGACGAAACCCCCGAAGTCACCAGCCGCCTGCTGCACGAGTTTGCCGCCGAAGGCTTGGTCAACATCGTGGGCGGCTGCTGTGGCACCACGCCTGAGCACATTGGCGCGATCAGCAAAGCGGTTGGCCCCTTGGCGCCGCGCGGTGTGCACGGCGGCTTCTTTTACAAAGAAGCGGCCTGAACACCCGCATTCAAACCCCGCAGCCCACCCCGATCTGAACGCCCGCTTGCAGCTCGTTGAGTGTGCCGGGGCTGAAGGTGTCAACCCAGCGCGCCAAAGGCCTTGCTGAAGAAGTCTTCGGTGCCGAAATTGCCTGACTTGAGGGTGATGTGCAGCCCCCCTGAGTCGGTGGGCGCATGGCACCACGGCACGCCCGGGTCAATTTGAGGACCAATTTGCAGCTGCGCAATGCCCAGCGCCTGCACACAAGCGCCCGAGGTTTCGCCACCGGCCACCACCAACTGACGCACGCCCAAGCCCACCAGGCCACGCGCCACGGCGGCCAGTGCATGTTCGACCAAAGCGCCCGCCTCGGCCACGCCCAGTTGTGCCTGTACGGCTTTGACAGCATCGGGCTCGGCGGTGGAGTACACCAGCACCGGGCCGTCATTCAAAAGCGGTGCGGCCCAAGCCAGCACCTGCTGCACCACGGTGTCGCTTTGGCCATGCATCAAGCTGGCCGGGGCGATGGCCATGGCTGGCCGCCCTGAGGCTTTGAAGTGCGCCACCTGCGCGTTGGTGGCCACCGAGCAACTGCCCGACACCACCGCTTGCAGGCCCGATGCCACAGGCAACTGGCTGGCTTGCACAGAAGGCTGCAGGCCAAAGTTGGCGGGCAGGCCAATCGCCACGCCCGAACCCGCGGTGACCAGCGGCATGCCTTTCAAGGCAGGCCCGAGCAGGTGCAGGTCGGCGTTGCTGGTCGCGTCCACCACGGCCACGCCCACGCCTTCGGTGCGCAGCGCAGTGATGCGTTCGCGAACCGCCGCTTCGCCTTGTGCCACCGTTTTGTAGTCGATCAGGCCCACCTTGCGCTTCGTTTGCGCTTGCATCACGCGCACCAAATTCGCGTCCGTCATGGGCGTGAGGGGGTGGTTTTGCATGCCCGACTCGTTGAGCAGCACGTTGCCCGCAAACAAATAGCCTTTGAACACCGTGCGGCCGTTGTCCGGAAAGGCGGGCGTGGCGATGGTGAAGTCGCATCCCAATGCGTCCATCAGCGCCTCGGTCACCGGGCCGATGTTGCCTTCGGGTGTGCTGTCAAAGGTGGAGCAGTATTTGAAATAAATTTGCTGCGCACCTTGGGCTTGCAACCACTTCAAAGCATCGAGTGATTGCGCGATGGCCTCGGCGGCGGGGATGGTGCGCGACTTGAGCGCCACCACCACCGCGTCCACGTCCGACGCCAAAGGTGCGGTGGGCACGCCAATGGTTTGCACCACCCGCATGCCCGAGCGCACCAGGTTGTTGGCCAGATCGGTCGCGCCGGTGAAGTCGTCTGCAATGCAACCCAGTTTCAACGCGCTCATGCCTTGCCTTTCGGCAATTCAATGCCCGGAAAAATCTTGATCACGGCGCTGTCGTCTTCTTTGGCAAAGCCCGCGGTGCTGGCCTGCATGAACATCTGGTGCGCGGTGGAAGACAGCGGCAGTGGGAACTTGCTGGCACGCGCCATGTCCAGAACGATGCCCAAATCCTTCACAAAAATGTCCACGGCCGACAGCGGCGTGTAGTCGGCCGCCAGCACATGGGCCATGCGGTTTTCAAACATCCAGCTGTTGCCGGCGCTGTTCGTGATCACCTCGTACAAAGCGGCGGCGTCCACGCCTTCGCGCAGGCCCAGCGCCATCGCTTCGGCCGCAGCGGCAATGTGCACGCCCGCCAGCAGCTGGTTGATGATCTTGACCTTGCTGCCCGCGCCTGCGCTGTCGCCCAGCTTGTAGACCTTGGCGGCCATGGCGTTCAAAAACGGCTCGGCCAGCGCGTAGGCCTCGGGCTTGCCCGCGGTCATCATCGTCATCTGGCCACTGGCCGCTTTGGCCGCACCGCCCGAGATGGGCGCGTCCACATAGCGCAGGCTCATGGCTTCGAGGCGCGCCTCCAAAGCCACCGACCAGTTCGGGTCTACGGTGGAGCACATCACGAACACACTGCCGGGCTTCATGCTGGCGGCGCATCCTGGCGTGGTGCCATCGCCAAACAGCACGGCTTCGGTTTGCGCGGCATTCACCACCACCGAGACGACCACATCACACGCCGCGCCCAGAGAGGCCAGCGTGTCATGCGCTGTGCCGCCTGCGTGGGTGAAGGCCTCGGCCACCTCGCGGCGCACATCAAACACCTGCACGCTGTGTCCGGCGCGGCGCAACGAAGCGGCCATGCCCGAGCCCATGGCGCCCAAACCGATCAATCCCACTGTTGTCATTTTGCTCGTCCCCATAATTGAACAGGTCATCATACAAATTTTCGAAAACATACGCATCGGTGGGAAGAGGAGAGAGGCGGGATCAGGGGCAGACATCCCGCACGGTTTCACCATGGCTGCGGGTGCCCTTGAATCTGTCGCGAAAGGTATCGGGCCCCAGCGAATGGGTTTCCAGAGGCTGTTATTGGCCAAGACCCCAATAGAGCTCGCATGGACTGTGAATCATGACCTGCTCAATGGATTCGGCACCCATCCACTCATGGGCTTTATCGATCAGTGTTTCAAAATTCGCAAATTGCTCATGGTTGGTACAAGGCCAGTCGCTTCCCCACAGCAATGCGCTGGGACCCAGTTCTCTCAGCAAAAGAGAAGTCAAAGCTGCTGGGTTTACGCCTCCCAATCGGTAAGCGCCACTCAACTTCACGTAGACCGGTGCAAGGCTTGCGTGCTTCTTTAAGGCCAACAAAGTGGGGTCAGAGGCGCATGCTTCCAAGGGTTTGGCCATGTGGTCCACCACAAGGGGAGTGTCAGAGGGTATTTGGCGCAAGACTTGGGGCAGTTTCCCCTGATCGGTGTGGACCTCAAGATGCCAACCCAGGGTATGGATGGCTTCCCAAATGTTGTCCGACTGCGTCCATTCTGGGATGTCATGGGAGACACCCGACAAATTCAAGCGGATGCCCCGCACGCCAGATTGGTGCATCGTCTTCAAGGTTTCGATGTGCACAACGGGGCTGACCACAGCAATACCGCGCAGCTTGTCCGGGTGAGACTCCAGGGCGTCGATCATCAGACGGTTGTCTGTGCCCAAAAAGCTCGGTTGCACCCAAACACCGCGAGTCACCCCCACATGTCGGGCGTGTTGCATCCAATCGGACAGCCGCGCGCTGTATTGCGGCACGTATCGGGCACCTTCAACGGCAACCCCTGCGTTGAAAACATGGAAATGGGTATCGATCCAATTTTTTGACATGCTTAAATCCATGATGTAAATTCTAGTCCTCTAGATGTCTAGAATCAATGCATGACAACACTCTTAAAAAACCATTTGCTCGGCCAAAGTCGCTACGGCAATTTGGCGACTGCTTTGCGCGATCGAATCCTGCAAGGTGAATGGGTTCCGGGTGAGGTCATCCCTGCCGAATCGGCTTTGGCGCAAAGCTATGGTGTGGCATTGGGCACCATCCGGCAAGCTTTGTCATTGCTCGTTCAAGATGGCGTGTTGCAACGACGGCATGGCAAAGGCACATTTGTGACCAAGGGTGTTGATGGCGCCTCCATGATGCGATTTTTCAGATTTCGCGCCACAGACAATGCGGCCAGCATGACCCCTCAATCCCACATTTTGGGCAGTCGATTGCGCGGTGCCAGCCTGCAAGAAATGCAGGCCTTCGGTATGGCCAAGGGTGCGCAAGTCCTTCAAATTGAACGCCTGCGAAGCCTGGAGTCTGAGCCCTGCTTGCTTGAAACCATCGTCTTGCCCCTGCCCCTCTTTGGCGCTTTGGCCGACTCCGACACCGATGCCTGGGATGACTTGCTCTACCCCATGTACCAGCAACGCTGCGGGGTTGTGATTCAAAAAACACAAGACAGTCTGAGCTTTTCGCAACTCAATGCCCGACAAGCCAAGCGTCTCAAACTTGCTGCATCACACCCCTGCGTTCTGGTTGAGCGTCAGGCTTTTGATTTGGCAGGCCGCTGCGTCGAACTTCGCACCACACGTGGCGACGCGTTTTCTTTCAAGTACACCGCACAGGTGCAATAACAACTTTCTAGGAGATATGTGATGAATGGTACTTCTCGACTCCAATCCATCGGCTGGATTGCGCTGGTCACATCGGCATTGTGCGGGGCAGCGACATCTGGTTTTGCACAAACGGCCTACCCCACCAAACCGATCACTTTGGTGGTGACTTACCCGCCAGGCGGTGGCGCAGATGCCATGGCCAGACTGATTGCCCCCAAAATGGGTGAAGCACTGGGCCAAACGGTCGTGGTTGAAAACAGGGCTGGCGCAAGCGGGCAAATTGGCGCAGCAGCTGTTGCCAAAGCCAACCCGGACGGCTACACCTTGATGCTGGATGCCTCGTCTTTTTCCGTCAACCCTTCGCTGTATCCCAAGCTGCCTTATGACAGCTTGAAAGCTTTTCAGCCTGTAGGCGTGGTGGCCTTGTTCCCGAATGTGGTTTTGGTCAACGCCAATTTCCCGGCGAAGAACATTTCAGAACTCACAGCAGCTGCCCGTAAAGCCAAGGATGCCGTGTCGTATGCATCATCTGGCAATGGCTCCGCACAACATTTGGCGGGCGCATTGTTTGAATCCGCCGCCAAAGTAGACATGATTCATGTCCCTTACAAGGGCGGCGGCCCAGCGCTCAATGACGTGATCGGCGGACAAGTTCCACTTTTCTTTGGCAATCTGGCTTCCACTTTGCAACACGTTCAATCTGGCAAATTGAAAGCATTGGCCGTGACTTCGGGTAAGCGCTCGCCCATCCTGCCCGATGTGCCCACTTTGGGTGAATCTGGCTTGAAAGGCACAGAAATTTACGAGTGGAATGCGGTATTTGCCCCTGCCAACACACCTGAAGCGGTGATGAAAAAACTGGCATCAGCGTTTCAACATGCTTTGGATGCGCCGAAGGTGAAAGCCCGCGTGGCCCAACTGGGTGGCGAGTTGCAAAAAAGTTCCCCCGAGCAGGCCAGGACATTCATTGAGCAACAAATCAACCTCTGGGGTCGCGTGGTCAAAGAACGAAAAATCACCATTGAATAAGTGAGTGAAAGGGGTTGGTCAACCACTGCGCATGGGGCCACGGGCCCACCAAGCTCGGTCAGCTCAAGCACCCATCCCAAACCGTGGCATGCTCGCTGTTTTTGGGGATGGTCCTTTGTGATGCAGTTCTTGGCCCGCTGGTTCAGCCTTTTTGGCTTGTTGCTGTTGTCAGCTTGCAGCAGCGTTCCTGTTTCAACTTACGCCCCCAAGCTGGGGCAAATGGGCAAAGACGTGATGTGGTTGCCCACGCGCGATGAGTTGGTGACCCAAATGCTCACGGTGGCGCAGGTCTCAGCCGAAGACGAGGTGGTGGACTTGGGGGCCGGTGACGGCAAGATCGCGATCGCGGCGGCACGGCAATTTGGGGCGCGGGCTTGGGGCATTGAGTACAACAAAGACTTGGCCGCCTTGGCGCAGCGCAATGCCGAAAAAGCCGGTTTGGCCGATCGGGTGCGCATCGTGCAGGGCGACATCTTCAAAGAAGATTTTTCCAGAGCCAGCGTGGTCACGCTTTATTTGCTGGAAGAGTTGAACGAACAATTGCGCCCCACCTTGCTGGGCATGCAGCCAGGCACGCGCGTGGTGTCCAACACCTTTGGCATGGGCGACTGGGAGCCCGATCAGGTGATCCGGGTGGGCAGCAACACCGGGTATTTCTGGAAAGTACCCGCCCAGGTGGCGGGTCAGTGGACAGTGCACGGACTGGACCGCCGTGGTCCGGTGTTGCTGAACTTGACCCAGCGGCACCAGCGTGTGGGCGGCACCTTGACTGGAGGCCCTGCCTTGGGCCCTATGACTCAGCCTTTGCTGGGCACCCGCATGGACGGTGCCGACTTGCATTTCAGTTTCGTCAAAGAAGACGGGCAATTGCAGGCGGTTCAAGTCCGGGTGCAAGGGGGCACCATGGCGGGCCAGTGGGTGGGGCCTTACGGCATGCTCGAGGTTCAGCCCGAGGTGGTGAAAGTCAGCGCCCAGCGCTTGGGCAACTGAGCTTGGCTTGGCGCCTGTGCGCAGTTGACGCGCGCCCCGCCGGGTTCAGGGCTGTGGTCCCCAGGGTGCCGACAGCATCAGCTTGTTTTGCTGCTCGGCAATCAGCGGGCGGATTTTGGCGGCAAAGGCCATGAAGTTCGCATCGCCGTAAACCCCGGCCCAAAAGGCCCGGCGGTCGGCATCGTCGTCAAACTTCCAGACATGGATCAGCTGGTTCAAAGCGCCCACATCCCCTGTGAAATAGCCCACCAGCTTGGGCGGGTGCTTGGACAGCGTGGGCCAGCCTTCGTTTTTGTACAAGGCAACAAGTTCGGACATTTTTCCGACGATGGCGGTGTAGGTGCGCAGTTCATAGATGGCCATGAGAACTCCAAGGGTTTGAGAAAAGACGATTCACTTTAGGGTCTCAAGACCGGCCTGGCTGTCGGCAAGGTGACGCGGTGGCGCCATGGCCCCTGTAAGATCAAAACGCCCTGTTGGGGCTTTTTTAGACGGAATCTTATGAATGCCCCTCTTTCTCACGCTGCTTTGTCCCCTGTTCAAGCCGCTGACTTGGCCTCCTTGCCCTTGATCGAAAAATGGATCGCCTTTGCTACCGTCTCGCGCGACAGCAACCTGGCTTTGCTCGATTGGACCGAGGCCTATTTGAACGATTTGGGCATCCGCTGCAGCCGCACCTACGACGACAGCGGCCAAAAGGCCAACCTGTGGGCCACGTTGCCCGCGCACGACGGCGAAACCAAAATTGGCGGTCTGGTGCTCTCTGGCCACACCGACGTGGTGCCCGTCGACGGTCAGCCCTGGGACACCGACCCGTTCCAAGTCGTGATCCAAGGCGACAAGATGTACGGCCGGGGTGTGACCGACATGAAGAGTTTTGGTGCCATCTGTTTGATGATGGTGCCCGAGCTGCTGAAAAGAAAACTCAAGCGACCGATCCACTTGGCCTTCAGCTACGACGAAGAGGTGGGCTGCATTGGCGTGCGCCGCATGATTGCCGACATGCAGGCGCAGGGCTTCAAGCCTGCCGGCTGCATCGTGGGCGAGCCCACTGGCATGCAGGTGGTCATTGCGCACAAGGGCAAGCATTCTTACAAAACCACGGTGCACGGTTTTGAGGCGCATTCTTCGCTCACGCCGCTGGGCGTGAATGCGGTCGAGATCGCCTGCGAGTTTGTGGCCAAGCTCAAAAGCATGCACCGCGAGCTGGCGGACAACGGGCCGTTCGATCCGATTTATGACGTGCCGCACACCACCATCCACACCGGCGTGATCGCGGGCGGCACGGCGCTCAACATCATTCCGCGCCAGTGCGAGGTGACCTGGGAAATACGCCACCACCACATGAACACGCCCGAAGCCTTGTTTGCCCGCGCCCAAGCCTTTGGCGAAAGCCTAGAGCCTGCCATGCAGGCGGTGGCCCCGGACACCGGCATCACGCACGAGCTCAAATCGGTGTTGCCCGGTTTTGCCACGGCCGCCGACAGTGAAATTGCTCAGCTGTGTTTTGACTGCGCCCAGGTGGATCCGGCCAGTGGCGCAGGCAAGGTGTCGTTTGGTACAGAAGCGGCACTGTTTCACCAAGCGGGTGTGCCCACCATCGTGTGCGGCCCTGGCCACATTGCGCAGGCACACCAGCCCAACGAATGGGTCACGCTGGAGCAGTTGGCATGGTGCGAGCGCTTCATGCGCCGCCTGGCCGATCGGGTCTGTTTGGCTTGATCGTGGCGTGATTTTTTAACGGTTTGAACCCTTCACAAGGAAACTCTCATGACGCAAAGGCGTGAAATTTTGACGGCCACTTTGGGTACAGCATTGCTGTCCGCTGTGGGCTTGGCCCAGGCCCAATCCACCAAGGTGGTGCGCATCGTCGTGCCCTTTGCGGCAGGCGGTGTGCAAGACATTTTGGCCCGCTCTTTGTCGGCCGAAATGGGGGTCGCGTTGGGCCAAACCGTGATCGTGGAAAACCGCGCCGGTGCAGGAGGCACGGTGGGCACGGGCTTTGTGGCGCGTGCCGAAGCCGACGGTTCGGTCATGGTCATGTCTGCGGCCAGCCACAACATTGCGGGTTCGCTGTACACCAAGCTGGCCTATGACCCGCAAAAAGACTTTGCGCCCTTGGGCCACATTGGCACGGCCAGTTATGTGCTCATGGTGCACCCCGATGTGCCTGCCAAAAACGCGGCCGAGTTCATTCGCCATGCCAAGGCCAACCCTGGCAAGATGAACTACGCCACGGCGGGTGTGGGCAGCGCCACGCACCTGGCCATGGCTTATTTCAATGGTTTGGCGGGCATCGATGTGGTGCATGTGCCGCTCAAAGCCACGGGCGAGGCCATCAATGAGGTCATCTCGGGCCGTGCTCAAGCGGTGATCGCGGCCAACATTGGCGCCTTGGCTTTTGCCAAGGACAGCCGCTTGCGCTTGCTGGGCGTGACCTCGCTCAAGCGCAGCAAGTACCTGCCCGACTTGCCCTCCTTGGCCGAAAGCGGTTTGCCGGGTTACCAATTTGACTCGTGGTTCGGTTTGCTCGGTCCTGCAGCCGTGCCCGCCAGCGAGGCCAACCGGATCCATGCCGCTGTCAGCAAGCTGCTCAAAGACCCGGTCATTTTGGAGCGCTTGGACAAGCAAGGCATTGAGCCGCGCGACATGAGCAATGCCGACTTCGGCAAGCTGTTGGCGGCCGACTATGTGCGCATGGCCCAGGTGGTCAAGGCATCAGGCGCCAAGATCGACTGAGATGGTGCGCTGGGCCGTGTGCCTCAGTGAAACACGTAGCCATCCATGGCGATCACATGGTCGCTGATGCCCCGGAAAAATGCGCTGGGCTGTGCATCAGCGCCTGCCGCGCCCCAAGCGGTGAACAGCGGCAACAAGTGTTCGTCGGTGGGGTGGGCGCGCTGGCCTGAAAGCTGCTGGCGGTAGTTCAGCAAACCGGCCACATCACGCTGCACCAAATGCTCGTGAACCCAGTCGGCAAAGGCCTGCACATAGCTGGGTGTGGCACCGCCGTGCTGGCGCACCGCCATCAAGTCCCGCAGGTTGTGGGTGATGTTGCCCGAACCCACGATCAGGATATGTTGCTCAGCCAGTGAAGCGAGCGCTTGGCCGACCCGGTAAGCGTGAGCTGGCCCCAAGTGGCTTTGTAACGACAGCGGCACTACGGGGATGTTGGCGCCTGGGAACATCTGACGCATCGGAATCCAGGCCCCGTGGTCCAGGCCGCGCTGGGCGTCTTGTGCGGCGGGCAAACCCGCAGCCTGCAGGGCGGCCATGACCAGGGCGGCCACCTGCGGACTGCCCGGCGCAGGGTATTGCATCTCGTACAGGCGTGGGTCAAAACCGCCAAAGTCGTGAATGGTTTCGGGGTGGCTGGCAAAACCCACGGTGGGCACGGCAGTTTCCCAGTGTGCGCTGACCATCACGATGGCGAGGGGTGTGCCCAATTGAGGCACCAGCGCGCTCATGGCAGCGCCAGCCGCACCGGGATGCAGGGCAAACATGGGCGAGCCGTGGGGTACAAACAAGACAGATGAGGGGGCGTGCATGGGGTTATATTGGCTTCAGAAAGTTCTACTGTAGGGCAAAGGGTCGGCCTTACCCCCTTGTGTCTCGGGTTTGACCAGTTGGGCGCGAAATGCGGCCACAATTTGCCCACGGCCAACAGCCCCACTTTTTCTTCCTGACCCTCCGACTTTTGGAACCCGCCATGACTTACCCCAACACCCAACTTTTTATCCATGGCCAATGGTGCGATGCCGAAGGCGGCCGCACCTTGCCCGTGTTCAACCCCGCTACGGGCACCGAAATAGGCCGCTTGGCCCATGCGGGTGTGCCCGATCTGGAGCGCGCGGCTCAAGCTGCGCAAAAAGGTTTTGAAATTTGGCGTGACACCCCCGCCAACGAGCGCAGCGCGATCCTGCGCAAGGCCGCCGCCCTGATGCGCGAGCGTGCCCCGCAAATTGCCGAACTGCTCACCCAAGAACAAGGCAAGCCCCTGGCCGAAGCCAAGGTTGAGGCCATGTCGGCGGCCGACATCATCGAGTGGTTTGCCGAAGAGGGCCGCCGCGTGTATGGCCGCATCGTGCCGCCGCGCAACATCCAAGTGCAGCAGCAAGTCCTCAAGCAGCCTTTAGGCCCGGTCGCTGCGTTCACGCCCTGGAACTTTCCGGTCAACCAAGCGGTGCGCAAAATGTCGGCGGCGCTGGCCACCGGCTGTTCCATCATCGTCAAAGCCCCTGAAGAAACGCCTGCCGCCCCGGCTGAGCTGATCCGCGCTTTTCACGATGCGGGTGTGCCCGCCGGCGTGATCGGTCTGGTCTACGGCACCCCTGCCGAGATTTCGAATTACCTGATCGCGCACCCGCTGATCCGCAAGATCACCTTCACCGGCTCCACCCCTGTGGGCAAGCAACTGGCCGCCTTGGCGGGCCAGCACATGAAGCGCGTGACCATGGAGTTGGGCGGTCACGCCCCGGTCATCCTGGCCGAAGACGCCGACATCGCCTTGGCCCTGAAGACTGCGGGTGCGGCCAAGTTCCGCAACGCGGGCCAGGTCTGCATCTCGCCCACCCGCTTTTTGGTGCACCACAACATTGCCGATGCATTTGCTGAAGCATTTGCCGCACAAGCGCAGGCGCTCAAAGTGGGCGATGGCATGACGGCCGGCACGCAGATGGGCCCGCTGGCCAACGAGCGCCGCTTGGCGGCCATGCACGCCATCGTGCAGGACGCCCGCGCCAAAGGCGCCAAAGTGCTCACCGGGGGTGAGCGCATCGGCACGCAAGGCAACTTTTTTGCGCCCACGGTGCTGTCGCATGTTCCGCTCGATGCGGACGTGGTGGTCAACGAGCCCTTTGGCCCGATCGCCGCGATCCGCAGCTTCGAGAAACTCGAAGACGCCATCGCCGAAGCCAACCGCCTGCCCTTTGGCTTGGCGGGTTATGCCTTCACCAATTCCATGAAAACCATGCACCAGCTCAGCCAACGCTTGGACGTGGGCATGCTCTGGGTCAACCAGCCTGCCGCACCTTGGCCTGAGTTGCCCTTTGGCGGCGTGAAGGACTCCGGCTACGGCTCCGAAGGTGGCCCCGAGGCGCTGGAGGCTTACCTCAACACCAAGACGGTGTCGATCTTCAACGCCTGACAGGCGCATCGTTGATGCGCATCCTGCTCACAGGCTTCGAGCCCTTTGGCGGTCAAAGCCTCAACCCGTCCTGGGAGGTGGCGCGTGCGCTGCACGGCCTGCAGCTGCAGGGTGCACAGGTCGTGGCTGTGCAACTGCCTTGTGTGTTTGCACGGGCGCTGCCCGCTTTGCAGCAAGCCTTGTCGCAGCACACACCCGGCATCGTGCTGGCGCTGGGCCAGGCTGAGGGACGGTGTGATTTTTCAGTGGAGCGCGTGGCCATCAATGTGATGGATGCGCGCATCCCCGACAACGCCGGGGCGCAGCCGATCGATGTGCCGGTGATCGCGGGCGGCCCCGCAGCGTACTTCAGCACTTTGCCCATCAAGTCCTTGGTGGCCGGTTTGCGTGCGAGTGGCTTTCCGGCTTCGGTCTCGCAAACAGCGGGCACCTTTGTCTGCAACCAGGTCTTTTATGGTTTGCAACACGCTTTGATGGACCAAGGGGTGCACAGCGGTTTCATGCACCTGCCCCTGTTGCCGGAGCAGGCGGCCCATTGGCCGGGTCCCAGTCTGCCCAGTTGGTCCGTGAACTTGCAAGTGGCGGGGGTGCGGCAGGCTTTGGTTTTGCTGCTGGCGCAGCGCCAGCAAGGGTGGGCAGATGCGGCCATCGGTGGCGGTACGCTCAACTGAGCTGCCACCGCTTTGCCCACGGGGAGGGCTCCTGCAAAGACGCTGTTTTGGCGCGGCAACGCACAGACGCTGGCTGCGGTTTTCACGATCATGAGGCTCCGATAAAACAACAGGAGCCCACATGAACAAAAAAAGCATTTGCCGCTGTGTCATCGCCAGCGTCCTCAGCGTGACCGCCACGGCTTGGGCCCAAACTTCGGCGGGCTTGGGCCGGGCCGACTTCAAAGACAACTGTGCCAGTTGCCATGGCCATTCGGGCCGAGGCGATGGCCCGGTGCAGTCGTTTTTGGTCAAGCCGCCTTCGGACTTGACGACCATCACCCAAAGGCATGGCGGCAAGTTTCCGCAAGAGCTGATGTGGGAGGTGATCGACGGCCGTTGGTCGGGCGATGGTGGACCCCACGGGTCGCGCGAAATGCCGGTGTGGGGCCAAGAGTTCAAAGCCCGCGCCATGACCCAGCCAGGGGATTCGGCCACCATGGCCGAGTGGTCGGCGCGCCACCGCATTGTGTCTTTGCTCAAATACCTGGAGACGATTCAGCGGCCTTGACGGCTGCTTCAACAGTGGATGGCGCACTGGCTTTGGCCGGCGCCTGCATGCGCTGGCGAGCGCGGGCAGCCACGCCCGTATCGGCAAAGGCCCAAGCCAGCGGGGCGCCCATGCCTTGCAGAGCCGTGCGCACAGCGGTTTGCTCTAATGCACAGCGGCGCTCGCGCTCCAGCATGTCCAGCGCCCAGTCGGGCAGCATCTGCAAGGCGGCTCGCACGATCAGGGTGACCAAAGGGCGATCCAGAGGCGCGCAGGGGTAGTTCTCAATCAGGTGCAGCGTTTCGCGTGTGCGCTCGTCGGCCCTCAATTGCGGCCGAAAGGCTTGCAGCTGCGTCAAGGCTTGGTGCCGGCTCATGGGCAGCCCGCGAGCGCCCAGGCGGTGGCCTACCTGAGCCATTTCGGCAAAGTACTGGTCTTGCCGGGCTGTGCTCAGGGGCTGCAGCGACAGGTCTTGGTAGGCCTGCAAAAAACGGGTGGTCTCGCCCAGGTGCACCCAGCGGATCAGTTCGGGGTCGTTGGCGACATAGGGCGTGCCGTCTTGCAAGTGGCCACGAATTTGGGCGTGGATGCGGTTGACCCGCTCGATGCATTGCAAAGCCGCAGCCGTGCCGCCATAGGTGGTGGTCGCCACGAACAAGGCCGTGCGCCCCAACCGCGCCTGCAGTTGGCTGCGAAAGCGCGAGTGGTCCCATACGGCACCCAAAGCCTGCGGGTGCAGCGCTTGCAACATCAGCGAGGACAAGCCCCCGGTCATCATCGCCACAAAGTGCGCGTGCACCTGCCACGCGGCCGAGTCCGGACCGAACAAGCCGGGGTCACCTGCGGGTTCTAAAAAATCACGTGCATCCCCTGTCGCCCCGGTCATGGCCCGCACGCGCTGAGCCAGCTGCTCTTTGAGCTGCGACGACAGGTGCGCGCGCACGCGCTCGGCCATGTGCGAGCCCAAGCCGCACAGCGCTGGCGATGGGGTTGGGGGCAGGGGCTGCACGGCCGTCAACAGCGACTGAATCAAGGAGGGGGGTGTCATGGGCCGTGGGTGTTCAAAGAGGCGCCAGTGTGTTGCATGGCGCCATGCCGTGCACGGCGTGCGACAAAGGCCGTCTTGGCGGTCCGGATTTGGGCTTTGGACGACGCCAATAACCCCGTGTCCATCAGGACCATTGAGGACCGCTGCAGCTCGAACTTCGGGGTATGAACGAACATGCGCAGCTCAAATTGGAGACACCCCATGGCTTGGCTGGATTTTTTGAAAAATGGCAATGAACTGAGTGAACTGCTGATCGAGGGGAACAACCCCTACGGTGCCCAGTTGCTCAAGCAAGCCGATGTGGACCAGATGCGCGACCACATCCAGCCCACCGAGCGGGTCTTGGCTTACGTACTGGGTCGGGTGGTGCTGGCAGGGCGTGGCTTGTGGTTGTTGACCGACCAGCAGTTGTTGGTCTCAGAAAATGACACGGGCAACTTGGTGTACCACTTGGCCTTGAAAGACATCACCGAGGCCGAATGCGTCAAGGGCAAGTACGGTTACACCCTGCGTGTGACGGCGGCAGGCCAGCAGCGCAGCGTGTACGGCGCGTCGGCCCAATTGGCAGCGGTGTTTTACCGGGCGCTGGGCCAAAAGGTGCGTTGCACGCCGGTCTTCAAGCCTACGGCGCTGGATGCCAATGACGTGGTCGAAGTGGTGCACCACTTTTCAGATGCGGCTTTGCGCTTGCAACCCGTGGCCATGGTCAATGCCGACGCCCGCGCTTTGATCGCTCAATTGGCCCAAGACGCTGCCAGTCAAGGCTGGCTGCAAGCCAGCGAGGCCAAGCAGGTGCACTTGGCCGAAGCGGCGCACTGAAGCTCAAGTCGGCTTGGTTTGGGTGGGCTCCTGCGAAAAAATCCCGCGCTGAACTCGCTCAAGGTTGGCTGGCTTCGATCCGTTTCAGGTCAAAGCCCAGCTTATCCAGCTTGGCCAGCAAGGCTTGGTAGGTGGCTGCAGGCATTTGTGGTGTGCGTGACAAGATCCACAAATACTCGCGTTTGGGCTCGCTCACGACCACCCATTGGTAATCGGCGTCGAGATCGATGATCCAGTAATCGCCCCACACCATGGGGATGAAGGACAGCCACTTGGGGGCGAAACGCACCTTCAACTGGGGCGACGTCGGGCCGTCTGTTTGCCGTGCGGCGCCCAAGGCTTCGGTCCACTCGCCCTTGTTGGTTTGGCAGCGGTTGAGCACCTGCACCCGGCCGTCGGTCTGCAACGTGTAGGTGGCTTGGGTGCTGCTGGCGCACTTTCTTTGGAACCAGTTGGGGTATTTGGCGATCTCGTGCCAGGTGCCCATGTAACGGGGCACATCCACCGCTGCCACGGTTTTCAGAGGGGGCAGCTCGGCTTGCGCCGGCATGCTGAGCACACAGGCCCATGCCAGTGCCAAGCTTCGGCTTGCGGTCAAAATTTTCATACAACGATCGGGTTCAAAGCCCCGTCCATGCTCATGCAAATGCCGGTGACGTAGCTGGCTTTGGACGAGGCCAAAAACAGCACCGCGTTGGCGATTTCTTCAGGCTCGGCCATGCGGCCCAGCGGTATTTTGGCCACCGATTGGGCCATGACTTCGTCGGGGCTCAGGCCCTTCAAGCGCGCATCGGCTGCAAAGCCTTCTTGCAGGCGGTCGGTCAAGGTCAGTCCGGGGTTCACCGCATTCACCCGAATGCCTTGTGCGCCATAGGCGGCAGCCAGACCGGCGCTCACCAACATCAGCGCCGCATTGGCCGCGCCACCGGGCAGGTGAATGGGGCTGGCCACTTTGCCGCCATTGCCCACCACGTTGACCACCGCGCCTTGGCCGCGTGCAGCCATGCGCTGGATGGTGGGCGTGATCATGTGGACATAGGTGAAGTATTTGGCCTGCATCGCGTCGGCAAAAGCCTCGGGCGTGAGTTCGGGGGCGGGCGTGCGCTTGGCCGCGCCGGCCGAGTTGACCAACACGTCGACCGGGCCGCATGCGGCTTCGGCCGAGTCCAGGGCCGCGCGCGCAGCCCTGGCGTCTCGTAAATCGGCGGCCACGGTGTGGACGTGTGCGCCGGGGCAGGCGGTCAGCAGTTGCTGCTTGGCCCGCGCCAGGTTGGCGCCGTCGCGCGAGACCAAGCTCACGCGGGCGCCTTCTGCCAAAAAGCCTTGTGCGCAAGCCAGGCCAATGCCTTTGCTGCCGCCGGTGATGAGGATGTGCTTGTCGCTTAGGTGCAGGTTCATGGCTTGCTTCTCTGATGAAATCGAAAACTCTGACCTTGTTGATTTAATCACTCTTGTACGGCGCCTGCTCCATGAATTCCAAAACCTCTGCGCTGCGTGCGCGTTTGAACCAGCCCGGCCTGGTGGTCGCCCCTGGTGTGTTTGACATGGTGTCGCTGCGCCTGGCCGACAGCTTTGGTTTTGACGCGCTGTACATGACCGGCTACGGCACCGTGGCTTCGCACATGGGCTTGCCTGATGCGGGTCTGGCCACCTACAGCGACATGGTCGGGCGCGTCACGGCCATGGCGGGCATGGCCCGCACGCCCTTGATTGCCGATGCCGATACGGGCTATGGTGGCCTGCTGAATATGCGTCACACCATCCGGGGCTACGAAGCCGCAGGCGCTTGCGCCATTCAACTCGAAGACCAGGAATTTCCCAAAAAATGCGGCCACACGCCGGGTCGCCGCGTCATCCCCATCGCTGACATGGTGCGCAAGATCCAAGTGGCGGTGGATTCGCGCGCGTCCAAAGACTTTTTGATCATCGCCCGCACCGACGCCCGCACCACGCTGGGCCTGGACGAAGCCCTGCGCCGCGCCGAGGCTTATGCCAAAGCGGGGGCCGACATTTTGTTTGTTGAGTCGCCCGAGTCCGAAGAAGAAATGCGCCGAATTGGCCAGAGTTTTGACGTGCCACTGGTGGCCAACATGGTGGAGAAAGGCCGCACCCCGGTGTTGACCCGCCCTGAGCTGGAGGCGCTGGGCTACAAAATCGCCATCTTCCCGGTCACCGCCTTGCTGGCCGGTGTGCAGGCCATGACCCAGGTGTACCAACAGTTCAAGGACACCGGTTCTTCGGCCAAGGGCAGCACGCCCTTGTACGACTTCGCCGACCTGACGAAGCTCATGGGTTTTGAAGATGTGTGGGCGTTTGAAAAGCGCTACGCCGAAACCGACTGATTCCCCCCAGAAACCACCAGGAGACAACGATGCCAAAGAAAAGCCCAACACCCCGCCGCCAATGGCTCAAAGCTGCCCTCAGTACTGGCCTGATGGCCGCTGCTTGCGGTGGCTTGGCCTTGAGCGCCAGCACGGCTGCTGCGCAAGCGGCTTACCCTGCCAAACCGATTCGCTTGGTGGTGCCCTTTGCCCCTGGCGGCGTGACCGACACCAGTGGTCGCCTGATCGCCGAGCAGCTGTCCAAGCGGCTGGGCCAGCAGGTGGTGGTCGACAACAAGCCCGGCGCTTCGGGCAACATCGGGACACAAATGGTGGCCACGGCCGAGCCGGATGGTTACACCCTGCTGCTGGGCTTTGACGGCACCATGGTGATCAACCCGCACGTGTTTCCCAAAGTCGGGTTTGACACCGCCAAGGACTTCGCCCCCATCGGTAAGATCGGCGACGCCATTTTGATTTTGGTCTCGCACCCCGGCGTGCCCGCCAAGACGCTGCAGCAAGTGATCGCCCTGTCCAAAAGCCAATCGGGCGGCTTGTCCTATGGCACGTCGGGCACGGGCGGTACGCCGCACATCGCGGGTGAATTGCTCAAGCAGCGCACCGGTGCCAACCTGACCCACATCCCCTACAAAGGCGGTGGTCAGGCCATGACCGATTTGTTGGGTGGCACCATCCCGCTGGTCTACACCGCAGTGGCGGGGGCGATACAGCACGTCAAGTCGGGCAAGCTGCATGCGGTGGCGGTGTCCAGCGCACAGCGCGCCCCGTCGATGCCGGATGTGCCCACCTTCATCGAGGCGGGTGTCGCCGACTTCGACATCAACTCCTGGGTCGGCCTGTTGGCCCCAGCCAAAACGCCCCGGGCGATTGTGGACAAGCTCAACACCGAACTGAACTTGGTGCTGAATGATCCGGCCGTGCGCGAGCGCCTGGTCACCTTGGGCATCACCGCCAGCCCTGGCGGTCCTGAAAAGTTTGGCCGCGACATGGCGCGTGATTTGTCGCGTTATGCAGCGGTCGTGAAATCGGCCAACATCAAAGCCGATTGACCCGCTCGGCGGGCACTTGTCAAAGTGCCCGGTGCTGCACCCACTCGGGCAACTGAAGGCAAACCCGGGCACCGCCGTCAGGGTGGTTGTCCATTTGCAAGCTGCCCCGGTGTTGTTTGGCAATCGATTGGGCGATGGACAGCCCCACGCCCAGGCCATCGGGTTTGGTGCTGAAAAACGGGGTCGCGATTTGCGCCAGCACGTCCGGTGTCATGCCGGGGCCGTTGTCCAGCACCTCCAAGACCAGCGACGTTTTCTCACGCCGGACGGTGATTTGGATGCGCCGATCTGGCTGCCCATGCGTGGCCTCAATGGCGTTGCGCAAAACGTTCAGCAAAATTTGGGACAACTGAACCGCATCCCCCAGCACCCATGCCTTTTCTGCGGGCAGGGTCACCTGGATGTGCACCGACTCGTTGAAAGACAAATCGTGGATCAAGTCGTTCACATCGGCGATGACTTGACCCAATTCAATCGGTTCAAATTGGATGTCTTGGGTGCGGATGAAGGTCCGTATCCGGTGCAGGATATCGGTGGCCTTTTGGGTGTTGCGCTGCAAGGCCCGCAGGTCATCCGCCAGCGATCGGCCATCGTGGTTTTCTTGCGCCATGGCCATGCGGTCAATGATCAGGTGCAGGTTGGTCAGGGGCTGGCTCAACTCGTGGCCCAGCGAGGCGGCAATTTGCCCCACACTGCGTTGCCGCTCCAGTTGCGTGATCTGCTGCAGCAAGCGCTTGCTCTCTTCCTGACGGGCTTGGGCTTGGGCGATGGCGAGCAATTTGCGAGAGACGCGCTCTAGGACGACGCCCAAAAAACCGATGTTGCCCACCACCGAGGTCAGCACGCCCATGGTGATCACCACCATCGACAAGACATCCACATGCATGGCTTCCGGTTGCGTCAAACCCAGCAAGACGCTGATGGCCCTGACGGCCAGGACCAGGCCCAGTGCCATGTACACCAGGGTCACCACTTTGGCGCTGAAACTTTTCCGGCGCAGACCCAATTCTCTGGCCAAGCCAGCCACCCAGAACAGCATGCCGCAAACGATGCAGGTGCTCCAGAGAAAGCGCCAAGTCGGGTTGACCCACCACGAGTGGAACAACTCGTAGACGAGCCAAAACACCAGGTTGAACAGGATCAAAACCATCACAGGCATGGGCAGGCCCAATTTGCGCCTCAAGGCCAAAACCCACAGAGCCGCGCCAGAAAACAGCAGGCTATTGGCCAGTCCGTGCGTCATCCATTCGGGCAGCTCGCCTCTGGAGCCCAGCAGCATCAAACCCAGGCCAAAAACCAAACCGCCGGAGCTCCACAAAGACAAGCCGCGCGCGGGTGTCTGGCGCAGCAACAGCCACAAGGCCGAGGGCATGGCCAGGAACAAGACCCCGGCAATGAAATAAGCGGTAGGGAAATGAAAGAGTGTCACGCCAGGTGGTCGTCGTGCCGGGGTCGCTTCAGTTTGGTGCGACAAAGCTCCCCGATTTGCCGCCATGCTTTTCCAGCAGCTTCACGTCGGTGATGGTCATGCCCCGGTCCACGGCTTTGCACATGTCATAAATGGTGAGCAGGGCGACTTGCACGGCGGTGAGAGCTTCCATTTCCACCCCGGTCTGGCCATTGACTTCGGCGGTGGCGGTGCAGCTGACGCTGTGGGTGGCCGTATCGACTTCGAAATCGACCGCGACCCGGGTCAGCCCAATCGGGTGGCACAGCGGAATCAGGTCGCTGGTTTTTTTGGCGCCCTGGATGCCGGCGATGCGGGCGATCCCCAGCACATCGCCCTTTTTGGCGGAGCCGGAGGTGATCAGTTCCAAGGTGCCGGGCAGCATGGTGATGCGGCCTCGGGCCACGGCCACACGCCGGGTGGTGACTTTGTGGCCGACATCGACCATGTGGGCTTGGCCTTGGGCATCAAAATGGGTCAGAGCATCGTGGGTCATGCGCGTGATATCGGGGAGGGCGACAGGTTCTTCACAAGCGTGCATCATACGGGTCTTGTCAATGACATGGATCGCTTTGAAACTCCCGGACCGTCGATATCCTTGGGCACTCGGCATGGCTTTGGCCATGGCTGTGAGCACGGGTGCCTCTTGGGCACAAAACACCGGCCTTCCGGCCTTGGGGGATGGCGACAGCATCTCCCTGAGCGCGGAGCGCCAGTTGGGTGACCGCATCGCGCGCGAACTGTTCCGTGACCCGGATTATTTGGAAGATGCGGTGCTGGACGAATACGTCCAGCAGCTTTGGGCGCCCTTGGTGCGTGCCGCTGTGGCACGCGGTGAGTTGTCTGCAGAATTGCAAGAGCGCTTTGCTTGGCGCATTTTGTTGGGGCGCGACCGTTCGGTGAACGCCTTTGCGCTGCCGGGGGGGTATTTGGGGGTGCACTTGGGGCTGATGGCCGTGGTGAGCACGGCCGACGAGTTGGCGTCGGTGCTGGCCCACGAGCTGAGCCACGTCACGCAGCGGCACATTGCACGGGGCATGAGCGACCAGTCCAAGATGACGCCTTGGGTGGTGGGGTCGATGATTTTGGGCGCTTTGGCGGCCAGCAAAAGTCCGCATGCGGCCCAAGCCCTGATCGTGGGCGGTCAAGCCGCCGCGATCCAGACGCAGCTGAGCTACACCCGGGACATGGAGCGCGAGGCCGACCGGGTGGGCTATGGCATTTTGGTGGATGCAGGCTACGACCCCGGCGGTTTCGTCAGCATGTTTGCCAAGCTGCAACAAGCGGCGGGGCTGAACGACAGCGGGTCATTCCCCTACCTGCGCAGCCACCCTTTGACGACCGAACGCATGGCCGACATGCAGGCGCGACAGCAGTTGAATGTGGTCGGGCCCAAGCCTTTGCCCGACATGGCCCACGCCATGATGGCGGCCAGGGCCCGGGTGCTGTCGCAAAGCAGCCCGGATGCGCTCAAGGCGTGGATCCAGGGCCCAGCGGCCTTGCCCAGCACGGCGTCGGCAGCCGACCAAGCCGCGGCTTGGTATGCGGCCACTTTGTCGCATGTGTTGTTGCGCGATGCGGCAGCCACCCAGCGCCATTTGCAGGCCTTGGGTGCCCTGGTCCAGTCGCAGCGGCATTTGCCCTCTCACGCGGCGGCGCAGCGGTGGTGGCGGTTGCTGCAGGCCGAGGTCGCAGAGCGGCAAGAAAACCCGACCCTGGCCCTGCAAGTTTTGTCGGCAAAAACGGGTCAGCAGACTTGGCAACGGCCCGAGTTGATGGCCTTGGCGCAGGTGTTGCAGCGTTTGCCAGAGCACGCTTTGCTGCCGGCGGTGATGGCCCAGTTGCGCCAGGTGGTGCAACAAACGCCACTGGATGCGCAGGCTTGGGACCGGTTGTCGGCTTTGTTGTCGGTGCAAGGCCAAGCCTTGGCGTCTTTGCGAGCGGCTGGCGAAGCCCAGGCCGCACGGCTCGATTGGCCGGGTGCCGTCGACCGTTTCAGGGCGGCACAAGAGGTGGCTCTGAAAGGCCGATTGCAGCCGGGGGATCACATTGAAGCGTCGATTGTGGACGTGCGCTTGCGCCATGCCCGAGAGCGCTTGCGGGCGTTGCAGGCCCCTGAACGCTGAGGACAGCCATTGGGGCTATGATCGCCCTCCCTGACTTCACTCACCCAGCATGGCCGGCATCCACATCACCGACATCGAAGCCGCCATCAACCATTGGCGCAGCAAGAACCCGTCTGCCGACGGCGTGGCCTTGCCCCCAGAATTGCGCGCCTTGGCCGAGGTGTATGGCCTGATGGTGTACCACCGGCAGGACTTGGCGGACGAGGTCAGCTTGCCCTTGGCCGCTGCACAAGCCTGGCAAGACTGGTATGCCAGCACGCCCGACACGCCGTGTATTGCGATTTGTTCCACCAGCCAGGGGGATGAGACCTGCAAGGGCTGTGGGCGCAGTTTTGAAGAAGTGCAGATGTGGATTGAGTTGAGCCCGGGTGAAAAGCGTGCCATTTGGCGCCGCATCACCGTCGACGGGACCTCTTGGCGTTTCAACCGGTACGCTGAGCGGGCCGCTGAAGAGCGCCACTGGGCCAAGGCCGCCGCCGATGCCCAAGTGCCACTCGACCTGAAGCCCTGAGGTCAGCCCCTAAGCCCAAGCCCAAGCCAAATCCGCCAAGCCGCGACAAAAGGCAGTCTGAGGTGGTGACAGATGCTCAGTCGATGTCGGGCACGGCTCGCCTGACCACCTCGGACGGGAAGCCGCGACTGAGCAAAAAGCGCATTTGTTTGGCCCGCCCTTGAAGATCTTGAGGCGCTGTGCCGAATTTTTTGCGCCAGACCTCTTGCGCTCGGCTGAGTTCGGAGTCTTTCAAGCTCGCCATGGCCTGGGCCACCGCCTCGCCCGACAGGCCCTTGGCGGCCAACTCTTGCTGGATGCGGGCGCTGCCCAACTTGCCTGAGCGGTGGTTGACCACCGAGCCGACGGCGCGGCCGTCGTTGATGAAGTCCCGTGCCTGCAGCTCGTCGAGCACCTTGGCCAGCTCGCCCGACACCTCTTCGTGCTGCGCCAGTTTGCGTTCCAACTCGGTGCGGGAGTGTTCACGCTGGCTCAAAAGCCGCAGGGCGCGACCTTTGAGCGAGGGTTGAAAACCGGGCTTGTTCAAGCGGTGTTGCCTCCCAATTTCTTCCGCCCGGTGGCCTTATTCGCCTTTGGGCACGGCAATGGCCGACTCGAGCAAGCGAATGCCCAGCGACTCGCGCACCTTGTTTTCGATTTCGCGGGCCAGTGCGGGGTTCTCGCGCAAAAACTCGCGGGCGTTGTCGCGGCCTTGGCCGATTTTTTCGCCTTGGTAGGCGTACCAAGCGCCCGATTTGTCGACGATTTTGGCGGTCACGCCCATGTCGATCACTTCACCTTCGCGGCTGATGCCCTCGCCAAACAAAATGTCGAACTCGGCGGTCTTGAAGGGCGGTGCGACTTTGTTTTTGACCACTTTGACTTTGGTTTCGTTGCCGATGGCATCGTCGCCTTTTTTGATGGTGCCGGTGCGGCGGATGTCCAAACGCACCGAGGCATAAAACTTGAGCGCGTTGCCGCCGGTGGTGGTTTCGGGGCTGCCGAACATGACGCCGATCTTCATGCGGATTTGGTTGATGAAGATGACCGTGCAGTTGGTCTTCTTGATGGTGGCGGTCAGCTTGCGCAGGGCTTGGCTCATCAAGCGGGCTTGCAGGCCGGGCAGGCTGTCGCCCATGTCGCCTTCGATTTCGGCCTTGGGTGTGAGGGCTGCGACCGAGTCGATGACGACCAAGTCCACTGCGCCGGAGCGCACCAGACTGTCCACGATCTCCAAGGCTTGCTCGCCGGTGTCGGGTTGACTGACCAGCAACTCTTGCAGGTTGACGCCCAGGTTTTGGGCGTATTGCACATCCAGCGCGTGTTCGGCGTCGACAAAGGCGCAGGTGCCGCCCAAGCGCTGCATTTCGGAGATGACTTGCAGGGTCAGGGTGGTTTTGCCGGACGACTCCGGACCGTAGATCTCGATCACGCGGCCACGGGGCAGGCCGCCCACGCCCAAGGCGATGTCCAGGCCCAAAGAGCCGGTCGAGACGACCTGGATGTCGGCGATGACTTCGCCTTCACCCAGGCGCATGATGGTGCCTTTGCCGAATTGTTTTTCAATCTGGGCCAGGGCGGCTTGCAGGGCTTTGGACTTTTCGCTGTTGTCGTCGCTCATGGGAATCTCCTTGAATATCAATGGGTTGGGGCATCGGGCTCAGCAGGGAGGCGCTGTTTACTGGATGCGTGAACAGTACTGTAAACGAACTGTACAAACCTTGAAAGCTTATTTTTGGTCAGTTTGCCTTATCATTTACACCCATGATTCAAACCCCCCATCCTGAGCTTCAGGCATCAGAAAACGGCCTTTCCGACGGGTCGGCCATCCAGGACGACCGCTGGCGGCAAACCCATTTGGGGCGCCTGCTGGGCCATGCCATGCGGCGCTTTGACGAGCGCGTTTTGCACCTGATGGCGGGCAACGAAGGGGTGCCCTTGGCCTTGGCCAACTTGGCCTCGCGTGACCAGGTCAGCGCCGCGCATGTGCACATCACCCGGCATTTGGGCCTGAAAGGCTCGCGCTTGACCGATTTGGCCCGCGCAGCGGGCATGAGCAAGCAGGCCATGGGCGATCTGGTGGACCAGTGCACGGCATGGGGCTTGGTGCAACGCGAGCCTGACCCCTTGGACGCGCGGGCCCGGCGCGTGGTGTTCACGCCGGTCGGCTTGGCCTGGTTGCAGGCCTTCAAGGACGCGGTGGCCCAGGCCGAAGCCGAGTTCCGAGACGCGGTGGGCAAAGACGTGGCCACGGTGGTGGCTTTGGGGTTGGAAGCCTATGCCCATTGATGGGACGTCAGCATTCAGCGCCGTGCAAGGCACCCACCTGACACTAGAATCGGACAGCACAGAGACGGCCAAGCGCCGCAGCCACAACAACAGGAGACAGCCATGCGCATTCTGATAGCCGAAGACGATCAAGTGCTTGCTGACGGTTTGTTGCGCACTTTGCGCAGCGCGGGCGCAGCGGTGGACCACGTGGCCAGCGGCAGCGAGGCCGATGCGGCCTTGATGACCAACAGTGAATTTGATTTGCTGATTCTGGACCTGGGCTTGCCCAAAATGCACGGCCTGGAAGTGCTCAAGCGCTTGCGCTCGCGGGGCTCCGTCTTGCCGGTGTTGATCCTCACAGCCGCAGACAGCGTAGAGGAACGTGTGAAAGGCCTGGATTACGGCGCTGACGATTACATGGCCAAGCCGTTCAGCCTGCAAGAGCTCGAAGCCCGCGTGCGCGCTCTCACCCGGCGGGGCATGGGCGGTGCCACATCGCAAATCAAACACGGCCCCTTGGTTTATGACCAATCTGGCCGCGTGGCCACCATCGACGGCAAGATGGTCGAGTTGTCGGCCCGAGAGCTGGGCTTGCTCGAAGTTTTGTTGCAACGCGCAGGCCGCTTGGTGAGCAAAGACCAGTTGGTGGAGCGCTTGTGCGAATGGGGCGAAGAGGTCAGCAACAACGCGATCGAGGTGTACATCCACCGTCTGCGCAAGAAAATCGAGAAGGGCCCGATCCGCATTGCCACCGTGCGCGGCTTGGGTTACTGCCTCGAAAAAATCCCTGGCTGAACCGCCCCCGGATCGATGCCGCAGCTGCCTTGAGCCATGAAATCCAAAGGCTGGAACCTGCGGGTCTTTAAACGCGAGCAACGCTCGCTGTTTGGCGAAATCCTCGATTGGATGCTCACGCCTTTGCTTTTGCTGTGGCCCATCAGCTTGGCGCTGACGTGGTTGGTGGCACAAGGCTTGGCCAACAAGCCGTTTGACCGAGCCTTGGTGCACAACGTGCATGCTTTGGCACAGCAGGTCAAGCTGGGGCCAGACAAAACCGTTGAATTCAATTTGCCCCAACCGGCCAGCGAACTGTTGCGCGCCGATGAGACCGATTTGGTCTACTACCAGGTGCGCGGTGCCCGCAATGAGCACTTGAGCGGTGAGCGTGATCTGCCCCTGCCCCAGCCCAACGAGCCCAAGGGCAGCAGTTACGAGGTGCACATCCGCGACGATGAAATGCGCGGCTTGGAGGTGCGGGTGGCCTACACCTGGATCCGACTCGATGCCGAGGGCAAGCGGCCTGCCTTGGTACAGGTGGCTGAGACGCGGGAAAAGCGCTCGGTGTTGGCCGCCGAAATCATCAAAGGCGTGATGCTGCCCCAGTTCGCCTTGTTGCCCTTGGCGGTGCTGTTGGTGTGGTTGGCCCTGGTGCGCGGCATCAAACCCTTGTCGCAGCTGGAGGAGCGGATCCGCGCCCGCAAATCCGATGATTTGAGCCCGTTGGACGACAAGGCGGTGCCGATGGAGGTGGCGCCTTTGGTGGTGTCGGTGAACGATCTGCTGGAGCGACTGAAGGAATCGATCGTCACGCAAAAAAGATTCCTGGCCGATGCGGCGCACCAGCTCAAGACACCTTTGGCAGGGCTGCGCATGCAGGCTGATTTGGCCCAGCGCTCGGGCTCCAGCGAAGACGATCTGAAAAAATCATTGCAGCAGATTGGGCGTGCCAGCGTGCAGGCCACGCACACGGTGAACCAGTTGTTGTCGTTGGCTCGCGCCGAAGGGGGGGGCCATCATTTGCCGCAGCAGCGCTGTGACATGGCCGCTTTGAGCAGCGAAGTGCTGCAAGACTGCCTGCCCCGCGCCATGGACAAAGGGATCGACCTGGGCTATGAGGGTGTCGCGCCGGGGGCGAAAGGCGGACAGATCCAAGGCAATCTGACCTTGCTCAAAGAGATGCTGCGCAATTTGGTGGAAAACGCCATCCACTACACCCCCAGCACGCCCGAGCGCCAAGGGGTCATCACGGTGCGTGTGTTGGTAGACCCCTACAGCAAAGTGTTGGTCTTGCAGGTGGAAGACAACGGGCCGGGTATCGCACCCCATGAACGTGAATTGGTGTTTCAGCCGTTTTTCCGGGCGCTGGGCACCAACGTGGATGGTTCTGGCTTGGGCTTGCCCATCGTCAAGGAAATCGCCCAGCAGCATGGCGCTACGGTCAGCATCGATGCGGCCTTTTCTGGAGCGGCCATGCCGGGGGCGTGTTTTTCCGTGCGTTTTGGGCTGGCCTGAGGGGGGCTCTTCAGGTTTGCGGGGCCATGTTGAGCTGCAAACGCTCACGAGCGATCACACGCGAAACGGCCGGGTCGGCCGCTACTTTTTCAACAAAGCGCCACAAGACGGGGTGTTCGCTGGCCGCAATGCCGGCGATCGTGCCCCAGCGGGCCAAGGTCAGGCTGTAAGCGTCCAGTGCGCCCAAGCGCTCACCGCTGAGCCAGGCTTGGCCTTGGTTTTCAGCGCCTTGCACCAAGGCCTGCAACTCACCCAACATGCCGCGAAACAACTGCGTGTTGTAGGGCTTGAGCGCGGCCTGCACTTCGGGTTGATCCGAGAATTTTTGCGGCATGAAAATGTGCGTGAACGTCGGGTGCACGGTGTTGTTCATCCATGCCAGGGTGGACAAAGCGCGGGCGCGGGCCATGGGTTCGGTCGGTAAAAACCCCAGCTTTGGAAACAATTGGTCCAGGTGCAGCACGATGGCCAAAATTTGCGTCACCGGTTGGCCGCCGTGCACCAGCACGGGCACTTGGCCCCGCGGATTGATGGCTTTGTAGTCGGCGCTGTTTTGTTCGCCCTTGTGCAGTTTGACCATGCTGGGTTCGAACTCGGCCCCGCTCAGCTCCAACAAGACGTGGGGCACAAATGAACAGGCGCCTGGCGCGAAGTAAAGTTGAAGAGACATGGCGGTGGTCATTTCTTGGTAGAGGCTTAGCGGGGTACCGTGGGTGAAACGGGCAAGGCGGCTGGTGATGAAGATGAAGGCGGAGGCGGTGATGCAGGCGTCGAAGCAGCTTGTGCCGGAAGTTGTGCAGCAGGTTGTGGTCCCTGTGCTGTACCACCGGCAGGGGTGTCGGATGGTGAGGGCGCTGGCCCAGCTGGCGCAGCTTGAGGGGGGGGCGCAATCACCGGTTGAATGGCTTCAGGGCGCAGCTGTCGCTGGAGCCGTTCAGGTTCTTGGTGCTGCTCAGGGCCCCAACCCCAAGGGGCCAAGGCATCCCATTGCCATGCCAGTGCAAGGGCGTTGAGGACCACCAAAAGGGCCACCCAGTATTTCAACATGGTTCAGTGTCCAGTCAGATGAAAGGTCGTACGCTGATTTCGGCGCTGTGGATTTCTTGCACGCCCAAATCGGTCTGCAATCGTAACGCACCCCCTCGGCTGACACCCAGGGCCAGGCCTTGCTGGCCATCGCTGGTGTGCACCCGGCGGCCTTTGAGCACATCGCGGGCATCAAAGCGGGGGTGCAGCGGTGCGAACCCGCCGGCCTCAAAGCCCAGCAAGGTCTCGATCAAGGGATAAGCCACCCGTGCCAAGGCATCGGCCGCACTGCAACCGGGCAGCAGCTCTGACAAGGCAGCTGGCGCTGTGCTCAAGCCCTCTGAAGGCCGCGGGCGAATGTTCAGACCCACACCGACCACCACTTGACTGCGTCCGCCCATGCTGGCCGCTTCGACCAAGATGCCGCCCAGTTTGCGGTCTTCCAACCACAAATCATTGGGCCATTTCAGGCGCACATTGGCGTGCAAACTTTCGGCCAAGCTCAAACCCACCGCCAAAGACAAGCCGGACCAATCTTGCGGGCTCAAAGCCAGGCTGATGGAGAAAGTGAGCGAATCACCGGCTTGGCTTTGCCAGACACGGCCTTGACGGCCCCGCCCCGCGGTCTGACGTTCGGCCACCAGCAAGGTGGCTTCGTGTTGCCCTGCGCGGGCTCTGCGCATGAGTTCGCTGTTGCTCGAATCGATTTCGGGCAGCACTTCGACGGTGAAATCAGGCAGCAGGGGAAACACCTGCGCCCAGATCGTTTCGGCGGGCCAAGGGTGGGCCGGGCTGTCCAGTGGCATCGCTCAGCGCTTTTTGCGGGAGGCCTTGACCGCCTTGTCGGCTTTACCCGCCTTGGGGGCTTTGTCGGCCTTAGGCGCTTTGGATTTGGTTTTGACCTTATTGGCCTTGTTTTTTTTCTGCTTGGGCGTCTTGGGTGTGTCTTTGCGCTCTTTGGGCGAGAGCAAGGTGCCGCGACAGTTGGCACTGCCGCACCAGCAGGGGTATTCGGCTTTGAGCTTCTTGGTGTAGGGCTCGTCGATGATCAGGCCGTAGTCGTAATTGAGCTCTTCGCCCGCGGCAATGTTGCGGATGGCTTTGATGAAGATGCGGTCGTTGTCTTCGTCGGCTTCGCAGTTGGGGTCGCAGCTGTGGTTGATCCAGCGTGACGAGTTGCCGCCATGCAGGGCATCGATCACACGGTCTTCGTTGACATGAAAGTAAAACGTGTGGTTCGGGTCGTTGGGATCGTGTGGGTGACGGTCTTGCGCCTCGTCCCAACTGATGACTTCGCCCACGTACTCGATCAGGGTCTCGCCCTCGGCGATGTCCTGCAAAGCAAAGACACCTTTGCCATGCACACCAGAGCGGCGGGTCTGGATGCGTTTGCCGGACGCGACAGGGATAGGGTGGCTGGGGGAGGAAACAGGGGTTTTGGCCACGACGTCAAAAAATTTGTTATGGTGAATTCATGTGGGCGCGTGCGTGAGCGCGTGCCCGGGCGCGTGCGCACACGCGAGACAACGGATTGTAATGACATGAAGACACTGGTAATCGCAGAGAAGCCTTCGGTGGCCCAAGACATCGTGAGAGCCTTGACCCCGACGGCGGGCAAGTTCGAAAAACACGATGACCACTTTGAGAACGACCGCTATGTGGTGACCAGCGCGGTGGGCCACCTGGTGGAGATCCAAGCCCCCGAGCAATACGACGTGAAACGCGGCAAGTGGAGCTTTGCCAATTTGCCCGTCATCCCGCCGCACTTTGACTTGAAGCCGGTCGACAAAACCAAGAGCCGTTTGAGTGCCGTGGTCAAACAGGCCAAGCGCAAGGATGTGAGCGCCCTCATCAACGCCTGTGATGCGGGCCGAGAGGGGGAATTGATCTTTCGTTTGATCGAGCAATACGCCGGGGGCGCTAAAACCCTGGACAAGCCCGTGCAACGCCTGTGGCTGCAGTCCATGACGCCGCAAGCCATCCGCGATGGCTTTGACAGCCTGCGCAGCAACCAGCAGATGCAGGGCCTGGCCGATGCCGCCCGCAGCCGGTCTGAAGCCGATTGGCTGGTGGGCATCAACGGCACGCGCGCCATGACCGCCTTCAACTCGCGCGACGGCGGTTTCTTTTTGACCACCGTGGGTCGGGTGCAAACACCCACGTTGGCCGTGGTGGTGGAGCGCGAAGAGCAGATCCGCAAATTCATCAGCCGCGACTATTGGGAAATCCACGCCGAGTTCGCCGCAGCTGCCGGCACCTATCCGGCCAAGTGGTTCGATCCGAAGTGGAAAAAAGAAGAAGACGCTGAAAAGAAAGCCGATCGCCAATGGACCGCTGCCCAGGCACAAGCCATTGTGGATGCGGTGCGCGGCCAAAAAGCCAGTGTGACCGAAGAGGCCACGCCCACCATGCAAGCGAGCCCCGGCCTGTTTGACCTGACCAGTTTGCAGCGCGAGGCCAACGGCAAATTCGGCTTCTCGGCCAAAACCACGCTGGCGCTGGCGCAAAGCCTGTACGAACGCCACAAGGCCCTGACCTACCCGCGTACCGATTCGCGCCACCTGCCCGAAGACTATGTGCCCGTGGCCAAACAAACTTTTGAAATGTTGGCCGACAGCGGTCTGCGTCACCTGGCGCCGCACGCGCTCACGGCGCTGAACAACAACTATGTGCGCAAGATCCCGCGGGTGTTCGACAACAAAAAGGTCTCAGACCACTTTGCCATCATCCCCACGCTGCAAGCGCCCAGCGGTCTGTCCGAGGCCGAGCAAAAGCTCTATGACTTGGTTGTGCGCCGCTTCATGGCGGTGTTTTTCCCCAGCGCTGAATACCAGGTGACCACCCGCATCAGCGTGGCCGCTGGCCACAGTTTCAAGACCGTGGGCAAGGTGCTGATCAAACCCGGCTGGCTGGCCATTTACGGCAAAGAAGCGGCCGATGAGGTGGAAGATGCCAAAGACGGTGACAAGGGCCAGAACCTGGTGCCGGTGCAGCCGGGCGAGCAGGTTGGCGTCGAGTCGGTTGAAGCCAAGGGCCTCAAGACCCGCCCCCCTGCACGTTATTCAGAAGCCACCTTGCTGGGCGCCATGGAAGGCGCAGGCAAGATGGTCGACGACGACGAGCTGCGCGAAGCCATGCAAGAAAAAGGTTTGGGCACACCGGCCACCCGCGCGGCCATCATCGAAGGCCTGCTGAATGAAAAATACATGCTGCGCGAAGGTCGCGAGATCATCCCCACGGCCAAGGCTTTCCAGCTCATGACGCTGCTGCGCGGCTTGGGCGTGGAAGAGCTCTCCAAGCCCGAGCTGACCGGTGAGTGGGAATACAAGCTGGCCCAAATGGAACAAGGCAAGCTCAGCCGCGCCACCTTCATGGCCGAAATTGCGGCCATGACCGAGCACATCGTCAAGAAAGCCAAGGAGTACGACCGCGATACTGTGCCCGGTGACTACGCCACCGTCGCGACGCCTTGCCCCACCTGTGGTGGCGTGGTGAAAGAAAATTACCGCAGGTACACCTGTACGGGTGCCGACGGCGCGAGCGACGGCTGCGGCTTCTCGTTTGGCAAATCGCCCGCGGGTCGCACCTTTGAGCAAGTCGAGGTTGAGCAGTTCATGCGCGACAAAAAGATCGGCCCACTGGACGGCTTTCGCTCCAAAGCCGGTTGGCCTTTTGTGGCCGAGATGGCGCTCAAGTACAACGAAGAAGAGAAAAATTGGAAACTCGAATTTGACTTCGGTGACGACAAGAAAAACGAAGAGAGTGGCGAGATCGTCGAGTTCACCGACGAAGCCCTGGGTGCTTGCCCCAAGTGCGGCGGTGCGGTGCACGAGCACGGCAGCAGCTACGTGTGCAGCAAAGCCGTGCCCACCCACGGGCAACCCACGCCGAGCTGTGACTTCAAAACCGGCAAACTCATCTTGCAGCAACCGATCGAGCGCGAGCAGGTCGTCAAATTGCTCACCTCTGGCAAAACCGATGTGCTCGACAAGTTCATCAGCAACCGCACGCGCCGCCCCTTCAAGGCCATGCTGGCCTGGAACCCTGAAGAGGGCAAAGTGACGTTTGAATTTGAGCAACGCGAAGGGGGTAAAAAATACCCACCACGCAAAACAGCTGCAATAAAGACACCTTTCGGCAAGCCCGCAGCCAAGAAGGCCACGCTCAAAACCGCCAAAGTTCCAGCCGCGAAAAAAGCCGCCAAGCCTGCCGCTGTGAAGGCGCCGCGCAAAGCCGCAGTGGGCACCTTGAAACCCAGCGCTTCGTTGGCCGCGGTGATCGGCGACGGCACCTACGCCCGCACCGAAGTGGTCAAAAAAATCTGGGACTACATCAAGGCCAACAACCTGCAAAATCCGACCGACAAGCGCGCCATCATGGCGGACAGCAAGCTGCAAGCCGTGTTTGGCAAAGAGCAGGCCACCATGTTCGAGCTGGCCGGGATCATTGGCAAACACCTGAGCTGAGAGGGGCGGCTCCTCACGGTGCGTGCAGTACCAGTTTCACGGGCAAAGCGTCCAGCAGGGGCTTGAGGGCCTTCCAAGCATTGGCAGGTGTGGCACGGGCGTCCACCGCCACGCGTGCATCGCCTGCCGCTTGCACCTGTGGCCATTGCGCGGGTTCAAGCGGCAAGGGCGCCAAGGTGTTTTGAATCAGTTGCTGCACCACAGCCGCTGTGGCCAAGGTCCGCAATTCGGGTTTGTATATTTTGCCCACGTTGGTCACGGGCATCCGCTCCAGCACGGTGATCGATTTGGGTTTGGCGGGGCCTTCGTCCACACGCTCGGCCGTGAAGGCGAGCAACTCGGCTTCGGTCACATGGCTGCCGGGTTTGAGCGTGACAAACACCACAGGCAACTCCCCCGCATAGGCATCGGGTGCGCCCACCGCGGCGCACAAATCCACGGCGGGGTGCCCGCCCAGTGCGTCTTCGATCACTTTGGGGTCAATGTTGTGGCCACTGCGGATGATCAGGTCCTTGGCACGGCCCGACAGGTGCAGGCGGCCTTGTGTGTCGATGAAGCCCACATCGCCCGTGATGAGCCAGCCGTCTGGCGTGAAGCTGCGCGCGGTCTCTGCGGCATCCAGGTAACCGGAGAACAAATTGGGCCCTTGGTAGAGCACCATGCCTTTTTCGCCTGCGGGCAGGGTGTGCGATGTGGCCTGGTCATCGCTGCCCAGCGCCACGATGCGCACACGCGCATGCGGCAATGGCCAGCCCACGCAACCTGCGGGCGCACTCAGGCCCGGCGGGGCTACGGTGCTCAGGCCGGCGGTTTCGGTCATGCCCAGGCTCTCGTTGATGTGCAAACCGAAGGCTTGTTCAAAGCGCTGCGCCAGCTCGGGCGGCAGCGGTGCCGCGCCTGTGCGCACAGCCCGCAGGCTTGAAATGTCCGTCCCTTGCAGCGGTACGCCCACCAGGGCTGCCAGCACCGTGGGCACCCCCGACATCAGCGTGCAGCGGTGGTGGGCCACCAGCCGCCAATAGTTTTGCACCACCTCGCGGTTGCGAAACAAGGCTTCGGTGGGAATGATCACCTGCATGCCAACGGCCAGTGAACACAAGGCGCCGGGCAACACGCCCGCCACATGGAACAACGGGTAACCGTTGATCGTCACATCGCTTGAGCGAAAGCCTTGCATGCTGGCATTGGCCCAAGCGGTGAAAACCTGCGCACCATGGCTGTGCCTGGCCAGTTTGGGGGCGCCGGTGGTGCCACCTGTGTGAAAGTAAGCCGCGATGTCTTCGGGCTGAAAGACCCGTTGGCTGACCAGGTGCTCGGCCACTTGCGTGGTCCGCAAGGCGTGGAAGTCTTGGGCACCGGCAGGCAACGCGTCGCCTTCTTGAAGTGGACCGCCGTCTGGGTGGGCCAGCAAAACTGCCTTCAAATTGGGCAATTGGGTTTGCAGCCGCAAGGCTTTTCCCCGCAACTGGCTGTCATCTTTGGCGCCATGCGCGATCAGCACTTTGGCCTGGCTGGCCTGCAGCAGCGACAGCAGTTTTTCGTCACTGAGCAAGGGGTTCAGGGGCTGCACAATGCCGGCCGCTTCGCCGCCCCAAAGCGCCAAATGGTAGGTCAAGCCGCCGGGCAAGAGAACGGCCACGGCATCCTGCGGGCCTACACCCAACTGGTGCAACAAATTGGCCGTTTGGTGGATGCCTTGCAGCAAGCGGCGGTAGGTCCAGGTGGTGGAGGTACCGCCGGGCAGGCCCGTGTATAAAAAGGTCAACGCAGGCTGCTCGGCATGAACCTCGGCGCTGGCTCGGATCAGGTCATAGGTGCTGGTCCAAGGCACGGCCTCGGCCAAGGGCGTGGTTTCGATGCGGCGGATGTCGGCCAGGCCTTGAACGGGAGATGAAACAGTCAGGTGCATGCTCGATGTTAGCCACCCTCTGCAGCTGGTTTTGTCTCGCAGGTGGCTTGCCTGCAGACGCCACTCGCCATCCGGTTTACCCGGCCCCACCGATCTGGCCGCTGGTTTGGGGGGCGCTCAGTGTGGTCAAGCTTGGGGTCAAGGGCATCGGCTGGCGTCCTCAGGACGCTCAGTGGTCTGCGATCAGTTGGGTCAAATCAATTTGGCGGCACATGCGCATCACTTCGGCTGTGCTGTTGACTTGGAATTTTTGGTAAATGTTGGCCCGGTGTTTTTTGGCTGTGTTGGGCTGTGTGCCCGTGATTTGGGCAATGTCCATGTTGGTTTTGCCCTCGGCAATCAGCGTGAAAATTTCCTTTTCTCGCTTGGAAAGCGTGTCGTAAGTGCGCCGTATCGCACGGATGTTGGCGAATTCAGCATTTTTTTGCCGATCCAGTGCCAAGGCCTTGTCGACGGCGGCGCACAATTTTTCACGGTCGATGGGCTTGAGCAAAAAGTCGACAGCCCCGAACTTGAAGGCCTCAATGATCTGGTCCTTGTCGCTTTCCCCGCTGATGAAGACCACGGGGGTTTTCTTGTTCAGCGCCACCAGGCGCGCTTGCAAATCCAGGCCATTGAGGCCGGGCATTTTCATGTCCAAAAGCACCACCGCTGGCGAAACGTCCAGGGCGTTGTCCAAAAATGCGTGTGAATTGTCAAACACGTCCACCGTGTAACCCAGCGTGGACAGCATGTCGCTGAGGTAAAACCGAAAGTCGTGGTTGTCGTCGACCAAAAAGATGTGGCCAAGTCGTTGATGCATAGCGACATTAAGCCCCAAGGGCTGGATTGAGCAAAAGACCTCAAAGAAGCGGGGGCACCCAATCAAGCCTTGGCCGCATCGCCATCACTGCGCTTTGCAAGAGGCCGGGAGGTACTTGGCGGGCAGTCCGTTGTTGGCGGCGGGTCCGCAGCGCCATGCGGCAACAGGTTTGCCGCCATCGGTGCTGCCATTGATGGCCGTGGTGCCGGTTTGAAGCGGGGTCAGGGACAGGCTGTTGGCGGTGGCGCTGGTGGTGCCTCGCAAAGCTTGGTGGTTGCCTACCACGGTGATGACGCCATTGGCATCTGCACCGATGCTGCTGACGTATTTGCTCACTTGGGTGTCGCAAGCTCTGGGCAAAACGGCCGACACATCCGCCTCTGAGGCTGAAACGATGGTTTCATTCACGGCAGTTTTGCAACCGCTGGCGGCCAAAAGCATCTCGGAAACCTTGGCCCGTACGCTGTAGTCTTGATAAGCCGGTAGGGCCAATGCCCCCAAAATACCAATGATCGCAATGACGATCATCAGCTCAATCAATGTCAAACCCTGTTGCCTTTTTTGCATGGCATTGTCTCCCTGAAGAATGGGTGTCGATGGTAATCCATACAACACCCAATTGCCAGAGGTCAAGGTGGGCCTTGGCGGCCCTAAGCCGTCCTGCAGAACAGGGCGGCCAGCGCCCCATGAGGCTCAGGCTGTTTCTTGGGTTGGGCGGCGAGCCATGATGATCTTGCCAGCGGCCAGGACCAGCAAAGCGCCTGCCAAGCCCAGTCCGTAGCCCCAGATCTTGTCTTGTGGGAGGTAGTCGACCAAGCCCGGATCGGTTTGCATCATGGTGCCCGCGATCCAGCCCAGCAGCATGCCGCCAGCGGTGATGATCATCGGGAAACGGTCCATGAGTTTGAGCACCAGCTGGCTGCCCCAAACAATGATCGGGATGCTGACCAGCAAGCCAAAGATGACCAAAGGCATTTGGTGATCGGGGTTGCCAGAAGTTTGAGCGGCGCCGGCGATGGCGATCACGTTGTCCACGCTCATGACCAAGTCGGCAATGATGACGGTTTTGACCGCGCCCCAGAGCTTGTCACTGCCCTGGATGTTGCTGTGGTCATCGTCGGCATCGGGGGTCAACAGTTTCACGCCAATCCAAATCAGCAAAAGCGCACCCACAAATTTAAGGAACGGAATCGCCAGCAAGGTGAGTGCAAAAAAGATCAGGATGACCCGCAAGATGATGGCACCCGCCGTGCCCCACATGATGCCTTTGGTGCGCTGGTGATCGGGCAACTGGCGGCAAGCCAAGGCGATCACGACGGCGTTGTCGCCGCCCAGCAGGATGTCGATCATGATGATCTGGGCCACAGCAACCCAGAACGTAGCGGTCATAAATTCTTCCACAGTGGTCCTTTTGCGCGCATGAGCGAGCGTCTTGATGCCAAACAAAAATAAAGCCGGATTGTCCCTCAGAAAATCCAGCTTTACATTGTGGCAAACCACATTCCTGCACGCAGCAGGGCGTTTCAGTGCAAAAGAAGCGTTTTTATTTCAGTTGTGCCTTGAGCAACTTGCCCAATTCAGACGGGTTGCGTGTGACGATGAAGCCGCACTCTTCCATGATGGCCAGCTTGGCATCGGCCGTGTCGGCACCGCCAGAGATCAAGGCACCGGCGTGGCCCATGCGCTTGCCGGGAGGGGCGGTCACGCCAGCGATGAAGCCCACCACAGGCTTTTTCATGTGGGCCTTGCACCACATGGCGGCTTCGGCTTCGTCTGGACCGCCGATTTCACCGATCATGATGATGGCGTCGGTGTCAGGGTCGTCGTTGAAGGCCTTCATCACGTCGATGTGCTTCAAACCGTTGATCGGGTCGCCACCAATGCCCACAGCGCTGGATTGGCCGAGGCCGACTTCGGTCAACATCGCCACGGCTTCATAGGTCAAGGTGCCCGAACGGGACACCACGCCGATGCGGCCTTTGCGGTGGATGTGACCGGGCATGATGCCAATCTTGATTTCGTCAGGCGTGATCAGACCGGGGCAGTTGGGGCCCAGCAGCAGCGTGCGCTTGCCGCCAGCGGCCTCCTTGGCCTTCATCTTGTTGCGCACTTCCAGCATGTCTCGGACTGGAATGCCCTCGGTGATGCAGATGGCCAAGTCGAGGTCGGCTTCCACGGCTTCCCAGATGGCGGCGGCTGCGCCGGCTGGAGGCACGTAGATCACCGACACGGTCGCGCCAGTTTGCGTGGCGGCTTCCTTGACGGAGGCATAAATGGGGATGTTGAAGATGGACTCGCCCGCCTTCTTGGGGTTCACACCCGCGACAAAGCAGTTTTTGCCGTTCGCATATTCCTGGCATTTTTCAGTGTGGAACTGCCCGGTCTTGCCGGTGATGCCTTGGGTGATGACTTTGGTGTCTTTGTTGATGTAGATGGACATGTTTGTTCCTAATCAGTTGAGGACAGAGCTGAAGAGCTGTCCCGCAAAGTTAATCAGTTGGGGACAGAGCTGAAGATCTGTCCCACAAAGACATTTACTTAACAGCGGCCACAATGGCGGTCGCGGCTTCGGCCATGGTGTCGGCAGAGATGATGGGCAGACCGGATTCGGCCAGCATCTTCTTGCCCAGCTCGTCGTTGGTGCCCTTCATGCGCACCACCAGCGGCACGGACAAGTTCACCGCCTTGCAGGCGGTGATCACGCCGGTGGCGATGGTGTCGCACTTCATGATGCCGCCGAAGATGTTGACCAAAATGCCTTTGACATTCTTGTTGGCCAACATGATTTTGAAGGCTTCGGTGACTTTCTCCGCCGTAGCGCCGCCGCCCACGTCGAGGAAGTTGGCTGGCTCGCCGCCAAACAACTTGATGGTGTCCATGGTGGCCATGGCCAAGCCAGCGCCGTTGACCAAGCACCCGATGTTGCCGTCCAGGCTGATGTAGGCCAGATCGAACTTGGAAGCTTCCACTTCGGCTGGATCTTCTTCGTCCAGATCGCGGTACGCCACGATTTCGGGGTGACGGAACAAAGCGTTGGCATCGAAGTTGAACTTCGCGTCCAGGGCCATGACCTTGCCTTTGCTGTCGCGGTTCAGCGGGTTGATTTCCACCAAGGACGCGTCGGTGTCCATGTAGCACTGGTACAGCTTTTTGAAGATGTCCACGGCTTGGGCGGTGGAGTCAGCCGGCATGCCGATGGCGTCTGCCATCTTCTTGGCCTGCTGGTCACCCAAACCTGTGAGGGGGTCGATGAACTCGGTGATGATCTTCTCGGGGGTGGAATGGGCCACTTCCTCGATGTCCATGCCGCCTTCGCTGGACGCAATGAAAGCAATCTTCTGGGTGGCGCGGTCGGTGACCACGGACACGTAATACTCTTGGTTGATGTCGGCGCCGTCTTCAATGTAGAGGCGACGCACTTTTTGGCCTTCGGGGCCTGTCTGGTGGGTCTTGAGCTGCATGCCCAGGATCTCGCCAGCGATGCGCTTGACGTCTTCAATCGTTTTGGCCACTTTGACGCCGCCACCCTTGCCACGGCCACCGGCGTGGATTTGGGCCTTGACCACCCACACGGGGCCACCGAGTTTTTGTGCGGCTTCGACCGCCTCTTGAACCGTGAAAGCCTGGATGCCGCGCGGAACGGGCACACCGAATTGACGCAAGATTTCTTTGCCTTGGTACTCGTGAATCTTCATGAGGTCTTCTCTCAGAGGGGTGGGTAATTTCGACCGGTTCGCTGCGGCCTTTCATTCAAAGAAAGACCTTGTAGCGTGCGCTGGACACTGCAGACAGCGACTGTATCATGCTGCATTGCACCAATCCTGAGCCATGCGTCTTACGTTGACATGACGTTGTGAACTCGGTTCCCAGTGAAAGTAATACCCATGGTCAAAATTTTCATCGATGGCGAAGCCGGCACCACCGGTTTGCAGATCCGCGAGCGTTTGGCGCTGATGCCCCAAGTGCAGGTGTTGAGCATAGACCCAGCCCGCCGCAAAGACCCCGAAGCCAAGCGCGAATGGATGGCCGCTGCCGATTTGGTAGTGCTGTGCCTGCACGATGATGCCGCGATTGAATCGGTGGCCATGGTCGACAGCCTGCCGGGCGCCAAGCCTCGCATTGTGGACGCGTCGACGGCGCACCGTTGCCGGCCCGATTGGGTGTTCGGCTTTCCAGAATTGGCCGCCGATCAAGCCGCTGCTGTGCGTCAAGCCCAGCGGGTGGCCAACCCCGGCTGCTACGCCACGGGTGCGATTGCCATTTTGCGGCCGTTGGTCGATGCGGGGCTCATCCCCACGGACTTTCCGGTCTGCCTGCCTTGCGTGAGTGGTTACTCCGGTGGCGGCAGAACCATGATCGAAGACTACGAAGCGGGCAAGGCCCCGCTGTTTGAAGCCTACGCCCTGGGCTTGCAGCACAAGCACATTCCCGAAATCATGCGCTACACCGGCATCACAAGCCGCCCCTTGTTTGTGCCCGCTGTGGGCAATTTTCGCCAAGGCATGCTGGTGCAACTGCCCTTGCACTTGGACACTTTGCCCGGCAAGCCGACGGGCGCAGACCTGCAAGAAGCTTTGCGCTCGCATTACGCGGCCAGTCGCTCAGCAGGCGGCTGGGTGAGCGTGGAGCCCGCCACCGACAACCTGAAGCTGGACGCCACGGCCCTGAATGACACCAACCAATTGGAAATTCGCGTGTTCGCCAACGAGGCAGCCCGCCAGGCCGTGGTGATGGCCCGTCTGGACAACCTAGGCAAAGGTGCCAGCGGTGCGGCGGTGCAGAACATACAGCTGATGCTGGGCCTGTAAATCGGCCCACCGACGGTTGGGGCGAACAAAGGTGGGCGGCGCCTGAGCCACGTCGGCCGATTTTTGTGTGCCTCACTTCCAGCGGATCAGCTCGATGTGCACGCTGCCCTTGTCGCTGCTGAAAGTGACCGAGCCTTCTTGCACGGTGGCTTGCAGTTGCATGCTGCGCTCGGCCAATTTGGCCAGCTCTTGTGAGCCTTCGGTGGGCACGCGCCAGACCTGCAGTTTGTCCAGGCGGGTGAGTTTGGTCTCGATGCCTTTCCACCAAACTTCGGCCGCGTGGTTGAAGCAATACAGCAGCACCTCATCGGCCTTTTGACAGGCCTTCATGATCGGCTTGTCTTCGGGCTGACCCACCTCCATCCACACACGGGTGCGGCCCGTGAAGTCGCGCAAACTGCAATCGGGGTCATCCGGGTCGGACAAGCCGGCCCCAAAGGCCAACTTGCCGTCCCCATTGCAAACCGCTTGCAGTTTGTAAGCATTGATGGCCAGGGCCAGCAGGCGAATCATCATCCGCTCATCGGTCTCGCTGGGGTGACGCGCCAGCGTGAGCTGGTGGTCCTCGTAGCAACTGTGATCGATGTCAGCGATGGACAGGTTGGCTTTGTAGATGGTGGATTTGAGGGCCATGGGTTCAGACGCGTTTGGCCAACTCGGCCGCTTTGCCGATGTAGCTGCCCGGCGTCATGGCCAGCAGGCGGTCTTTGTCGGCTTGCGGAATCTCCAGCGCAGCGATCAGGCCATGCAAGTCTGCGGCCGTCACAGTTTTGCCCCGTGTGGCCTCTTTGAGTTTTTCGTAGGCACCCTGCACGCCATAGCGGCGCATCACGGTCTGGATGGGCTCGGCCAGCACTTCCCAGGCGCCATCCAGGTCGGCGGCCAGCGCCTCTTCGTTCAGCTCCAGTTTGTTCAAACCCGTCATGAGCGAGGCATAGGCCAAGGCGGTGTAACCCAAGCCCACGCCCATGTTGCGCAGCACGGTCGAGTCGGTCAGATCGCGTTGCCAGCGGCTGATGGGCAGCTTTTCACTCAGGTGCTTGAGCACGGCGTTGGCCAGGCCCAGGTTGCCTTCTGCGTTTTCAAAGTCGATCGGATTGACTTTGTGCGGCATGGTGCTGGAGCCGATTTCGCCAGCTTTGAGGCGCTGTTTGAAGTAACCCAGGCTCACGTAACCCCAAATGTCACGCGACAGATCGATCAGGATGGTGTTGCTGCGGGCCAGGGAATCGAACAACTCGGCCATGTAGTCGTGGGGCTCGATCTGAATGCTGTAGGGCTGAAAACACAGGCCCAGCCCCCAAGCGTCTGATGTGCTCTCGCCAATTTCAGGGGTCTCCACCACTTGGCGAGCAAAAGCTTCCCAGTCGAAGTCGGGCCAAGCCGACAGGTGAGCGTTGTAGTTGCCCACAGCGCCATTCATTTTGCCCATCAACTGGACAGCGGCGATCTTGGTGCGGCACCCGCTCAGGCGCATCACCACGTTGGCCATTTCCTTGCCCACGGTGGTGGGGCTGGCGGTCTGCCCGTGGGTGCGGCTGAGCATGGGGACGTCGGCAAAAGCGTGCGCCATTTCGCGCAGTTTGGCGATCAGACCATCGAGTCCCGGCAGGATCACCTCGGCACGGGCCCCCTTGAGTTGCAGGGCGTGGCTGGTGTTGTTGATGTCTTCGCTGGTGCAGGCAAAGTGCACGAACTCAGCGGCTTTTTCCAGTTCGGGGCGGTCTTCAAATTTGGATTTGATCCAGTATTCAACCGCCTTCACATCGTGGTTGGTGGTCTTCTCCAACGCCTTGATGGCCATGGCGTCTTCTTCGTTGAAGTTTTTGACCAAACCCGTGAGGTAGCGCCGTGCACCGGGGGTGAGGGGTTTGAATTCGGCAAAACCTGCATCCGACAAAGCGATGAACCAGGCAATTTCAACCTGAACCCGGCGGTGCATGTAGCCCTGCTCACTCATGAGGGGTCGAAGGGCATTGAGTTTGCTGGCGTAACGACCATCCAGCGGTGACAAAGCGGAAACAGGGGTGAAATTCATCCTTTGATTGTAATTCCCGATGCGCCTTGACCTGCCACCTGGCCAGTTGGGCCATTGACACGGGGCTGACAAAGTGTTTCACCTAGAATCACGCATCGTTCATTGGCACTGCCCCATTTTTTATGAAACTCATCGGCTCCGTCACCAGTCCTTATGTCCGCAAGGTGCGCATTGTTATGGCCGAGAAAAAATTGGATTACCAATTTGTGACCGAAGACGTGTGGTCGGCCCAAACCGTCATCCATGCTTCAAATCCTTTAGGCAAAGTGCCTTGCTTGGTGATGGAGGGCGGTGAAGCGGTGTTTGATTCTCGCGTGATCGTGGAGTACCTCGACACGTTGTCGCCTGTGGGCAAGCTGATCCCCGTGGCTGGCCGTGAACGCGCAGAAGTCAAAACTTGGGAGGCCTTGGCCGACGGTTTGCTGGATGCGGCCTTGATGGCGCGCATGGAGGCGGTTTGGACTGGGCGGGAAGATGCCCAGCGCAGCCAAGCCTGGATTGACCGCCATTTGGACAAGATTCAGCATGCCCTGAAAGCCATGAGCCAAGGGCTGGGCGACAAAGCCTTTTGCTCGGGCATTCACTTGAGCCTGTCGGACATCGCGGTGGGTTGCGCGCTCGCTTATTTGGACTTTCGCTTCCCCCAAATTGACTGGCGCACGCCTTATCCCAACCTGCACAAGCTTGAGGACAAACTGGCGCAGCGCTCCAGTTTTCAGGACACACAGCCCGGCTGATCGGCGTCATTGGCGGTCCGCCGCCTGAGCGCACGTGTTGGCTGCTCTAAAAAGCGGCCTTTTGTCCGGTGCGCGTCTCTCCCGAGTGGCTTGGCTCTTTATGATGAAAAAGATGGGCTGTACCCGTGCCCATTCACATCGTCATGGGGCAGCGAGCTGCCCGTTCTCAGGAGAGTATTTTGCGCATCGCCACTTTTGAATACAACAACAAACGCCATGTCGGTCAGGTTTCGGCTGACGGCCTGCAGGTCACACCCTTTGCACTGACCGAAACCCAGGCCCGCCATGGCGCCCAATGCCTGATCGATGCCATGACTGCGGGTCAGGCTTTGCCGGCTTTGAGTGGTGCTCCTTTGACCCTGTCCTCGGTCAAGCTTGAATCTCCTTTGCCAATTCCGCGCCGCAACGTCTGGTGCGTGGGCCGCAATTACCATGCGCACGCCAAAGAGCTGCAGGCCTCGGTTTTCAAAGACAGCAATGCCGACACCAAGGCCTGGCCGATCGTGTTCACCAAGGTGCCCGAATGCGTGGTGGGCCCGACCGACGATGTGCAGCTGCCAGGCGCTGCAGTGTCCGATCAGATTGATTACGAAGCCGAATTGGCCGTGATCATCGGCCAAGGCGGCAAGAACATCAGCCAAGCCGATGCCATGAAGCACGTGTTTGGTTACACCGTGGTCAATGACGTGACCGCACGCGACGTGCAGATGCGCCACCAGCAGTGGGACATGGGCAAGTCCTTTGACACCTTTTGCCCGATGGGCCCGTGGATCGTGACCGCCGACGAAATCGATGGCCGTCAAACCCGTGTGCGCTGCTGGGTCAACGGCGAATTGCGCCAAGACGGCCCAACCGAGAACATGATTTTTGACATTCCCACGTTGATTGAAACCATTTCGCGCGGCATCACGCTTTACCCGGGCGACATCATCGCCACAGGCACACCAGCCGGTGTGGGCATGGGTCTGAACCCACCCCGCTACATTGCCAAGGGCGATGTGATCCGCGTCGACATCGATGGCGTGGGCAGCATCGAAAACCGCTTCGTTTGAGAACGACTCCAGGGTTAAAAATGAAAACAAGACAGCGGCTCAACATGAGCGCTTTGTCAGCGCATTGGCAAGGTGGACTGCTGCCCTGTCACTGCCCCGCTAAACCCCGCTCGTTCTCAACTCAAACAACCAAGGAATGCCCGTGATCTGGAGCCAAGAGTATTTTGTCGACCGCGAAGACGTTCGCCTGTATGTTTACCGCAAGCGTGCCCACGCCCCAGTAACGGGTGAGGCCACCAAACCGGTGCTGTTGTTGGTCCATGGCTCGACCGTGTCGGGCCGTAACACCTATGACCTGCAAGTGCCCGCAGGCCAACACTATTCGGTCATGGATTTCTTTGCCGAGCGAGGCTATGACGTTTGGACGCTCGACCATGAGGGCTACGGCCGTTCCAGTTGGTCTGGCCGTGGCAACAGCGACGTGCGCACCGGTGCGAAAGATTTGGCGGCTGTTGTGCCCTTTGTGTTGCAAACAACGGGCGTTGAAAAAATCAACTTGTTTGGCTCTTCTTCTGGCGCATTGCGCGCTTGTCTTTATACCCAAGCACACCCCCAGACCGTGGCACGCTTGGGCCTTTCGGCCCTGGTTTACACCGGTGCCGGCTCACCCACCTTGGAGCAGCGCCGCAAAAAACTGCCCGAGTACAGCGCCAGCCCCCGCCGCAAAGTGGATTTGGCCTTTTATGAAGGCATGTTCAACCGCGACAAACCCGGCTCCAGCGAAGACAGCGTGCCCAAGGCGATTGCGGCCGCCGAGTTGCCTTTGGTCAGCGAAGTGCCCACTGGCACCTATGTGGACATGTGCGCCAACCTGCCTTTGGCCAAGCCTGAAGCCATCCCTTGTCCCACGTTGGTGATCCGTGGCGAGTTCGATGGCATTGCCGCCGAGCCCGATTTGCTGGACTTCTTTACACGCCTGCCGTCCAAAGACAAGCAGTTTGTGGTCTTGTCAGGCATTGCGCACAACCCAATGATGGGCGTGGTTCGTCACAAGTTCCACTTTGCTTTGGAGAATTTCCTCCAAGCGCCCGATTGATGACACCGTTTAACCTGAAGCGCTAAGTTGCACAGCAAGAACGCACCAAAGGTCCGTTGAGAGGCTTGGTTTGCAATTGAAAATTCCAACAGGAGACAAACACCATGGCAAACGTTGAATGGTCTGGTGGCCAAGAGCATTGGACCCACAAAGATGACATTCGTCTTTTCTTGTGGCAAAAACCAGCATCCCCCAAAGTCCCGCATGCGGGAACGGTGTTGTTTGTTCATGGCTCGTCCATGGCCTCACAACCCACGTTTGATCTGCACGTTCCCGGCAGGCCGCATTCGTCCGTGATGGACTGGTTTGCCGAGCGCGGCTTTGACACTTGGTGCATGGACAACGAGGGCTACGGTCGCTCGGACAAGCATCGCCCCATCAACTTTGACATCAGCAACGGGGCCGATGATTTGTCGGCAGGCAGCGAGTACATCCTCCAAAAAACGGGTGCAAAGCAACTGCTCGTCTACGGCATATCGTCTGGGGCACTCAAGGCGGCCTTGTTTGCACAGCGCCACCCTGAACGGGTGGCCAAATTGGCGCTCGACGCCTTCGTGTGGACGGGGCAAGGCAGTCCAACCTTGGCCGAACGGACGAAAAAACTGCCCGAATTTTTGGCCAAAAACAGCCGCCCCATTGACCGCGCCTTCGTTCACAGTATTTTTAACCGTGACCATGCCGAGTGTGCAGACGACGCCACCAAGGACGCGTTTGCCGATGCCATCCTCAGCTTGGATTCATCCATGCCCACGGGCACTTATGTGGACATGTGTTCCAAGTTGCCGTTGGTGGACCCTGTCCAAGTCAAGGCCGCCACGCTCATCATGCGCGGCGAATACGACGGCATTGCCAGTCTCGACGACCTGCTCAACTTCTTCAAACTGCTGCCCTGCGCCAACAAGCAATTGAGCATCATGCAGGGCATTTCGCATGCCAGTTTTCAGCAAAAGAACCACCTGATGGTGTACCAAATTTTGCACAGCTTCTTTTCTCAACCAGACCCCATCTACAAAGGTTAAACATGAAAAAGCTACTGAACACGGTGTGTGCTGTTGCCTTGTTGGCCTTGTCTTGGGGCGCCGTCCAGGCCCAAACTTACCCGAGCAAGCCGGTCAAAATTGTGGTGCCCTTCGGGCCAGGTGGGTTCACCGATGTGGTGGCCCGAATTCTGGGCGTCAAATTGAGCGAAAGTTTGGGACAGCCGGTGGTGATCGAGAACAGGCCCGGCGCGGGATCGATGATCGGGTCTGACCAAGTGGCCAAATCCGCGCCCGACGGGCATACCTTGCTGATTGTTTCATCGACGCACGTCATCAGCCCCTGGATTTACAAGAGTGTTCCGTATGACCCCATCAGGGCATTTGCGCCCGTTAGCAAATTGGTGGACTCGCCGTACGTGTTGCTGACCAACCCTAAGGTGCCTGCCAAAAACGTGCAAGAGTTCATTGCATTGGCCAAGGCGCAACCGGATGGCATCCATTACGCATCGTCCGGCAATGGCAGTGCGCAGCATTTGATCGGTGGCTTGTTTGCGTCGATGACCAAAACCCAACTCAAGCACGTGCCTTATCGGAGCAGCAATTTGGCCGCAACCGACTTGGTCGCTGGCGTGGTGGAAAGCAGTTTTGCCGGCGTGCCCAATGCTTTGGCTCAAGTGCCGAATGGCCGCCTCAATGCGCTGGCCGTGACCAGTGCCAAGCGGATCCCTCAGTTGCCCAATGTGCCCACCATGCAAGAGGCCGGCGTGACAGGTTTCGATGCCACCATTTGGTTGGCTTTGTTGGCGCCTGCTGGGACACCGGCCAGCATCGTTAACCGCTTGAACAGCGATGTGGCTAAGATCATGAGCACGCCAGAAACTCAAAAAGCCATGTACGACGCTGGCGTTGAAGTCAGCTTGTCTTCCCCGGCGGCAATGTCCCAACTCATGGTCTCTGAAATGGACAAGTGGGGCAAAGTCGTCAAAGAAGCGGGTATCAAGTTGGAGTAAGGCTTGCGCTGCTGCCTTTGGCGCTTCGTGAGTTGGTTGAGATCGAAAAATTCATTTAACGTACAGGAGATACAAGATGTTCACGCAATACAAAACTTGGAAGCTTTTGACCATGGGCCTGGTCATGACCGCAGGCCTTGCCCAAGCCCAAAGCTACCCCAACCGGCCCGTGAAAATCGTGGTGCCGTTTGCGGCAGGCGGGCCAGCCGACAACTACGCCCGTTTTATGGCACAACGACTGACGGAAGAGCTCAAGCAGTCGTTCGTGATTGACAACAAACCCGGCGCGGGCTCCATCATTGGCACCGACTTGGCGGCCAAGTCTCCCGCCGATGGTTACACCTTGTTGATGATGTCCAACACACACACCGTCAACGAGTCCTTGATCCCCACCAAGCCATTTGCCTTGATGCGCGATTTTGTGGGCATCGCGCCCATCAATTACTCGGCATTGTTGTTGGTGGCTCACCCGTCTGTGCCTGTCAAAACAGTGGGTGAATTGGTGGCTTTGGCCAAGTCCAGGCCTGGCAAGATCAATTACGCATCGTCGGGCAATGGCACGCCGTACCACATGGCTGGCGAGCTGTTCAAGTTCATGGCGGGCATTGACATGACCCATGTGCCCTACAAAGGCAGCTCCGGTGCACGCACCGACATTGTCGGTGGCCAGGTGGACGTGATGTTCGATGCCGAGACCACCATGGCGACTTTGTCGCGCGAGGGCAAGGTCCGTGCGTTGGCCAGTACCGGTTTGACCCGTTCCAGCAACCTGCCGGATTTGGCAACCGTCCATGAGTCGGGTGTACCCCGGTTTGAAGCCAGCATTTGGCTGGGTTTGATGGCGCCCAAAGGCACCCCCGCCGATGTGGTGAACAGGCTCAACGCCGAAGTGCGCAAGATCGTGAACAACCCTGATGTGAAGGCTGCCTGGGCCAAGCAAGGTGCGGTGCCCATGTCGATGACTGTGCCCGAGTTTGACCAGTACCTGACCGCCGACATTGCCAAGTGGGCCAACATTGTGAAGATCTCAGGCGCCAAACCGGACTGATCCCTGTGCGAGGCGCAGCCCTGCGCCGTGTGCCCGCAAGGAGGACGCTGGTCGTGCCGAAGCCAGCGATGAGCGGGTGCAAATTCGAAACCTTCCTTAAACTGAGAGAACAACATGCATGTATTGAGTGGCGGCGCCGCAGCAGCCGTGGTCCAAGGTGTTCAGGCTGAATTCGAAAAAGCCTCTGGCAGCCGCATCGACGGCACCTTCAGCGCGGTCGGCATGATGCGCGACAAACTGCTGGGCGGCGCGCCTTGTGACGTCATCATCCTCACCAAACCGTTGATCGAGCAGTTGATCGCTTCGGGCCATGTGGTGCCTGGCAGTGCACGCTCGCTGGGTTTGGTCAAAACTGGCGTGGCCGTGCGCAGTGGCGCAGCACACCCTGGTGTCAAAACGCGTGCTCAATTGCACGCCGCCATGAGCGCAGCCCAAGGCATTTATTTTCCGGACCCTGAAAAGGCCACGGCCGGCATCCACTTCATGAACGTGCTCAAAGCGCTGGGCCTGAATGAAAGCCTGCAATGCCGTTTCCGCGTTTTCCCCAATGGCGCAACGGCCATGACTGCCATGGCCCAAAGCCAAGAGAGCGGTTTGATTGGGTGCACACAAGTGACCGAAATCAACTACACCGAAGGCGTGGACCTGATCGACGTGCTGCCTGCCGAGTTCGAGTTGAGCACCGATTACACCTTGGGCATTTGCACGGGTTCGCAAAACCCGGCGCAAGCACACCTGTTGTCCGATCTGTTGAGCGGCAGCGCCTCCGAAGCGGTGCGCCGGCAAGGGGGCTTTGAATTCTGATGCCGCTGGCCTTTGGCCAGGGCTCAGGTGTTGGCGCGTTTTTTGAGCCAGCGCATCAGGCCCCCCACCACCGGGAGTTTTTCGTACAGCTCTTCGGCGGCATCCCAGTAGTCGCGGTGCAAAGTGACCCAGCCTTGCGCGTTGAACACCACGTGGCTGGCGCCTCGAACGGCTTGCAGGGTGTGGGTGTCAAAGCGCTTGAAGTGAAAGCGAAACTCCCACGTCAAAAATGCCTGTTGACCGTCCACCACCTGCTGCGTCACCACAAAGTGGGGTTTTTCTAAAGCCACGTACATGTGCCGAAAAATGTCCTCGATGGCCGACAAGCCCTGAACCTCATTGAACGGGTCTTTGAAACTGGCCTCGGCGGCGTAAATCTCACCCAAACGAGAGATGCTTTGCGGGGTCAGCGTTTCAAAAAATGTGGCCAGATTTTGCGTGGCTTGTCGGGTGTCCATGATCAGCTTTCAATTCGGATTCACAGCCCGGTGAACTTGCGCACCAGCGGAAAGTACAAACGGTAGGGCAGCAAGCGCAGCAACTTGAGCCACAGCGTGAAGCGTTTGGGAAAGTGGATGTCGAACTGTCCTTGAGCCCAGCCCTTGAGCATGTCTTGGGCCGCTTGCTCTGGGCTGATCAAGGCCGGCATGGTGAATTGGTTTTGGGCCGTGAGCGGTGTGGCCACAAAACCAGGGTTGACCACGCTCACGCCAATGCCTTGGTCTTGCAAGTCCATGTAGAGGGTCTCGGCCAAATGCGTGAGGGCCGCTTTGGTGGGGCCATAGGCCAAACCATTGGGCAGCCCGCGCCAACCGGCCACACTGCTGAGCAAACTGATGTGACCGCTCTGGCGTGCCAGCATGCCGGGCAGCACCGCATGGAGGACCTGCAACGCGCCTTGGTAGTTGACTTTGTCGTGTTGCAACAAGTCGTCCAGATCGATGGCCGTGGCGCGTTGGGCGCGGTAGTAGCCTGCGGCATAAACCACCAAGTCCAGCGGTCCTTCGGCTTGCAGGGCTTTGGCGGTGGCGTGCACTTGTTCTGGGTCGCTCACATCCAGCGCACGCCATTGCACTGCTGACACGATCACGTGGGCACCCGCCGTGCGCAGTGCTTGGGCACAAGACAGGCCAATGCCGGTGGAGGCGCCCACCAACCAGACTCGGCGGCCTTGCCAATCGGCCATGGGGGTGTTCAGTTGCAACCAGCTGCGTGGCGCTGGTTTGGCGTGCGATGGCGCGACACCTGTGGTTTGCGGTCCGACTTTGGGTGTGGCCATATCGGCCTGCAGCGAGGCAGATGTCAGCACCGCGCCCATGGCGTTGAGTCCCGTGTTGGAGGGGTTGGGGTTCATGCGCATCAACCCGACTTGGCCGCCAAAGGCGTGCGCCGCGTGAACGACAAAGTGACCTCGCCCAGCTTCACGCCCCATTTGCTCATGGTGGCTTTGTTGAGCATGACGCGGTCATCCATCAAGAACATCCAGTCGTCAAAATCGACGTTCCAGACCCGACCATCAACAGGCAATGCCAGGGTATAGCCCCAGCGAAATGCGTTGCCACTGACTTGGCCCTTGGCATCGCCCACCACATCGTCGGCACGTCCCGTGTAAGAACCGTTGGGGCCGGCTTTGAGCCTCCAGATGCGGCGCTGCGTCGTCCCGTCCGAATACACAAAGGCTTCGTCCAGCACGCCCTCGTCGCCATTCCAGGTGCAATCCATGACCACGGTGAAGCGTTTGACCACTTGGCCACTGCGGTCGGTGAACACGCCCCAAGCGTCAATGGTGCCGGTGAAAAACGTGCGCAAATCCAGGACGGGTTTTTCCTGGGCGTAGTTTTGCACTTGGGGCCCGGCGCAGCTGGCCAAAAAGGGCGTGCTGGCCACCATGGACAAGGCGCCCAGACGGGTCAAAGCCGTGCGGCGGTGGATCATGGCGTTTGGATGGCGCATGGAGGACTCCCGTTGTCTACATTCAAAGCGGCTCATGCCGAAGGTTGGGCCTTTGCAGGCCCCAAAATCAAATCAGGCGGGCGCATCAGGCTGACGTACAAAGCCAGCCCTGCCAACAACTTGAGCACGCAAGGCAGCAGGCCATAAGCCAGGCCCAGCGCCATCACGGCATCGGCGTCTTGCTGGCCTGGCGCATAGCCCCACAGGCCCAGCAAAGGCAGCGACAGCCCAGCGGCCAAAGCCAAATTGAGTTTGGTGGCCAGATTCCACCAGCCCATGAAGGCGCCGTCTGTGCGGCCGCGCTCGCCACAGCGGTCAATCAACTGGTTGAGCAAAGCCCCGGGCACCGTGAGGTCTGCGCCCAGCGCCATGCCCGACAAGGCACACACCACCAAAAAACCGGTGGTGTCGCCCGCGCCCAGCGCGATGACACTCACAAAAGCCAGCACCGACAAAGTCATGCCAGTGGCCCAACTGCGCAGCAGACCGATGCGGTCAATCACCTTGAGCCACAGCGGAAACGACAGCGCCCCGGCGGCAAAGTACAAACCCAAAAACAGCGGCTCCATGGCCTTGGGCGCTTGCAACAGGTCTTGCACAAAAAACAGCACCAGCGTGGCGGGCACGGCGCTGGCCAGTCCATTGATCATGAACACCAACAACAGACGCCGAAAACCGACGTGCTTCCACGGTTGCCAAAGGCTGCTGGCCTGTGCACCCGCGTCTGCCGGGGCAAGGACTTCCGGTGCTTGTTGGGCTGTGCGCTGCCAAGTGACCAAGCCGAGCGCCAGCATCACCACCAGCAATGCGGTGGTCAACTCCCAGCCCCAAATCGCCGGGAGAGCTGAAGCCATCAACACGCCCACCAAAGCGAAACCTTCGCGCCAAGCCACCCAGCGGCTTTGTGCGATGCCGCCGCCGCCTTGGCGTGCTGCCCAGGCTTGGTGCAAGATGCCCAGACCGCTGTAGGCCAGGTGGCTGAGTGTCAAGGCGCAGGCCACCCACCCCAACAAGCCCGCAGGCGATAAAGACGCAGCCGGTGGGAAAAACAGGGCCGCAAAGCCCAGCGCCACCACGGTGGCCAAGAGCAAGGCAGCCACCCAGACCGCTTGCCAAGAGTGGCGGTACAAGCGGTCGCCAAAGCGGCCTAGCCAAGGGTCCACCACCGCATCGATGCTGCGGCTGAGCAAAAGCACCGCGCCCAGGGCCGCCAGGGGCACGCCATACTGCTGCGCATACAGGTTGGGCAAATGCACATAAACCGGCAAAGCCACAAACGCCAAAGGCAAGCCCAGCAAGCCATAGGCTGCCGAGGTCTTGCGCTGCACAGCGCTGGGGGTCACCGTTGGCATGTCATTCACGGTTGCAGGCCTTGCAAGAGTTGCGCACGCATCTTCGGCTCAGAGGTGCGTTCATCGAGCCAGATGCCGAAAAACAAGCGCGCAAAATTCACGTCTTTGACGACGCCAACGCGTTGGCCATTGACCCAAAATTCGGCCCCTTCACCGGGCAGATTGACACCTGTGATGCGTTCTCCCGCGCTCACGTTGGGAAACAGCTCGCGCATGGCCACCAGCCAAGCTTGGGCTTGTGCATCGGTGAAGCTGCCCACCCGGCGCATCTCGTCAATCGAACGGCTGGCAATGGCCGAGCCCTCTAGTTTGCGCAGGTATTGCAGCTCAAGGGCAAAAGGCTGCTGCAGGGCTTGGCCGTAACGGAAACCGCGGGGCGTCCAAAGCCGTGCGTCGTACACCTCAAACCCCCAAACCCGCAAGCGCACCGGCGCGGTGGGCACCACACCGCCCAAGCCTGTCACTTCGGGGCGGCTGTAGGCGGCGTTGGGGCTGGCCACACTGGTGCTTTGGGCCTGTGCTGCGCCAAGCAGACCACACCCAAAGACAAGGAAAAAGCCGCTGCGCCAGCTGATTTGAATCAGCCACAACGAGGTGCGTGTGGTCACTGGGGTGTGCATGAGGGTCAGCCCGGTTTGGCCAAGGTGAACTGCACCACGTCGATGCTGGCCTCATCGAACGCAGCTTCGCAATAAGCCAGATAAAAGGACCACAAACGGATGAAGCGGTCGTCAAATTTCAGCGTTCGAACGGTGTCCAGCTGCGCCATGAAACTTTCTCGCCAGCGGCGCAGGGTCTCGGCATAGTCGGGGCCGAACTTCAGCTCATCGACCACCTGCAACCCGGCCGCTTGCGCTTGCTTGCGGAACTCGCTGGGGCTGGGCAAGCACCCCCCTGGAAAGATGTACTGCTGGATGAAGTCGGTCGATTGCAAGTAGCGCTCAAAAAAGCGGTCGTCGATCGTGATGCTTTGCACACAGGCGCGGCCACCGGGCTTGAGCATGCGGCTGATGGTTTGAAAATAGGTGGGCCAGTATTCTTGGCCGACCGCCTCGATCATCTCGATCGAGCACACCGCGTCGTACGGACCGTCGTGGATGTCACGGTAGTCTTGCAGGCGCAAATCCGCTTGTTGTTGCACGCCGTGCGATTGCATGCGGGCATTGGCAAAAGCCAACTGTTCGGTGGACAAGGTCACGCCCGTGATGTGCACCCCAAACTCGGTGGTGGCCGCTTCGGCCAATGCGCCCCAGCCGCAACCGATTTCCAGCACCCGGTCGCCAGGCTTGGCGTTCACCATGCGCAGGGCGCGGCGCACCTTGGCTTTTTGGGCCTGCGCCATGTCTTGGCTGTGATCGCCCTCAAACCAGGCTGACGAGTAGTTCATCGTGCCGTCCAGCCACAGCTCGTAAAACGCATTGCCCAGGTCGTAATGGGCGTGGATGTTTTTGCGGCTGTTGGTCCGGTTGTTGCGGTTGAGCAGGTGTTTGATGCGGTAGAACAAACGCCCCAACCAATGGCCATAAATGGCGCTCTCGATGTGGTCGCGGTTGGCAATCGTCAAGCGCAACAGGGCGGCCAGGTCGGGGGTGGTCCAGTCGCCGGCCATGTAGCCCTCGGCAAAACCAATGTCACCCGATTTGAGCACCTCGGCGCACATGTCCCAACGGTGGATGTGCAAAGCCGCAAACGGGGCTTCGTGAGTCCCAAAGACCTGGTTGTTGCCATCGGGTGCGTGCACCGTGAGCGTGCCCATCTTCAGGCGCGTCAACAGGCTCAGCAAGCGTGCAGCAGATTTGGGCAGGCTGGCGTGTGAAATGGTGGCGGTGCGGTGGCCCAAGGCGTGGGCATGGTCGGCAGTCTTCATGGAGGGTGGCATCCGGTGGGGTCCAGTGTTCATCGGGTCACAAAATCGCGGGGCGGTTCAGGCTTGCGCCAAAACGGCACTTTTTTCAACCAAAGCAAGAGGGCGTGCCAATGGATGCGTGCCACCACACCAAACGTCAGCAGCGGAAAGCGCCACATCACGCGGCGCAGGGCTGCCGTGGTGGCGGGTTCGAGCACGCCGCTCCAGCTGGTGTCGATCAAGGGGCCGTTGGCATCGCCGTGGTCCACACGCGCCACGATGCGGTCTTGCCCGCCGTGTGTCACGCGCATGAATCGGAAGCGGTACTCGCCTTGTACATCGCAAAAGGGCGAGACATGGAACACCTTGTGGGCCAGCATGGTTTGGCCGTATTGCGGCGCGGGCAACAGGTAACAGTGGCGCTCACCAAAGGTGTTGTTCACTTCGGCCACGATGGCGGCCAAACCGCCATCGGCGCGGTGCGCGTACCAAAAGCTGACCGGCTTGAAGGCATGGCCCAGCACGCGGGGAAATGCTTGCAGCCAGACCTCGCCTGTGGCGTCATGGATGCCTTCTTTGTTCAGCAAGGCATCGAGCCAAGCCAAGGCCCCGCCGGTCTCTGCGGGACGCCCATCGCCGTGGTCGGCATCGTGAAAGGCAAACCAGGCGCGGCGGTTGATGGCCAATCCCGTCTTGCAACGACCGGTTTGCACGCTGCGCATGGGCAGCATCAAAAATGCGGTGGTGTAGGCGAAAGCGTGGTGTGCCGGGCGGTGGCGCGTGTGGCGCACCTGGCCCCAGCCGATGAGCGCGGTGTTGGCGTTGACGGGGGTGGGTGTCATGCGGCCAGTCTGTCCTGAACAGGGCTGGCCTGTTCGTGGATGAGTTTGAGCAAAGCGCGGCCCACTTGCAGGCCCGATTTCAGGCCGTCTTCGTGAAAGCCATAACCCGTCCAGGCGCCGGCATACCAGGTGTGCTGCTGGCCTTGCAACAAGGGCAAGCGCTTTTGCGCCTCGATGGCGGCCACATCAAACACCGGGTGGGCGTAGTCGTATTCACCCACGATGGTGTCCGGATCGATGTCCTGCAAAGGGTTGAGCGAGACCACCACCGGCTGCGCAAACGGAATGCGTTGCAAGCGGTTGAGCAAGTAGTGCAGGCACACCCGAGAGGATTCGCGTTCGCTGTTGGCAGCGCGCTCGTAATTCCACGCGGCCCAGGTTTTGGGGTGGGCAGGCAACACGCTGGCATCGGTGTGCAGCACGGCGCGGTTGGCTTGGTAGCGAATAGCCCCCAGCAAGCTGCGCTCTTCGCCAGAGGCCTCGCGCAGCAAGCCCAGCGCCTGGTCGGTGTGGGTGGCCATGACCACTTGGTCAAAACGCTCGGCGTGGCCATCGGTGATGACGCGCACGCCCTGTGCGTCACGCTCGATCAAGCGCACGGGTGTGTTCAGGCGTTTGTCGTGCACGCCTGCCAAAATCTTTTCGACGTAGTGGCGGGCACCACCCACCACGCTGAACCACTGGGGGCGGTTGGTCACCTGAATCAGGCCATGGTTGTGGCAAAACCGAATCATGGTCGCCACGGGGAACTGCAGCATCTGGTCGGTGGGGCAACTCCATATACAGCCCAGCATGGGCAGGAAATACCAATCACGAAACGGCTCGCTGAACTTGTGGGTGCGCAAAAAGTCCGACAGCGGCTGCTGCAGCTCTTTTTCGCGCTGCTCTTTGGCGATGCGGGTGCACAGGGCATTGAAGCGCATCACGTCGGCCAGCATGCGCCAAAAACGCGGGTTGACCAGATTGCCGCGCTGCGCGAACACGCTGTTCAGGTCGGTGCCGCTCCACTCCAGGGTTTTGCCATTCAGCGCGCCCGGCACCTTGACCGAAAACGACATGTCGGACGGGGCGGTCTCGACATTCAATTCAGCAAACAAGTTGATCAGGTTGGGGTAGGTGCGCTCGTTGAACACCAAAAAACCCGTGTCCACCCCGTGCGTGACCATGCCTTGCGGTGTGGGCAGGGTGATGTCCACCGTGTGGGTGTGGCCGCCAAAGTAGTCGCCCGCCTCGAACACGGTGATGTCGGCATGGTCTTTCAGGGTGTGGGCCACGGCGAGACCTGAAATGCCCGAGCCCACGATGGCCAGCTTCATGCGTGGCTGAGCTGTGGGGCTCATGGCTTGGCTTTCAGGGCTTTGTCGATGGCCGACACCAAGGTCTTGCTCTCGGGGCCGGTCATGCTGCTGTATTGGTCGATCACCTTGCCATCACGCCCGATCAGGTATTTGTGGAAGTTCCAGCGGGGCTTTTGGCCGGTTTGTGCGGTGAGTTGTTTGAACAGGGGCGCAGCGCTTTCGCCCGTGACCTGGGTTTTGGTGAACATCGGAAACTTCACACCAAAGGTGCTTTCGCAAAAGGCTGCGATGTCCTTGTTGCTGCCTTTTTCTTGCGAAAAATCATTGGATGGAAAGCCCAGCACCACCAAACCTTGCTCTTTGTATTGGGTGTTCAGGGTTTCAAGCCCCTTGTATTGGGAGGTGAAACCGCAAAAACTGGCGGTGTTGACCACCAACACCACTTTGCCCGCGTATTGGCACAGCGATTGGGGCTTTTCATCTTGGAGTCGGTCAAACGTGTGGTTCAAGAGAGCGGGGCAGGCGACTTTGTCCGGGCTTGAGGTGCTGTTGGGGCTGGCCAAAGCGGCTTCCATACCCAGGCCCAGCGCGGCGGCCGCCAGCGCCAGCAAGAGGTTACCGCCCCATTGTTTGACCCATGAGTGATTCATTTGCACTTTTAATTCCATTTTGTGACTGATCAGTTTAAACTTGTTTGGTCTTATTGTCACGTCACCCCCTTTGCGATTGGAAAAATGAATGCCCAAACCCTCTGGTTTTAAGGGGAACAAACAGGATTTACCCCAAAAGCCCTGTGTGGTTTGTGCTCGCGCCATGAGTTGGCGCAAAAGTTGGGCCAAAAACTGGGACCAGGTGCTCTATTGCAGCGACCGCTGCCGGGCCGACAAACCCCAAACCTCCAACGCGAGTCCCACTCCAGCGACCCCCACCCTCACACCCACACCGCGCAAGAAAGCCGCTGCATGACACGCCACCTGATCTTGGTGTTGGGCGACCAGCTCGGATGGGATAACCCGGCTTTGAGCGACTTTGACCCCCACCAAGACCGCTTGTTGATGATCGAAGCGGGCAGCGAAGCCGACGAAGTCTGGAACCATAAAGCGAGAATTGCCATTTTCCTGTCGGGCATGCGCCACTTTGCCAACGAAGCGCACCGCCGCAAAATGCCGTGTACTTATATGAAGGTCGACGATCAGGCCTTGCCCGCTGACTTTGACGGTCGCCTGGCCCAAGCACTGCAAAAGTACCGCCCCAAAGCGCTGGTGGTGATGGAAGCTGGGGCTTGGCGCATGGAAAAAATCATCGAAGACGCTGCCCATCACGCCCAAGTGCTGCTGCGCTGGGTGGGTGACACCCACTTTTTGTGCACTCGGGCCGAATTTGCCCAGTGGGCGGGTGGCAAAAAAGAACTGCGCATGGAGTTCTTTTACCGCGAGATGCGCAAACGGCATGGCGTGCTGATGGAAGGCAAAGAGCCCATCGGCGGCCAATGGAACTTTGACGCCGAGAACCGCAAAGGTTTTGGCACCAAAGGCCCCGGCACCGTGCCGCCGCCTGCCCGATTTGCGCCCGACCGTGTCACGCAAGACGTGATCGACCTGGTCAACTCGCGATTTGCCGCTCACCCCGGCACGCTGGACCACTTTGCTTGGGCCCTGACCCGCGAAGACGCCCTGGTGGCGCTGCAGCACTTTGTGGACCAGCGCCTCGAAAACTTCGGCGCTTGGCAAGACGCCATGTGGACCACCTTGCCTTTTGGCTGGCATGCGCTGGTGGGCAGCTGCTTGAACCTGCACTTGCTCCATCCGCGTGAAGTCATCGCGGCAGCCGAGCAGGCTTACCACGCACGCGGTTTGCCGCTGGCCAGTGTCGAGGGCTTCATTCGCCAGGTGCTGGGTTGGCGCGAGTTCATTCGGGGGGTCTATTGGCTTGACATGCCCCACATGGCCGAAGCCAACCACTACGGCCACTCCCGCGATTTGCCCAAGTGGTACTGGACGGGCGACACCCACATGGCCTGCATGCGAGCCACCATCGGCCAAACGCTGGAACACGGCTACGCACACCACATCCAGCGCCTCATGGTCACCGGGCAGTTTGCCGTGCTGGCTGGCCTGTCACCGCAGCAGGTCAGCGCTTGGTACCGCGCCATGTATGTCGACGCGGTGGAGTGGGTGGAAACGCCCAACACCTTAGGGATGGCCCTGCACGCCAACGGTAGGCGCTTCACCAGCAAGCCCTATGTGGCCAGCGGTCAATACATCGGCCGCATGAGCAACTACTGCAAAGGCTGCCGCTACCAGCCCGAAGTGCGCACCGGCCCCAGCGCCTGCCCCATGACCACGCTGTACTGGGACTTTTTGATTCGCCACGAAAAAGACTTTGCAGGCAACCCGCGCACCGCGCTGATGGTCAAACACGTGGGCAAGATGAGCGACCAAGACAAGGCGCAAATTCAGCAACAAGCCGGCGCCACGCGCGAAGGCTTGGACAGCGTGTGAGCCTCAGACCCCGCGCGCCCGATCTGTTTTGAACTGAGCTCGGAAAGCGGAGAACTGACCTGCGTCCAAGGACTCGCGCACTTCGCGCATCAGGTTGAGGTAGTAATGCAGATTTGGATGGTGGTCAGCATGGGGCCGAGCATTTCGCCGCAGCGGTCCAGATGGTGCAGGTAAGCGCGTGAAAAGCCATCGCGCCCGCCCTGGTCCCAAGAGATGCCCGAGGTCCCCGCGCAGGCGTGGCAGGTGCAGCTGGGGTCAAGCGGTTGTGGGTCGCTTTTGTGGCGGGCGTTGCGCAGCTTCAGGTCGCCAAAGCGCGTGAACACCGTGCCGTTGCGGGCGTTGCGCGTGGGCATGACGCAGTCGAACATGTCCACGCCGTCGGCCACGCCCTGCACCAGGTCTTCGGGCGTGCCCACGCCCATCAGGTAACGCGGTTTGTGCGCAGGCAGGCGGTGCGGCGTGTGCGCCATGATCTGCAGCATCTGTTCCTTGGGCTCGCCCACGCTCACGCCGCCAATCGCGTAGCCGGGGAAGTCCATCTCGACCAGCGCCTCGAGCGATTCCTGGCGCAGGTTTTCAAACATGCCGCCCTGCACGATGCCAAAGAGCGCGTTCGGATTTTCCAGCCGCGCAAACTCGTTCTTGGAACGCACGGCCCAGCGGCGGCTCATCTCCATCGACTTGCGTGCTTCAAGCTCGGTCGTGAGATGCCCCTTGGTTTCGTAAGGTGTGCACTCGTCGAGTTGCATCACGATGTCCGAGTTCAGAACGGTCTGGATCTGCATGCTGACCTCGGGCGACATGAACAGCTTGTCGCCGTTGACCGGGGACGCAAAATGCACGCCCTCCTCGGTGATCTTGCGCATCTCGCCCAGCGACCAGACCTGAAAACCGCCCGAGTCGGTGAGGATGGGTTTGTCCCATTTTTCGAATGGATGCAGGCCGCCAAAGCTCTTCATGATGTCCAGCCCAGGCCGCATCCACAGATGAAAGGTGTTGCCCAGGATGATCTGCGCGCCCATCTCGCGCAGGCTGCGCGGCATCACGCCCTTGACGGTGCCGTAGGTGCCCACGGGCATGAAGATAGGGGTTTGCACCACGCCGTGGTTCAGGGTCAGCGTACCGCGTCGGGCGTGGCTGGCGGGGTCGGTGGTGAGCAGGTCGAATTGGAGCATGTAAGGCCTAAAGCTGAGGCCTGAATTGTAGGAGCTGACCCTGTGGGCGATTCTTCAAAAAAATCAGGCCATTTGTTCTGCACTGGCCTTGCTGCCATCGCCGAAGCATTGCGCCACCAAGCCCCTCAGCCACTGGTGCCCCGGGTCTTTGTGCAGGCGGGCGTGCCAGAACTGGTGAATCACGCTGCCGTCCACCGCCAGTGGCAAAGGCCGGGTGGTGAGGGCAAACGGTGGGGTCACACGCAGCGCAAAGCGCTCGGGCACGGTGGCGATCAGGTCGGAATGCCCCAGCACATCACCCAGCGCCACGTAGTTGGGCACCGTCAGGCGAATGCGCCGTTGCAAGCCCTGTCGCTCCAGCGCTTCTCCGATGGCCTCGTCGATTCGCCCGTGGCCGGTGCCTGCGGCGATCACCCGCACATGGCTGGCGGCGGCAAAGTCGGCGAGCGCCAAGCTCGGCGCGTGGGCCAGAGGGTGGCCTTGGCGCATCAGGCACACATAGGGCTGGCGAAACAGCGCTTGCTGAAAGAAGCCCGCCTGCAGCTGCGGCAGCAAGCCCAGTGCCAAATCGGTGCGGCCCGTTGCCATGTCGTCCTTGAGGCTGGCGCTGGTCACGGCCACCACATTCAGCGTGACACCGGGTGCGCTTTGGGCCAGTGCATCCATCAGCACGGGCAAGAAATACATTTCGCCCACATCGGTCATGGCCAAAGTGAAACGGCGCACGCTGGTGACTGCATCGAACGAGGCGCGCACTTGCAGCGCTTGCTGCAGGCCGTCGAGCGCGGTGGCCACGGGTTCGGCCAGTTGCAGGGCATAGGGCGTGGGCACCATGCCGCCTTGGGTGCGCAAAAACAAGTCGTCGTTCAGACTGGCCCGCAGACGGCCCAAGGCGCTGCTGACGGCGGGCTGGCTCATGCCCAGCACCCTGGCCACCTTGGACACACGTTTTTCCCGCAGCAAGTGGTGAAACACCAGCAGCAGGTTCAGGTCGAGGCGGGTGAGTTCCATGGCAGGTTGTATTTGAAATTTGAATAATGATTATCGTTTAATTTCGATTTACGAAATTCAAGGGTTTGCGCATGATCCGCATCCAGAATTTCGAGGAGCCTGCATGCGCGAACAAGCCATTCACTGGGAAACGCCCGGCGCCAGCCGCGTCCCGTTTGCCGTGTACACCGACGAAGACCGTCACAAAAAGGAGCTGGAACGCTTCTTTTACAAAAGCCATTGGAGCTATGTGGGCCTGGAAGCCGAAGTGCCCAAGCCCGGCGACTTCAAGCGCACGGTGGTGGGTGAGCGCTCGGTCATCATGACGCGGGCCACCGACGGGCAGATCCATGTGGTCGAAAACGTCTGCGCCCACCGGGGCATGCAGTTTTGTCGCGAGCGCCATGGCCACAAAAAAGAATTTGTCTGCCCCTACCACCAGTGGAGCTACAGCCTCCAAGGCGATTTGCAGGGCGTGCCGTTCAGGCGCGGGGTGCGACAAGACGGCAAGGTCAACGGCGGCATGCCCGCCGACTTTGACCCCAAAGACCATGGCCTGACAGCGTTGAAAGTCGCCACACGCGGGGGCGTGGTGTTCGCGTCGTTTGACCACAACGTGGAGCCGCTCGAAGACTTCATGGGACCGACCATCCTCAAGTACTTTGACCGACTGTTCAATGGCCGCAAGCTGGTGGTGTTGGGCTACAACCGCCAGCGCATTCCAGGCAACTGGAAGCTGATGCAAGAGAACATCAAAGACCCCTACCACCCTGGCTTGCTGCACACCTGGTTTGTGACCTTTGGCCTTTGGCGCGCCGACAACAAGAGCGAGCTGCGCATGGACGCGCACCACCGCCACGCGGCCATGATCTCGACCCGGGGCAGCGCGGGCCAGGCCACGGGGCAGGCCTCGCAGGTCACACAAGTGAGCAGCTTCAAAGAAAGCATGCAGCTGCACGACGCCAGTTTTCTGGACATCGTGCCCGAGGGCTGGTGGCAAATGGAAGAGCAGATGCCCACGGCGGTGATGATGACGCTGTTCCCCAGCGTGATTTTTCAGCAGCAGGTCAACAGCGTGTCCACCCGCCACATCCAGCCCGACGGGCATGGCGCGTTTGATTTTGTTTGGACGCACTTTGGCTTTGAAGACGACACCCCCGAGATGACCGAGCGCCGTTTGCGCCAGTCCAATTTGTTCGGCCCGGCTGGTTTTGTGAGTGCGGACGATGGTGAGGTGATCGAGTTTTCGCAGCAGGCTTTTGAGACCAAGCCCGAGCACCGCATGCTGGTGGAGCTGGGCGGGCGCGATGTGGGCGAGACCGACCACATGGTGACCGAAACGCTCATCCGGGGCATGTACGAATACTGGCGCAAAGTGATGGAGGCATGAACCCCATGAGCACGATCCCCATGGTGAATTTTGAAACCCACTTGGCCCTGACCCGCCTGTACGCCGATTACGCCCTGGCCGTGGACAGTGGCCACTGGGATTTGTGGCCCGAGTTTTTCACCGAGCAGTGCGTGTACAAACTCATCCCGCGAGAAAACCACGAGCGCGGCTTTCCGCTGTGCACGCTGTCGTTCACCAGCCAAGGCATGTTGAAAGACCGGGTCTATGGCATCCAGGAAACGCTGTACCACGACCCGTATTACCAACGCCATGTGGTGGGCGCACCCGTGGTGCGCCGTGTGGAAGGCGAGCGCATCCATGCCGAGGCCAACTACGCGGTGTTCCGCACCAAACTCGACAAGGCCAGCACCGTGTTCAATGTGGGCCGCTACATCGACACCATCGTGCCCACGCCCGAGGGCCTGAAGTTCGCCGAGCGCCTGTGTGTGTACGACAGCGAAATGATCCCCAACGCCATCATTTACCCGATATGACCATGACCCACTGGATTGACGTGGCTGCCGAAGCCGATTTGTTTGAAGGCGCAGGCCTTGCCGTCGCTCCCGAAGGCCAGGACATTGCCCTGTTCAGCGTGGAGGGCGAAGTCTTTGCCGTCAACAACCTGTGCACCCACGGCAACGCCAAGCTGTGCGACGGCTTTGTGGAAGGCGACCATGTAGAGTGCCCTTTTCACCAGGCCCAGTTCAGCCTGCGCGACGGCTCGGTGGCCTGCGGCCCCGCCACCGAAGCGGCCAAGACCTGGCCGGTCAAGGTGGAAGGTGGGCGGGTGTTCCTTCAGCTGGCTTGAGATGCTGGCGCGGTGCGCGTCAGCAGCATCGAATCCCCGTAGCTGAAAAACCGGTACTTCTGCGCCATCGCGTGGCGGTACAGGCCCATGATGTGCTCGTAACCTGCAAAGGCGCTGACCAGCATCATCAGCGTGCTTTTGGGCAGGTGGAAGTTGGTGATCAGCCGGTCGACCACTTGAAACTCAAACCCCGGGGTGATGAAAATCTCGGTGTCGCCGCTGGCCTGGCCAAACTTGGCCCACGACTCCAGCGTACGCACCGTGGTGGTGCCCACCGCCACCACCTGGCCACCGCGTGCCTTGCAGGCCGCAATGGCTTGCTGCGTGGCTTCGGGCACCTCGTACCACTCGCTGTGCATGGTGTGTTCGGCAATGTTCTCGGTCTTGACCGGCTGGAAGGTGCCCGCGCCCACATGCAGCGTCACGCTGGCGGTCTGCACCCCACGTGCCGCCAGAGCCGACAACACCCCCTCGTCAAAATGCAGCGCCGCCGTGGGCGCAGCCACCGCGCCCGGTGCCCGCGCAAACACGGTCTGGTAACGGCGTGCGTCTTCTTCGGTGTCGGCGTGATCGGCCGTGCCTGCAGGGCGCTCGATGTAAGGGGGCAGCGGCACCACGCCGTGGTTTTCCATCAGGGTGTGCGGTTCGTCGCTCAGTTGCAGGTGAAACAGCTGGCCGTTCTCATCGGGCCAGCGGCCCAGCAAGACGGCATCAAAACCGCCGTTGCGCGCGCCGCCTGCCAGATGCATCTTGCCGCCCACCAAAGGTTTTTTGCTCACCTTCATGTGCGCCACCACCTGGTGGCCGGGCAGCACACGTTCGATCAGCAGCTCCAGCTTTCCGCCGCTGGCCTTCTCGCCAAAAATGCGGGCCTTGACCACCTTGGTGTCATTGAACACCAGCAAATCGCCTGGGTTGAGCAGGCCCGGCAGATCGCGAAAAATCCGGTCGGTGACCGTCCCGGGTGCGCCATCGAGCAAGCGCGAGCCGCTGCGCTCGGCGGCAGGGTGTTGGGCAATCAGTTCGGGGGGGAGCTCAAAGTCGAAATCGTTGAGCGTGAAGGCGCGGGGGGAGGCAGAAGAGGCCATGAAGCTTGGGCTTGACAGGCCCGTTGAAATCAAAACGGAGATTGTGCCCGAAGCATAAGTTGCAAAGCCTGCTGCTGCATGGCCCGTGTCACGTCACAATCGTGTCATGCCAACCCTGCCTGCCTCAGCGGCCGTCAAAACGGCCGCCAAGCCTATGAGCGCCCCACAAAAGGCGTTGATCAAACTCGGCTTGAAGCGCGACATCGATCTGGCGCTGCACCTGCCGCTGCGCTACGAGGACGAGACGCGCATCGTCAAGCTGCGCGATGCGCGCGAGGGCGACACGGCCCAAATCGAGGCGACGGTGACGGCTTGCGAGGTCACGATGCGGCCGCGCCGCCAGTTGTTGGTGACGGTGGATGACGGCTCGGACACCTGCGTGATGCGGTTTTTCAGCTTCTACCCTTCGCACCAGAAGGCGCTGGCGGTGGGCAGCCGCATCCGAGCGCGCGGCGAGGTCAAGGGCGGCTTCATGGGGCTGACCATGATGCATCCGAGCTTCAAGGCGGCGGGCGGGCATTTGGCCGAGGCTTTGACCCCGGTGTATTCCACGGTGGCCGGGCTGGCGCAGGCGTATTTGCGCCGGGCGGTGATCAACGGCCTGAACCATGCCGACTTGAGCGAGACCTTGCCCCCTGGCATGGCCTGGCCGGACCCGCGTGGCGCTTGGTCGCTGCGCGATGCGCTGCAGTTTTTGCACCACCCCACGCCCGATGTGTCGCTGGCCGCTTTGGAAGACCGCAGCCATCCGGCCTGGGTGCGCCTGAAGTGCGAGGAGTTGCTGGCGCAGCAGCTGTCGCAGCTCACGGCCAAGCGTGAGCGTGATTTGTTACGGGCACCGGCTCTGAAGATGAAGCGCGGTGCTTTGCACGACCAGTTGCTCCAAGCGCTGCCATTTGCCTTGACGAATGCCCAGCAGCGCGTGGGGCGTGAAATTGCCCAGGACCTGGCGCGCAACGTGCCGATGCACCGTCTGCTGCAAGGCGATGTGGGCGCGGGCAAGACGGTGGTGGCCGCGCTGGCGGCCATGGTGGCGATTGATGCGGGTTGGCAATGCGCCCTGATGGCCCCGACCGAAATTTTGGCCACCCAGCACTTTGCCAAGCTGGTGGGCTGGCTGGAGCCTTTGGGCGTGAAAGTGGCCTGGCTGATTGGCAGCCAGAAAAAGAAGGAACGCGCTGCCATGCTGGCGCTGATCGAGTCGGGCGAGGCCGCGCTGGTGGTGGGCACGCACGCGGTGATTCAAGAACACGTCAAGTTCAAGTGCTTGGGGCTGGCCGTGATCGATGAGCAGCACCGCTTTGGCGTGGCCCAGCGCCTGGCCTTGCGCGGCAAGATGCAGGCCCCCGGCATGGAGCCGCACATGCTGATGATGACGGCCACGCCCATTCCCCGCACGCTGGCCATGAGCTATTACGCCGATCTGGACGTGTCGGTGATCGACGAGCTGCCGCCCGGCCGCACGCCCATCGTGACCCGCGTGGTGTCGGACCACCGCCGCCATGAAGTGGTCTCGCGCATCGGGGCGCAGCTGCAAGAGGGGCGGCAGGTGTACTGGGTCTGCCCCTTGATTGAAGAAAGCGAAGCGCTGGACCTGACCAATGCCACGCAAACCCACACCGACCTGAGCGAAGCGCTGCCGGGCGTGATGGTGGGCCTGCTGCATTCGCGCATGCCCGTAGCCGAAAAAAAGGCGGTGATGGAACTCTTCACCGCAGGTGTCATGGGCGTGCTGGTCAGCACCACGGTGATCGAGGTGGGGGTGGACGTGCCCAATGCCTCCCTGATGGTGATCGAGCATGCCGAGTGTTTTGGCCTCTCGCAGTTGCACCAACTCCGAGGCCGGGTGGGGCGTGGCGCGGCGGCGTCGGCCTGTGTGCTGTTGTACGGCACGCCCGAGGGCGGGCGCCTGAGCGAAACCGCACGCGAGCGTTTGCGCGCCTTGGTGGAGACGAACGATGGCTTTGAGATTGCCCGGCGCGACCTTGAGATCCGGGGGCCGGGCGAATTCTTGGGGGCTCGCCAGTCGGGCGCACCTTTGCTGCGCTTTGCCGATCTGGAGACCGATGGGCATTTGCTGGATTGGGCGAGGGCCTTGGCCCCGCAGCTGCTCGACCGTCACGCGGACTTGGCCGAGCGCCACATTGGCCGGTGGTTGGGTGGAAAATCTGAATACCTCAAGGCTTGATGTTCAAATCACACCCATGACCCTGACCGAACTCAAATACATTGTGGCCGTGGCCCGTGAAAAGCACTTTGGCAAGGCCGCCGAGGCTTGCTTTGTGTCGCAGCCCACGCTGTCGCTGGCCATCAAGAAGCTGGAAGAAGAGCTGGAAGTCAAACTTTTTGAGCGCAGCGCCAGCGAGGTCTCGGTCACCACGCTGGGTGAAGAGATCGTGCGCCAGGCGCAAAGCGTGTTGGAGCAAGCTGCCGAGATCAAGGAAATCGCCAAACGGGGCAAAGACCCGCTGGCAGCCACCATGCGCCTGGGCGTCATCTACACCATCGGGCCTTATTTGTTGCCCGATTTGGTGCGCCAGATCATCACCGACATCCCACAGATGCCGCTGATGCTGCAAGAGAACTTCACCGTGCGTTTGCTGGAGATGCTGCGCACAGGCGAGATCGACTGCGCCATCCTGGCCGAGCCTTTTCCCGAGTCGGGCCTGGCGGTGGCGCCTTTGTACGATGAAACCTTCATGGCCGCTCTGCCTTTGAACCACCCCTTGGCCAAAGAAGCGTCCATCACGCCCGAGCAGTTGAAAAACGAAACCATGCTGTTGCTGGGCGCGGGGCATTGTTTCCGGGACCATGTGCTCGAGGTTTGCCCCGAATTTGCCCGCTACGCCAGCCAGACCGATGGCATCCGCAAAACCTTTGAGGGCTCGTCGCTCGAGACCATCAAGCACATGGTGGCAGCAGGCATGGGCGTGACCTTGGTGCCGCGCCTGTCGGTGCCCGACCTCAAGCCGGTGCACAAGCGCTCGGGGGGGCACCACGATTCGCCTGTGCGTTATTTGCCCATCATCGATCCGGCCGGTGGCAAACCACCAACCCGGCGCGTGGTGCTGGCTTGGCGGCGCAGTTACACCCGCTACGAAGCGATCGCCGCCATCCGCAATGCCATTTATGCCTGCCCCTTGCCCGGCGTGACCCGTTTGTCTTGAGGCGATTGGGGTGTTGTCCAAACTCAAGCTCTATCTGGACTTGATCCGCTGGAATCGCCCTGCGGGCTGGCTGCTGCTGTTGTGGCCGTCTTTGGCTGCGCTGTGGGTGGCGGCGGACGGCTTTCCCGGCTGGCACTTGATTGCGGTGTTCACCCTGGGCACCATCCTCATGCGCAGCGCGGGTTGCTGTGTCAACGATGTGGCCGACCGCGACTTTGACAAGCACGTCAAGCGCACCGCCAACCGCCCGGTCACGAGCGGGCGCTTGGGTGTGAAAGAAGCTTTGGCGGTGGGCGTTGTGCTGGCGCTGTGCGCCTTTGGCCTGGTGTTGACCACCAATGCGGCCACCATCGCCTGGTCGTTTGCGGCGCTGGCGGTGACGCTGGCCTATCCTTATGCCAAGCGTTTTGTGTCCATGCCACAGGCGGTGCTCGGCGTGGCTTTCAGCTTTGGCATTCCGATGGCGTTTGCGGCAGTGCAGGGCGAAGTGCCGCTTTTGGCTTGGGGCTTGTTGCTGGGGAATCTGTTCTGGGTGTTGGCTTACGACACCGAATACGCCATGGTGGACCGCGACGACGACCTGAACATCGGTATGAAAACCTCGGCCATCACGCTGGGCCGCTGGGATGTGGCGGCCATCATGGGCTTTTATGGGGCGTATTTGGCAATTTGGGCGGCTTTGCTGGAGGCGGCCACGCACGGTCAGTGGTTCTGGCTGGGCCTGGGTGGTGCTGCCTTGCAGGTGGGCTGGCATTTCGCCCTGATTCGGGACCGCACCCGTGAGGGCTGTTTCAAGGCCTTCCGTCTCAACCATTGGCTGGGGTTCAGCGTGTTCGCGGGCATCGCGCTCTCCTTTATCTAGGCCAGCGCAGCGAGCTGGCGGCGCAGGCAGGATGGCTCAGGCTTTGCCGAATTCATCACCCAGTTCGCGCGCACGCGCTTCGGCCGCTTGCATGGCCTTCACAAACGAGGCTTTCATGCCAGCGGCCTCCATGCAAGAGAGTGCAGCGTAGGTGGTGCCGCCTTTGGAGGTCACGCGCTGGCGCAGCACTTCAGGAGGCTCTGCCGAAGCCGCTGCCAAGGAAGACGCCCCCGAAAACGTGGCCACGGCCAGTTGGTAGGCTTGTTCGGCGCTCAGGCCCATGCCCACGCCCGCTTCGGTCATGGCTTCGAGGAAATAAAACACATAAGCCGGGCCGGAGCCCGACAAGGCGGTGACCGCGTCCAGTTGGGCTTCTTGATCGACCCACACGAATTGCCCGGTGGTGGCCATGACTTGTTCCACCCAGGCTTTGTCAGCGACCGTCACCGAGGTGCAGGGAAACAGTCCGGTGATGCCCTGACCCACCAAGGCGGGTGTGTTGGGCATGCAGCGCACCACCCGATCGGTGCCGACCCAGCGACAAATGCTGTCGGTGCGGATGCCTGCTGCCACCGACAGGTGGAGCGCTTGGCGGGTGAAGGGCATGACAGGAAGGGCGGCCTCGTGAAAGACTTGCGGCTTGACGGCCCAGACTACCAGGTGGGCCTGAGCCAAAGCTGGACTTGCGCTCGGTAAAGCAGTGATGCCGAAGTCTTGGTGCAGTTTGGCTGCTGTATCTGTATAAGGTTCGACAACCGAGAATTGTTCGGGCTTCATGCCTTGGCGAATCAGTCCGCCGATGATGGCGCTGGCCATGTTGCCGCCTCCGATGAAAGCCATGTGCTGCGCTGGGTGTGTCATGTTTTGCAAACTCCGAAGGTGACGCCGATGGGCTGTTAAACGGTGCGATGCGGCGATTGTCGCTGTTTGTGTGGCCGGCATTGGGGTGACCTTCGGCGAGTGAGATCGGCCTTGGCGCCCACCCGCGGCACAGTCCTTTTAGGCCGTCTGCAGGCAGCGAGCTCAGTGCCCACGGCGTTAGAAGCGCAGCCTGTATAAATTTTTTTTACTCAAGTTGTTGCGCTCCCGATTATTTGCTGGCATAATCGTGGGCTTCGCCTTGCAAAAGGCGTCGATATCTGCCCAATCTGAAGCGCAGCGAGTGGTTTGCAGCGTAATGACGGGTCCAAGACTGATTCTTGCAGGTTGGCTATTGGGCTGGCAGACAAAGAATACAAGTTGGGAACAAAGAAATGATCCAGACAGAATCTCGGTTGGATGTGGCCGACAACACCGGCGCTAAGTCCGTGCTGTGCATCAAGGTGCTCGGCGGGTCCAAGCGTCGCTATGCCAGTGTTGGCGACATCATCAAAGTGAGCATCAAAGAAGCCGCTCCTCGTGGTCGCGTCAAAAAAGGCGAGATTTACAGCGCTGTAGTGGTTCGCACTGCCAAGGGCATCCGCCGTGGCGATGGCTCCCTCATCAAATTCGATGGCAACGCCGCTGTGTTGCTGAACGCCAAGTTGGAGCCTATCGGCACCCGCATCTTCGGCCCGGTCACGCGTGAACTGCGTACCGAGAAGTTCATGAAGATCGTGTCCTTGGCTCCTGAAGTACTGTAAGGACCCGCCATGAACAAGATTCGCAAAGGCGATGAGGTCATCGTCATCACAGGTCGTGACAAAGGCAAGCGCGGCAAAGTGTCGCTCCGTGCCACTGACTCGCACGTGGTCATTGACGGGATCAACATCGTCAAAAAACACGCCAAGCCAAACCCCATGAAGGGCACAACTGGCGGCATCATCGAAAAGGCCATGCCGATTCACCAATCCAATGTGGCCATTTTCAATGCCGCAACAGGTAAGGCTGATCGTGTAGGCATCAAGCTGCAAGCTGACGGAACACGCGTTCGTGTTTACAAGTCGAGCGGCGAAGAAATCAAGGTGGCATGAGCATGGCACGTTTGCAACAACTCTTTCGCGAAAAAATCTCTGCTGATTTGACAGCCAAGTTTGGCTACAAGTCGCCCATGGAGGTGCCTCGCATCACCAAAATCACACTGAATATGGGTGTGTCTGAGGCGGTCGCCGACAAAAAAGTCATGGACCATGCCGTGAGCGACTTGACCAAGATTGCTGGCCAAAAGCCAGTGGTCACCAAGGCCAAGAAAGCCATCGCCGGTTTCAAAATTCGCGAACAGCAAGCCATCGGTTGCATGGTCACTTTGCGCGGCGTGCAAATGTATGAATTCCTCGATCGTTTCGTGACCGTGGCCTTGCCCCGTGTTCGTGACTTCCGCGGTATTTCCGGCCGTGCATTTGATGGCCGTGGCAACTACAACATCGGCGTCAAAGAGCAAATCATTTTCCCTGAGATTGAGTACGACAAGGTGGATGCCTTGCGCGGTCTCAACATCAGCATCACCACCACGGCCAAGTCTGACGAAGAGTGCAAAGCGCTCTTGGCAGCTTTCCGCTTCCCCTTCAAGAACTGAGGTGCCACGTGGCTAAAGTAGCTTTGATCGAGCGCGAGCTCAAGCGTGAAAAACTGGCAGCCAAATTCGCGAAGAAATACGCGGAATTGAAGGCCGTTGCCAATGATTTCAAGCGCAGCGATGAAGAGCGTGCAGCTGCCCGTCTGGGTCTGCAAAAGCTCCCACGCAACGCCAACCCGACCCGTCAACGCAACCGCTGTGAAATCACCGGTCGCCCACGCGGCACGTTCCGTCAATTTGGTTTGGGTCGCGCCAAAATCCGTGAATTAGCCTTTGCCGGCCATATTCCGGGCGTGACCAAGGCCAGCTGGTAATCGGCAGGAGATAACAACATGAGCATGAGTGATCCTATTGCCGATCTGTTGACCCGCATCCGTAATGCACAAATGGTGGCCAAGGCTGCTGTGATGGTTCCGTCTTCCAAAGTGAAGGTGGCCATTGCCCAAGTGCTGAAAGATGAAGGCTACATTGACGGCTTCCAAGTCAAAACCGAAGACGGTAAGTCCGTTCTCGAAATTGCCCTGAAGTACTACGCCGGTCGCCCTGTGATTGAGCGTATCGAGCGCGTGAGCCGCCCTGGCCTGCGCGTGTACAAAGGCCGTGATGCCATCCCACAAGTCCAAAACGGCTTGGGCGTCGCCATTGTCACCACGCCTCAAGGTGTGATGACCGACCGCAAAGCGCGCGCAGCCGGTGTCGGTGGCGAAGTGCTTTGCTACGTCGCTTAAAGGCAGGAGAGACTGAATGTCCCGAGTAGGAAAAATGCCCGTGACCATCCCCGCAGGTGTGGATGTGTCCGTGAACCCAAGCCAAATCAGTGTGAAGGGCGCTGGTGGTCAACTGGCCATCGCCTCCAACATGCTGGTGACCGTGAGCAACGAAGGCGGCAAACTCAGCTTTGCACCGGTCAACGATTCACGTGAAGCCAACGCCATGAGTGGCACCTTGCGACAGCTGGTGAACAACATGGTGACCGGTGTGACCAAAGGCTTTGAGAAAAAGCTGAACTTGGTCGGCGTGGGTTACAAAGCGGCTGCCACTGGCGCCAAATTGAACCTCGCTGTGGGTTATTCACACCCCGTCAACATCGACATGCCTGCAGGCATCACGGTGGCCACCCCCAGCGCGACCGAAATCGTGATCAAGGGGGCTGACCGTCAACGTGTTGGTCAAATCGCTGCTGAGATCCGTGCTGTTCGTCCTCCTGAGCCTTACAAAGGCAAGGGCATCCGTTATTCGGATGAGAAGATCACGATCAAAGAGACCAAGAAGAAATAAGGAGCTGCATCATGATGACCAAGAAAGAGCAGCGTCTCCGTCGTGCACGTCAAACACGCATCCGCATTGCCCAGCAAGGCGTGGCCCGTTTGACCGTGAACCGCACCAACCTGCACATTTACGCCAGCGTTATTTCAGGTTGCGGCACCAAAGTGTTGGCAGCCGCATCGACCGCAGAGGCCGAAGTTCGCACCGCATTGGGTGCTGCTGGCAAAGGCGGCAACGCTGCCGCAGCTGTAGTGATCGGCAAGCGCATTGCTGAAAAAGCAAAAGCGGCTGGCGTTGAGAAGGTCGCCTTCGACCGCGCAGGTTTCGCTTACCACGGTCGTGTCAAGGCTTTGGCCGAAGCAGCCCGTGAAGCAGGTCTGCAGTTCTAAACGGATCGGAGATACAAATGGCAAAATTTACAGCAAAACCGCAAAGCGAAGGACCTGAAGACGGTCTTCGCGAAAAGATGATCGCGGTCAACCGCGTGACCAAAGTGGTCAAGGGTGGCCGCATCCTCGGTTTCGCAGCATTGACCGTGGTCGGTGACGGCGATGGCAAAGTGGGCATGGGCAAGGGCAAATCAAAAGAAGTGCCAGCGGCTGTGCAAAAAGCGATGGAAGAAGCTCGTCGCAACCTGGCCAAAGTTCACCTCAAGAACGGCACGATTCACCATGCAGTGAACGGTCATCATGGCGCAGCTCGCGTCATGATGGCGCCAGCCCCTAAGGGTACCGGCATCATCGCTGGTGGTCCCATGCGCGCTGTGTTCGAAGTCGTGGGCATCACCGACATCGTGGCCAAGAGCCACGGTTCGTCCAACCCTTACAACATGGTTCGTGCCACTTTGGACGCTTTGTCCAACTGCACCACGGCCTCCAACGTGGCAGCCAAGCGTGGCAAGTCGGTTGAAGAGCTGTTCGGCTGAACTGGAGAACGCACATGACGACAGCATCTACCGTGAAAGTCCAACTGGTTCGCAGCCCAATTGGCACCAAAGAGTCCCACCGCGCCACAGTGCGTGGTTTGGGATTGCGCAAGCTGAATTCTGTGAGCGAGTTGCAAGACACGCCAGCAGTGCGCGGCATGATCAACAAAATCAGCTATCTGGTCAAAGTACTCTAAGAGGCCCATGATGGAACTCAACAGCATCAAGCCTGCAGAAGGCTCTAAGCACGCACCCCGTCGTGTGGGACGTGGTATCGGCTCCGGTCTGGGCAAAACGGCAGGTCGTGGTCACAAAGGTCAAAAATCACGTTCGGGCGGCTACCACAAGGTGGGTTTTGAAGGCGGTCAAATGCCTTTGCAGCGTCGTTTGCCCAAGCGTGGTTTCAAGTCACAGACTTTGAAGTACAACGCTGAAATCACATTGACTTCGCTGGCTCGTCTGGATTTGGCAGAAGTTGATGTGTTGACATTGAAACAAGCCGGTCTGGTGGGTCAGATGGCCAAAGTGGTCAAAGTCATCAATACAGGTGAGTTGTCCAAAGCTGTCAAGTTGACAGGCATTGGTGCAACAGCAGGTGCCAAGGCCGCCATTGAGGCAGCCGGTGGTTCGGTCGACTGAAACTTGTTAACCGAGATTCTCAGTGGCCACCATCGCTAATCAAACATCCAAAGCGGGAAAGTTCGGCGACCTGCGTCGTCGGCTTGTTTTCTTGCTTTTGGCGCTGGTTGTTTACCGGATGGGTGCGCACATTCCTGTGCCAGGCATTGATCCTGACCAACTCAAGCAGTTGTTCAACGGTCAGCAGGGCGGCATTTTGAACTTGTTCAACATGTTCTCGGGTGGTGCGCTGTCGCGTTTCACTGTTTTCGCCCTGGGCATCATGCCTTACATCTCTGCATCGATCGTGATGCAACTGATGACTTACGTGGTCCCTACTTTTGAGCAGATGAAGAAAGAGGGCGAAGCTGGTCGAAGAAAAATCACCCAATACACACGTTTCGGTGCTTTGGGTCTGGCCATTTTTCAATCTTTTGGCATTGCCGTCGCCCTGGAGGCCTCCGCAGGTTTGGTGATCAATCCTGGCATGGGTTTCCGGATGACGGCTGTTGTCAGCCTGACGGCTGGCGCCATGTTCCTCATGTGGCTGGGCGAGCAAATCACCGAGCGCGGATTGGGCAACGGTATATCTATTTTGATTTTTGCAGGCATTGCAGCAGGTCTTCCAAGTGCATTGGGTGGTTTGTTTGAATTGGTCCGTACTGGCGCTATGAACCCTCTGATCTCTATGCTGATCATTGTGGTGGTGGGTCTGGTGACTTATTTTGTGGTGTTCGTCGAAAGAGGTCAGCGCAAAATTTTGGTCAATTACGCTCGCCGTCAAGTGGGCAACAAAGTTTATGGTGGTCAGTCTTCGCACTTGCCGCTCAAGCTGAACATGGCGGGTGTGATTCCTCCTATTTTTGCTTCTTCCATCATCTTGTTGCCTGCAACACTGATCGGTTGGTTCAGCTCGGGATCGTCTGAGAGTTCAGTGGTTCGATTCTTCAAAGATGTGGCCAATGCTTTGGCGCCGGGCCAACCGGTTTATGTCATGTTTTATGCCGCAGCCATCATTTTCTTTTGCTTCTTTTACACGGCTTTGGTGTTCAATAGCCGCGAAACAGCAGACAACTTGAAGAAAAGCGGTGCTTTTATTCCAGGCATCCGCCCTGGTGACCAAACCGCCAAGTTCATCGACAAAATCTTGTTGCGCTTGACGGCTGTAGGCGCCGCTTACATCACGTTTGTGTGTTTGCTGCCTGAATTCTTGATTCTGAAATACAATGTTCCGTTTTACTTTGGCGGCACTTCTTTGCTGATCATTGTGGTGGTCACCATGGATTTCATGGCTCAGGTTCAAAACTACATGATGTCCCAGCAGTACGATTCGCTCCTTAAAAAGGCGAGTTTCAAGTCCTGATGGCCTGTTTCGATGTGTTTGAGTTCCTTGATTTCAATGGTCAAGGTCAGAATTTTTTCTTTGGCTGCGAAGCCTGAGTTTTGATCAGTTTTTTGGAGAGAACCATGAGAGTTTCTGCTTCGGTAAAAAAAATTTGCCGTAACTGCAAAGTCATCCGCCGTAAAGGCGTTGTTCGTGTGATCTGTACCGATCCACGTCACAAGCAGCGTCAAGGCTGATTGAATTAGTTTTAGAGGACGAAAATGGCACGTATCGCTGGCATCAACATTCCGCCGCACAAACATGCTGAAATTGGCTTGACTGCCATTTTCGGTATTGGTCGCACCCGCGCTCGACAAATTTGCGAAGCCACTGGCATCGCTTATTCGAAGAAGATCAAGGACCTGACCGACGCAGACCTGGAAAAAATTCGCGACCATATCGCTGTGTTCACTATTGAAGGTGACTTGCGACGCGAAACCACCATGAACATCAAGCGTTTGATGGACATTGGTTGCTACCGTGGTTTCCGTCACCGTCGTGGTTTGCCCATGCGCGGTCAGCGCACACGTACCAATGCACGCACTCGCAAGGGACCGCGCAAAGGTGCTGCGGCTCTGAAGAAATAAGCAGGACTGAGAGACCAACATGGCAAAAGCACAATCCAACAGCGCAGCTCAACGAGTCCGCAAAAAAGTCCGCAAGAACATTGCGGACGGCATTGCCCACGTGCACGCGTCGTTCAACAACACCATCATCACGATCACCGATCGCCAAGGCAATGCATTGTCTTGGGCTTCTTCGGGTGGCCAAGGTTTCAAAGGTTCACGCAAGTCGACACCTTTTGCCGCCCAAGTCGCTTCCGAAGTGGCCGGTCGTGCTGCGCAAGAACAAGGCATTAAAAACCTGGATGTCGAGATCAAGGGCCCCGGCCCAGGTCGCGAGTCTTCGGTTCGTGCTTTGGGTGCGTTGGGCATTCGCATCACATCGATTGCCGATGTGACGCCAGTCCCGCACAACGGTTGCCGCCCTCAAAAGCGTCGCCGCATCTAATCTCAAACCAAGCCCACCGCCAGGCCTTGCTTGCATCGCCTGGCTCCCGCATTTTTAATGCGGCAGCTGCACAAAGGAAAATCAAGTGGCACGTTACCTAGGCCCCAAGGCCAAACTTTCTCGCCGTGAAGGCACTGACTTGTTCTTGAAGAGCGCACGCCGCTCGATCGCTGACAAGTCCAAATTTGACACCAAGCCGGGTCAGCACGGCCGCACTTCGGGTCAGCGCACTTCTGACTACGGTCTGCAGTTGCGTGAAAAGCAAAAAGTCAAACGCATGTATGGCGTTTTGGAAAAGCAATTCCGCCGCTACTTTGCTGAGGCTGACCGCCGCAAGGGCAATACAGGCTCCAACCTGTTGGCTTTGCTCGAATGCCGTTTGGACAACGTGGTGTACCGCATGGGCTTTGGTTCTACCCGTGCAGAAGCCCGTCAAATGGTTTCTCACAAAGCCATCACCGTGAATGGTCAATCTGTGAACATCCCTTCTTACCTGGTCAAAGCCGGTGATGTTGTGGCGGTTCGCGAAAAATCCAAAAAACAAAACCGCGTGGTCGAAGCCCTGCAATTGGCCGCTCAAGTCGGCATGCCTGCATGGGTTGAAGTCAATGCGGACAAAGCCGAAGGTACTTTCAAGAAGGTGCCAGACCGCGACGAATTTGGTGCTGACATCAACGAATCGTTGATCGTCGAACTGTATTCACGTTAATTCGCTGTTTTGATCGTTCCCAGTACACAAATCTTTGTGACTGGGTGCTTCATCAGCCTTACCGGTGTAACGAACCGGGGGTATTGAGAAGGAAATCTGAATGCAAACAAATTTGTTGAAACCCAAAGCGATCCAAGTTGAGCAGTTGGCTGCCAACCGTGCCAAAGTCACGCTTGAGCCATTTGAACGCGGCTACGGTCACACGCTTGGCAATGCACTTCGCCGTGTTTTGCTGTCCTCCATGGTGGGTTACTCCGCCACTGAGGTGACCATCGCAGGTGTTGTCCATGAGTACTCTTCCATCGACGGCGTCCAGCAAGATGTGGTGAACATTCTGTTGAACCTCAAAGGCGTGGTCTTCAAACTGCACAACCGCGATGAAGTCACTTTGAGCCTTCGCAAGGATGGCGAGGGACCAGTGACCGCAGCGGACATCCAAACGCCGCACGATGTTGAAATCGTCAACCCTGATCACATCATTGCCAACTTGTCACAAGGTGGCAAACTGGACATGCAAATCAAGGTCGAAAAGGGCCGCGGTTATGTGCCAGGCAGCATGCGTCGCTATGCCGACGAGCCCACCAAAGCATTGGGTCGGATTGTTCTGGACGCATCCTTTTCGCCTGTGAAGCGCGTCAGCTACACCGTCGAAAGCGCACGCGTGGAGCAACGCACCGATCTGGACAAGTTGGTCATCGAAATCGAGACCAACGGCGCCATCACAGCCGAAGACGCTGTGCGTGCCTCGTCAAAGATCTTGGTGGAACAGCTGGCCGTGTTTGCACAACTGGAAGGCAGCGAGCTGTCGGCCTTTGATGCACCTGCTGTGCGTGGTGGTGCGGGCAGTTTCGATCCGATCCTGTTGCGGCCTGTGGACGAACTCGAACTCACCGTTCGCTCTGCCAACTGCCTGAAAGCAGAAAACATTTACTACATCGGCGACTTGATCCAGCGTACCGAGAACGAATTGCTCAAAACACCTAATTTGGGCCGTAAGTCCCTCAATGAAATCAAGGAAGTCTTGGCTTCCCGCGGTTTGACATTGGGTATGAAACTTGAATCCTGGCCTCCAGCCGGTTTGGAAAAGCGGTAATTGAAAGTTCCCGGAGCCATCCGGGGTGTGCACGGGCAGTACCTGACACGGCTGCTTGTTTAATAAAGAAAGGTAAGCACCATGCGCCACGGACACGGCCTCCGTAAATTGAACCGCACCAGCGAGCACCGCCTCGCCATGTTGCGAAACATGATGAATTCACTCATTGAGCATGAAGTCATCAAAACAACTTTGCCAAAAGCCAAAGAGCTTCGCCGAGTGATCGAACCCATGATCACCTTGGCCAAAGAAGACAGCTTGTCCAACAAGCGTTTGGCCTTCAACCGTCTGCGCGATCGCGACAGCGTCGTCAAATTGTTCGCCGATTTGGGCCCTCGTTTTGCCAAGCGTCCAGGCGGTTACACACGCATTCTGAAAATGGGTTACCGCGTGGGTGACAATGCGCCCATGGCATTGGTTGAATTGGTCGATCGCCCCGAAACTTCTGCCGATTCGGCAGCTGAGTAAGGTACAATGAAAGCATACCGCGGGGTGGAGCAGTCTGGTAGCTCGTTGGGCTCATAACCCAAAGGTCGTTGGTTCAAATCCGGCCCCCGCAACCAAATGTTCAAACTGGTTTTGAATGCAAAAAAGCCCTCATTTGAGGGCTTTTTTGCGCTTGTCTCTTGACTCAAGCCGATCTGTTGTGATCCATCCCGAGCGATTGGACAAGCTGAACGTATTCGGCGACTGGCACCTCTTCTGCGCGCCGTTGAACATCAAAATGGCCGCTGAACGCCTGATCATCCAACCAACGACCCAAGGTGTTGCGCAAAATCTTGCGGCGCTGGCTGAAAGCCACTTGCACCAAGATTGACAGAGTCTTCACGTCCAAGTCGGGTGGTGCGGCCAGGGGCCTCATGCGAACAATCGCGCTGTCAACTCTGGGTGGAGGATCAAAGCTGCTGGGTGGAACAAACAAAATATTCTCCATGGCATACCGCCACTGGAGCATCACCGAGAGGCGGCTGTAATCAGGGGTGCATGGCAGGGCGACCATCCGATCAATGACTTCTTTTTGAAGCATGAAATGCTGGTCTTCAATCACGCCAACATGGTCAAGCAGATGAAACAAGATAGGGGTCGAGATGTTGTAAGGGAGGTTCCCGACCACACGCAATTTGCTGGCAGCTAAAGTGGTCTGTTCATGAGGTGAATCGACTGTTGTTGACTTCAACACAGCATCAGCGGCGCTGTGTAAAGCTTTGAAATCAACTTTCAAAACATCCGACTCGATGACGGTCAAATGCGGGTGCTCACGCAAACGGACAGCCAGGTCACGATCCAACTCGATCACCGTGAGTTGCCCCAGGCGTTCAACCAAAGGTTGTGTTAGAGCCGCCAATCCCGGACCGATCTCGACCATCCATTGACCCGGAAGTGGATGGATCGCTTCAACGATGCCATCGATGATGGCTGTATCGGTTAAAAAATGTTGACCGAATCGCTTGCGTGCGATGTGCTTCATTGCGGAGATTCCCGCATCTCAATGAAAGCTTTGCCGCGAATGTCTTGAATCCATGTGGCGTAGGCCTCTTCCAGTTTGCCCTCTCTTAAAACACTTCTTGCCAGGTTGCGTTGCTCAGCATCGGTCATGGGTGCATCGCGACGATCGGTGACTTCCATCAAATGCACGCCAAACCGCGATACCAGAGGTTCCGCCAATTGACCGGGCTGCAATTGATTCATGACTTGTTCAAACTCGGGCACAAACATGCCAGGATTAGCCCAGCCAAGATCACCGCCTTGAGGGGCGCTGCCGTCTTGAGAAAGGCGTTTGGCGACGTCTGCAAAATCCACCTTGCCAGCTAAGATGTCTCGGCGAACAGATCCCAGTTGTTCAAGAGCTTGTGCTTGTGAGAGTTGAGCGCTGGGACGAAGCAAAATATGCCGTGCGCGGGTTTGGGTCACCAACAAGGTGGCTGGCGGTGATTGACGTTGTAGAACTTTCAAGATGTGAAAGCCTGCACCCGAACGCACAATTTCAGACACGCCTCCAGCAGGCAAGGAGGCGGTGGCTTGAACAAACAACTCAGGGTAGCGGTCCAAAGGGCGAAGACCCATGGCACCGCCATTGGCACCCCGATCAGGCGAGGTTGAAAAAGTGGCCGCCAATTCGGCAAAGTCTTCGCCATTGCGCGCGCGAGAAGCGACCGATTGCGCCCTGTCAGCCAGTACTTTGATTTGATCGGCTGAACTGTTCTCGGGGACACCAATCAAAATCATCGCCAAGTTGACGTCCGCAGACAGTTTGGTCGACTGGCGCAACAGTTGTTCGCTCAAAAACTGGTTGATCTCCAAATCGGAAATGCGAATCCGGTTGTCGACCTCGCGTTCACGCACGCGGGAGAGCAAAAGTTGTTGACGCAGTTGCTCTCGAAAAGAAATGAGAGAAATACCGTCTTGCTGAAGTCGGGCCCGGAGCGTATCCACCGTCAACTGGTTGTTGCTGGCCACACTCGCTTCGGCTTGGTTGATGGCCGCTTCGTCGACCACAATGCCCAAAGACACCGCTTGCTGGATTTGAATTTTCTCGTTGATCAATTGCTCGAGGGCCAACTTCTTGGTTTCCAGAGTATTCGGAAGTTGGCTTTGCGCACGGGCATCGCGCTGCAAGCGAATGCTTTGTGCCTGAACCTCTTGGTTGGTGATGGGTTCCGAATTGACCACCGCCACCACAAAGTCGGCAGAACGCACGGGCAGGGCATTGGGTTGCGCCATCGCAGAAAAGGAGGTCAACATGAAAGCGGCTAGAACGGACAAATACATCAGCCAAGAAAAACGGCGACAGAAAAAAGTTTTATTCATAGTTCTGAAAACGGCTCGGTTGTGAAGGGCTGTCACGCAAATCTTGATAACGGGGAATGTTGTTGCGCAGAACGGCCAGTGGGCTAGAGCCAACGCGGGCCAATCCAACCAACTCCAATTGGAACAGCAAACGGGTGTTGGATGTCGCAATGGTGCGTTGATTGCGCTCAAAAACAATGCGTCCAATCCAACAACCCGCATCATATTCAAGGCCCATGATGCTTTCCACCATGCGGCTCTCGCTGAGGCTGAAGTTCATGCGGCCCACAGTAAACCAGCGATCAGGCCCTAAGCCCTGACCTGGAGAGCGGGTCCAAGCGGAATCTGCAGCAGAGTTGGCGCGTCCAATCAAATCGCTCAAAGGCCATTGCCAGCCCAGATCAAGTTGTTCACTGATGCCGCGATTCAAGCGGTACGCGGCATTCAAAACCCGATAAGGGCTGGGGTAATAACGCAGCTGAAGGGTGTTGCGACTGATGTCATTGGTCTGGTTGTTGATTTGGACAGTGTTGTCCAAGGCCCAACGGTTGTCCCAGCGGACACCAGCGCCCACCAGCAGGTCACTCAAGCCTGCAGATGCAGCTGGAGGGGTATTCAGGGGTGGGTTGTTCAGCAACACGCGTTGATCGGTAAAGCGAATGCGTTGGGCGACGCCCACGTTCAACAATTCGGCACCATTGTTGGGGTCAAAGAATCGGCTGGTGACGCCCAATGTCAATGCATCGTTGTCCATCAATCGGTCGTTGCCCACAAAAGTGTTTTCACTGTAAATGGTGGACAAGTTGAAGTCGGTGACGCCACTGTCATAGACGGGCAGCATGCTTTGGTCTTTGAATGGTGTTTTGGCATAAAAAGCACGGGGCTCCAAAGTCTGGGCCACAGACCTGCCAAACCACTGGGCCGCGCGTTCGAACACCAGACCCGTGTCCAGCGAGTAAGTGGGCAAGACGCGATTAGCAGAACTGATGCCATTGACCATGGGATGGTCCAGCTGGTAACGCGTGGCGTGCAACTGGAGCTTGGGCGTGAAAAACCCCCAGGGGCGGATCCAGGGGCGGCTGACTTGAGCCTGCACAAAGCTGCGTTCACCATTTTGTGCCACCCTGCCAGGATTGCGGCTGAAGTCCGCTTCGAAACGGGTCGTATCACCGCGAACAGACCAATCCAAACCATTGGCTTGCCATTGACCGTAAGACATCCCGATTTGGGGGGTGCGGTCGTAAGGCGGCAAAATCGGGGCATTGATGTCCTGCAATGTCTGCCAGCGTTGCACTTGAGCCGTCATATTGAAGGCGCCGCGCCCCCAGCTCAATACGCCGGTGGACGGCAACAAACGCTGAGTCAGAACCAAACCCGTGCGCCGAAAATCTTGCCAGTAGTTGTCGTCACTCACGCGGTTCAAGTTCAGGCCAAGGCCAAGGGATCCAATGCGGTCAATGCCCGTGTCAATGCGGCCATTGTGTTGAGTTGAAAAACCCCAACGGGCTTGATCGCTCAAGGTGTCCGAGGGCATCAAATTCAAACGGGTTTGGCCCCTGTAATCTTTTTCCAAGTAACGGAACTCGGTGTCCACCGCGATACCGCGTTTGCTCATGACGTGTGTGGTCACAGTGGCATCGCGGTTGGGCGCGATGTCAAAGTAATAGGGCTGCACAATTTCAGCGCCATTGCGCGTCGTGATGCCGATGATGGGCGGTAACAGGCCTGAACGTCGATCCGCTGTCAAAGGAAAGCTGGCGGCAGGGAGGGTGACTTCTGGAAGGCTCTGAAAGCGGACCTTGACCCCTTCGGCTTTGATGGTCGACTCTTCATTGTCAATGCTTATGCGGGTGGCTTTGAGCAACCATGATGGCAACCAATCTGGGCCAGGCGTTCTGCGGCACGTGGTGTAGGTGGCCTGGTGCACAAGGGCCCGGGACGGATCGATGAATTCCAGTTGCGATGCGGTGCCGTGCGCACCATTGCCAAAAATTTCAAACGTGGCCTGGTTCAAGGCGCCTTGAAAACTGTCGACTTGCAGCTTCAATTCCGATCCTTGAAATTGACTCCCCGGCCTGTTGATTTGAATGCCACCTGAAGCTGCTACCGTGTCTTGGCTTTGTTCATATTCCAATCGGTCAGCCCGCAGGCTCATGCCAGGTTTGCGCAAGTGTGCCTGTCCCTCGATGACCGCCTTCAGGTCTGGCTGGATGATCAAGCGCTGGCCCGTGACAAAAACGGCACCTTCTTTGTCCTGGCGAGGTGAAATGCGCTCTTCCAGCAAAGGACTGCTGCGCAGCAACAAAGGGTCTGATTGCGCCTGCGCTGCACCTTGCAGGATCCACAAAACACCCACGGCCATGCCGCCACGTTTCAAGGCAAAAAAGCAGTCTGCGTGACTTAACTTGGGGGGGCAGCTCAAAAGAATCAACTGGGTTGGGCAAGGCGCACGGGATGAACAAAGCAGTGCAACTTTGAATTTGTAAAATGGGATTATCCATGAGCTACCCCACACACTCCACAATCGCCGATTTTCAAGTCACTTGGGCCGATCCGATACGGCAAGCAGCATTTGCGGCTTGGTTGTCAGAAAGGTCAAGCGACCACGGTCTTTTGCCCCCAAGCTTGAGGATTGCATCGGCTGACGCCAGTTTTCGTCGCTACCTGCGGGTGGATACGGTGCAGGGCGAAAGCCGCATCGTGATGGACGCGCCGCCCGACAAGGAAAACTCCGAACCCTTCGTGCGCATCGCCGCTTTGATGCAATCAGCGGGCCTGAATGCACCCGAGGTGCTGGACTGGCACGAAGCCCACGGCTTCATGCTGCTGAGCGATCTGGGTGACGTCACCATGATGTCGGCCATCGACCCCGAGCGCCCCCAGGCCAACCATGGGCTTTACATGCAGGCGGTGGACACGCTGGTGCAGTGGCAATTGGCTTCGCGCCCCGGTGTGCTGCCGCCGTATGACGCAGCGCTCCTGCGCAGGGAGCTCAGCCTGTTTCCTGATTGGTATTTGGCCCAACACCGGGGGGTGCAACTGCAAGGCGCTCAGCGCGAGGTGTTCGACCGGGCCTTGGCCCTGATCGTGCAGCGCAACCTGGCAGCGCCCAGCGTGTATGTGCACCGCGACTTCATGCCGCGAAATTTGATGATGCCCTGTGGTGCAGGTCCTCGGAGCGAACAGCTCGGCGTGCTCGACTTCCAGGACGCGGTTTATGGCCCCATCAGCTACGACATCGCCAGCCTGATGCGCGACGCTTTTTTGAGCTGGGACGAAGACTTTGTGCTCGACATCACCATCCGCTATTGGGAAAAAGCCCGCAAAGCGGGTCTGATGGACTTTGAAGACTGGCACAGCGACTTTGGCGTGTTTTACCGCGCCGTCGAATGGATGGGCCTGCAGCGCCACCTCAAGGTGGCCGGTATTTTTGCCCGCCTGACGTTGCGCGATGGCAAACCCAAATACCTGTCCGATGCGCCACGTTTCCTCCACTACATCCGCAGCACCTGCGACCGTTACCGCGAGCTGGGCCCACTGCTGAAGTTGATCGACGAAATCGAAGGCACCACGCCCCAGGTCGGTTTTGCCTACGGGCGCATGTGAGCATGCCGCGCTTTCATTGCCCCACGCCTTTGGCCGCAGGTCTTGCGCTCAGCCTGCCCGCTGGCGCGGCCCGCCATGTGCAGGTGCTGCGCCTGCAACCGGGCGATGTGATCACCTTGTTCAACGGGGAAGGCGGCGAGTTTGACGCCACCCTGACCCGCATGGGCCGCAGCGATGTCGAGGTCGAGGTGGGCGCACACCGCCCGGTGGAACGCGAGACCGCCCGTGCCGTGCACTTGTTGGCAGGCATCACCGCCAACGACCGCATGGACTGGCTGGTGGAAAAAGCCACCGAGCTGGGCGTGGCCAGCATCACGCCCCTGGTGGCCGAGCGCAGTGTGCTCAAGCTCAAAGGTGAGCGGGCAGACAAAAAATTGGCGCACTGGCAAGGTGTGGCGGTGGCCGCTGCCGAGCAGTGTGGGCGCAACCGGGTGCCCCCGGTGCATGCGGCCGTCACCCTCAAAGAGTGGTTGGCGAGGGCCGAGTCCGGGGAGCGTTGGGTTTTGTCTTTGTCAGAAAGCACGCAAGCCCTCTCCGCCATGACCGGCCGTGCGCCCGTCACGGTGCTCAGCGGCCCCGAGGGCGGCCTCAGCCCCAGCGAAGAAGCCAGCGCACTGGCTGCAGGCTTTGTGCCTGTGACACTCGGGTCGCGCATTTTGCGGGCCGAAACCGCACCTTTGGCGTTGCTGGCGGTTTGTTCCTTTTAAAAGAGGTGCGAGATTTCAAGTTCACCCGCAAGCGGGGAGCCAAAGCATTGGGTGCGTGAGCCTAGGCGACAGCTTTTCATAAGCAGCAGCTGATAAACTGGGTCATATGAACCCGAACTTGATCCTCCTCACGCTTTGCCAGGGCCTGTTTTTCACCAACAACGTGACCTTCATCGCCATCAATGGTTTGGTGGGCTTGTCCATGGCGCCGCTGGGTTGGATGGCGACTTTGCCCGTCATGGGCTATGTGGTGGGCGGTGCCCTCTCTACAGGGTTGGTGGCCAAAAGCCAGTCGCGCTGGGGGCGCAAGGTCTCGTTTCAGCTCGGCTTGGTGGTGGCTTTGTTCTCGGCTCTGCTGGCCGCCTATGCCGCTTGGAGCCACAACTTCTGGCTGCTGGTGTCGGCCACGGTGATCGCCGGTTACTACAGCGCGAATGGCCAGTTGTACCGTTTTGCGGCGGCTGAGTTGGCAGCGGACGGGTTCAAGGAAAAAGCAGTCTCACTGGTCTTGGCCGGTGGCTTGATCGGCGCCATCGTGGGCCCCAACCTGGCTTCTCGCACCCGCACTTTGTACGAGGTGCCGTTTTTGGGGGCTTACATGGCGCTGGGCATCGTGGCGATTTTGGCCATGGTGTGCATGAGTTTCATCCGCTTTCCGACCGTGCCCGCCAAAAAACCGGGCGACAGCGCGGGCCGCCCTTTGCGCGAGATCATGCGCCAGCCGGTGTTCATCGTGGCGGCCGCTGCGGCCGCTTTGAGTTATGGCGTGATGAACCTGCTGATGGCCGCCACCCCGCTGGCCATGCAAGTGTGCGGCTTCAGTTTTGACGATGCGGCGCTGGTGCTGGAATGGCATGTGATCGCGATGTTTGCGCCGGGCTTTTTCACAGGCCACCTGATCAAAAAATTTGGCACGCTGCAGATCATGGCGGTGGGCGTGGTCATCAACTTCGCGTGCATCGCCATTGCACTCACCGGGGTTGAGCTGCACCAGTTCTTGATATCGCTGTTCTTGTTGGGGCTGGGCTGGAACTTTCTGTTCACGGGCAGCACCACCTTGGCCATGCAGGCTTGGACACCCGCCGAAAAAGACAGGGGTCAGGCCGCCATCAACTTCTTTGTGTTTGCCACCATGGCCGTGACCTCGTTCGCATCGGGCGCCCTGGTCACCACGCAGGGTTGGACTTGGCTGAACATCGGTTCGATCTTCCCCGTAGCGCTGACGGGCCTGGCCTTGGTGTGGATGGTGGTCAAACAGAGGGATGCGCAGAAAAACGCGCCAGCAACCAGCGCTTGAGGGCTGTGAACACTTGGGCGCGGTAAAGGTCGTTGAAGATCTCGTGGTACATGGCTTCAAAGCATTCGGCTTGCACCACTGCCTTGGGGGCCGACCGGGCGAAGTCAGCGCTGGCTTGTGCATTGACCAAACGGTCTTGCCCTGCATACAGCAGCAAGGTGGGCACCTGCCATTTCGCCGCATCGTCCAGCGTTTTCTCGCCATTCTCCAAAATCCAGGCTGCCAGCCCGGTCGCAATGCGCCGGTGCACCATCGCGTCTGCTTGGTAGGCCTTCACCACATCCGGGTCGCGCGACACAAATTCGGCTTTCAAGCCGTTGTCCACGCGCAAGTGAGGCACCACGCGGGGTAAAGTGGCCAGCAGTATTTTTTGGAAAAAGTTGGGAAACGCGCCCAGCGCAGGGGATGACAAGACCGCTGCATTCACGGGACGCAAACCCTCGGCCAGCGTGCGCGCCACCACCAAGCCGCCCAGGCTGTGGCCCAGCAAGATGAGGGGCGTGCTCTGCAAAGACGGGTGCTGGCGCGTGTCGTCGATCACCCGGCACAAATCGGCCTGCAAGCTGCCGGGACGCAGCATGTCACCGCGTGCGCCTTCGGATTGGCCGTGGCCTTGCTGGTCATAGGCCCGCACCGCAAAACCCCATTGGTGCAAGTGCGCCGCCACCTCGCCGTAGCGCCCAGCGTGCTCGCCCAGACCGTGCACCAAAATCACCGTGCCCAGGGGTGGGCTGACAGGCAAGGCCCAGTCGTACACCGCCAGTTGGCCGGCTTCGCCCTGCAAGGCGGAAACTTTCGGGCTCGCAATCGAGGGGCGAGATGTCACGCTCATCACGGCATCCGCGCCATGACTTCGGCCACCGCCGCCGTGAGTTTTTGGGCGTAAGGCACATGCAAAAACTCGTTCGGCCCGTGCGCGTTGCTCTTGGGGCCGAGCACGCCGCAGACCATCATTTGTGCTTTGGGGAAACCGGCGCTCAGCATGTTCATGAGCGGGATGGTGCCGCCTTGACCGATGTAGCCCACGCCAGCGCCAAAGTGCGCTTGGCTGGCGCTGTTCAACGCTTGCTCAAACCAGGGTGAAGTGTCAGGCGCGTTCCAGCCGGTGGCACCGCCGCCGGATTCAAAGGTGACCTTGGCTTGGTAAGGCGCGTTGTCCTCCAGCAGAGCCTTCATTTCGGCCACGGCCTGCGCGGCGTCCACCAGCGGCGGCAGGCGCAGGCTGAGCTTGAAGGCCGTGTAAGGCCGCAGCACATTGCCCGCGTCTTTGAGCGCCGGGAAGCCTTCGGCCCCGGTCACGCTCAGTGTGGGCGTCCAGGTGCGGTTGAGCAGGGCTTGTGTCGGGTCGGTGGTGGTGGGCAGCGCAAAGCTGGTCGAGCCGCCACAGTCATAGAGCGCCCATGGGAAACGCTTGTACACCTCGTCGCCCAAGATGGCGGCCGTGGCCTGCGCTTGCGCCAACCGCTCGGCGGGCACTTCGCAATGGAAGCTGGCGGGCAACAGGCGGCCGGTGGCGCTGTCTTCGAGGCGGTCGAGCACCTGACGCATGATGCGAAAGCTCGACGGCACCAGGCCCGAGGCATCGCCCGAGTGGATCCCCTCGGTCAGCACCTGCACCTTGAGCGTGCCGCTGGCCATGCCGCGCAAGCTGGTGGTGAGCCACAGCTGGTCGTAGTTGCCCGCGCCGCTGTCCAGGCAAATCACCAGGCCCACATCGCCCATGCGGGTGCGCAGCGCGTCCACATAAGGCAGCAGGTCATAAGAGCCCGACTCTTCGCAGGTTTCGATCAGGCCGACGATGCGCGGGTGCGGCGTGTTTTGCGCTTTGAGGGCTTGAACGGCCGCGATGCTGGCATAGACCGCGTAACCGTCGTCCGCCCCGCCCCGGCCATAAAGCTTGCCTTCTTCGTACACCGGGGTCCAAGGCCCCAAGTCATTGCGCCAGCCATTGAACTCGGGCTGCTTGTCCAGGTGGCCGTACATCAGCACCGTCTGGCCCGAGCCCTCGCTGGCGGCGCGGGTGGCAGCCACTTCAAAAAACATGACGGGGGTGCGCCCCGGCAGGCGAATGACCTCCAGTGTCAGGCCCGCTATTTTTTGCGCCTCAACCCACTGAGCGGCATTGCGCAGCACGGCCTCGATGTGGCCATGCACGGCCCAATCGGCGTCAAACGAGGGCGACTTGGCGGGGATTTCGATGTAATTTTTCAGCTCGGGCACGATGGTGCTGTTCCAAGCTCGGGTGACGTCATTCAGGGCTTTGGCGCTGTCGAGCAGGCCATCGGGCATTTCGCGGTGCAGGGGGGCGTTCATGTTGGGGGCTCCTCGTGGCGACACAAAAGAAAACCACTGTAGCGCGATTGCACCGGCCTAGCCACAGCGAGGTTTCGCAGTGGGGACAGCCGCACCCTGTTGGACACGCTTTGACGCAAAATAGGCGCAGCGTTGCCTCCGTGCGCGTACCCTTAACCTCCAATTCAAAGACACCCTTGAACGCGACAACGCAGCCCACCCCCACAAGCCAAGACCTGGCCTTGCCACGCATGGGTGCCTTGGTGTTGGCAGCGGGCGCAGGCCGCCGCATGGGGCATCGCCCCAAATGCTTGTTGCAACTGAACGGCAGGAGTTTGATCGATCGTCAACTCGAGGCCGTTCATCAAGCGGGCCTGGCCTCCGTGCTGGTGGTTTTGGGGCACCACGCCGAGCGCATCCAACAACAAGCGGCGCTGCAGCATTGGGGCGCTCGGTGGGTGGTGAATCCACAACCGGATGCGGGCCATGTCAGCTCTTTGCGCGCAGGCCTTCAGGCATTGCCCCCTGGCTTGGCCGCCGTGATGGTGTTGCTGGCCGACCAGCCCATGGTCGATGTGACGGCGATCCAAGCGCTGATGAATGCTTACGCCGCACGGCCTGAAGGGACGCACATGGTTCAACCGACGGTGCAGGATTTGCCAGGCAATCCGGTGGTCTTTTCGTCTGCAGTGGCGTTGCAGATCTTGGCGGGAGGCGTCCAAATGGGCGTGCGTCAATGGCAGCAATTGAACCCTGAGAAGACCTACCGCTGGAAAACCCCCGATGCGCGTTACCGTCTGGATGTGGACAATGAGCAAGACCTACAGACGCTGGAGACCTTGACCGGGCATCGCTTGCTCTGGCCAAGCGACTTGAGCCGACAAAACATCACCCCAGCATGAACAGCATCGACATCGACGTCATCCGAACCGCCCTCGATTGGCAAAGCCGCGGCCACCGCGTGGTGCTGGGCACAGTCGTGCGCACCTGGGGTTCTGCCCCGCGCCCACCGGGCTCGCTCATGATCATCCGGGACGACGGGCAAGTGGCCGGTTCGGTCTCAGGCGGCTGTATCGAAGACGATCTGATTCGCCGCGTGGCCGCTGGCGAGCTGGCGCTGCGCCTGCCCGACACCACCACTTATGGCCAGACGGCCGAAGAGGTGCGCCGCTTTGGGCTGCCTTGTGGCGGCTCGGTCCAGGTGGTGCTGGAGCCTTTGTCGCCCCAGTCGCAATTGCGTGAATTGCTGGTGCACATAGCGCAGCACCAGCGCGTGGAGCGCCGCTTGGACATGGCCACCGGCATGGTGCGCATGGGTGCTGCCACCGAAGGCGACAAGCTGCAATTTGACGGGCAAAGCCTGACCACGGTGCACGGCCCGCGCCTGCGCTTGCTCATCATTGGTGGCGGGCAACTCTCGCGCTACCTGGCGGCGATGGCCGTGATGCTGGATTACCAGGTCACGGTATGCGAGCCGCGTGCGGAATACCACGAAGGCTGGGAAGCGATGGCGGGTGTGACTGTGTCCACCCAAATGCCCGACGACCTGGTGCTGGCCATGCGGCTGGACCACAACAGCGCGGTGGTGGCCGTCACACACGACCCCAAGCTCGACGATCTGGCCCTCATGGAGGCGCTGCGCACACCTGCCTTTTATGTGGGGGCCTTGGGCTCGCTGCACAACAACGCCCAGCGCCGCAAACGCCTGCTCGACTTTGATGTGAGTGAGGCCGAAGTCCAGCAGTTGCATGGCCCCGTGGGCCTGAACCTGGGCGCACTCACTCCGCCCGAAATCGCCATGAGCATCGTCGCTGAAATGACGGCCATGCGCCGAGGGGTTGATCTGAGCCAAGCTTTGTCCAACTGGCAAGGCTCCAAAACGGTGTGCGGGTTGGTTTGACTGAACTCAAGCCCTGACGACGTCCAGAATCAACTTCAGCGAGATCAGCAGCAAACCCACTTGGACCCATTTGAAGAACCAGTCGTCAGAGATTTTGCGCGTCAGGTAAGCCCCGGCCACCGTGCCAACCAAGGCAAATGGGATCAGCACCAATGCCCCCATCATTTCTTCCACGCCATAGGGTTGCAACAGGTGATACGGTCCGAGTTTGGCGAGGTTGATGGCGGCAAAAAACAAAGTTGAGGTGCCTGCAAACACCAATTTGGGGAGTTTTTGGGGGAGCAAAAAAACCTGGAAAGGAGGGCCTCCGGCATGTGAGATGAAGCTGGAAAAGCCCGAAACGCTCCCCCAAAAAATCCCAGGTCCCCAGCGCGCTGGCTGGGCGATTTGAACGGTTTTGCGTTGACGCCACGCATTGGCCACAAAACCCACCCCCATCAAACCGATCATCCCTTTGACGGCGGAATCCGACACCACAGACGCTGTCAACCAACCGACCAAGATACCCAGGATGCCAGCAGGAACCAGGATTTTCAGGTTGATGGCACTGAACGCTTTGCGATAAAGCCACAGACCCACGATGTCGGAGATGATGTAGATGGGCAGCAGCATGACCACCGCTTTGATCGGTGACATGTACAAGGAAAGGATGGGGACCGACAACATGCCCACGGTGGGCAATCCGCCCTTGGACATCCCCACCAGGGTTGCCGCCAAACCAGCCCACATCAGGTAGTCAAGTTGGTTCACAGCAAATCATCGAAAAGTCATTGAATAGCACCGCGTTTTTAAAATGCCAACTTCGGTTCACAAGTAAGGCCGCACCCAGCCCAGGCCGCGTGAGGTGCCACCCGCCGAGGCATCGGCCGGGTTGTACTCGCAGCCGATCCAGCCGTCCCAGCCGCATTCGGCCGACACCTTGTCGATGACCTGGAAGATGTGTGGCCAGTTCACCTCGCCCGTGCCTGGCTCATGACGGTGCGGTACCTCGGCGATCTGGAAATGTCCCACCCGCCCCGTGGGCAGGTACTGGGCAATCTTGGCACTCAAATCGCCCTCAACAATCTGGCAGTGGAACAAGTCCATCTGCACCTTCACATTGGCCGCACCCACGGCCTGCACAATGCGGTGCGCGTGGTCTTGGCGGTTCAGGTGAAAGCCCGGCACGCTGCGCGTGTTGATCGGCTCGACGAGCACATCGCGCCCTGCTTGGGCGGCTTCGGCTGCGGCCCATTGCAGGTTTTTCACCAGGGTGGTGTCGGCGTCTTCGGGGCTGGCTCCTGCGGCGCGCAAACCCACCATGGTGTGGATGCGTGGGCAACTCAGCGCTTCTGCATAGGCCAGGGCTTGTGCAAAACCCGTGCGGAATTCGGCTTCACGTCCGGGCACACTGGCGGTGCCTCGGCTGCCGCCTTCCCAAGCTTGCGAGAAGCCGGCGCTGTTGGTCCCGCCCGACGGTGTATTGAACAGCACCTGCTGCAAACCATGGGCCTTCAAACGGGCCGCGAGTTCTTGCGCGGGGAAAGCATAGGGAAACAAATACTCCACGGCCTTGAAACCGTCTTGAGCCGCCGCTTCAAAGCGCTCCAAAAACGGCAGCTCGGGGTACATCATGGACAAGTTGGCAGCAAAATGAGGCATGTTGGGTTTTGAAAAAATGGGGTGTGGTCGACAAACAATCGGCGCTGTGCACCCACTTTGCAGTGGCAGCGCCATGGTATGGGGTTCAGCTTGCAAAGATAACAGTATTTTTCAGTCAACCCCGTTGTGCGGCTTGGAGTGCTTTCGCGACATCGGCCACTGCTGGCCTTGGATGCGGGGCGGCAGACAAACAAGCTTGGGCTTGTGTGGGGTGGTCCATCCAAGCAAGGGACGTCTGCCAGGCGCCGATGGTCGAGCAAGGCTTGTTGTTTCAATGGACAAGTCCATGAATGGACCCATGCGGTTTTGCGTGTGTAAGCGGACAGACATTGAATTTCAGGCGCTCAAAAATGGGAACGTAATTCAGGTGCACATGACTTACACCTTTGCAACTTCACTCTATTTGAAAGCCATCCCCATGACATTCGACACTCAGAAATCCACTTCACCCACACTGGCCTCTCTCAAGCCCGAGCAGCACCACAACAAAGCCGCAGAGCATCTGGAGTTGGCGGCCAAATCACACAAAGAAGTCGCCAAATTCATCGGTGCCAACGACCATGCTGCGGCCCAGACCCACAGCAAAACTGCGCATGAGCACATGACACAAGCCCATGAGCACGTTGATGCGGCTAAAAAAGCGATGCCAGCAACCAAGTAATCCACAACAGGATTTGACCAAGCCGTCTGCCCGATGAGGGCAGACGGTTCGATCACTGCAATTTGATACAAGAAGACCGTGCAAACCACCGTTGCCAGTGGCGCATGCGGCGTGCTTCTTCTGACTTAACCCCTGCCCGGAATTTCCGCGAGCAGTTGCTCCACATGGGTTTTGGCTTTTTCAAGCGAAGCCATGCTGCCCGTCAGGTACATCCGGCCGCTCGCACCGATCATGCTGCACTCCACCAAGGTCAAGTCGGGCGCCACTTTTTCGGCCTCGTTGGCCATGTGGGCACCAAACAAAGCCGGGGCCACTTCCATCAGCAGCATGTTCTGGCCTGGCAGCACCATGCTGGCTTGGCGCGTCCGGTTCATCAGCACGGCGTGCTGATCGGTCACGTTTTCCAGAATGTCGCTGTACAGCAGGTGCGGGCGCAATTGGTCTTCGGCCTTGGCCCCCATCCAATCCAGGATGACTTGGCCTGCGCGCTTGAGCGCTGCGCTGTCTTTGCTGTGCAACTCCAGCACGCCAAACTGCCGCTCGACGGCCAGGATGCCTGGCTCCAGTGTCGGTTCCGCTTTCAGGGCCAAGTCAATCACGCGCTGGATGGACAGCCCGGGGGCGATCTCGACCAGCAGGGCGTTGGTGCCTTGCATCGCCACGTAGCCGCGAGCGCCCAAAGGCGAACTCATCCACGAGGAGAACTGGGGCTGCAGGTCGGTGAGCGTCAGGTAAACCCGAAGCTCAGCGGCCGGTTTGGCCGGCGGTTTCGCGGGCCCAGCGGCTTTTTTGCTTATGGCCATGCGGCCTCCTTATCTGCAACAGCCTGCGATCACTTGCCGTCGAAGGCTTTGGACACGTCAGCGTGTGGACGTGGGATGACGTGGCATGACACCACTTCACCGATGGCACCTGCGGCTTCAGCACCGGCTTCGGTGGCGGCCTTGACGGCGCCCACGTCGCCCGAAACGATGATGGCGACGAGACCGCCACCGACTTCTTTTTTGCCAACGATGTTGACGTTGGCGGCTTTGACCATGGCGTCAGCGGCAGCAAAAGCGGCAACATAACCTTTGGTTTCGATCATTCCGATGGCTTGTGACATGAGAGTCTCCTTGAGGGGTTAAAAAAGAAAAGGGTTGAAGGATGGGGTGAGGGGAACAAGTGCCGCTGCGTCAACGCATCGGTGTGGGGGTGTCGTAGTTGTCGAGTGAAGCAATGATCAAGGCATCGGCCACCACACGCGGGTGGGCCGGGGCAAACCACCAGGCGGCAGGCGCGCCGATGGTGATCATCACGCGCTCGCCAATGCCGCAACCCATGGGGTCGTAGCAAACCACCACGTCCTTGGGGTAGTCCAGTTGCACCTCCAGCAATGCGCCAGCGGGCAATTCGGGCAGGCGCTTGCTGGCGACGATACGGCCGATCACGGTTCCTGTTTTCATGTTTTGCTTCCTCGGTCAATGGTGATGCCGCGCTTGCGCAGGGCTTCTTTGCCCAAAGGGGTCATGACCGCCTTGGGGTGGATGCGAACGGTTTTGGTGCTGGCGGGCAAGGTTTTGAGCAGCTTCTCGCCAATCACGCCTTTGAGTTCAGTCAGGGCCTCGCTCACCTTGTGCGCCTGCAGGTCGCAATGCTCGTCCTTGCATTCGCAGGCCTTACCCTCTTTGCAAGACGGGCAGCAAGCGGCCGGGTCGATGGCGGTGGTGGCGGCCATGGCCGAGGCGCCACCGGACGCACCGCCAGATGAACCAGCTGAAGCCGCCACAGCCTTCACCGCCGCTTCGTCCATCCGCATGTCAAACCGCAGCAAACCCGATTGCGCCGCTTGCAGCAAAGCGGGGCTCGCAGCAAGACGCTTGAACAGATCGGTCAATGCGGCGGCTTGCGCGGCCGTGCCCACACGCAAGGGCACCACCACGCCGGTGGGACTGGCAGTCATCGGTTTGGATGTTGTTGGCTTGGGCATGCCCACTTGCTTCCAGTAAGCGTCTTTGCGGGCAATCAAGCCGTTGCGTATTTGGTACACGTCGGTGCCGTCGTAGGTGCCGGTTTGGCCACCCGGCAGCGGCACGGACACTTTGTAGTTTTGCACCACGGTCTGGCCCAGCACGTTCATGTGCGAATCGGAAAACTTGGGGCCGGTGGGGCTGGCAAAGCGCTCTTTCAAAAACGCCAAGCAGGCTTCGCGGCCATTGAGCACGAGCGAATCGGGCAAGACCCAGACCACATCAGGCGCAAAGCAGGCCACGATGGCCTCGGCACTCACGGCCTGGTAACCCGCTTCAAAGCGGCGCATCAAAGCCGCCACGGACGCGTCAGCCGCCGGGGCTGGGCTGGACGCAGCGCCCAAAGCTTTTCGCACCTGCGTGCGAATTTGCTCGCGCAAGGCGTCAGTGCTCATGCAGCACCTCCTGCGTCCCGGATCACGGACTCGGCCACGGCAGCGGCGGCCCGCACGTCCGACGCATTGCCCGACAGGTACAAGCGACCGGCTGGGCCCATGAAGCGGCAGTCGATCAGTTTCACGTTGGCGGCTTTCTCGGCCTCGTTGGCCACCAGCAGCGCATACGACGAGGTGGTCATCTCCATGATGTAGAGCGACTCACCGGGCAAGAGCATGCTGCCCGATTTGCTGCGGTTGATCAAAAAGGCGTGGTAGCCATCGACCCTGTCAATGACTTTGGAAGCCAGAATTTCGGGCTTGAGCACGCTTTTCTCGCTCACACCCATGGCATCCAAAACGGCTGCACCCGCTGACTTAACCGACGAAGAGGACTGGCCGTGAAATTCCAGGTAACCAAACTGCCGCTCGACCACCAGGTTGCCGGGCTTGACATCGTCGTGCTTCAACGCGATGTCGGTCAGCCACTCAATGTCCATGCCGGGGGCCACTTCAATGACCATGGCCGCGTCGTTGTGACGGGGCAAAAAGCCACGGGCCGTCGAGCCCAGCATGCACATCAATTGTGGCTGCAAGCGGTCCAGAAAAATGTAACTGCGCAAAGTGGACATGAGGGGCTTTCAGCGAAGGTGTTCGAGTTCTTCCTGCACGATGCGCAGGACGGTGGCCTGAAGTTCAGGCGTGAGGGTGGACAGCTGGCCCGGTGCAGCTGGCAAAGCCGCGCCCGAAGCCATGGCCCCGGCCCAGCCACCGGGCAGCGGAAAGGCCACGCGTTTCCAGTTGACCAGCAGCTCGGGGCCGACGTTGCAGTCCACCGAGCTTTTGCCCGCGTAGCCCGTGCCAATGGTGAAGGTGTAGGGCAATCCGGTGTTGGCGCCGGTGCTGTCGTGCACGGTGGAGCCGTTGACCACCACACGGTAATAGTCAAGCGCCGCGCCCCAATACACCGCCTGCTCGGCCGATGCTGAATGGATGCCTGTGGTGTGGCCTGCGCCGCTGTGCTGCAGCATGAGCCGCGCCACACCAATACCCTGGTCAACGTCTTGCACCACCACGCAGCCCAAAATCGGCGAGAGCTTTTCCTTGAGCATCACATGGCCCGCTTGTGGTTTGGCGATGGAGCAGATCAGGGCCTGGCAGTCGCGCGGCACCTGCACGCCTGCGGCCTGCGCGATCTCATGCGCCGGACGGCCGACCACTTTGCCGTTGAACTTGCCGTCCGGAAAGGCGTGGTTCTGGATCTTCTGCGCTTCTTCTTCGGTGCACACATGCGCACCCTGGCGGGCCAGGGCTTGCTGCATGCGCTCGGCAATGGCCGCGTGCAGCAAGAGCACCGAGGGGGCTTGGCAAGGACTGCCGTGATCGAAGTTCTTGTCAGCTACGACGGTTTGCGCCACCGCATCCAGGTCGGCACTGGCGTCCACATAAATCGGCACATTGCCCGAGCCCACGCCAATGGCCGGGTTGCCCGAGCCATAGGCCGCACGCACCATGGGCGTGCCACCGGTGGCCAAAATCACATCGGTGCGCGCGTCGCGCATCAACGCGCCAGTGGCCTCGACCGTGGGTCGGGTCAGGATTTGCAGCGCATGGGCCGGGCCGCCGGCTTTTTCAATGGCCGCTTGCAGCTCATTCGTCACAGCGGTGCAGCAGCCCAACGCCACCGGATGCGGTGAGATCACCAGCGCGTTGCGCGTCATCAGGCAAAGAATAGCCTTGAACATGATGGTGGCCACAGGCGAAGTGGAGTTGGACAAGCCCACCACCACCCCTGCAGGGCGGCCGATCTCGACGATGCGCAGCGCGTCATTGCGGCGCACGCCGCCCAGCGCCACATTGTCCCAAGCCGTGGGCGTCAGCGTGCAAGCGATCTGGTTCTTGGCGATCTTGTCGGCCACCTTGCCGATGCGGCTTTCGCGCACGGCCCACTCGGCATAAAACTCGGCACGCGGCAGCAAGGCCGCAGCCACTTCTTTGGCCACGCGCTTGGCTTCTTCGGGCGTCCACAGCGCCAGCGTGGCAGCGGCTTGCCGGGCACGGCCCAGCAAGTCGCGGGCCTCCTGCAAAGCGGCCAGGTCGTGGTCGGCCAGGTCGATGGGGTTGCTGGAACTCATGACAGGGTGCATTCGGGGTTCAGCGGCGCGCCGCAGCCGAAGCCACAGCGTTCAGATCCACGTTTTCCAGCGCGCTGAAGATGGCTTCCACCGCTTGCTGTTCACGCGGACTGGCCGCTTGAATGCGGGTGGTGTCCAGCAACTGGCGCATCACCGAAGGCTGGCCGCCAGCGGCAGCAACGCCGGGGTTGAGCGTGGGCACAAAGCTGCCGCAGGTCATGCGCTGACCGGCGCGGTAGTGCGGCGCGTAGTCAAACACGGCGTAGTGTTGCGTGGCGCAGTTGTCCCACATGGCCAAGGAGTCTTTTTCCCAACGGAAACGCACCATGAATTCGGGTTTTTTCACCCATTCATAGAGCATGCTCAACACGGCCTCGGACAGGTCCATGTGCATGCCGAGCAAGCGCTTGGTCCAGATCGAGTTGACGAACAGGATCTTGCGGCCGTTGTAGGGGTGGGTGATCACCGCTGGGTGCGACACCGTGGGCGTGTTTTCGATCATCTTGCACTCTTGCTCGCTGGCCGTGACCATCATGCCGCTCTTGGCAGAAGCACGCTTGGCAAAGCGCTCGCTGGCGTTGATGCGGCGGAAATGCCAAGGCAGGTCGTGGTCGGCCTGCAAACCTTCGAGCATTTGTTGCATGCCGGGGTTGAGGGCGTCGTAGGCTGCGCCCGCGTGCATCCACATGGTGTCGCCGCCAGAGGGGGGCAAATCGGTGATGCGCAAGATGGAGACCATGTTGGGCTTCTTGCGGAAGGTCACGTCGGTGTGCCAGCGGTCGGTCTCAGGGGCTTCGTTGCCTTGGTTGGAAATCAGTTGGATCTGGGGGTGACCCTCGATGTGCGGGAAGAATTCGTGCTGTTCCATCTCACCGAAATTCGCACCCAAGCGGATGTAGGCCTCGGGCTTCAAGGCCTGCTTGCGGAAGAACACCACCCCGTGTTGCCACAGCGCTTGTTTGATTTCTTCGTAAACGTCTTCGGAGCGGGTGGTGTTCAGGTCAACGCCGCTGATCATGGCGCCGATGGTGGGCGTCATGGGGTCCACTTGGATGTGACGGAACTTCATGTTTTGATCTCCTTGATGGGGTTGTTGCTCGCTGGCTTCATTGCCAATGCAGCAAGCGGCGTTCGATCCAGTTCATCAGCTTCATGATCAGCACCCCGATGAGCGCCAAATCAAACAGCAGCGACCACACGCCGTTGACGTTGAAAGTGGATCCGAGATAGGCGAGTTGTTGACCCAGACCCCGCTCGGAAGCAATGACTTCTGCGCCCACCACGCCCAGCAAGGCGTAGATCACACCGAGGCGCAATCCAGAGAAAAGCACGGGAACAGCGCCCGGCAATGTGACCGAGAAAAACATCTGTCGACTGCTGGCCCCCAGAGTGCGCGTGAGCGTCACATGGTCTTGGCTGACGCCCCGAATACCGGCCACGGTGCTGGACAGCACGATGAAGAACGTCAGCGAAACCCCCAGAGCGATCTTGGATCCGATGCCCAAACCAAACCACAAAATGAACAAGGGCACCAGCGCAATGCGCGGCAGCACATTGAAGGCAGAGATATAGGGGTCGCAAAAAGCCTCGAACTTGGGCCAAGTGACAAAGGCCAAGCCCGTGATCATGGCGGCGACCGAGCCCATGGCGAAAGACGCGAACACGGCCAACAGGGTGTAGCCCAGATCGCCCCACAAGCGCGCGTTGGTCAGGTTGTCCAGCGTGAATTGGATGATGCCGAGTGGACTGCCCATGAAACTCGGATCAACCCAACCGATTCGTGCAGCCCACTCCCACAGCCCCAACACCAGGCACAGGAACAGCGCATGCAGTGACAGCGAACGAAGTGTTTCACCCCTCATGGTGCACCCACCCTTCTTCGAGATGCTTCCAGACTTGCGCGTAGGTGCGGTGGAAGTCATCGCTGGTCTGCAGTTCACGGATGGAGCGCGGACGCGTCAGCGGCACTTGGACATCGGCCACGATCCGCCCCGGACGCGAGGACATCACCATCACCCGGTCGGCCAGTGCGACGGCTTCGGACAAGTCGTGTGTCACAAACAGCACTGTTCGGTGGCCTTCTTGGCACAACTGCAAGAGCAGATCTTGCAACTGCAGTTTGGTTTGCGCGTCCAGTGCACCAAAGGGCTCGTCCATCAGCAGCAGGGGCGCGGGCATGGCAAAGGTGCGGGCCAGTGCCACGCGCTGGCGCATGCCGTGGGACAGTGCCTTGGGCAGTCGGTATTCAGACCCACCGAGCCCAACTTGCTTGAGCATCAAGGCGGCCCGTTCACGGGCATCCGCCATGGGCACGCCTCGAACTTTCAGGCCAAAAGCGGCGTTGTCCAGCGCAGTGAGCCAAGGAAACAAGCTGTCGCGGGCCAACATGTAAGCCACGTTGTGGCTACCGAGCGCAGGGTTTTCGCCCGCGACCAGCAGACGTTGACCTGCAGGCAAATCCACCAGACCCGCGCACAGGTTGAGCAAGGTGGTCTTGCCACAGCCGCTGGGCCCAGCGAGCGCGACAAACTCCCCCGCCTTGACGTGCAGGTCCACACCCTGCAACACCAGATGGGTGCCGTCAAAGCTCAGGTCGATGCGCTGTGCGTCGATCATGGATGTTCCCTGGAGAAATCGCTGTTGTCGGCGCTCAGGGCAAGACTGCTGGGGCCATCTCCACTCTGCCGGGCAACAGTTTGTTTTCAGTCATGGCATTGGCCACCGCTTGCATGGCGGGCACGGTGCCACGGGCCTTGAAGTTGCCGATAGAGTTGCGCAGGCTCACCTCGGCGATCTGGTCTGCGTTGGGCAACTGCAGGGCAAAGGTCTTGCGCAGGATCTCCAGTGTCTTGCCGAAGTTGGCTGGGTTGGACACAAAGGCATCCGACAAGTCCAGCATCCTGCGGACAGCGGCCACCGTTTGCGGATTGGCCGCCGCCCATTCGGTCTTTACCGCCATGGCGCCAGCGCCTCCCCGGGTCGCCAGCATGCTCTTGGGACCTTGTCCTTTGCGGGGGTCGACCACCAGGCGGCAAGCCTTGAGCACTTCGCACATGCCGTCGGCGGGCGGGAAGGTCATGATCAGATCGACCTGACCGCGCGTGAGCGCAGGAAATGCCGTGTCGGGCGCCCCCACGGCCACAAAGGTCACGTCGTTCGCGGTCAGGCCCACATCGGCCAGCATGTCGATCACCTGAAATTCAGCGCCTGAGCCGCGTTGGGTCACGCCGATTTTTTTACCTTTGAAGGACTTGACCACACCGGGGTAGCCTTCTTTTTCTGTTTCTAATTCGGTTTTTGCACCTGCCACCATGAAAAACACTGGATCGACGAAGCCTGCGGCAATGATGGAAATGGGGGCCTTGCGGGCCACGGCGGCAACCGCCACTTCGGTCGGGCCAAAAAACACTTCGATGTCACCCGAGAGCATGGTCTGCATGCCGAGCGGCGCTCCGGGGATGGTCCGCAGTTCACAGCGAATACCCGCTTGCTGGCAAAAGCCTTGTTCTTGGGCCACGCGCACCAACAGATTGCCGGTGCCAGGATAGTCTTGGAAGCGCACCACGGACTGCGCCATGGCGCTGGCGCCCAGGGTCAAGGCGATGGCACCCAAGGTGGTGCGTACAAATGCAGGGGCGGAAAATTTCATGTCGTCTCCAATGTGGTTCTTTGACTTGATGACCGTCAAGCTCGGTGAGCCCGATTTAATTCCCCCCGGATGTTGCAAATTGTTTCTGATGTGACAATTTAAGGGAAAGCACCCAAAAAACTTTTCGCCGCAGAATGAAAGACACCATGCCTTTGCCGACCCACCGTCCTTTCAATTCCAAGCAGCGCACAGTGCGCCAGCCGGCCTACAAAGCGCTCGATGCCGACGTGTTCACCAAGGTTTGGGCCGAGAACGCCGCATTGACAGCCCGCTCGGCCAAAGCCTTGCACAGCGTGGGCGTGCTGCGCCAATGGGTTGAAGGGCAAGTGGTGCTCAGCCGTGGCCAAGCCACTTCGACGGCCTTGTTGCTGGTCAAGGGTCGCTTGCGCGTGAGCGTGACCACCCCCGAAGGCGAAGAGCACTTGCTGCGCTGGATGCTGCCTGGCGAAATTTCGGGCTTGAGCTCCGTATTTGCAGAAACCACCTACCCCGCCGATCTGGTGGCCGTGGGTACCACGCAGGTGCTGCACATCGAGCGCATCCGTCTGATCGACCTCATCAACCGCGACCCGGCCGTGGCTGTGGATTTGCTGCGCATCCTCGGCCTGCGCATCAACCATCTGCTGGACACGCTGGCCGATCAAAGCATGCACAGCCTGGAGCAACGCGTGTGGGCCACGCTGGAGCGCATTGCCAAATTCAACAGCGTGACCGTGCCCGACGGCGTGATGCTGCGCGTGAGCCAGTCCGATCTGGCGCAAGCCGCCTCCGCATCACGCCAGCGCGTGAACCAGCAGCTGCGGCACTTTCAAGAGCAGGGCTTGATCCGGCTGGGTTACCGCAGCATCGTGCTCCTCGGTCCCAACAATCCCTGAGCTTTCGAGCCACCTCACCTTCAGCCCCAGCGCTGCGTGAGTCTTGAGCGTGCGGATGGCTGCACATTGACCCGATTCAAGTTCCCACCGTAGTGGCCCATCACGCGGCGGTCCATCCACGCAAACCACAGGGGCGGGCAATAGGCCACTGTGATCATGGTGGCGTAACCCGCTGGGAGTTGCGGTGCATTGGCGAAATGCCGCAGCGCCTGGTAGCGGCGACTGGGATGGGCGTGGTGGTCAGAATGCCTTTGCAGTTGGTAGAGCAGCAGGTTGCCCACCAGGTGGTTGCTGTTCCAGGAATGCTCGGGCTCGCAGCGCACGTAGCGGCCGCTGGCGTCCTTTTGTCGGAGCAAACCGTAATGCTCCACGTAATTCACCACCTCCAGCATCGAGGCAGCGTAAAGGGCTTGCAACACCAAAAAGGGCAGCGCCATCCAGCCGAGCCACGCCACCAGTGCGCCAAACAAAACCAGCGTCAGGCCCCAGGCCTGCAGGTTGTGGTTTTGAAAGTGCCAAACGTTCATGCCTTGTTTGTTCAAACGCGCATGCTCCAGCGCCCAAGCCGATTGCAGGCTGCCCCAGACCGAACGTGGCAAAAAGGCCCAAAAGCTCTCGCCCATGCGTGCACTCGCCGGGTCTTCGGGTGTGGACACGCGTTGGTGGTGGCCCCGGTTGTGCTCGACAAAAAAGTGGCCATACGCGCTGGGCGCCAGGGCGATCTTGGACAGCCACCGGTCCAGCGTCTCTTTTTTATGTCCCAACTCGTGCGCGGTGCCAATGCCAATGCCGTTGATGGCCCCCACCGTCAACACCAAGGCGGCATAGCCCCACCAAGGCAGAGATTGAGTCACTCCGATCCAGGCACCCAAGACCGTGCCGATCAGCTGCACAGGCACATAGGCCCACACCATGGCGCGGTAAAACGCATCGGCTTCGAGTTGCGCCACCGCCGATTCGGGCGGGTTGCTGAAGTCTTCGCCCAACACGCGATCGAGCACAGGCAACAACACATGGATGATCAGTGGGGCCAGCAGCATGCACCACCATTGCCCACTCCAGACAAAGGCGAGCAAGGAGGCTGTGAACACCAGAGGGATGGCGGGGCTGAGCAACCACCACCAACGCTTGTCTTGCCAAGCCTCTTCAAGTGGAAAGCTTGGATTGTTCACGGCTGAGGCCTGCTGGGGCGTTTCGGGCCAACAAACGCAATGACGGTCAACATGATTTGCCTCCACTTGTGGTGCCATTGTGAGGGGTGTTGGGACCAACGAGATGTCGCTAGGGCCAGGGGTTTGCTGGGAAAAACCCTGATGCCCACCAGACACGCCAAGGCACGCTGGAGCCCTTATATTGGACGCACAAAGCATTTGGGGAGGTGATTCATGGACTTTGACTACGTGATCGTGGGCGGCGGCTCGGCCGGCTGTGTGCTGGCCAGCCGCCTGAGCGAAGACCCTGCCGTGCAGGTGGCCCTGATCGAAGCCGGGCCGCCCGACACCAGTGCCCTGATCCATTGCCCCGCGGGCATCGCCCTCATGGCGCGCACCGAAATCGTCTCGCAAGGCCTGAGCACCGTGCCGCAGCCCGGCTTGAACGGCCGCATTGGTTTTCAGCCGCGTGGCCGCACCTTGGGGGGCTCCAGCTCGACCAATGCGATGGCCTACATCCGGGGCCAACAGGCCGATTACGACCACTGGTCAGAGCAAGGCTGCACGGGTTGGTCGTGGGCCGAGGTCTTTCCCTACTTTCTCAAGGCCGAACACAACGAACGCATCCACAACGAGTGGCACAGCCAGAACGGCCCCTTGAACGTGGCCGACCTGCAAAGCCCCAATGCGTTTGCCAAACGCTTCGTCGAAGCGGGTGTGCAAGCGGGCTTGCCCCTCACCACCGACTTCAATGGCCCCACCCAAGAAGGCGTGGGTCTGTACCAAGTCACGCAGCGGGCGGGCGAGCGCTTCAGCGCGGCCAAGGCCTACCTCACGCCCAACCTGAACAGACCCAATTTGCATGTGATGACGGGCGTGACGGTGGACCGTATTGGTCTGGTGGATGGCGTGGCGCGGCAGGTGCACACCTTGCAAGGTGGCAGGGCGCAGACCTTGACCACCCGCCGCGAAATCATTTTGAGTGCAGGCGCTTTCCAGTCGCCTGCCATCCTCATGCGTTCGGGTATTGGGCCTGCCGCGCATTTGCAAAGCCTGGGCATCGAGGTGCTGCGCGACTTGCCCGGCGTGGGCGAAAACCTGCACGACCACCCGGACGCGGTGTTGGTGGCCGACGCGCCGGGGCAGACCGATTTGATCGGCGTGTCACCCAAAGGCATGTGGCACACCTTGCAGGCCTTGTGGGCCTGGCGGCAGCACAGAAAGGGGCGTCTGACCACCAACTTTGCCGAGGGCGGTGCGTTTTACAAAAGCCGCCCCCAAGAGGCGCACCCGGACATTCAGCTGCACTTTGTCGTGGCCAAACTGGTGGACCATGGCCGCCAACTGACGCTCGGGCATGGCTACTCTTTGCATGTGTGCTTATTGCAACCCGACAGCCGTGGCCGTGTGCAGTTGACTGACCGCGACCCCAACAGTGCGCCGCTGATTGACCCGCAGTTTTTGAGCGACCCGCGGGACCTGCAGCGCTTGCGCGACGGCGTTCGCCAAGCCCAAAAAATTTTGGCCCAGCCTGCACTGGCCGCTTATGGCAAAGAGTGGGCTGAGTCTGCCGACGCCCGTACCGACGAACAACTGGACCACTGGATTCGGCAAAACGCCGACACGGTCTACCACCCCGTGGGCACCTGCCGCATGGGGCAAGACGGCATGGCGGTGGTGGACGCGCAGCTGCGCGTGCACGGCGTGCCCGGCCTGCGCGTGGTCGATGCCTCCGTCATGCCGCGCATCGTGAGCGGCAACACCAATGCACCGACGATCATGATCGCGGAGAAGGCGGCGGATTGGATTCGGGTCAGTCGTCCCTGAAGCACCATCGCAGGGGATCAGTGGGCTAAAGAATCTCTAGTGATTGGTATCATGTGTATGAAGCTTTGGTCAGCAGTCATCACCTACCGGGAAGCCCATATCCGATTGATAACAGTGCGTCGCGCACGCACAGAAGAGGTGGCACTTTATGAAAGCTAAAAAGTTCGAGCAAGCGTTTGATGACGGCGCCGACGTCACGGCTTCCTTGGACTTGTCCAAAGCCAAACGCGTGCAGCAGGCGCAAAAGCGGGTGAATGTTGATTTCCCAACATGGATGATTGACCCGTTGGATCGCGAAGCCAGTAAATTGGGGGTGACGCGGCAGTCTGTCATCAAGGTCTGGCTGGCCGAGCGCCTGGAGGCGACGACTTCTCATGCGCCATTGCAACGGACGCCTAAAGTTGCGATGTATCGCTGAAGGTCGCCTAGGCCGGCAATTTCCCCGGGGCATCCGCATCCCCGCCATCACCGCACGCAAGCAAAAAGCGCCCGAAGGCGCTTTTTGCTTGTGTTTTATAGCAGCGTCAGGGATCCCCGCTGGGGCGATGTGGAAAAGCGAAGCGCCTCTGAGCCCCTGCGGGGATCTTTGACGCTGTCTCCCCAATCAGAGGCGGGTCACTTTTTCTTGTTGACGACCCGCACCATCTCCAGGCACTGCTTGGCGTAACCCCATTCGTTGTCATACCAGGCCACGATCTTCACGAAGGTCTTGTCCAGCGCAATGCCGGCGGTCGCGTCGAATACGCTGGCGCAGGACTCACCACGGAAGTCGGTGGACACCACTTTTTCGTCGGTGTAACCCAGCACGCCTTGGAGCGCGCCTTCGCTTTGCGCTTTCATTTCGGCGCAGATGTCGGCATAGCTGGCGTCGCTGTTCAGCTCTACGGTCAGGTCAATCACCGACACATCCGACGTGGGCACGCGGAAAGCCATGCCGGTGATCTTGCCCTTGATCTCGGGGATCACCACGCCGACGGCCTTGGCCGCGCCCGTGCTGCTGGGGATGATGTTTTCGAGAATGCCACGGCCACCGCGCCAGTCTTTGCGCGAGGATCCGTCCACCGTCATTTGGCTGGCGGTGGCGGCGTGCACCGTGGTCATCAGGCCGCGCTTGATGCCCCATTTGTCTTGCAGCACCTTGACCACAGGGGCCAGGCAGTTGGTGGTGCATGAGGCATTCGACACGATGGCTTCGCCTGCGTATTGTTTGTGGTTCACCCCGTACACAAACATCGGCACGGTGTCTTTGGATGGCGCCGAGATCACGACCTTCTTGGCGCCAGCGGCGATGTGCATCTGGCTGGTGGGCTCGGTCAGGTAGTGACCGGTGCATTCGAGCACGGTGTGCACGCCCATCTGGCCCCACTGGAGGCGGTGCGCGTCGCGCTCGTGCGAGAGCTTGATCTTTTTGCCATTGACGATGAGTGTGTTTTCGGTGAAGTCCACCGTGCCGTCAAAGCGGCCGTGCACGCTGTCGTACTTGAGCATGTAGGCCAGGTAATCGGCGGGCTTGGGGTCGTTGATGCCGACGATCTGGATGTCGTCGAAACCGTGTTTGAGCGCAGCGCGCAGGGCCAGGCGGCCAATGCGGCCGAATCCGTTGATACCCAACTTGATGGTCATGGTGAGAGCCTCGGGAGATAAGTTACTAAACCGTTACGTCACCGGATTGGAAACCAAGATCCTTGCGAGAACCTGATCCCCTTTCCCGGTCCGTGCGCCTGGTCAGGCCTTGAGCAAGGCGGCGTGAACTGTATCGGCCACATTTTCGGCGGTGAAGCCAAAGTGTTTGAACAGCACAGGCGCAGGAGCCGACTCGCCATAGGTGTCGATGCCGACCACGGCGGCGCAGCCGTATTTCCACCAGCCGTCGGTACAGCCCATTTCCACCGCCACGCGGGGGATGCCTTTGGGCAGCACGCTTTGTTTGTACTCGGTGGTCTGGCGGTCAAACACGTTGGTGCTGGGCATGGAGACCACGCGCACACCGATTTGGCGTTCGGCCAACAGCTTTTGTGCGGCCAGGGCCAGTTGCACTTCAGAGCCGGTGGCGATGATCACGCCGTGGGTTTTTTTCATGCCGACATGCACGGGCTCGGACAGCACATACGCGCCGCGGCTGATGTCGCCCAGATCGCTCTTGGGCGAGTAGGCCAGGTTTTGGCGGCTCAGCAGCAGGGCCGAGGGGCGGTGGGCGTTTTGCAAAGCCACGGCCCAGGCCACGGTGGTTTCGGCCGTGTCGGCAGGGCGCCACACGTCCAGGCCGGGAATCAGGCGCAGGCTGGCCGCGTGTTCGATCGACTGGTGGGTCGGGCCGTCTTCGCCCAAGCCAATGGAGTCGTGGGTGAAGACGTGGATCACGCGCTGCTTCATCAACGCGGCCATGCGGATGGCGTTGCGCGAGTAGTCAGAGAATGTCAGGAAGGTGCCGCCGTAGGGGATGTAACCGCCATGTAACGCCACGCCGTTCATGATGGCGGCCATGCCGAATTCGCGCACGCCGTAGTTGATGTGACGGCCGATCTGTCCTTCAGCGGTCTTGACCACGTCCCCGGCCAGGTCCACGCGGAAAGCGGGGGTGCTCTTGGTGTTGGTCAGGTTCGAGCCTGTCAGGTCGGCCGAACCGCCCAGCATTTCGGGCAGGGCGGCGGTGAAGGCTTCGAGCGCCAGCTGGCTGGCCTTGCGGCTGGCCACGGTTTCACCCTGGGTGTGGGCGGCCACCACGGCGTCAAACGCCACTTGGTTGAAGTTTTTGGGCAGCTCGCCCTTCATGCGGCGCACAAACTCTTTGGCCAGCGCCGGGTGAGCGCCTTTGTAGGCGGCAAAGGCTTTGTTCCATTCGGCTTCGCGGGCTTTGCCTGCGGCTTTGGCGTCCCAATCGGCGTAAACATCTTTGGGAATCTTGAAGGGCTCGGCCGTCCAGCCCAAGGCTGCGCGGGTGATTTTGATTTCTTCTGCGCCCAGCGGCTCGCCGTGGGCTTTGGAGGTGCCCGCACGGTTGGGCGAGCCCTTGCCGATGGCGGTTTTGCAGACAATCAAAGTAGGCTTGTCGGCGCTGTGTTTGGCACGGGCAATCGCGGCAGACACGGCAGCGGCGTCGTGGCCGTCCACCGCGTCGATCACGTTCCAGCCGCAGGCCGCAAAGCGTTGGGGCGTGTTGTCGATGAACCAAGGGGCGACTTGGCCGTCGATGGAAATACCGTTGTCGTCGTACAGGGCGATCAGTTTGTTGAGCTTCCAGGCACCGGCCAGGGCCACGGCCTCGTGGCTGATGCCTTCCATGAGACACCCGTCACCCAGGAACACGTAAGTGTGGTGGTTGACGATCTTGTGACCAACTTGGTTGAACTCGGCGGCCAGCAGCTTCTCAGCCAGCGCCATGCCCACGGCGTTGGTGATGCCTTGCCCCAGCGGGCCGGTGGTGGTTTCCACTCCGGGGGTCACGCCCACTTCAGGGTGGCCGGCGGTCTTGCTGTGCAAGGTGCGGAAGTTCTTCAGCTCCTCAATAGGCAGCTTGTAACCCGTCAGGTGCAGCACCGAATAGATCAGCATGGAGCCGTGGCCGTTGGACAGCACAAAGCGGTCGCGGTTGGCCCAATGCGGGTTGGCGGGGTTGTGTTGCAGGTGATCGCCCCACAGCGCCACGGCCATGTCGGCCATGCCCATGGGGGCGCCGGGGTGCCCCGAGTTGGCTTGTTGAACAGCGTCCATCGAAAGGGCGCGGATGGCGTTGGCCATTTGTTGCTGGTTTGCCATGTGGGCAGCTCCGGGAAGGTATTCTGGAAAACCCGTGATTTTAGCGGTTGTCCATCGGCTGACCCGGCTCTTGCAGTCCGACACGAGGCCCTTTAAGCCGTGATCAGGGCTGGGTCTCTTTTTGTTGTCTGGCCAGCAGGTAGCGGCGCATGGCCACCGCCGGTGCATCGGCGGCCACCGAAAATTCGTACAAATCCTCGGCGGGTGTGCTGGCCAGGGCCTGTTCTTGCAGCGCTAAGCCGTCCACGTCTTCTTGAAAAGCCACAAAGAGTTGATCGTGCATGAAGCGCGTGGTGCTTGGATCGTCCAGCGCAAAGTCTCGGCCGTGCACGATGAAGTAATGCGTGCTGGTGGCGGTCTCGGGCGTGGGCATGTGCGCGGTGCGGATGCGGAATTGCGGGCGGTCTGTTTCGGGCAGATGGCAGTCGTAAAACAGCACCGACACCTCGTGCAAGCCCAGGCTGCGGAACTCGGAGCGCACAATGCGGGCGGCCTGGCCCTGACCCGTCAGGCCGGTGGGCACCCCCCACACCGGGGGCAGCGTGGTCGGCACCACTTGGCGCAGCAAGGCAAACTGGCCATCGCCGATTTCGGTGTCGAACGCGGCCTTGGCGTAATCGGGCGTGCCAAAACTTTTGGCGTGCAAAAAGCTCAGGTGCGTCAAGTCCAGCAGGTTTTCGTGCAGGCGCACATAACTGGCTTGCAAGCTCAAATAGCCTTGAGAGCGCGCCCAATCGGTGCTCTCCATCCAGTCTTGCGCAGGCAGCTTGGAGAGATCGGCCTCTTCAGGCTTGCCCATCCAGATCCAGACCACTGCACCGCGTTCGTGGGTGCGGTAGGCGCGGATGCCCATGTTCTGGGGGCAGTTCGCTTGTGAGGGCACTTCGATGCAGTTGCCTTCGCTGTTGAAACGCAGGCCGTGGTAGCCGCACACGATGGTGTCTTGGGTCAGCGTTCCAGCCGACAAGGGCATGGAGCGGTGTGGGCAGCGGTCCTCCAGCGCCACCACTTGCCCAGTGCTGGTTCTGTAAAAAACCAGACGGCGGCCCAGCAGCGTGCGGGCCAGCAGCTGGCCCTTGATCTCTTCGCCAAATGCGGCCACATACCAATCGTTCATGACAAAAGGGGTCTGGCGGTCGGCCATGCGCTGAGAGGCGTTTTGTACGGCGGTAATCACGGCGGGCAGGGGGCGTGTCATGGCGGTGCTCTTTCTGGTTCAACTGTCCCGTGCATTAAAAGGCTTGTGAAAAAAGAGTTTAGGGCTCAGGGGCCAGAGGGCGGTGTCCCATGAGCGCCTTCAGCCATGGCATTATCCGGGGCATGTCTTTCACTTTTGATTCCCAGGCCATGGTGCTGGCCGCCGGGCGAGGTGAGCGCATGCGCCCTTTGACCGACAGCATGCCCAAACCCATGCTGCCAGTGCGTGGCCAGCCGCTCATGCAGTGGCCCATGCAGGCGTTGGCCCGTGGCGGCTTTGTGCGCCAACTGGTCAATACCGCTTGGTTGGGGTCGAGCATATCGGACCATTTTGGTGACCGGGTCTGCTGGCCAGACTTGCCGGTGGTGGATTTGGCGTATTCGCATGAAGGCCAGGATTTTGGCCACGCGCTGGAGACCGCAGGCGGCATCGTGCGGGCCTTGCCCCATTTGGCTGAGGTGTTCTGGGTGGTGGCGGGCGATGTGTTTGCGCCCGATTTTGTGTTCACAGCGCAGGACGTTCAGCGCTTTGAAGCCGACCCGGCCTTGGCGCACCTGTGGCTGGTGCCCAACCCGGCGCACAACCCGGGCGGTGACTTTGGCCTGTCGGCTACGGGGCAAGTGCTCAATTTGGCCAAAGGCGCTGAGGCTTGCCAATACACCTTCAGCACAGTAGCACTCTACAAAAAAACTTTTTTTGCCGGCTGCGGCTTGCCGCCGGGTAACCCGGAGGGCGTCTCGCTGGCGCTGGCCCCCTTGCTGCGCGCAGCGATGGATCGGGGCAGGGTGACGGGTGAGGTGTACCCGGGCCGGTGGACCGATGTGGGCACCCCCGAGCGGCTGGCGCAATTGAATGCCCCCGATGTGACTTGAATTGGGCCCCGCCCCATTAAGCTTGTGCCATTCTTGACCAACCCTATACCCTAACTGACATGAACACGTCCCAACTCTACGCCGACCGCCGCGCCCGCCTGGCTGCCCAACTGGGCGCGGGTGGCTTGGCCATCATTCCGACCGCGCCCGAGCGCCAGCGCAACCGGGACAGCGATTACCTGTACCGGCACGACAGCTACTTTTATTACCTGACGGGCTTCACCGAGCCCCATGCCACCCTGGTGATCACGGCCGATGGCGAGACCACTTTGTTCTGCCAGTCCAAAGACCTGGAGCGTGAAATTTGGGACGGCATCCGCTTGGGGCCTGAAGCCGCGCCCGCCACTTTGGGCGTGAACAGGGCTTTGCCGGTCGGCGAGATGGCCGCGCACATGCCCAAATTGCTCGAAAACCGCAGCACCGTTTGGTATCCGTTTGCCATCCACACCGGGCTCGAAAGTTTGGTGAACGGCTGGCTGCAGTCGGTCCGTGCGCGGGTGCGCTATGGCGCAATGTGTCCCGAGCAGCAGCGCGATTTGTGCAGCTTGCTGGATGAAATGCGCTTGGTCAAAGACGCGCACGAGCAGGGCATCATGCGCCGCGCTTCGGCGATCAGCGCCCGCGCCCACATCCGCGCCATGCAGCGCAGCGCCAGCATGCTGCGCGCTGGGCAAGAGGTGCGCGAATACCACCTGGATGCTGAGCTGTTGCACGAGTTCCGTCAGCACGGCTCGCAGTTCCCAGCCTATGGCTCGATCGTGGCGGGCGGTGCCAATGCTTGCGTGCTGCATTACCGCGCCGATACCGCCTTGATCCGCGATGGCGATTTGGTGCTCATCGACGCCGGTTGCGAGCTGGACGGCTACGCCAGCGACATCACCCGAACCTTCCCGGCCAACGGAAAGTTCACCGGGCCGCAACGTGCCTTGTATGACCTGGTGCTGGCCTCACAAGACGCGGCCGTGGCCGCCACCCATGCGGGTGCGCGTTTTGTGGACCCGCATGAAGCCACTGTGGCCGTGCTGGCGCAAGGTCTGCTTGATGTGGGTTTGCTTGACAAGAACAAAGTGGGCAGCGTGCAGGACGTGATCGCCAACCGCAGCTACTTTCAGTTCTACATGCACCGCACGGGCCACTGGCTGGGCATGGACGTGCACGATTGCGGCAGCTATGTCGAGCCTTCTCAGGTGGGCCAGGTGAGTGAGCGCAAAGACCCGTTGAGCGGCGAGACCATCAAAGACCGCCCCAGCCGCATTTTGCAGCCCGGCATGGTGCTGACCATCGAGCCGGGCTTGTATGTGCGCCCTGCACCTGGCGTGCCCGAGCCCTTCCACAACATCGGCATCCGCATCGAAGACGATGCCATCGTGACCGCCACGGGTTGCGAGCTGATCACTCGGGGCGTGCCGGTCAAGGCCGACGAGATCGAAGCCCTGATGCGGGGCTGAAAGGCCCATGCCCCCCACTTTGCATCCGTCTTTGCGGACCGGTTTGTCGGGGACGCTGCTCTCCATTCAAACTGGCCCAGTGCGCCCCTTGATGGTGGGCGGGCGCAAGCTGGTGTCGGGCATTGGCAAAACCACGGTCTCTGGCCCCATCGAAGTCGGGGTCTTGGGGCTGGTCGGTGACGAGCAAGCCGACTTGTCGGTGCATGGTGGCCTGAGCAAAGCGGTTTACGCCTTGCCATCAGAGCATCTGACCTGGTGGCAGGCGCAGCGTCAAGTGCGGGGCGCGACGATGTTTGAAGAAGCTTTGGCGCCGGGCTACTTGGGTGAAAACCTCAGTCTGCAAGGCGTGCTGGAACAAGGCCTCTTCGTGGGCGACCGTTTGGATTTTGGCGACGTGGTCCTGCGCGTGACCCAGCCGCGCGAGCCCTGCGGCAAGTTCAACGCCGTCATGGGTTACGTCCAGGCCGCCAAAGACATGTTGCAAAGCGGGCGTTGCGGTTTTTATCTGGCGGTGGAGCAAACGGGTCGTTTGCAAGCCGGTGCGTCTTTTCACATCATTCCAGGGCAACAGTCGGTCAGCGTGGCACAGGCTTTGCAGCACAAAGCCTGGAAGCATTGCCGTTGAACAGCCGCCCAGTCGGCCCTCATTTGTGCCAAAAAGTCAAAAGCCAACTCACCTGCTACGCAGATTTACGCAGTCTTGATCCCCTAATCTGGGGCCTACAATGAAATGATCACCGATTCGACACGTTCACCCATGTGTTCGAATGGACACAAGAAGGCTGCTGAACCCCAGCAGCCCACTGAAAAAACTTACAGCGGAGCACACCCATGACCAACAAGGTTCAAGCCGAAGAAAAACGCGCCCAATTGCGCAAAGCGGCGCTCGAGTACCACGAGTTTCCGACCCCCGGCAAGGTGGCGATCGCCGCCACCAAACAGTTGGTGAACCAGCACGATTTGGCTTTGGCCTATTCACCAGGCGTGGCAGCGCCCTGCGAAGAAATCGTCAAAGACCCGGCCAACGCCTTCAAGTACACCAGCCGAGGCAACTTGGTGGGTGTGGTGACCAACGGCACGGCCGTGCTGGGTTTGGGCGACATCGGCCCGCTGGCCAGCAAGCCTGTCATGGAGGGCAAGGGTGTTTTGTTCAAAAAGTTTTCTGGCATTGACGTGTTCGACATCGAGATCAATGAAAAAGACCCGGACAAGCTGGTCGAGATCATCGCCTCGCTGGAGCCGACCTTTGGCGGTATCAACCTCGAAGACATCAAGGCGCCCGACTGCTTTTACATTGAGCGCAAGCTGCGCGAACGCATGAAGATTCCGGTCTTTCATGACGATCAGCATGGCACTGCCATTGTGGTTGGGGCCGCCATCTTGAACGGCTTGAAGGTCGTGGGCAAGGACCCCAAACAGATCAAATTGGTGACTTCGGGCGCGGGCGCTGCGGCGCTGGCTTGCTTGGGCCTGTTGGTCAAGCTGGGCATACCTCGCGAAAACATTTGGGTGACCGACTTGGCCGGCGTGGTCTATGAAGGCCGCACCGAGTTGATGGACGAAGACAAAATTCAGTTTGTGCAAAAAACCGAGCACCGCACCTTGGCGCAAGTCATTGCCGGGGCCGACGTGTTCTTGGGCTTGTCGGCGGGTGGTGTGCTCAAGCAAGACATGGTCAAGTCCATGGCCGCCAAGCCCCTGATTTTTGCGCTGGCCAACCCCAACCCCGAAATCAACCCCGAAGACGTCAAAGCTGTGCGCGACGACGCCATCATGGCCACAGGCCGCACCGATTACCCGAACCAGGTCAACAACGTCCTGTGTTTCCCCTACATTTTCAGAGGCGCGCTGGATGCGGGCGCATCCACCATCACGCTGGAGATGGAGATCGCCGCTGTCCATGCCATCGCTGAATTGGCCCAAGCCGAGCAGAGCGAAGTGGTGGCCGCCGCTTATGTGGGTGAGCCTTTGGCCTTTGGCCCTGAATATTTGATTCCCAAACCCTTCGACCCGCGCTTGATGATGAAGATTGCCCCAGCAGTGGCCCAAGCGGCCGCCGAAAGCGGAGTGGCGCTTCGCCCGATCCAAGACCTGGAGGCGTACCGCGAAAAACTGCAAGGCTTCGTCTATGCCTCCGGCACGATGATGAAGCCGATCTTCACCGCCGCCAAGCGTGCCCTGAAAAAGCGCATCGCTTACAGCGAAGGTGAAGAAGAGCGTGTTTTGCGTGCTTCCCAAATCGTGGTGGACGAGGGCATTGCCCGCCCCACCTTGATCGGTCGCCCGGCCGTGATTGCCGAGCGCATCGAGAAATTTGGTCTGCGCTTGCGGGAGGAGTTGGACTACGACGTCGTCAACGTCGAAGACGACCACCGTTACCGTGATTTTTGGCAGACCTACCACCGCATGACCGAGCGCAAGGGCATCACCCAGCAAATGGCCAAGATCGAGATGCGCCGACGTTTGTCGCTGATCGGCGCGATGTTGCTGCACAAAGGCGATGTCGACGGGATGATCTGTGGCACATGGGGCACCAACCCGATGCACCTGAATTACATCGACCAAGTCATCGGCAAGCGTTCAGGCGTCCATACCTTTGCTTGCATGAACGGCTTGATGTTGCCCGGACGTCAGGTTTTCATGGTCGACACCCACGTCAACTACGACCCCACCGCCGAGCAATTGACCGAGTTCACCATCATGGCGGCCGAAGAAATGCGCCGTTTTGGCATTCAGCCCAAAGCGGCCTTGTTGTCTCATTCCAATTTTGGCTCGTCTGACCAACCCAGCGCCGTTAAAATGCGCGATGTGTTGGCGCTGTTGCGCCAAAAGGCCCCTTGGCTCGAAGTCGATGGCGAGATGCACGGCGATGTGGCGTTGGACGCCGCCGCACGCCACGCCATCATGCCCAACAGCACCCTGATGGGCGATGCCAATTTGTTGGTTTTGCCCAATATCGATGCCGCCAACATCGCTTACAACTTGCTCAAAACCGCTGCCGGCGGGAATATCGCGGTCGGTCCGGTTTTGCTGGGCGCTGCCAAGCCGGTCCATATCCTGACGCCCAGCACGACCGTGCGCCGGATTGTGAACATGACCGCATTGACCGTGGCAGACGCCAACGCGGCTAGATAAGAGCCTGAATAGGAGTGTGTCCTTACATGCGTTAAAAATGCCCAAAATACCTTTGCCTGTTTATTGGGCATTCGCTTGCATTTTTATCGCATTTGCCGCACACTAGCGCCTTTGAGTTTTCGGGTAAACCCGGAGGCTCCTGAAAGGTGTGTTCATGAGGGTGGCCCAGCAATTCGTGCCCCGTCAGCGCTGGTTTGCTGTGCTGATGGGCCTTGTTTGGATGGCTTGCACAGTTTTGGTGCATGCCAAAACGCCCGACGAGACTGCAGGCTTGGCCACCGTTTTGGTGACTGAACTGCCCCGCGAAGCGCAAGAGACCTACCGAGCCATCCGAAAGGGTGGTCCTTTTCCTTACGAAAAGGACGGCACGGTTTTTGGCAATCGCGAGCGGCTTTTGCCTCGTCAAGACCGCGGTTTTTACCGTGAATACACCGTCAGGACCCCTGGGGAGCGCAACCGTGGTGCTCGCCGCATTGTTTGCGGTGGTCCAGTACCAGCGGAACCGAAAGCCTGTTACTACACCCAAGACCATTACGCGAGTTTTCGCATGATGGTCGATCGACCCTAATTTTTGTTTGAGAAAGACCACGTAGATGGACACGCTGACACGCCATGACCAAGAGGCGCCCTTGAAGGGCGTGCGGTCAAATATCGTGCAGTCGATTCGCGCTTACCGCGTGAGCGATCTGCAGGAAGCCGCCCAAGGATTGGGGCATCACTTTTTGTATGCCAATTTGGCGCAAGCCCAAAGCAAGCAAGATGTGCTGGATTTGATCGGTGCGCAATTCACATTGCCATCGCATTTTGGCAAAAACTTCGATGCACTTTACGACTGCATGACCGACCCTTTGCACAAATCGGGCCCACAGCCCGGTTTCATCGTCGTGTTGGAGCAGATCCCTGCCCACGTCAAATTCGACAAAGAAGCCCGCGAGCAATTGCTGGACATCTTCCGCGACACAGCGGATTTCTGGGGAGACAGGAAGGTACCCTTCCGATGCTTCTATTCTTTTCTGTAGCCCGTTCTGCGCAAAACAGCCAAGCAGGACGGGCGATTGAGGCACAAACCGAGGACGCCACCATGGCCGAGTCGGTCGAGGAAGGCGAAAAAATGCCCACCGACAAGTTGGTGGACGTTTCGCCTTTGGCGCTGCGCATGAGCAGCCCTTTTAATGCAGGGTACTGGCTCGCAGCAGCTTGACCTCCATTCGCTCTTGCCCATTGCGGCAGGCCCCAAGGAGCCTGGCCAGCATCAAAAAACCCGCTTTTCAGCGGGTTTTTTGATGGGTTTTTTTCTTGGCCGTGGGCGCCATCAGGTGGGGGCATGGGGCAGTCTTTGCAGCAATCCCTGCAAAGCCCAAGCCACAGTGGCTAGCCGCACACTTGGGCGGTCGCCGCCAAAGTTTTGCCGTTCTGCGTGAACCAGGCCGTTGATGCACCAAGCCAGCCAGACGGTGCCTACCGGTTTGTCGGCGCTTCCCCCATCGGGGCCGGCAATGCCCGTGACGGCCACAGACACCCTGGCGGGGGTCCGGTAGAAAGCGCCCAGCGCCATGGCGCGGGCGACCGCTTCGCTGACCGCGCCTTCGGCAGCGATCACATCCGGTTGGACACCCAGCAAATCGGTCTTGGCCGCGTTCGAGTAAGTCACAAAACCCCGCTCAAACCACCGGCTGGAGCCGGGCAAGTCGGTGCAATGGCCTGCAATCAAGCCGCCTGTACAGCTTTCGGCCGTGGCCATCATCCATTGCAATGAACACAACCGATCCGCCAAACGAGAAGTCACATCAGCCATTCCAACGACCTCCAAAGTGCGATGACAAAAAGGGTGCAAAACGCGGCGACCAGGTCGTCAAAGACGATGCCCCAGCCGCCCCGCCATCCAAATCCCTTGAACAAACCGTCAGCCCAAGCCACCGGCCCAGGTTTCACGGCATCGAAAAAACGAAACAAGACAAACGCCACCAGCTGTCCTGCAAAGCTGGTGGGGGCGAGGATGAAAAAAATCAGCCACATGGCCACAATTTCATCCCAGACAATCGCGCCGGGGTCGCTCACGCCCAGATTTCGGGCTGTGACCGTGCAAGCCCACCAGCCCAAGAGGATGGCTGCGCCGACCAAAGCGGCCTGCATGGGCAAAGACAAGCTGTGTTGAATGAGCAACCAAGACGCCCACCCCCACAAGCTGCCCACCGTACCAGGGGCTTTGGGGGACAAGCCCGAGCCAAAACCCAAAGCGATCGCATGGGCGGGGTGTTTGAACATGAATGCCGCCGATGCCCGCATGGGGGCTGATGGGGCCGAGACATCAGTGGAGGGTGATGGCCAATTCATCGTCATGCGAAATGGTCGAAAGAAGAAAATGCAGGGCGCACCACATCGCCGTTGTCGTCCATCAGCAACAAGCCGCCATCTGGTGTGATGTGGCCAATGCGGGTGATGGGGGTCCCGCTGCTCAAAGCGGCGGCCTCCACCGCGTGCTGCGAGGCTGGCGGGGCGGTGAACACCAGTTCGTAATCGTCACCGCCAGACAGCACGCAGCGCAGCCAGCACTCACGGGGGCAGTCCCAGGCATGGCGGGTGAGCATCAGTTGCGAGAGTGCGGGCAAGTTCAACTGGGCGCCGACCCCGCTGGCCTTGAGGATGTGTCCCAAGTCGCCCAGCAAACCATCGCTGACGTCGGCCATGGCCGTGGCCACACCGCGCAAAGAAGTGCCTAAAGCCATGCGGGGTGTCGGTGTTTCCAGGCGGACTCTGGCCAGGTCCAAAACAGCCTGCGGCACGCTCAAGTGGCCCCGAAAAACCTCCAAGGCCAGCCGGGCATCGCCCAAATGACCGCTCACATAAATGTCGTCCCCTGTTTGCGCCGTGCTGCGCAAAACGGACTGGCCATGCGGGGTTTCGCCCATCACCGTGATGGCGATGTTCAAAGGACCTCGGGTGGTGTCGCCACCGATCAACTCACAGCCGTGCGCATCGGCCAAGGCGAAAAGGCCCTGCGAAAAACCTGACAGCCAGTTTTCGTCGGCACTGGGCAGCGACAAGGAGAGTAAAAACGCACAAGGCGTCGCACCGCACGCGGCCAAATCGCTGAGGTTCACAGCCAAGGCTTTGTGGCCCAAAGACCGGGGGGACACCGTGGATAAAAAATGACGCCCTTCGAGCAGCATGTCGGCCGAGAAAGCCAACTGGTGACCGGGGCGGGGCGTCCACACCGCGCAGTCGTCGCCAATGCCAACAGCTGCATGTCGTGCAGGACGTTTGAAGTAGCGCTCGATCAGCTCAAATTCACCCATGCCCATGAGCTTAACCGCAAGTCACAAGGGGAGCGGCTCAATGCAAGGTGCGACCCGTTGACATGGTGTTGGATGATTCCAAAATGAAAGTGCCGATGGCTGCGTCGAACCGGTGACCGTCTTCCGCCACAAAAAAATAACTGCCGCCCATCGTGCCGCTGGGGGCGCGCAAGCGGCAGCCACTGCTGTATTGGAAGGATTCGCCTGGACGCAGCAGGGGTTGCTGTCCGACGACACCCAAACCTTTGACCTCTTCGGCGTGCCCGCGTTCGTCCTGAATCACCCAATGACGGGAGATCAGTTGCACCGGCACTTGGCCTGTGTTGGTCACCGTGACGGTGTAGGCAAAGGCAAAGACCTCTTGCAAGGGCTTGCTTTGGTCGGCCACGTATTGGGGCACGACATCGATTTGAACGTTGTAGACAGACATGGGCCGATGTTAACTGCGACAATTCTGGGATGACGAAGACCTACCGCATTGCCCCTTCCATTCTCTCGGCTGATTTCGCTCGTTTGGGCGACGAAGTCAAAAGCGTCATCGACGCGGGTGCCGACTGGATCCACTTTGACGTGATGGACAACCATTACGTGCCCAACCTCACCTTCGGGCCCATGATTTGCCAAGCGCTCAAGCCGCACGCCAAAACGGCGTCCGGTGTGGCCGTGCCGATCGATGTGCATCTGATGGTCTCGCCAGTCGATGCGCTGGCCGCGTCTTTTGCCGAGGCCGGCGCGGACCTGATCAGTTTTCACCCCGACGCCAGCGGGCATGTGCATCGCAGCATTCAGGCCATCAAAACCAAGGGCGTGAAGGCGGGTTTGGTGTTCAATCCGGCCGAACCACTCGATGTGCTGGAGTGGACCATTGACGAGATCGATCTGATCCTCCTCATGAGCGTCAACCCGGGCTTTGGGGGCCAAAGTTTCATCGATTCTGCCTTGCGCAAGGTGGCGTTGGCGCGCCAATGGATCGAGCGCAGCGGCCGAGACATTCGTCTGGAAGTGGACGGCGGCATCAAAACCGACAACATCCGCCGCGTGGCCGATGCAGGGGCCGACACTTTTGTGGCGGGCAGTGCCATTTTTGGCAAGCCCGATTACAAGGCCGTGATCGACCAGATGCGCCTGGCTTTGGGCTAAACGGTGCGAATTGCGATGCAAACTGTGCAGGATCTGACGCAGATCGAAGCCGTTGTATTTGATCTGGATGGCACCTTGGTGCACACCTTGGGCGATTTTCAGGTGGCTTTGCACCGCACCCTGGCCGACCTGGACTTGCCCCCGGTGTCGGACGCGCTCATTGAGCAAACCATCGGCAAAGGCTCCGAGCACCTGATCCGCAGCATTTTGGCGCACCAAATCGCCAGGCCCGAAGTCAAAGGCCTGGGTCAAGCGTGTGCGGCTTTGACGGTGGACGCCTTGTTCGACCGCGCCTGGCAGCGTTACCAACACCACTATTTGGCCATCAACGGCCAGTTTGCCGATGTCTACCCCGGTGTGCTGGCGGTGCTTCAGCACTTGGCTGATCAAGGCGTGCCCATGGCATGTCTGACCAACAAGCCCCTGGCCTTTGCCCAAGCCTTGCTCAAAGACAAGGCCTTGGCGCCCTTTTTTGGCCACGTGTTTGGTGGTGACAGTTTTGAGCGAAAAAAACCCGATCCTTTGCCGATCCTCAAAACCTGCGAAGCTTTGGGCACTTCTGTGGCGCGCACCTTGATGGTGGGCGACTCCAGCAACGATGCCCAAGCCGCTCACGCTGCAGGGTGCCCGGTGGTGCTGGTGACTTATGGCTACAACCATGGCCAACCCGTGCAAGACACGCCTGCCGCTGCCTGGTTAGACAGCCTTGCCGACCTGCCCGCACGCTTGAACGCTTGAATACGCCTGCGAAGCGTTGAGCAAGGAGGGCAGTTTGACCAAGCTCCCAAAGTGCTTGCTTGGGTCTCAACCAAAGCGTCTCGGGCCTTTGCTACACTCTCAACACCATGTTCACCCTCCATCATCAGTCCAGTGCAGCCAGCCTGCCGAGCCATTCCCCTGCGGAAGGCCGGGGAGCCTGGCCCTGGCGTCGGCCAGCCTGACCCCACCGACCGTGCGGCCTTGCCCGCCACCCGCGCCCAGCCAAGCCTGGGCACTTGGATGAATGAAAAGCACCTCGCACGAGGTTGCTGAGCGCTTTGGAGGCTGGAGCCTGTGATCACCGAACTTGAATTCAAAAGCCTGGCCAGCCAAGGCTACAACCGCATTCCCCTCATGCTGGAGGCCTTTGCGGACTTGGAAACTCCCCTGTCGCTTTACCTGAAGCTGGCGCACACCAAAGACAACGGCCAATACAGTTTCTTGCTCGAATCGGTGGTGGGTGGTGAGCGTTTTGGGCGCTACAGTTTCATTGGCTTGCCCGCCCGAACCCTGCTGCGCGCCAGCGGCTTTGGTGCTGAAGCCAAAACCGAAGTGGTGCGCGACGGGCTGGTGATCGAGACCGCCACAGGCAACCCACTGGACTTCATTGAACAGTACCAAAAGCGTTTCAAGGTGGCCTTGAGACCCGGTTTGCCTCGGTTCTGTGGTGGTTTGGCAGGCTACTTTGGTTATGACGCGGTGCGTTACATCGAGAAAAAACTCGAAAAATCCTGCCCGCCCGACACACTGGGCACGCCCGACATCCTGTTGTTGCAATGCGAGGAACTCGCCGTGATCGACAACCTGTCAGGCAAGCTTTACCTCATCGTTTATGCCGACCCGGGCACGCCCGAGGCCTATGTGGGCGCAAAAAAACGCCTGCGCGACCTGAAAGAGCAGCTCAAGTATTCGGTCAGCGCGCCCGTGGTCAAAGCCAGCCAGTCCTACCCTGCTGAGCGGGACTTTGCCAAGGCCGATTACATCGCTGCGGTGGAAAAGGCCAAGGAGCTGATCGCGGGTGGCGACTTCATGCAGGTCCAAGTGGGCCAGCGCATCAAAAAACGCTACACCGAGAGTCCGCTCTCGCTGTACCGTGCGTTGCGTTCGCTCAACCCCAGCCCCTACATGTATTTCTACAACTTCGGCGACTTCCATGTTGTCGGGGCCAGCCCTGAGATTCTGGTGCGCCAAGAGCAAACCGCAGAGGGCGCGAAAGTCATCATCCGCCCCTTGGCGGGCACACGCCCGCGCGGTGCGACGCCAGAAAAAGACAAGGCTGCAGAACAAGAGTTGATCAACGACCCGAAGGAGCGCGCCGAGCATGTGATGCTGATCGACCTGGCGCGCAACGACATTGGCCGCATCGCCCAGATCGGTTCCGTCAAGGTGACCGAGGCCTTTGTGGTCGAGCGCTACAGCCATGTGATGCACATCGTGAGCAACGTGGAAGGCGTGTTGAACGCGGGCATGAGCAACATGGACGTGCTCAAAGCCACCTTCCCGGCAGGCACCTTGACGGGTGCGCCCAAAGTGCATGCGATGGAGCTGATTGACCAGTTCGAACCTGTCAAGCGTGGCATTTACGGTGGGGCCTGCGGTTACATCAGTTACGCCGGTGACATGGACGTGGCCATTGCCATCCGCACCGCCGTCATCAAAGACCAAACCCTGTATGTGCAGGCGGCAGCAGGCGTGGTGGCCGACTCGGTGCCCGAGATGGAATGGCGCGAAACCGAGCACAAGGCGCGTGCCTTGCTGCGGGCCAGCGAACTGGTTGAAGAAGGTTTGGAGTGATCATGGCTAAAAAAATCAAACTCCTGATGCTCGACAACTACGACTCGTTCACCTTCAACATCGTGCAGTACTTTGGCGAGCTGGGCGCACAGGTCGAGGTCTTTCGCAACGACGAAATCACCCTGGAAGGCATTGCAGCGCGCCAACCCGATCGCTTGGTGATCTCGCCCGGCCCTTGTTCGCCAGCCGAGGCGGGTATATCGGTCAAGGCCATCCAGCACTTTGCGGGCAAGTTGCCCATTTTGGGCGTGTGCCTGGGGCACCAAAGCATTGGTGCGGCTTTTGGCGGCAAGATTGTTCGGGCACAAGAATTGATGCACGGCAAGATCAGTGTCATCACCACCACGCAAGAAGGCGTGTTCGCGGACTTGCCTGAAAAATTCACCGTCAACCGCTACCACTCCCTGGCCATTGAGCGGGCCAGTTGCCCGCCTTGCCTGAAAGTCACCGCCTGGACCGATGACGGCGAGATCATGGGTGTGCGCCACACCGCGCTCGACATCGAAGGCGTGCAGTTTCACCCCGAATCCATCCTCACCGAGCATGGTCACGCCATGCTCAAGAACTTTCTGGAACGGCCATGATTGATTTGCGCAGCGACACCGTCACCCAGCCCACCGCAGCCATGCGCGCGGCCATGCTGGCGGCACCCCTGGGCGACGATGTGTTTGGTGACGACCCCAGCGTCAACGCCTTGCAAGAACGCATCGCACAAATCACGGGCAAAGAGGCGGCGCTGTTCATGCCAACCGGAACGCAGAGCAACCTGTGCGCCCTGATGGCGCATTGCGAGCGGGGCGACGAGTACATCGTGGGGCAAAACGCCCACACCTACCGCTACGAAGGCGGGGGCGCTGCCGTGCTGGGCAGCATCCAGCCGCAGCCGCTGGCACAAAACGCTTTGGGGGAAATGGTCCTCGCCGATATCGCCGCGGCCATCAAACCCAACGACTGCCACTTTGCCCGCACACGCTTGCTGGCGCTGGAAAACACCTGGAACGGCCACCCCATGTCGCAAGACTACTTGGCGCAAGCCACGGGTCTGGCCAAACGGCATGGCTTGGCCACGCACCTCGATGGCGCACGCTTGTTCAACGCCGCCGTGGCTCAGGCCGAAGGCGAATCGGTCACGCAGCGTGTGCGCCGCATTGTGGACCATTTCGACAGCGTGTCCGTGTGTTTCAGCAAGGGCTTGGGCGCGCCTGTGGGCTCTGCCCTGTGCGGCTCGCATGAGTTGGTCGCCAAGGCCTTGCGCTGGCGCAAAGTCTTGGGTGGCGGCATGCGCCAGTCTGGCTTGTTGGCCGCTGGGGCTTTGCATGCGCTGGACCACCACATCGACCGACTGGCCGATGACCATGCGCTGGCACAGCGGCTGGCGCATGGCTTACAAGGCTTGCCGGGCTTGAGTGTGCGTTCTGCGCAAACCAACATCGTGTTTGTGGACGTGGCCGATGGCCGTGGCCCCGGCTTGTTGGCCGAACTCAAGGCCCAAGGTGTTTTGGCCACAGGTTTGATCGGTCTGCGTTTTGTGACGCACCTGGACGTGGACGCTGCAGGCGTTGACTTTGCCATCGCTTGCATTCGCCGTTTCATGACCCAGCCGTTGGCAAGCCAGGGCGCAGGACCATCCCCGTCAGGAATTTACTGAAAAACCATCCCCCTTAGGACGACGCCATGCCCATCACCCCTCAAGAAGCACTGCAACGCACCATCGAGCACCGCGAAATTTTCCATGACGAGATGCTGCACATCATGCGCATGATCATGAATGGTGAGTTGTCACCCGTCATGATGGCTTCGCTGCTCACGGGTTTGCGCGTGAAAAAAGAAACGATTGGCGAGATCACGGCTGCTGCGCAGGTGATGCGCGAGTTTTCCACCAAGGTGCATGTGGCCGACCCGCGGCATCTGGTCGACATCGTGGGCACAGGTGGCGATGGTGCACACACCTTCAACATTTCGACATGCGCCATGTTCGTGGCCGCAGCAGCCGGCGCCAAAACCGCCAAGCACGGTGGGCGCAGCGTGAGCAGCAAGTCCGGCAGCGCCGATGTGGTCGAGGCTTTGGGCGGCAACATCCATTTGTCGCCAGAGCAGATTGCGCGCTCGATTGAAGAGGTGGGCATCGGCTTCATGTTTGCGCCCAACCACCACCCGGCCATGAAAAACGTGGCCCCGGTGCGAAAGGAGCTGGGTGTGCGCACGATGTTCAACATCCTCGGACCTTTGACCAACCCCGCCAGCGCACCCAATATCTTGATGGGCGTTTTCCACTCCGACCTGGTGGGCATTCAGGTACGGGCCCTGCAACGCTTGGGGGCCGAGCATGCGGTGGTGGTTTATGGGCGCGATGGCATGGACGAGATCAGCTTGGGTGCGGCCACTTTGGTGGGCGAGCTCAAAAACGGGCAGATCACCGAGTACGACATCCACCCCGAAGACTTTGGCCTGACCATGTCCAGCAACCGTGCCTTGAAAGTGGACACGCCCGAGGAGTCGATGGCCATGTTGCTCGGGGTGCTGGACAATCAGCCTGGCGCAGCGCGCGACATTGTCATGATCAATGCGGGCGCTGCCTTGTATGCGGCCAATGTGGCCAGCAGCATCGCAGACGGCCTTGAACGCGCCAAAGTAGCCATCGAATCGGGCGCTGCCAAGGCCAAGCTGGCGCAATTTGTGGCTTATGGCCAAAGAGCGGCTTGAGTCCAGCGCCCATTCAGACCCTCGGTGCCTCAGAGCCCGGACAGAAAGAAAAGACATGACGGACATCTTGGACAAAATTGTGGCGGTCAAGCGCGAAGAATTGGCCGCTTCACTCCGGCACAAGCCCTTGGATGTGGTGCGGGCCGATGCCGAAAGCCGTGTCCTGACGCGAGACTTTGAGGGCGCCATGCGCGCCAAGATCGCTGCGGGCCAAGCGGCGGTGATTGCCGAAATCAAAAAAGCCAGCCCCTCCAAGGGTGTTTTGCGGGCCGAGTTCATTCCGGCCGACATCGCCCAGAGCTATGCCGAATTTGGCGCGGCTTGCTTGTCGGTGTTGACCGACAAACAATTCTTTCAAGGCAGCGTCGATTTCTTGAAGCAGGCCCGTGCCAGCTGCGACCTGCCGGTCTTGCGCAAAGACTTCATGATCGATGCGTATCAGATCTATGAGGCCAGGGCGATGGGGGCCGATGCGGTTTTGCTCATCGCGGCTTGTCTGGACGATGCCCAGATGGCAGACATGGAGGCCGTGGCCCGCAGCCTCGACATGGCGGTGCTGGTCGAAGTGCATGACCGCGCCGAACTGGACCGAGCGCTGAAACTCAAAACCCGTCTTGTGGGCATCAACAACCGCAACCTGAAAACTTTCGAAGTTTCCTTGCAGACCACTTTGGACATGTTGCCCGACGTGCCTGCCGATCGCCTGTTGATCACCGAAAGCGGTATTCAAACGCCCGAAGATGTTCGCCGCATGCGCGAGGCCAAGGTCCATGCCTTTTTGGTGGGCGAGGCCTTCATGCGGGCAGACGAGCCGGGTGAGGCTTTGGCCACGCTCTTTGCCTGATGCCCCTTGTCATGGCCCAGCCATCGCTCGATCTGGGCGATGCCCCCTTGGGGGGCGGTCGATTGGCGCACTGGCCACCAGACCTGTCGGCGCTAGATTCGGGCTGGGCCCCGCTTGTGCAAGACTTCTTGAGCAGTGAGCCGGGGCGGGCTTTGTCCTCGCGCCTCAACGAGGCTTTGTTGGCGGGCCACACCATCTACCCACCCGATCCATTGAAAGCGCTGAGCTTGACACCCCTGGACCAAGTCTGTGTCGTCATCCTGGGCCAAGACCCTTACCATGGCCCGGGTCAGGCGCATGGGTTGGCTTTTTCGGTTGCGCCCGGGGTGCGCATCCCACCCAGTTTGCGCAATATCTTCAAGGAGCTTCAGCAAAGCCTTGGGGTGCCAACCCCCACCGACGGGTCGTTGGTGCACTGGGCTCAGCAAGGTGTTTTGCTGCTCAACACTTGCTTGACTGTCGAGGCGGGACAGGCGGGCAGCCACGCCGGTTGGGGTTGGGAGGTGTTGACCGATGCTTTTGTCGCCGCTGTGGCCCAAAGCCCCAAGCCTGTTGTGTTCATGTTGTGGGGCGCGCACGCGCAGACCAAGAAAAAAATGGTGGAGGACGTGGCGGGTTCATCTCGGCATTTGATCCTCCAGGCCAATCACCCCTCGCCACTGTCCGCTTTGCGGCCGCCCTTGCCTTTCATGGGTTGCGGGCATTTCGCCAGCGCCCAGCTTTTTGCAGCTCAAACCGGCAGAAAACCCATCGCTTGGTGAAAAGTTCAGCGTGACCTTGCGCTCGGTCACAAAAAGATGGCATAATCTAAGACTCGCTTCTGGAGGGGTGCCCGAGTGGCTAAAGGGGGCAGACTGTAAATCTGTTGGCTTACGCCTACACTGGTTCGAATCCAGTCTCCTCCACCAGCAAACTGGCGAAAGCCGGCTTGATTGAGCACTTGGAAATGGTTCCAGGCATTGGCGTCGCATTCACTCGTGCGGTGCCATCAGTGCGGGAGTAGTTTAATGGTAGAACCTTAGCCTTCCAAGCTAATGACACGGGTTCGATTCCCGTTTCCCGCTCCAATCTGCCGGTGAGTTTGTCAGATGTTTCGCCCTTGTGGCTCAGTGGTAGAGCACTCCCTTGGTAAGGGAGAGGTCGCGGGTCCGATTCCCGCCAAGGGCACCAGTTTTGGGGCGTGCAATGTGAGTTGTGCGCCCTCTGTTTTGGTTGTTGACCACTACTTTTCGGAGTCGAAGATATGGCAAAAGAGAAATTCGAACGGACCAAACCCCACGTGAACGTGGGCACCATCGGTCACGTTGACCACGGCAAGACCACCCTGACGGCGGCCATCACCACCGTGTTGGCTGCCAAGTTCGGCGGT